>CACZBD010000032.1 GCA_902779305.1 uncultured Lachnospiraceae bacterium | reverse complement strand
TCGCGCAGATGCCGGCTGTCAGGGCTGGCGGACGGAAGTATTGATTTCTTAGCTTTTAGATACAGAAACAAAATTAAGAGACTTCAACGTCACTAAATAGTGTTTGCTGAACGGTGGTTATTCCCCCGTTCAGCCCTCCAAAATAATGCTTGTTGCCAGTTGCTTCCTTCCTGCAAATGGTCGAATGATGCAGATTTCGAAAAATGCGTACAACAATGAAGCCTCCTGCCTCATAAGTTTTTCCATATTGAGGATGAAGATGTCCATCCCGATCATTGCCCCTGCTGTGATCTGCAGTTTTGCCATGATCAGCGATAGTCCGAGTTTACGCTTTCCGTTTCCGATCTTGCATTCGACTACGTTGCGTTCCCCGATCTCCTGCAGTTCCTGACGGATATCTGCTGCGTGATCCTTTCCGGGACGGCCAAGCTTCGGACCTGACATCCGGATGCCATGCTCTTTGCAGTAAGACCGGTTGCTCTTGCTCCGGTATATCTTATCCGCCAGGATCCGCTCAGGATAATGGCCGAACCGCTGACGATATTTCTCGACGACCCGTTCGAATTCAGATGATTCTCCTTCGTTGTATGCATCGAAGGAGAATCGGTCGAGAAAGGTATATCCGTTTACAATGCTGACTGAGATCTTTGCGCCGAATTCCGTCGGAGCCTTTGATTTTCCTCTTACGATCGGCCGGATCCACGGCTGAGACAGGCTTACGATACGGTCTTCGACCCGGTGTGTCTTTGTATCCAGCATTTCCTTCTGTTGGTCATAGAACACGACGATAGTAAGAAGACGATCACGCTGGACCCTGAACAGACAGTCCAGGCCATACTCAGCAGCATATTCTTCGATATAGTCGAGGTTACGGCGGATACATCCCAGCTGATAACGGATCTCCTTCCGGATCTTCTTCATTGATTTTTTACGGCGTTTGGTGAGCTTCAGGAATCTTCGACGGGCAATCTCCCTGTATGTCCTGGGCTTTTCACTTTTTCCGTTCATGGATCCGAAAAGCTTCCAGTAACGGTCGAGGATGACTTCTGTCCATCTCCGCGCCTTGTCGCATAGTTCAAGGTCTGTCGGATAAGCGATATCAGCCGGTGTACAGGTTGCATCTATGATCAGCGTTCCCCTGTTCGGCGGTTCTTTGGGAGGTTTCCCGGCACCACCCCCACTCCCGGAGGAGTTGCTGCCACTGCCTTTATCATTTTTGTCCTTATTGTCCTTCTCGGCCGCTTTAATGAACGATCTTTCAATGATCCTGTTCATGACTTCCTCGGGAAGGCGCTTGCGGAATGTGACGAGAAGGCTCGGGTCAAAAGGCTTTTCGCTGCGGTACTCTTTATATCCGATGAAGTACTGCATATACGGGTTCTCCGCGATCTGATCAACCAGTTCACGGTCCGTAAGGCCCAGCCTCCGCTGGATATAGACAGAGCCAAACGCAACAGAAGAAGGGTACGCTTCCTGCCCGGTCACTTTATTCTTAAAGTTCCGGCGATACTCCTCATCGACTATTTCCCAGTCGATCATTTTATGGAGTTGAACCCAGCGGTTATCCTCTTTCAGATGGCCGCCAAAGGGAAGGATAAAATCGAAGATAGTGGCCTGTCCATTATTTTTACGGTACATATCTGTCTCCTCAGATGCAGGATAATTGACTTCGGGTATCAGAAAACCCTGCATCTATTTTACCAGATATAGGCACTTTACTCAGTAATTTCCCTATATTTATGGGATTTTTACGGACGGAGCAATCCGTTCAGCAAACACTAAATAAAGAATATTTACTCACTAAATAAAGAATATTTACTGGAATATGTGAGAAAAGCCAAATCTTATATAAATGCATGGACGCACTTTAACGAGATTGATACTTCTGTACCGAAATATACAGCTAAGAACTGAAAAATCCTCGACATCCTTGGGAATTAGAATAAACGCGATAGTGTATACCAGTTCAGTAACGAATTTTCAATAACGGGGCAATACACTTGCGGGCGGGAGCATATACCCCGTCATAAACGACTTTTCACGGATGGGGAAACACAATAGACAACTAGAGATGGCACCTTCGTGCCAGCTCTTTCAACTAAACCAATTTCCCCATCCGTGAAACCGGAGTGCATGACGGGGTATATGCTCC
>CACZBD010000031.1 GCA_902779305.1 uncultured Lachnospiraceae bacterium | reverse complement strand
GAAAACTGCGTTTGCCGTTAACAGCAGCGTACAGCAAAATGGATTGACAGCACAAACCGGGCATGTTACTCTTGCTGTATCTTCTTTTACCGCAATTTCTTTTTTTGATCATTTCGGTAAAATAACACGCGGTTTCCATGATTGGCCGCAAGAAAGATGACCATCTCAGATGATTGAGGAATACTGCCATGAGCGAATGCAGAAACTGGTATAACGGCGATCCGATCTTGGAGGAGTACCATGATCACGAATGGTGCAAGGAAAACCATGACGATGATTTCGAATTCCAGATGCTTTGTCTGGAAGGGGCGAGCGTCGGGCTCTCCTGGCAGATCATCATGCATAAGAGAGAGGCTTACCTGGCCGCGTTTCATGGTTTCATTATCGATGCATGCGCGGCAATGACCGACGGGGAATTGGATGCTCTTCAATCAAATCCGGGGATTATCAGGAACAGGAACAAGATCTACAGCGTTCGAAAGAACGCCCGGATCGTAAAGGAGATCCGGAAAGAGTTCGGCTCTTTTGACGCTTATTTATGGAGCTTTACGGATGGCAGGCAGATCGACGGACACTGGAGGACACCGCAGGACGTTCCTACCGTTTCGGATGTGTCCATTGCCATGAGCAAGGATATGAAGAAGCGCGGGATCGCTTTCGCAGGCCCGGTGATCACGTATTCCTTCCTGCAGTCTATCGGAATCGTGAACGACCATCTGGCAGATTGTGAATACAGGTGAAGGCTCCGACCGTTCTGCCGTGGCAAAGGATCACACCGGAGACTTTTACGGGAACGACCCGCAGTACCGGGCCAGTGAGGAAAACGGCCTGCTGAAAAAAGAAAAGGAGAGCTTCGTGATGAATATCGATATGATCAAGGACAATTTTACAGCGGTTCATACACTGCCTGCGTTTCTCGGAGACGGAATCGTTCGGATCAGAAAGATCGACAAGGAACTGCCGGATGAGAACACATATCTGAAGGCAAATGATATTATCTTCCATAACGGGATCATAGAAGTCGATGTCTGCGGAAAGCTGCTCGAAGACGCTCCGGATTATGCAAGAGGCTTTATCGGGATCGTCTTTCGGGCGAGTAATAATGACAGTGAGTTTGAATCTTTCTATATCCGTCCCACAAACGGAAAAGGCTGTACGGACCCGGTTCGCAAAGCCCACGGCTGTCAGTATTTCTCTTATCCGGGTTATACCTTCTCCTATTTCCGCGAGTTTGGCATCAGCGGATATGAAGGCAGTGCAGGCAGTATTGCACTGAACAGGTGGAGCCATATCCGGGCGGAAATAACAGGAGATCAGGGCCTGTTTTATGTTGACGGGCAGAAAGTACTCGAAGTCAGCGGACTGAAGCACGGTCCTGACAGCAAAGGCGCAGTCGGCTTGTATGTTGATATCGGGACAGATGGTTATTTCCGAAACCTGAAGATCGACTGTACAGACTAAATCAGAACAAGAGGTGTACCATGAAAGCTCAGTATTCAGGGGAAGCCATCGAGTTTATGAAGAAGCGCGGAGTCGGTATCGTACTTAAACGATTCCTTCGTCCAGTAAAAAGTCCAGGATTCCGATACTCAGAATACCGTTATCGTCATACCACCGTTTGCGGATATCGTGGCGCACGATGATCTTTGGAAAGGAGTCTCCGGTTAGAGCAAAGGGTCGGTTTTCAGCGAGAGCTTTTTCTTCAGTCGGGAGTGCGTATGCGGACTGAATATATGTCTTCCTTCCGCCACGAGTCGCTATAAAGTCGATTTCCCTGGGTACCTGAACAGTCTGACCGGATTTGTTCTTTTCGGTGCCGTATACGATCCCGATATCCACTTCACAGCCACGAATGCGCAGATCATAACATACCAATAGAAAGGTGGAAGAATATGCAAACCCTGGAAGAGTATTTTGCTAAGCGAAAGAAAAAGGATCATATGGACGAATTTGATTTGAACTTACATTCGGAAAACATGTCAAAGGCAATTCAGTATGTCATGGACTATTTTATTAACTCGGCAGCAAAATATCCGCAATCAATTGTGTACATTTGAGCAAATCTGTAGTATAATAAGGGCATGGATATTATTGAGAAAACTGACTACA
>CACZBD010000030.1 GCA_902779305.1 uncultured Lachnospiraceae bacterium | reverse complement strand
AGAAAAATGTGCTTGTTGCCGTTGCAAAGTATTCCAGGCAGACCACATGGACCGGACTGTCAAGCGCATACATTGTGGATGCAAAGGGAAACCGGCACAGTACGGATGTGTTAACAGACGAAAACGGAATGACAAATATCGTCTTTTCCGAAACTGCGTCAATTGCAGCCGGAAAAGCAACGCTCTATGCATATCCCGTTTTTGCAGCCGGCCAGTATGCGAGCCCGGCAACGCTGCCTTTGACGGTAAAGGCACCGATCGATAAGATCGATAAACAGGATCGGAAAACGGCAAGTCTGAAACTTACGGCAACGCCATGGTGGGACGGAGACGGAGACAAGGATCAGAAGCCTGCTTCAAAGAAAGTCAAATGGTCGATCGTTGATGAGGAAGGGGAAGATCTTTCCGACAGCGACCCGAGATACGGCATCACGGTCAAAAACGGCAGCGTAACGGTTCCGAAAGACTTTATGCCTATAGCAGGCTGCAATACATTCCGTGTAAAAGCCGAAGCGGATGATTTTGAAGGTAATCCGGCTTATACGTTAACGGATCCGATCACAGTCACAACAGCAAAGGTCCGCCTCGACGGTGTGACCTTCGTGGACTCCGTGAACAATGCGATAGAGAATAAAAGCGAGATAACCGCAGGAAAGGCCTATAGGGCCGTATTCGGGTTTACTGATAATGTAAAGCCGGTGAAGATCTGTGACCTGACGCTCAAAGTGCCTGCCGGCTTAACGGTTGAAAATAAGGATGCTACAACCTTTCAGATCGCAGCGATAGCAAAGGTCGGAAAATACAAGATCACGGCCACGGCAAACGATGGCGGAAAGAGTTCCTATTCGCTTGAGTTTACGGTGAAGGCTTCCGGGCCGGAGTATTCGGTTATGTTCGGGGAGGTAAAATTCGATGAGGAACAAAACTATGAATTGACTCCGCTTTACCCGGCAGGAGGCAATGGTGCGGCGTCAAATGAATATCGGACAAATCATGCGACAGCCATTATTGTAGTGGCCTCCAGGGCAGATGCTCCTTTTGATGCGGCAATACCCAGGCCGACAGTAAAAGGCGGAAAGATCAATCATATATCGTTAATCGGCAATAAAGGCAATCAGGCAAGCTATTTCTGGATCGATATCCCCAATAACGGCGGCGAATCCACGGTAGAGGTAAAGTTTGCCGGAAAAACCTATAAGATCATCAACACCAACGCAGACGCAGGCCTGTCTGTAACGAAGAAGACCTCGACGGACTTTTGGGCAGGCGCAAAGACCGGCCTGGCATTTAAATTCTATTTCACATCCGGTGCAGAGGACGCTGCCAAGGTCCGTTTTGCCCCGAATGATGATATGGGCAGGGTGTTCTCACATGATGAATCACCGGAGATGGAAAGCTATGTAAAGCTTATGAAAGCACTTAATTCAGGCACCCTCAGCCAGACTGAAGGCGAAAGCGGGGAATATGAACTGACCGCGGCTCTTGCGGGAATCCCGGCGGGGACATACTCCTACGATGCCATGCTTATGGATGATGCAGGCAATATACTCACAAAGCCTTGCACGGTATCGCTTAAGGCCGTGCCCGCAAAGAAACCGGGCGCAAAGATCAATGAAAAATGCCAGCTTGACGGGAACACAGCCGGAAGTGAGGCGGTTGTTACGTTCAAGACTGCTGATTTTGCAGGAATCGAGCTGACAGGATGTCTGAATAACAATGATGCGGGCAAAATCAACAACTTCAGGTCGCATTTTGAACTATCGGATGCGGGATATGATCCGGCTACGAAATCCATCAAGCTCAAGATGACGACACCGCTGACCAAAGCGGAATGGGATGCCTGCAAAGGCAAGATGACGGGCTGGATACAGTATTGCGTTATGAATGAAAACTACGATCCGGAACATCCGGCCCCCGATACTTATGAAATCTGTTATACCAAGGTAGTGGTCACGGTACCCAGACCGGAAAACTAGAATACACAAAACCTTCAAAGGAGAGAGAACATGAAGACACGCGGAAGGACATCCAAAACAATTGCAGCATTTCTTCTTTCGTTTGCAATGCTGGCAGGACTGTTTCCCGTAGACGCGTTTGCGGCGGAAGATGCACCGGCATCGGAAAACGTGCTGCTAAGCGACGAACTGTCGGACAAAGTGGAAGAAGTGTTCGCACAGCAGGCAGAGGCTGCGGAGGAAACACCCGGACAGGAGGCAGACCTGGTGGCAGAAGAAACCGGCGAAGCGGAAGATCCTGCCGAAACGAAGGTAGAAGACGCAGAAATCCCTGCTGAAACGGAGCAGGAAGATGCCGAAGTTCCGGCAGAAGAAGAAAGCCCGGAAGAGGATCTCTGCTGGGAGATGCTCCGGTTGCCTGTGTAATCGGGAAAAACGGGACCACGACTAACTATACGGACTTTAAGGCAGCGATAGAAGCGTGGAATAATGCAGGGAACGGAGCAACATTGAAACTGCTGGATGATCTCGAAATATCCGAGAATCTGTACACCATCGAAGATTGGAATATAGGTTATTTGGATATGTTCGTTATCATGGTATCGGGCGGAAGCGCCGAGGATCCCATGATTTTAGATCTCAATGACCACGGAATCCTGCTTCATCAGGAAAAATATCGTTATACGGGCTTCGACATGATCCACATGGAGGATAATGCACATTTATGCCTGACAGACAGTAGCAATAAAAAGACGGTTCGATATATTACGATAGAAGATTCGGAAGAAGTGATTTTTAATCGTAAGATGGTGATGTCAATCTCAAAAACCGTACCCGCTGCGGGAACAGAATACTTCAAAGTTGAAGGCGGTTATCTTACCGGAGGAAGAAGTTGCGGCGGTAATGCGATTATAGCAGTAGGAGAATCGGGTTCATTCACGATGAATGGAGGATCGCTCTGTGGTAACTACACCGATTGGTCTCCGATAGGTACTCATGAAGGCTCTTTCATAATGAACGGCGGAGAGATCCATCATAACTTCTCAGACGGGCGTGGAGCAGTTGATTGCCAAAACGGTACATTCACAATGAATGGCGGGAAAATCCACCACAACGAGTCGCCGGGAACGGGCGGAGGAGTATGCGCCTATGGTGGGACTTTTATTCTGAATGATGGCGAGATCAGTGATAACAAAGCGTCCTGGGGCGGAGGGATATATGGCGGATATGATGAAATTTTCATGAATGGCGGAACGGTCACCGGAAATACGGCGGAGCATGGAGGAGGAGTCTGTATCGGAGATGATTCAACATATCCTTCGTTTTATCATATGACCGGCGGAAAGATCTACGGAAATACGGCCAGCACGGCAGGGAGCGCTTTTTACATTGAATCCCTTGATTACCAGAATTCTGATTTTCTCACATTTTCCGGACAACTCATCGCCGGCGTAAATCCGGACGGTTCAAATGCTAACGAGGTTTCATCGACCGATGCCGTTATCGAAAACATAAGTGATTATGGCTATCTGGAGATCATTCCGGATGGTGCCAAGGTTACATTTGAAGGCTGGAGCGCAGATGGCGGCTACAGTATTTTCATTAACGATTCGATAGAGCCGATTTTAAAGGGAAGTGTAACAGCACCATTTGACGAGGATTTTTCTTTCAGGGTCGTTCCGTCAGTGATCAAGACGATCACCGGGGTCTCTTATACAAAAAACGGGACGGTTACGACATTAGCTCCTGATGAAAACGGTTTATATACGATTCCCGCAGCGGCTGTAACGGGTAATATCACGGTCGGTGTAACGACAGAATCGGTCGAATTTGAGGTAGCGTTTGATGAAGGTTTTGGTACGACCTATACCATAGATTCGCTTACGCAAAGAGTTAACGATGTCACGGGCGGAGATGATTTTTCCTTCAAACCGGTCGCGCTGAATGGCGGCAGGATCAGAAAAGTCACTGTGCAAAAAGCAGGATCGGAACCGGTGGAACTGTTCGATGAGGACGGTGTTTATAAGATCAGAGCGGTTGATTCAAATTACAGCATCACCGTACTTACGGGATCTTCGACAACGCATGAGGTCACATTCGGACCCGGGTTCGGCACAGATTATACGGTACAGAGCAGGATCAACGGCGTCTGGGTGGACAATCCCGGAAGCAAGACGACGGCATATGACCGGGATGATTACAGGTTCCGTATAAAACCTGTTACCGGAAAAACCATTTCGGCGGTAACGGTAACAATCGATGGAAACGAAACCGGGATCTTACCGGCAGCGTTTGCCGGTAACGAATATATTATAGAAAATATTCAGAAAAATCTTGTTATCAATGTCACTGTGGCGCAAGGTGTCATGCTGAAGGCGGACCCGATGAGTTCGGAACATATCAGACTCTATGCCTATGACATTGAAAATGGCAAAAAGGGTGTGCTGATCGATGCTGACAACGGCCTTTCTGTAGCGTATAACAGTGATTTTTATGTCTTTGCTGAAGCGGATGAGGGATATGACTCCGATCAGATCAGCATAGGTGAAACGGTTCTTACTACAGCAGAAGGCGAGGAAGAAGTTTATAAGATTCCCGCAACGCTTACAAAGAACAACATCGCTTTGCAGGCAACGGCATTTTTATTGCCGGACGGCCTGGTCACGTTTGACGTAACATATGCGGACCAGGCAGCCGACCACTGTACGTTTTCCCTGATCAGTCCGGATGATGCCGTACAGGAGGGTAATACGTTCTTCATAGATGGCACAAAGACAACGAGAATCAAATATACGCTCGAAGTTGAAAAAGGATATCGTCCCGTAGCAGAACTCTGTTCCGGTGATGAACACATCAGGGATGTCATGTTTGGCACACCTGTTGTAAGCAACGACGGGGAAACACTTGTTTATACGATCGACGGTAAAACAGCAGAATATATAAATAAAAACTTACGGATCAGCGTTACAAGGCAGCTGTACAGTCTGCGTGCTATAGGCGCCAACATCAAAACGGTGACGGCAGCTTATCTTGACGGCACACAGATCAATGTATCTTCCACAGAGCAGGATACTACGGTCTTTGCAAATATTGATCCGCATAAAATTGTTACGATCACGGCTGTGCCTGCGGACGGATATTTGCTCACAGGCGTGTCTGACGGTAACAATATCGCGCTTTCCCATACAAACGGAACGGTCGTTTATATGATGCAGGCAGATCCCGATGGCGTCAACTGTATCCGGTTTGCATGCGAGCCGTTTACTGTCCTAAAGGTTGCCGGATTGGCCGTAGCCCCGAATGCGACAGTTGGTGCAAATGATCCTTTTGACACGGATGTTACGATGGGTGTCTTTGTCGGCACCAATCAGTTTGACAAGTCACATATCACGAAAGTCACCGCATCGGTTTCCGGGTATACTCCCGCGATTGCCGATGACGGGACGATCACGATCGGATACAACGATAAGATATCTTCGTCCAAACAGCCTGTAAAAGTCACGGTCGAAGGCAATGATAACGACGGCAAGGCATTTAAGTTTACAGTCAGCCTTGTGTTTAAGAAAGAAATCACGCAGTTCAGCGTGACGGGCGCGAAAAAGAACAAAGACAATGTATTTGTGATCGAGCAGCCTGCCGGAACAACCAGGGACTATCCGGTGAAGGTGAACGCAAATGCATGGCCCGGAGATGTTGTTGCTGAGGTTTCGGTACCGGGTGGCGGTGAATGCCAT
>CACZBD010000029.1 GCA_902779305.1 uncultured Lachnospiraceae bacterium | reverse complement strand
ATGGCATTCACCGCCACCCGGTACCGAAACCTCAGCAACAACATCTCCGGGCCATGCATTTGCGTTCACCTTCACCGGATAGTCCCTGGTTGTTCCGGCGGGCTGCTCGATCACAAATACATTGTCTTTGTTCTTTTTCGCGCCCGTCACGCTGAACTGCGTGATTTCCTTTTTAAACACAAGGCTGACCGTGAACTTAAATGCCTTGTTGTCGTTATCCTTTCCTTCGACCGTGACTTTTACAGGCTGTTTGGACGAAGATATCTTATCGTTGTATTCGATCGTGATCGTCCCGTCATCGGCGATTGCGGGAATATACCCGGAAACCGATGCGGTGACTTTCGTGATATGTGACTTGTCTACCTGTGCGGTGCCGCTTCTTACAGCGATGGCAACATCTTTGTTAAACGGATTGTCTGTACCGACAACCGCATTGTTGTAAACGGGCTTGCCGTCAACCGTCAAAGAAGTGGCCGCCTCAGACGCAAACCGAATGCGGTTGACGCATTCCGGATCGGCCCTCATGGCAAGGATGAATGCACCGCCGGCAAAAGGAAGTGTATTCGCATCATCTTCCCACGAATCAAAGGCGCCCATGATTTCGTATCCGTCTTCCGGAACTGCCGTGATCTTTATTTTTTTAGTAGGATCTATGCCTGTAAAGGTTGTAACATTTCCATCCGTGGAAGACGCCTCAATCGGCGTTCCGTCCGCATAGGCTGCTGTCAGAGTTTTCACATGCTCCGTCGAAGCCTGCAGACTGTAGGTCTGTTTGGAAACTTTGATGCGCAGTGTCATGTCTCTGTACGGGACCACGCTGTCCGTTACCGTATAAATAAGCGAATTTCCGCTGCTGTCCGGAACAGGCGTCCCAAGGCTGATATCCTTAACATGATGAAAAACACTCTCAGTATCAGATTGTTGGCCGAGTTCTGCCGAAGGAAGAAATCCTTTCTGAATTTCAATCGTATATGTGAGTTTCTTTTTATTCCGGGGAATGATCCAGTCTGAACCCCTGTGAGTCACATGATCCGGACTTATCACTGAAAATGAGCACACCCTGTCTGCCTGATCCGCATACATCACGGCAAAGATTGTTCTTTCATCATATGAGTTCGGATCAGCCGCTGCACGCAGCGTAATGTCATTAGCGGTAAGAACTGCGGGAATCTTATAAACTTCTTCCTCACCTTCTGCTGTAGTAAGAACCGTTTCACCAATGCTGACACTGTCGGTACTGTATCCCTCATCCCCCTCCGCCAGGACATAAAAATCACTGCCGGCCGCGACAGAAAGGCCATCGGCGTCGATCAGCGCACCCTTCTTTTCATTTTCACTGTCATAGGCATAGAGTCTGATATGTTCCGAACTTTGCGGGTCCGCTTTCAGAATGACACCGGAAGCCACTTCAGCATCGACAGCAAGATCGCTGTTAACGCTTTCAATAACATATTCGTTTCCGGCGAACGCTGTCGGCGTGATCGCGGAACCGTTTACCGTTACTGCCGAAATGTATTTGCCGGTGCCGGGAGCTAACCGGAATCTGTAGTCATCCAGATCATATACGGATACAGGGCTGTTTTCACACTTAACCCAACTGCCATTATTATTCTGAACCAGCACATCATAATCTGTCTTAAAGCCGGTGCCGAATGTAACCGTGCGCTGTGTGGTTGTCGCCGTGGACACGGTTATCAGGCAATCGGATGCTACCCGGCTGATCGTATAGAAACCGGATCCATCGGCACTCAACGCCTCTTTTTCCATTCCGTTTCTTTCCACAAACACTTGCTTAATACGGCGGTTTTGCGGTGCGATGGGTTGAAATTTAAAATCCTCCCCGCCGTTGACGGAAATCGTTTTGCCGGTAATCCCCGCAACGGTATAGCCCGTGCCAAAGCCGTCGTCAAAAGTGACGTTAAAAGGAACCGGAACAACTTCCGGGGTAAACGTAATGGTCCAACCGCCTATATTGGCCATAGTACTCGCACCAATGTAAAACGTTACCGAACCGTCATTATCAGGCGCTTTGTTCATCGGGTTTCCATCTCTTATGATACATTGAACTTTATTGATCTTCTTGAACGCGGAAGGAACAAACCTTAATGAAAGGTCCCTGTCAATCGGCACTTCGAATGAACCTTTCGTAATCGGCGTGGAGGCGCCGTTTAAATATACACTGTAATCACCGTCCGCCTTCCATCCGCTAATGATCACCCCGGCGACCCCCGGTGTGATCTCCAGGAAGCCGTAATTAACATCATAACTAAGGATATTAGAAGAAACGCTCTCGTTCTCACTCTCCGCCACATCCGATCCGTCCGGTGATACTCCGGCAATCAGCTCCCCTTCAAATGTGAGCGTCACATTCCATCCGGCATCAATGGCATTTCCCCTATTTACGGCTGTGTTGCCGCTGATCAAACCGCCGCTCATTATGAACGAGCCGTTATCGACATAAACACCGCCGCCGTTCACTCCGGTCTTGTTTTCCCTGATCTCTCCGCCCGTCATTGTAAACGAACCGTTTTGGATTCTAACGCCACCACCGCTGTCTTTGGAATGATTATTACTGATCGCGCCGCCATTCATTATGAACGAGCCGTTATCGACATAAACACCGCCACCGCTCGCGCTTGCATTGCCGCAGATTGTCCCCCCATCCATTATGAACGTGGCATTACGACCGACATACACACCGGCACAGCCCTCTTCATCTTCCCATCCGGATTGGCCGCCACCAAGATAACCGCCGCCAATGATGCTAACGGTTTCCCACTCCTCCGGTTCCGGCTCAGTATCAGAAACTGCGATCGCCAAGCCATCGAAAAAAGTGACATATCGATTCGTCTTTGTTTCAGCGCTGTCTGTAAGACGGAAATACGAACCATCTGTCACTCTGATCAGCTCATAACAATCAAGTGTTGGAAGAAGAATCCCATGGTCATTTAAATCCAGCGTCTTGGGTTCGGCCTCGCTTCCTCCTTTTACTTCAATCGGAAAATAGAACGGCTTCTATCGCTGCCTTAAAGTCCGTATAGTTAGTCGTGGTCCCGTTTTTCCCGATTACACAGGCAACCGGAGCATCTCCCAGCAGATCCTCTTCCGGGTTTTCTTCTTCTGCCGGAACTTCGGCATCTTCCTGCTCTGTTTCGGCAGGAGTTTCTGCGTCTTCTAACTTCGTTTCGGCAGGATCTTCCGCTTCGACGGTTTCTTCTGCCACCGGATCTGCCTCCTGTCCGGGTGTTTCCTCCGCAGCCTCTGCCTGCTGTGCGAACACTTCTTCCACTTTGTCCGACAGTTCGTCGCTGATCTGCACATTTCCTTGCGTTCCCGCATCTTCTGCCGCAAACGCGCCTACGGGAAACAGTCCCGCCAGCATTGCAAACGAAAGAAGAAATGCTGCAATTGTTTTGGATGTCCTTCCGCGTGTCTTCATGTTCTCTCTCCTTTGAAGGTTTTGTGTATCTGTCTGTAACGTAAAAACTGCCGGATACAGGCCAGAAAGCCTATAGTCCGACAGTTATTTGTCCCGGTATAAGTAATACGAAAAAGACACAGTAATTGTGCCATGCAGTGCTGTTTGTCCTGTTAAACCCGTGAATGCGTAACGCATTTTAACAAAATTCCGTTCTTTTTATTTCTGTCCCCTTTTCTTATTTTCTTATTTATACCCGTAACGATTCCCCATAAGCATCAGATACATTATATATTAAAAGACAGGAAAATGGGGCAAAAAAGTCCAGATTTTCCCTGTCATGTTTCATGTAAATGTGATGATTTATCCAAGCTCTGTTCTCGTCAGGAGAATGATCGGATTCCCGGCAGGATTAGCCACTGCGGTTTTCAATCAGGCATCCGTGATAAAGTAGTGACATTCCATGCGATATGTGATATAATAACCGCGGTTTTTTGTTACATCGCAACAGATTGACAACGCATGAAAATGAAGGGGGTAAACAGTGAAGCGGAAAGTACCAATCTGGGTAACTTCAGTTCTGATCTTCGCCTCGATAGGATGTATGGCGCTCGGCATCTATCAGGGAGAACTGGATATAGTCCTGAAAAAAGCGATCAATATCTGTATGGAG
Organism: uncultured Lachnospiraceae bacterium; assembly: GCA_902779305.1. Taxonomy (GTDB): domain Bacteria; phylum Bacillota; class Clostridia; order Lachnospirales; family Lachnospiraceae; genus UBA2868. The sequence goes on along the minus strand of CACZBD010000029.1, from coordinate 4,658 downwards.
TGTATCGGCCTTGGCTAAAAAAGCGGCAGCACTTAGAAAATGCGTCCAAGCCGGATGGGGAATCCTGACGAACGCCTATGTAAAAGGATTTCTGCCCGGTGGATCGCCTATTTACAAAGGTGAACTGAAAAAGATCTGTGTTCCCGGCATGAACTGCTATTCCTGTCCCGGCGCCCTGGGCTCCTGTCCCATCGGTTCCATGCAGGCGGTTTTTGACGGAAGACAGAGAAAATTTGCTTTTTATGTGGTCGGATACTTAGCGCTCATCGGATTGATCGTGGGTCGTTTTGTCTGCGGCTGGCTGTGCCTGTTCGGCCTGATCCAGGAACTGCTGTATAAGATCCCGACACCGAAACTGACGATCCCGAAAAAGATCGATCAGCCTTTGCGATACTTAAAGTACCTGATCCTTTTCGTAATGGTATTCGCACTGCCGTTTTTCGTACGCTCGAAAGTCGGAGTCGGCGAACCCTTCTTCTGCAAGTATATCTGCCCCGTGGGAACGCTGGAAGGCGGTATTCCCCTTGTTCTTTTAAACGATACGATGCGCAGCACTTTGGGATGGCTCTTCAGATGGAAATTTTTCCTGTTGATCGTTTGCATCCTGTCTTCGATCTTCATCTACCGGCCGTTCTGTAAGTACATATGTCCGCTGGGTGCTTTTTACGGATTGTTCCAGAAAGTAAGTCTGGTGCGGATGCATGTGGATGAGAATGCATGCGTAAACTGCGGTCTTTGCGCGAAAACCTGTAAGATGAATGTGGACCCTGCGAAGAATCCTAACAGCAGCGAGTGTATCCGATGCAGGGAATGCATAAATGCGTGCCCGAAACACGCGCTTTCCATGGGAATCCGTGAAAAAGCGCTTCGGGTGTCAAAAAGCGAACAAAAGTAAGAGTTTTGGAGGAGAAAAATGAAAAAATCAATGAGAGTGACTGCCATACTGCTTGTGCTATGCATGTGTTCGGCTCTTGCAGGCTGTGGCAAAAAAGACGCAGGAAATGCGAAAAACAGCAAGCCTGTCAAGGTTGAAAGCGATTGTGACTATTTCTGTCCCGGTGCAGGATTCGGCTTTGATCTGCCGGAGAACATGAAGCTTTCAAACGGATTTATAGAGATAAAAGATATCGGCGACATAGATTATGACAGCGGTGTTATGATGGGCTGGCCGACATACTATGATATGACAGAAGAAGAGTATTACGCATCAGACAGTGAAACATTAGGTTCTCTACTTCATGCCGGTACCTCTTTCAACGTAATGTGCGTAGAAGGTGTTAATTCGGAAGAGGAAGCAAAAAACAAAATGCTGGTCACGGTAGAAAAAATGTATGGTAAAGTTTCTGACGAGGACAGACAATCCGTTGTTGATTACAAAATGCTCCATCAGGAAAACGGCTATGTCTGGCTTTGGAAAATGGACGACAGGGCAACGGGCCTTCGTGATAAGAGCACTGAAGAATACAATGCTTTCTATGATGCCTCTGAAGAGATACTCAATAATCTGAAGTATTACACGCCTAATGTATGGTCCGGCACGGAAGAAGGAACAGCCCTTTCTTTTGAAACCATCGATCTTGAAGGTAATCCGGTAAAATCCGAATCCCTTTTTGCCAATAACAAGGTGACGATGATCAACATCTGGGCCACTACCTGCGGTCCTTGTATCGAAGAGATGCCTGAACTTGAAGAGATGAATAAAGAATTTCAAGCCAAAGGCGGTGCGATCGTAGGACTTGTTGATGATGTGTGGGTAAATAATACCAAGTATCTGGATGAAGCAAAGGCTATCGTCAGCGATACCGGCGTGACATATACAAACCTGTGTGCATGGGACGGATTCGATGATATGCTTGAGGCAGTCGGAACTCCCACCACATATTTCGTGGACAGTCAGGGAAAGATCCTGGGCGATGCTGTTCTGGGAGCTAATCCCGCAAAATACAAAGAACTGATGGATAAGTATCTGTCACAGGCAAAATAGCAGAGAGCTTTTCCGATCATGAATCCCGTTCATACGAAGCCGGTCCTGCAAGATCATTGATCACTTCACCTGCAATGATCAGGCCGGCTACGGACGGGGCAAACGCGGTGGAACCGGGGATATCCCTGCGCTCCGTGCATTTTCTGACAGTCCCCGGCGGGCAGATGCAATGCTGTCTGCAGCTGATGGACAGATCTTCCAGAGGCCTTATGGGCTTTTCTTTTGAATATACCACCTTAAGCGAATCGATCCCCCTTTTCCTGCACTCATGCCGCATGACCTTTGCCAGCGGACAGACGGAAGTCTGATAAATGTCTGCCACTTCAAACATGTCCGCATGTACCTTGTTGCCGGCACCCATGCAGGAAATGACCGGTACCAAAGCAGCTTTTGCTTTTTCGATGATCGCAAGCTTTCCCGTTACCGTATCGATCGCATCCACAACATAGTCATATTCGTGAAAATCAAACTGATCCTGTGTTTCGGGAAGGAAGAAGGTCTGATAAGTCCTGACCTTACAGTCCGGATTGATCTCAAGGATCCGCTCTTTGGCAACATCCACCTTGTATTTTCCGACTGACTTTGAGGTTGCAAGGATCTGGCGGTTGATGTTTGTGACGCAGACCTTGTCATCATCGATCAGATCGATCGCGCCGATCCCGCTTCTTGCAAGCGCTTCAACCGTATAACCGCCTACGCCGCCGATCCCAAACACAGCAACATGGGAAGACGCAAGCCTTCCCATCACTTCTTCTCCGTATATCAGTTGTGTTCTCGAAAACCGGTTCAGCATGAATTTATTCTATCACGGTTTTGCATGAATGCAATGAAATATCGTCAGGAAATCAGTCTCCGACCTTTTTGATGTAGAGTTCAAACGTCCCGTCTCCGTTATCATTCAGAAGAAGCACTTCATGTCCTTCCTCTTTGACGCTTCTTGGAACATTCTGTACGGGTTCTCCGTCATTTAAGTGAACCTGCAGGATCTGCCCTTCATCCAGTTCTTCAAGCGCAACCTTTGTTTTTACAAAAGTCACGGGGCAGTTCACATCTGTAATATCAACCTTGTCATCCACCGTAAACCCAAGATCTGCCATTTTTCATTCCTCCTGTCTAAACGATCGTCAACTCTTCTTTTCTGACTGTCTTTTCCCCATTCTGCGTCTCTATGTGAAAAGCGTTCAGAACCGGCTTATTTTCTTCCATCAGGGACAGGATCAGATAACTTGCCCTGCTGTCATTGGCAAGTCTTTTATCCTCTTCTGACGGACGGGAGGGCGATTCCGGGTGGGAATGCCAGTTCCCGAGCGGTTTCAGGCCGTTTGCGCGCATATCCTTTATCGCAGACAGCTGCTCTTTGGGATCGATCGTAAAATGTTCGTTCGTATGATCCGTATTGGTCAGAATATAGATCTTCCCGATCACCCTCGTGCCGTCTTCTGCATCCTCTCCCGCGATCAGTCCGCAGGCTTCTTCCGGACAGACAGAAAGGGCATGCTCATACATCCTGTCAAAATCACATTTGTTTATTTTGATCTTCATCTTGTTCCGGCGTCCTTTCAGTGCAGATCGCATACCGCCTGCTCGTAATCGATCAGTTCGGTAATGGAAGGTGTATCGGAGCATACCGCACAGCCCTTTCCCCTTGGCGGAAGTTTGATCTTATGAAATTCCATTTTGATCGCGTCATAGGTCAGCAGATATCCGACAAGAAGGTCTCCCACACCCGTGATGTACTTGATCGCTTCCATGGCCTGAAGGGATCCGATGATCCCTCCCATGGCACCGATGACGCCCGCCTGTTTACACGTCGGAACGGCATCCTTTGGCGGCGGGTTCTTAAAAATACATCTGTAACACGGGCCTTCTCCGGGAAGGATGGTCGTAAGCTGTCCCTTAAACCGGATGATCCCCGCATGCGAAAGCGGTTTTTTGGCCATGACACACGCATCATTGATCAGAAACTTCGCAGGAAAATTGTCGGTTCCGTCCAGTATAAAATCATAGTCATTGATCAGATCCATGATATTGGCACTTGATACAAACTCATAATAGGTATTGACGGTTATATCCGGGTTGATCGCCCGCATGGTTTCCGCAGCGGATTCCACCTTCTTTTTTCCGATGTCGTTTGTCGTATGAATGACCTGACGCTGAAGGTTGGAAAGGTCAACAACATCCGCATCCACGATGCCGATCGTCCCCACGCCTGCTGCCGCAAGGTACAGTGCCGCAGGAGCGCCGAGACCGCCGGCTCCGATGATCAGCACCTTTGCGTTCAGAAGCTTCTTCTGCCCCTTTACGCCGACTTCTTTCAGAATGATATGCCGGCTGTAGCGTTCCAGTTGTTCGTTGGTAAACATTACCTTCCACCTCCCATGAAGTAAAGGAACTCCACCTCATCTCCTTCTGCAAGCACGTGGCTGTCAAAAGAATCATTGTCGATAAATTCTTCATTAACGGAAACCGTTACGTACTGCGGTGTTTCCACCTGTTCCAGTTCGATCAGCGCCGAAACGGTAAGACCGTCTGCAACTTCCTTTTTTTCTCCCGAAACCGTGATTTTCATATCTTTCCTCCTGTTATGAAGTGACCTCTTGTCAAGCTCTTTTTTGAGATCACCGTTTTAATTATTCCGACACTGAACGCAGAGGTAGAGCCTCAGGTCTAACAG
>CACZBD010000028.1 GCA_902779305.1 uncultured Lachnospiraceae bacterium | reverse complement strand
TTGTATGTGGTAATCCCTGTTACCTTGATTTTTCCCAATCTATAGATTACAGGTAAATCCACGAATCTACAAACTGGAGGTCACTTCATATTGTCTAAAAAGTGAGATCTTCGATCAACACGATCGACGGATCGCTCTCAGCTTCCTTTTTGATCTTTTCATCAAAAGAACTGAGCGAAAACAGATAAAGAATGTCACTGACGAGTTTGGCCTGCGACATGCAGTAACGGTTCCATTCATAATCCGCATAGGACATTTTGGCCTTGGAATAATTACAGTATCCGATCAGAGTTGTGCCATCCTCATTAGCCGCAATGATGTCGATCGTGCCGACCTTTCCGTACCAGGTGGAAAATGTCGTAAACGATCGGTCAAGATCCTCGGTCTCCTGCAGCCGGTACAGATATTCCTTGCAGACATCCGTAAATGTGCCCGCTGCATAAGCATACAGGTCATTCTCGATGTATTTTTTGTAAAACCGTTCCGGTTCCGTGATCGCAAGCATCGACTCATGCGGATAGATAAAGCGGAAATAAAACCGCAGAAACGGATCGGTGATACGGTACAGCCCTTTTTGCAGATTTTCATGCCCGGGCGCATCAAAGGATTCGATCTTTTCCACGATCCCGTGTTCATTGAGGTTTTTGATATACACACTGATCTTGGCACGGTCATATCCGGTCTGGATGTGAAGATCGTTCAGCTTCATTTTTCCTAACGCAAGCGCACTTAAGATCGTATGATAAACGGAAGGCTCCCTGAGTTCATCCGGCAGAAGGTGTCTGCTTTTTTGGTCAAAGAAACTGTCTTTTCTTAAAATGAGCCTGCAGATGTTCTCCTGCAGGGAAGCCGCCGGATCAAGCATCTTCAGATGATCCGGGGACGGGCCGAAAATGCTGTAGGCCATGACAGCAGAAGAAAGATCAGATCCGTTCATCTCTGCATAAAAATCACGGAATGAAGCATTTTTCAGTTCGATCAGCGCATTGATCTCATAGGCATTGTCGGAAAGGGCTTTTACCATGTCGCGTTTCACCCACAATGCATCATTTGTGCAAAGCAGAAACATGACACTCTGATTGTTCCATTTGTTGTGGATGATCTTTACGATCTCATCCATCACGGAGGGCTCCGACTTGAACAGATACATGAAATCATCGATCACGATCAGACGTTTCTGACAGGGTACGGACAGCATGGCCGATAAGATATCCGGATACCGCATGTTAAAATGCAGGCCCTTTGGCAGTTGTTCCCGGATCTCATCATAGAAAAACTGCAGCTGTAATTTGGGAGAACAGCTTCTTGCGCGGAAATAATAGTAGGACTTGTTTTTTAGAAAAGTCTGCAGGATCGGGGAAAGCGAACAGTCCGCATCCCCGTATAACACAACGATCTCATTGGAAGAACTTCCAAAATGATGTTCTAACTGTTTACATTCATCCTGATGAAAAAGCATTTTTGTACCTATGGTAATTGTCTGATGATCAGTTTCTCAAAATCCGCTTTGGACATGGGCTTTCCGGTCAGATATCCCTGCACATAATCGCAGCCGATGGAACTCATGAAATTCTGCTGTGCTTCTGTTTCAACACCTTCCGCAACGGTTTTGAGTCCGAGTTTTCCGGCCATATCCACGACCGCCTGCGTAATGATGCCTGCTGAGGAATCGGCAATGGCGGAATCGATGAAGGTCTTGTCGATCTTTAAGATATCGATCGGCATGTTTTTAAGGTATGAAAGTGAGGAAAAGCCCGTTCCGAAATCATCGAGCGCGATCTTAACCCCGAGTTTTCTGAGCACATTGATCTTTTCGATCACCAGATCATAATCGTTGATAAATGCGGTTTCCGTGATCTCGAGTTCCAAAGATTTCGGATCGAATTCATACATCTGCAGAAGCGACTGCACATAATCCACGAAATTTTCTTTTTCCAACTGGATCGCGGAAATATTCACCGCGACCATCAGAGGAAGACGGAAACGCATCCTCCAGTTGTTCATGATCTTCAGCGTTTCTTTTAATACCCAGGAACCGATCGGCACAATGGCGCCGTTTTTTTCCGCAATGGGAATGAATTCCCCGGGGGATGTGATAAACTGACCGTGTTCATCGGGCCATCTGAGCAGAGCTTCCGCGCCTCTTAATTTCCCGCTCCCCGTCTCGTACTGCGGCTGAAAATAGATCGTAAAATCCTCATTGTCGATCGCATCTTTTAATTTCTGCTCCAAGGAAACGGTTTTGATAAAGTTCTGTAAAATAGAAGGTTCGTAATAACAGATCGCGTTTTTCCCGGATTCTTTGGCTTTGGATAAAACGATCTCGGCATTTTTGATAAGGTCAAGCGCGGTCTTTCCCGCTTCCGGAAATTCCGCAACGCCTGCGGATACCGTAAAATGCACTTCCGATTTATTGGTCAGAACATAGGGTTCTCTTAACTTCTCACGTATCGCTTTATAGATATGATCCGCGCTGCGCTGCCCGTGCGGATTATAGATCGCAATGATGAACACATCGGAGCCGAAGCGGCCGACGATCGTGTTCTCACCCTGAAATTCCTTTAGCAGCTGGGAAAAACCCTGTACAAGTTCATCTCCGAAAAGCAGTCCGATCGAATCATTGATCTTCTTGAAATCGTCGATGTCTAAAAACAGGAGTTCCACATTGACTTTTTCCGCTTCCGCTTTCTCACACATATCGCGCAGACAGCGGACAAAATAATTGCGGTTATATAGTCCGGTCAGCGAATCGTTATAAGCAAGATACGCGATCTCTTCGTTCTGGTTCTTCCGTTTGGTGATATCCCGAAACGCAATGATCTTTTCTGCAGGATTACCGTCATCGTCATATACCATCCGGGCTTCGCACTCGATCCAGTTAAACTTGGTCTTGGTGCGAAGCTCTAAAATGGCATTTGTTCCATGATGGTGTTCCATTTCATAAATGGATTCCGTATAGGCTTTGCGGTCATCTTCATGCAGAAGATTCAGAAGATACCGCTCATCATACGGGAGGCTGGTGACTTTCTCTCCAACCGTATCATCCCAGGGACCGATCAGTTCTGCTGTCTGGGTACGATAATCCTTGTAGATATAACAATATCCACTGAATTCCGATATCGCACGGTAGATATGTTCGCTGGCCATAAGCCTCTCATTCAGCGCGGTCAGCAGATCGATCTGGTACTTGAGATCTTCCATTTCTTAAATAAATCCTTTAGCCTTTAATAATTCCGCGCATAAGATCGCGCCGCCCGCTGCGCCGCGGACCGTGTTGTGGGAAAGTCCCACAAATTTAAAATCGTAAACGGTGTCTTCTCTGAGACGGCCGACGGAAATGCCCATGCCGTTCTCATAATCCACATCCAGTTTCACCTGCGGTCTGTTTTCTTCTTCCAGATAACGGATGAACTGCTTCGGCGCACTGGGCAGATTCAGTTTCTGCGGCTCCCCGGAATAAGCCTCCAGTTTCTCGATCAGCTGTTCTTTGGTCGGTTTCTTATTGAAACGGACAAAGACCGATGCGGTATGACCGTTTAATACCGGAACACGGATACACTGGGTCGTGATCACGGGAAGCGTTGCTTTAACGATCTTGTCATTTTCAATATGTCCGAAGATCTTCAAGGGTTCCTGTTCGCTCTTTGCTTCTTCCCCGCTGATAAACGGGATCACGTTCTCCACCATCTCAGGCCAGTCCTTAAAGGTCTTTCCTGCGCCGGAAATAGCCTGATAGGTCGATGCAACGACCTCAACAGGTTCAAACTCCTTCCATGCGGCAAGAAGCGGCGTATAACTCTGGATCGAGCAGTTGGGTTTTACCGCAACGAAACCTTTCTTCGTTCCGAGGCGCCTTCTCTGCGCATGGATGATCTCCGCATGCTCGGGATTGATCTCCGGAACGATCATCGGCACATCATCGGTCCAGCGGTGCGCGGAATTGTTGCTGACAACAGGCACTTCCGCCTTCGCATACTTTTCTTCGATCGCACGGATCTCATCCTTCGACATATCCACTGCAGAGAACACAAAATCGACTTCGGAAGCGATCTCTTCCACATCCTGCACATTTTTAACTACGATCTTCTTCACCTTTTCGGGAATGGGCGTGGTCATTTTCCATCTGTCTTTCACGCAGTCTTCATAAGTCTGGCCCGCGCTTCTGGCGGAAGCTGCGATGCAGACCACTTCAAACCAGGGATGATCCTCCAGCAGGGAAATAAATCTCTGTCCTACCATTCCGGTACCGCCAAGGATACCGACTTTCAATTTATCACTCATCTTTTTTCTCCTCTTTCTTACTTTTATGATCCTGATCAAACCGATCAAGGAAAGCTTTGTTAAGTTTCAATACCACTTGCATGGCCTCTTTGCCCGGTGCGCCGAATGTCAGGCGGTTTTCCACACAGGTCTTTAAACTGACGGCTTCATAAAAATCATCCCCGATCACTTCGGAGATCTCTTTCAATTCCTGAAGTGTCAGCTGTTCAATGCTGCATTCCTTATCAATGCACTTTAAGACCATTTCTCCGATCATCCTGTGCGCATCCCGAAAAGGGATTCCCTTTTTAACAAGATAATCGGCAGCATCTGTTGCGTTTGTAAATCCGTTCATGGCGGATCTTGCCATCACGTCTTTTCTGAACGTCAGTGTCTTGAGCATACCGTCAAACAGCAGCAGACAGTCCTTCACGGTGTCGATGGCATCGAATGTGACTTCCTTGTCTTCCTGCATATCCTTATTATATGCAAGAGGGAGTCCTTTCATGGTTGTAAGCATCGACATCAGCGCGCCGTATACTCTTCCGCATTTTCCTCTGGTCAGTTCCGCAATATCCGGATTCTTCTTCTGCGGCATGATCGAAGATCCTGTGGAATAGGCATCATCGATCTCCACAAACCTGTATTCGTTGCTGTTCCAGAGAATGATCTCTTCGCTGAATCGGGACAGATGCATCATGATCAGGGACAGGGCACTTAAGAATTCGATCACATAATCCCTGTCGGATACGGAGTCCATACTGTTTAAGGTCGGTCCGTAAAAATCAAGCAGTTCCGCTGTCAGATCCCGGTCCAGCTTGTATGTGGTGCCGGCAAAGGCCCCCGCTCCAAGCGGACAATAGTTCATCCGTTCGTAAACATCCCGCAATCTGTTATGATCACGCCTGAACATCTCAAAATACGCGCCAAGGTGATGCGATAATGTTGTGGGCTGCGCTTTCTGCAGATGCGTGAATCCCGGCATATAGGTATCCAGATGCTCCTGCATCATCTCATAAAGCGTGTGCAAAACCTGTGTGATCAGATCCTGTATGGACTGCAGTTCCTCGCGTACATACAGTTTCATGTCGAGCGCCACCTGATCGTTGCGGCTTCTGCCGGTATGGAGTTTTTTTCCGGTATCGCCGATCCTGTCGATGAGCGTTGCCTCGACGAAGCTGTGCACATCTTCAAACGTATCGGAAATCTCCAGTTTCCCGGTCTCCACATCCGTCAAGATCCCCTGAAGCGCTTCCCGGATCGTCCCGGCTTCCGCATCCGTTAAGATCCCCTGCTTTGCCAGCATGGTCACGTGCGCGATGCTTCCCGCAATATCCTGTTTTAAAAACCGCTTGTCAAAAGAGATCGATGCATTGAACCCATAGACCAGGTCATCTGTCTCTTTGGAAAAGCGGCCGCCCCATAGTTGTGCCATCGTTTTACTCCTAAATATAAAGAAAGAGCTCCCGGCCGGACTCGAACCGGCGACCTACGCATTACGAATGCGTTGCTCTACCAACTGAGCCACGGAAGCGTTTCATACTTTGCTATTATATAGAATAATCCCAAAATTTGCAACCACTACTTCCCGGCACCGTCAAACCTCTTCATTCAGGTCAAATTCCCAGTCTTCATCATCGGACATATCAAAATCATTAAAGTCATCCGTCTTCTCTTCATCCGAGTTTACACGATCATAATCAAGATCCTTGGGCTGATGCTTCTTCGGCAGCGGCAGCGGGCTCTCCAGATATTCAACTTTTTTCTTTTCGGTTTTTTTCTGCTCTGCTTCTTTTTCAGGATCCTGATCAGAAAATAATTCTTTCTCAGGCTCGGCATCCGACTCTCTGTCAAAACTCTGCTCCCGATCCTGAAGTTCCTGTTTTACCGGTACGATCTTATCAGGATGCGCTGCCGGCGGCTCCTCTTTTTGTTCTTTCTTCTGCTGTGCCTGGCGTTTTTCGGACAGTTTGATCTGTTTATAGTACTCTTCGTTCATGCCTATAAAGATCAGCGCCTGGGCGCGGGCAATGAACGCTGCTTTTTCCTCTTCCGTCTCTTCCGGTGTTTCTTCAACGTGCTCTTTATCAGTTTCTTCTTCCGTCTCTCCGAGCATCTGCTGCATGTTTCTGTCAGCGAGCGCGTGGTGATTTTCATACATGTATTGCAGGCTCACGCCGCCGGTCATCACGATCAGCATCAGATAAAATGCGATGTTGTATTCGTTTGCGCTGCTTAAAAAGATCATCAGGAATCCGGAAATGATCGCCGAGAGCACCGGAATGATCCTGGCATTATGGGACCTGATCATGTAAAAAGCGCAGGCAATGGATAGGATCAGCAAAAACATGTACAGGACCTGGCTGCCGAGCTGCATCCAGGCAACGCCGACCGATGAAAGTGTCGTACCGTCTTCTTTTGCAAGGAAATAATAGTTTTCCGTGATCGAACGGAGCTGCGCATCGATCTTATCATTGAAATTGGAAATAATCTCAGGAAAAGATGAAACAGAACCCGTATCCGTGGAAAAAGGATTGAACCTGGAAAACATTCCCTGCAGGACGACCGGAAACGGCTGCCCGATCGAAACGCTGAAGATCACGACCATGATCACGGCGATCACGACAGCGATCGCAAACGAAATGAGAGAAAATCTCATGCTGTGCTCTCCGATCCTTCCAAGGAGCAGGAATGCAAGCAGGATCAGGATGCTGACCGGTTCCATAAACACCACGATCCCCCATGCGATCCCGGCAAAAATGCAGGCAACAACGGAACCAGCTTTCGGGGCTGCAGCCGTCATGGGGATCACGGATAAAAAGATCGCCAGCATCAGCATAAAGGCAAACAAAAGCTGTGCATCATAGTTGTAAACGGAAAAACCTATTGACGGCATATAGAGCGTGATCAGAAAAACGAACAGACTGCAGATCCTCGAACCGATCCTTCTGACGATCCCATAGGCAAAGAATCCGCAGGACAGTAACAGAAAAGTATTAATATAAATGATGAGGCCGGAAGGATCCTGTGACATGGAGAATATCGCAGACATAAGTGCACCCATCAGATAGGCGGAAGGTCTTCTGACAAGTTGCGACATCACATCCTCGCCGCCAAACCCCAGGGCCTGTTCCTGCATGAGTTCCGCAACTTTATAGCAGATGCTCTCTTCTTCCGGCACCGAGGACTGGTAGGTGATCCGCATTCTGACAAACAAAACGGAAAGCGCCAGAAGGAACAGGATCTCCATGATGATAAATCCGACACTGTTTTCCGCATCTTCCGAAAACGCCAGCAGTTTCGTCATCAGGGACAGTAAAATGAATGCCAAAATAAGGACTCCTCCAAATACGAGTACATAGAAGACCCCTTCATTCTGGGAGATCATCTGGCGGTATACCGTGAAAAACAACAGATATCCGAACATAGCCAGGCTGATCAGCGCCAAGGTATTCAATAATGCCGGATTTTTTTTGGTCATTTTTTTATTCAGCCAGAGCCTGCTTCAGGTCGGCTATGATATCATCTGCATTTTCGATCCCGACGGACAGACGGATCAGATCCGGAGAGATCCCTGCAGCTTCAAGCTGTTCATCCGTCATCTGACGGTGTGTGTGGGAAGCCGGATGCAGCACACAGGTCCTTGCATCCGCAACATGTGTCACGATCGCGATCATCTTCAGCGCATCCATGACTTTTTCGGAAGCAGCTCTTCCGCCCTTGATCCCGAAGCAGATCACGCCGCAGGTGCCGTTTGGCATATATTTCTTAGCAAGATCATGGTAAGGATCATCTTCAAGTCCCGGATATCTGACCCAGGCAACCCTTTCCTGACTCTTTAAGAACTTTGCAACACTGAGCGCATTCTCGCAATGCTTCGGCATTCTAAGGTGCAGTGTTTCAAGGCCGACATTGAGTAGGAAAGCATTCTGCGGCGCCTGAATGGAACCGAGGTCACGCATCAGCTGCGAAGTCGCCTTTGTGATATAGGCAAGTTTCCCGAATTTTTCGGTATATGTCAGGCCATGGTAGGAGTCATCGGGTGTTGTCAGTCCCGGGAACTTATCCGGATATTTTGACCACTCAAAATTGCCGCTGTCCACGATGCAGCCGCCTACCGTCAGGGCATGCCCGTCCATATACTTCGTCGTCGAATGTGTCACGATATCGGCACCGAACTCGATCGGGCGGCAGTTGATGGGTGTCGGGAACGTATTGTCTACGATCAGCGGAACGTTGTGCGCATGCGCGGCTTTTGCGAATTTTTCAAAATCAAGGATGATCAGGTTCGGATTCGAGATAGACTCTGCGAGCACACATTTGGTGTTATCCCGAAATGCTGCATTGAGTTCTTCTTCCGTACAATCCGGATCGATGACCGTGCATTCGATCCCCATCTTCTTCATGGTACAGGTGACCAGATTGAAGGTCCCGCCATAGATCGAAGAAGACATGATCACATGATCCCCGCATTCACAGATGTTAAAGACCGCATAATAATTGGCGGCCTGACCCGAGGAAGTCAGCATGGCAGCAACGCCGCCCTCAAGTTCGCAGATTTTCTTCGCGACATAATCGTTGGTCGGGTTGGCAAGCCTGGTATAGAAATAGCCGGCATCTTCCAGATCAAACAGACGTCCCATCTGTTCGGAAGTGTCATACTTAAAAGTCGTACTCTGATAGATCGGGAGCACCCTGGGCTCGCCTTTTCCGGGTTCCCACCCGGCCTGTACGCATATGGTTTCAAGATTACGCTCTGACATATCTTCGTTCCTTTCGATCAGGATAATAGATAATTCTGTTTCAGGGACTGCATCATCCTGATGTAGAGTTCTTTGCAGTCAAGAAGCCTGTTTTCATCGATCAGATCGATACAGGGGCTGATATAATTCTTATAGATCATTTTGTAGGTTTCTTTGGCATCTGCGCATTTGTTGATCCTGTTTACGATCGTTGGCGCAATGTCATAATACTCGTCGATCAGCTTTTTGCCGTCGGATTCCGCGATCAGGAAAGTATCCCTGTAATGCTTCAGCAGACTGATCTCCCTGCAGTTTTCGTCTTTGCCGAGGCTTAAGCAGACCGCCGTCGTCACATAGCAGAGTTTGCGTTTGAAGCCGGCATTGATCTCCTTGAATGTACCGGGTCTGATCGTATACTGCTTAAAGGCCCTGTTCCATTGATCCACCAGCTCCGTGATCAGCGGCTCACTGAAGGATGCACTGTATTCCCGGATCGAAGGAAGGATATAAACGACCATCAGGGAATTCTGATCGATCAGATAGGAAGTTCTCTTCGCTTTCTTCTGCGCATCATATTCTTCTTTTGCAAGCGCCACAAAAGCCCCGGACAGATCCGCAAGCAGTTTGGAAGCATCTTCCGATGAAGTATATTCACTTTCAATGGTCTCAAACAAAGGCGTATGCTTGTTCAGAAAATCCGAAAACGCATCCGCATAGGTATCCTTGTGAAACCGGCGCACAAAATCGTCATTATCCTGCCTGATGGCAGCAAAATCATGATAGATATCCAAAACTCTTACCTCTTATTCGTCCCAGTTATGATAAACAGCCTGTACATCATCATCTTCTTCCAGAAGATCGAGTGTACGCTGCAGAGACTTGATGGCAGTCTCATCGGTCAGTTCCACATAGTTCTGCGGGATCATCGTGACTTCCGCAGACACATACGGGATCTTCTGTTCATCCAATGCCTTAACAACATCATTCAGGCCGTCAGGATCCGTTAAGATCTCAAAACTGTCCTCTTCTTCCGAAAAATCTTCAGCACCCGCATCCAGCGCGATCATCATCACATCATCCGGTTCCAGATCGCACTCTTCCCTGTCGATGATGATCTGCCCGCGTTTATCGAACATGAACGATACGCAGCCCTGTGTACCGATGCTGCCGTTTCCTTTGGTAAACGCACTTCTGACATTGGCAGCGGTCCTATTCTTGTTATCCGTCAGCGCATCCACGATGATGGCGATCCCGTTCGGGCCGTAGCCCTCATAAGTCACATACTCATAATTCACGTTGCCGAGTTCTCCGGCCGCTTTCTTGATGCCGCGCTCGATGGTATCGTTGGGCATGTTGTTGGCTTTGGCCTTCTGGATCACCTGGGCAAGTTTGAAGTTGTTGGCAGGGTCGCTGCCGCCGCCTTCTTTTACCGCAACGGCGATCTCTCTGCCGATGATCGTAAAGATCTTGCCTTTGGCAGCGTCGTTTTTTTCCTTTTTATGTTTAATGTTCGCAAATTTCGAATGTCCTGACATGATTTCCTTTCCGGCCGCATCCTGATCCTGCGGCACAACGTTTTTTCTTAATGAACAACATAAATCTGCATTTTAATAAATTTTACACTACATCCTGTGTTAATGCAACGGTTTACCCACAAATGATAGCGTAAACTCATTGTAGGAAATAAATAAACAGAAGTGTCCCCAGATCTGTGTTGAGAATCAAATCACCTGTTTATTATATTCCATCTCACTCAAA
>CACZBD010000027.1 GCA_902779305.1 uncultured Lachnospiraceae bacterium | reverse complement strand
TTGTATGTGGTAATCCCTGTTACCTTGATTTTTCCCAATCTATAGATTACAGGTAAATCCACGAATCTACAAACTGGAGGTCACTTCATATTGTCTAAATCATGTAGTACCACTCTTCACCCGGTGCAAGTTCTTCGCTCTTTCGCTCGTTTCCTTCGGTCCTGTATTCCATTTCCAGATTCTTCATGCTGACTCTGGTATTCGGGTCGATGGACCTTGTGATAAACGCACTGCCGCCGATCACCGCGTTTTCGCCGATGACGGTATCCCCGCCAAGGATCGAAGCATTTGCGTAGATCGTAACGTTGTCGCAGATGGTCGGGTGCCGCTTTTTCCCGGAAAGCTTCTGTCCGCCCCTTGTGGAAAGCGCACCGATCGTAACGCCCTGGTAGATCTTGACGTTTTTGCCGATCACCGCGGTCTCGCCGATGACGATCCCGGTGCCGTGATCGATAAAGAAATACTTGTCGATCGTTGCGCCCGGATGGATGTCGATCCCTGTTTTGGAATGTGCATATTCCGTCATCAGCCTCGGCAGCACCGGCACATCCTGCAAATACAGCTCATGCGCGATACGGTAGACCGTGATCGCCATCAGTCCCGGGTAAGCCAGGATGATCTCTTCAAAACAGCCGGCTGCGGGATCTCCGTCATAAGTTGCCAGAAGATCCGTCTCGATATATTCCCGGATCTTCGGGATCCGGTTGAAAAAATTCTTGCAGATCCGGTAGCTCTCCTGCTTTCTCTGCTCATCGCTCATCGTCCCGCGCTTTCTGCAGTAATCCAGGGCGAGATAGACTTCTTTGCTCAGATGATAGAAGATATCTTCGATGATCACAGCGAAACTGTTTTTCGGATTGTAGATCTTATAAGACCTGTCGCGGAAATATCCGGGATAGATGATACGAAACAGGTTTTTTACAAGATCCTGTACCTTGGACTTGTCAGGTTTGTTGTAGATATCGATCCTGTCTATATTTTTGCCTCCGTCAAAATCATCCAGAATGACCCCGACGATATTCTCTATTTCCTGTTCTTTAATGATCTCGTTCATCTGTTCCCTTCATCCTTCCGCATTTAAGCAAACGTTTTGAGCACTTTTACCAAAGCGTCGATGTCGTCCGGTGAGTTATAAAGCGCGATCGTCGGTCTCACCGTGCTTTCGTAACCGAAACGTCTGAGCACCGGCTGTGCGCAGTGATGGCCCGTCCGGACTGCGATCCCGTATGCATCCAGACGCTTTCCAACCTCTTCGTCCGAATAGCCGTCCAGCTTAAAAGCAAGGGCAGATGCCTTGTTCAGGGCTGTTCCGACCAGATGGATCCCCTTCACGTTTTTCATTTCCTGCAGGGCATACTGAAGCAGTTCGTGCTCCCATCTGTATACGCAGGGCATGCCGATCTGCGACAGATAAGTCAGCGCCGCGCCCAGTCCCACCGCGTCGGCGATGCTTCCGGTACCCGCCTCAAACTTGTTGGGTGCGGGATTATAGATCGTTCTTTCAAAAGTCACATCGGCGATCATGTTGCCGCCGCCGTGGTAAGGCTGTGCCGCTTCCAGAAGTTCTTTTTTGCCGTATACGACACCGATCCCGGTCGGTGCAAAGATCTTATGGCCTGAGAACACAAAGAAATCCGCATCCAGTGCCGAAACGTTCACCGGAATATGCGCCACGGACTGCGCGCCGTCGATCAGAATGCGAACGCCGTGTCTGTGGGCGATCGCGATCAGTTCCTCCACCGGTGTGACCGTTCCCAGCACATTGGAAACATGCGTCACGGACACAAACTTTGTCCTCTTCGTAAACAGCTTTTCATATTCATGAAGCAACAGCTGACCGGTCTCGTCGCAAGGGATCACTTTGATCACAGCTCCCGTAGCCTGCGCCACAAGTTGCCACGGAACAATATTCGCATGATGTTCAAGAATGGATACAATGATCTCATCACCCGGCGTAAGGAGCGGTTTCACATAGGCATTGGCCACCAGGTTGATCGCTTCGGTCGTGCCGCGCACGAACACGATCTCCTCGGAAGAGGGCGCACCGATAAAGTCCCTGACGATATCTCTTGCGCCTTCATACGCGTCCGTCGATCTTGCGGCAAGCGTATGCGCACCTCTGTGCACATTGGAATTCTCATGTTCGTAGTAAGACGACAGTCTGTCAATGACAACCTGAGGTCTCTGTGTTGTTGCGCCGTTATCCAGCCATACGAGCGGATTCCCGTTGATCTGTTCTTTTAAGATCGGAAAATCATCCCTGATCTGTGCAAGCGTCTTGCTGCCGATCCGGATCGAATCATTCCGCGACGTGGAACGCTCATTTTCTTTTTGGGTCGAAATAACCCGGTCTCCGCCAACGGAAGTTGGCACATCGATCTTCCGGTCCTGTTCCTTAGCCTGCTCCTGCGACATTACGGCAGGCGCATAACCGATATCCGCTGCAAACGGATGCTCCCAGTCAAAAACCTCCGCTGAAGGAAGAGAAGGAGATGCTTCCGGTACGGATGCAACGGGAATGTCCGTTTCGGGGATGCCATAAACGCCCTCGGTCAGATCCGGAAACAGTTCGTTTGCAAGGATCGTGAGTTCGCCTGCATCAGGAACTCCCGCGAGGTTTTCAATCGTAGTCATAGTATTCACCCACCTCTACATCTTCAAGCACTGCGATCGCGTCATCTGCAAGGATAGCTGCCGAGCAATACAAAGACAGAAGATAGGATGCCACACCTTTATCATCAATTCCCCTGAAACGTACAGACAGACCTCTGGAATGTTCATTCTTCAGTCCTGCCTGGAACAGTCCGATCACGCCTCTTTTTGCTTCGCCGGTACGGATCAGAAGGATGTTGGTCTTGCCGCTTTCGGACTTGGGATTCTTGAGCCCGTCAACAAGAAGCTTATCCGTGGGAATGACAGGGATCCCTCTCCATGTCAGGAACGTACCTCCGGCAAGATTTACAACTACCGGCGGAACCCCTCTCTTCGTGCACTCTCTTTCAAATGCTGCGATCGCTCTGGGATGGGCAAGGAAGAACGACGGCTCCTTCCAGACTTTGGAGATCAGTTCGTCCATGTCATCCGGTGTCGGTGCACCGTTTCTTGTCTGGATCCTCTGGGAATCGGCAACATTCTTCAGAAGACCGTAATCATCATTGTTGATGAGCTGGCTCTCCTGACGCTCTCTCAAAGATTCGATCGCAAGTCCGAGCTGTTCCTGCACCTGATCGTAAGGTGCGCTGTAAACATCCTCCACGGCCGTGTTCACGTTGATAATGGTAGAAATGGAACTGAGCACATATTCCCGCGGCTCTGTCTCGTACTGAACAAACCCGTCCGGAATGATATCCGACTTTTTGGTCTGGCTGCAGAGCACATCAAGCGGTGTCTCTCCTTCAACAACCTTGTTAACCCTGTAGATACCCGTTTCCAGTCCCTTGAATTCCAGGAACTTTGTGAGCCACTTGGGGGTCAATGCTCCGTACTGCGGCTTTGTCTTGGTAATGTTCGCAAGATTATAAGCCTCTTTTGCTCCGAGCGCATTGATGCCGGCGCTCTTGATCTCTGTTTCCTTTGACATTGTGGTTTCCTCCTTTGTGAACCTGTTGTTTGATATTATTAGTGAAAAATTATAACCATGCCCCTTCGTGCGATAATACGATATCCTTCATCGCGTCAAAACCGCCCTTTAAGTTATACATGTTCCCTTCATATCCCGCTTCGCGAAGCGTATTGATCGCAAGAATGCTGCGCTTTCCGGATTTGCAGATAAAGACCGTATCCACTTCGGGATCAAGTTCCTTCATCCTTCTTGCAAGCTGCCCGATCGGGATGATGATCGCATTCGGGAACCGCATGATGGCACGTTCGTGTGGTTCTCTGACATCGATGATCGTAAGCGGCTCTCCGCTGTCCATTCTCTTTGTCAGTTCTTCCGGTGTGAGTCCTTCAACGGGTGTTTCCTCATCCGGTTCTTTCAATCCGCAAAAATCATCATAATCAAACTCTTCAACCGACAGGATCGTCTTTGAAAGACCGCACAGCGGGCAGTTGCTGTCTTTTTTGACCGGAAGGATCCGGGTATGCAGATACAGACTGTCCATGATCAGCATCTTTCCGTCAAGATGCTCCCCGATCCCGATGATGAGCTTTAAGGCTTCATTTGCCTGAATGCTTCCGATGATGCCCGGAAGCGGACTGATCGCACCTCCCGCAGCACAAGTCGGTACCAGCCCCGGCTCCGGCGGCTCCGGATAAAGACATCTTAAGCAGGGGCCCCCGTTATGATTAAAGATCGAAACCCTTCCCTCATATTGATAGATAGCTGCAAACACCACCGGTATATCTAAAAGCGCGCAGGCATCATTGATCAGATACCGCAGTTTATAGTTATCGCTGCAGTCGATGACCAGATCGTATCCGTCAAAGATCTGCTCGATGTTTTCCGCATTCAGCGCGGCATTTTCGGCTTCGAATCCGATGTTTCTATTGATATTCCTGACCGTGTCCTTTGCGGATGCAACCTTGGGACGTCTGACATCACGGCTGCCGTGGATCACCTGCGTCTGCAGATCCTCAAGCGCCACCTCATTCTCATCAACCACCTTGATCGTACCGACACCCGCTGCCGCAAGATACTGGATCACCGGGGAACCGAGTGCGCCTGCACCGCAGACGATGACTCTTGCCGCCTTGATCCGTTTTTGTCCTTTGACGCTGATCTCTTTCAGCAGAAGATGTTTTTCAAACCGTTTGATCTCATCATCGTCAAGTGACTGCGCTTTCATCCTGACGTCATTGATGATGCTGTCGTTAGCGCCTCCGGCGATCGCAGGAAGGATCAGCACTTCTTCCTCCCCCGAAAGGGTTTTATACCACATGTCCGTTGTCGTCCGGTCTTCGTTTCCGGCATAGATGCGCACAAACTTTCTCAGGTTATTATCTTCATCAAACAGAACCTGCTTTGCGTCCGGGTACTCCTCCGTGAGGAACTTCAGCACAGACCACAGATCGCCCTCAGGAGCTTCGATCACGTGATTTTTCCCGATGAAATTCTGAAGTGTTGCAGAAATATAGACCTTCATTTTCCGTTCCTTATCTTTCCTTTATAAACCCGTTCATTTCCATACATCTTCCGTTTTCAACCGCTGTGATGATGTACAGCATTTCTGGGATCATTTGTGCTTCATCCTCTTTGGAAGGGGTTGCGATACAATCCGGGTGTGAATGAAAAAAGCCGGCAATCTCATAACCGTTCCCGGCCGCTTTTTTCTCGATCTCATAAAACTGAAGCGGATCGATCCTGTAATGCCTTGCCGCCGTTTCGGACGGGACCGCATTTTCCATAAGGTATACATCTTCGATCACGCCATTTGCAGAAGATAAGAGCACCCCGCATCCCTCTTCCGGATATGCTTGAAGTGCATAAGTCCTGATCTTTTCGCTGGCGGATTCCCTGATCTCAAACGATGCTTCCCTCATAAGTCTTTGCTGCCTTCTATGGCCTGCGTGAAATCTTCGATCAGATCTTCGATGTCTTCGATCCCGACGCTTACTCTTACGGTGTCTTCATAGACACCTGCTGCCGCCATCTCCTCAGGGCTTGCCTGTACATAAAGCGTGGAGGCCGGATGGATCACGAGCGTCCTGATGTCCCCGATATTGCTCGCGATGCATACATATTTAAGCGCATTGATGATGGCAAAAGCGCGCGCCTTCGATCCTGCCCTGAAGCTTAAGATCCCGCCACCGTATCCGCCAAGCTCACTTTTAACGAACCGGTGATATGGGTGACTTTTCAAGGTCAGATAATTGACTGTGATCCCGGGAACTTCATCCAGCGCCTGTGCCAGTCTGTCCGCATTGCTGCAGATCCTTTCCATGCGGAGTCCGAGCGTATCTGTTCCGATATAACTTAAGTACGCATTCATCGGCGCCATACAGCCGCCAAGATTCTGCCAGACATCCGTGCGAAGCCTTACCGAAAACGCCATCTGTCCGTATTTTTTGAAACCGGAAAGTGCGGTATGTTTCTCAAAGTCCCATTTAAATTTTCCGCCATCCACGATCACGCCGCCGATCGAATTTCCGCCGCCGTTTAAGTATTTGGATGTAGAATGGATCACAACATCGGCCCCGAGTAAAAGCGGACGCGATATGAATGGTGTCGCGGTGGTAGAATCCACAAAGAGCGGCACATGCGCTTCGTGGGCTGCGTTAGTGATCCCCGCCACATCCGCAACCTTCAGAGAAGGGTTGGAGATCAGCTCCGTAAAGATCAGTCTGGTCTTTTCATTGATCAGTCCCCTCACCGCGTCTTCTGTCAGATCGGCTGCAAATACCGTGTGGATGCCAAGCTTTTCAAGGTCATGAAAGAGTCCGATCGTCCCACCGTAAAGTCCGCTTCCTGCGATGATCTCATCTCCGCTTTCACAGACGGTCAGGATCGCGGACGTAATGGCGGACATCCCGCTGCTCGTGCATACGGCGCCCGCCCCACCCTCAAGCTCGTTGATCTTTTGCTCAAAAGCGGCGACCGTCGGATTTCCGATCCGTGTGTACGCAAATCCCATCTTTTTGTGATCAAATACTTTCTCTAGGTCCTCCATACTCTCATGCGAGAAGGCGCTGACCTGCGAGATGGGCGGGAGCGTCTGGCCGGATTCAAATCCCGATGTTGATTTTCCGTGAAGCAGTTTCGTATTAAAACGCATATCCTGATTTTCCTGCCAAAAAAATGGTTATTTTCCGCATTATATATCTATCTACCTACTATGTCAATAGGATTAACGATATTGACGAAATATGTGAAAATCACTATAATTGTCGTGTTTAAGAGTCGTCACATGATCTGAGATCCGTGACGGATTCCGGTAAAGCAAATGTATAAGGAGTATATTGTTATGAAAAAAATCAAAATGATCCTTTTGACCCTGGCGCTTTCTTCCATGGCCGCAGTGATCTTTGCCGCCTGTTCGAGTATCAGCGTATCCGTGGACACCAATCCTGACGATGAATCCGCCGGGGTCGCAGAAACGGAAGTGCCTGCCCCTCCTTATTTTGCCAAGGGAGTGTATGTGAACTACGCTGAAGGCGCAGACGAATCTGCCAAAACCTATTTCTATGTCTTCACCGAGGATACCTACGGACATACGGAAGACGGGGAGCATGAAGGCATGGGCCTTCCTTTTGACACCAAGCAGAGTGACGGGGAAGTGAAGTTCTGGTTCGGCGGTGCGGATGAACCGGCAGAAGTGCTGAAGATCACCGCAGTACAAGACGGAAAGATCTACGGCTATTTTGAAGGAACAGAAGACCGTCCGCTGATATTCGAGCGAATGGATGATCTGGATCCCGATACGTTCAGCAGCGAAAACTACGTGAACGGTCCGGAAAACAGTGTATATCATGATGCAAACGGCTGGAGCGTCAGATATGATGCAACGAAATTTGAGATCAGCCAGGACGGTCCGCAGGTCTTTATCGTTTATACCGGAGAATCGGCCGGCACGAACATGATCACGGTGACTTATACCGTTGATGATAACGGAAAAGATGCGGTCAAAAAGCTTGGCGAATCCTGGAGTGACAAGACCGAGTACTCCGAAGCGCCGTTTCCCGGAGCTCCGGATGTGACAGGCTACTGGGCAGTGCTTCCTCCGGAAGAAGACGGTTCCGGTCTCTATATGACGGCGATCGGCAGGGATTATATGGACGGTGCGCTGATCTTTGAACTCACCGGACATAACGGAGAAGATGAAGAAATGAACATGGAAGTATCCGATCAAATGGCTTCCGTCATCGATTCCCTCACCTGGACAACAAATGAGTAAAAAAACATCCAAAAGAATACTCGGCCTCTTTGCCATTCTGATCATGATGCATCACCTGGCGCAGAAGACTTCAGCATTCTGGATTCCCGATGCCTATCGACAGCCGGGACTCGGTGCTTTTGTTCCGATCGGTTATCCGGTCGTTTCTTTCTTCTTTTTCTGCTCCGGTTACGGTCTGATCAAACAGCTTCGCAAAAAAGAAGATTACATGGACGGCTTTCTCATCAGAAGACTGAACCGTCTCCTGCTGGTCTTCGTATTGACGCAGATCATTTTTCTTCTCGTCAGGTTTGCATTTGAAGCAGTGGATCTTCCCCTGAACCCGTATTCCTGGTTTGTGTATACGATCCTGATCCTGTATGTCGGGTTCTTTCTGATCTATCGCAAAAACAGGCGCACCAATCTGCTTTTCATGGCCTTATGGATCCTTGGTTACAGCGTTGTCTGCCACATCCTTGTGACCGGAAACTGGTGGATCAACACAGCTCCGGTTTTTCTGCTCGGGATCTATGCGGCAGATCATGAGGAAGGGGCATTTTTGAACCGTAAGGTGCGTCCCGTCTTTCGATATGTGCTCACAGGCTTGGTCCTAACCGGTTCCTTCCTTCTTGCAGAAAATGCAACTCACATCGGACAGTTTCTTAAGATCGGGGATTACGGGATCATCAATTTTAGTCAGCTTCTTTTGCAGATCATTGCAGCTTCTGCTTTCAGCCTGCTTGTTTTTTGGATCGCCTCTTCCATCAAAGAGGATACCGGTAACAGAGCTTTGCACGCTTTGCAAAATGTTCTCTCATTTTACGGCGGAATGACTCTGGAATTCTATCTGATCCACGGTCTGTTCGTTCAGCTTTTCAGTCATCATTTTATCTATGATTCCAATCCGCCGGCTCTTTATATCCGGAATGTGGCGCTCTATGTTCTGATCGTTCTTGCCCTGTCCACCGCCGCGGCCTTTCTGCTTAAGAAGGTCTGTGATCTTTTGGGTGATTTTTATAAGTCTTCCGAAGGATTCCGGAAATTCTGCAGGGACATGAAAAGATTTGCGGTTGTGCTTCTGCTGTTCTTTCTTGTCATCACGGTTGTCTACTCCGTTTACAGGCATTCTTTTCTTAAGGAAGCAGATCAAAAACGGGAACAGTATCAAAACGAATGGATCACTTATGAAACGGCAAAAGGGTGCAACGTTGCTGTATATACTGCGGGGAAAGGTCCCTGCACGCTGGTCTTTCTCGGCGCGGAATTCGATACCTGTCCGACCCTGTCCTTAAGGGTACTGACCGACAGGCTTTCCGATCGATACCGGTGTGTGATCATCGACTATCCCGGAAAAGGATTCAGTCCGGATATCGACCATGAACGAAGCGCTGATTTCTATGCGGATCTCATCCATGACACGCTGCAGGGTGCCGGAACAGAGCAGAATGTCATTCTGATCTCTCATCAGATCTCTGCGCTTTATGCGTACAGATATATCGAAAAATACCCGGAACAGATCAAAGGGTTTATCGGGATCAGCGCGCTGGTTCCGGAACTTGCAACGCGTTTTCTGAACGGAAATTTCGGTTCCGTTGCCGAATACCGCTGGTATCTGAAGCGCATCACAAGACTGAACGGGTTCCTTCAAAAATGTCTGAATCTCACGGGATATACCGCTTTGTTTCAGATGCCGGAATATGAGTTTCTGTTTTACGGAAGCAATCTGAAAGAATATTACCCTGTCATGGAAGACATGTTCTTCCTGCATTATCAGCAGGCGGCGCATTTAAGGGAACAAAGTAACATCTACGACAACTGTATGGCTGTGTGTGATTTTCACCTGCCACAGGATCTGCCGGCGCTCTTTCTGCTCGATCATGCGACAAAGGAAAACGAACCGTATGGACTGAACTGGGAAAATGAATACAAAAAAATGATCACCGACAGTGAACTCCAGAAGATCGAGATCTCAAGCGGTGATCCGTATGCCGTATATTACAGGGCCTCATATTTTGCAGATCGGATCGCAGAATTTGCGGAAAGTCTATCGTTCTGATCTAAGCAGGGAATACCAGCACGCATCGCAGATCCCCTGATTGTTTCTGTCAGCGCTTCGCAGGGTTCCCTCGTATTTCATTCCGCATTTTTTCATGACCATGCCGGAGTGCGGATTTCTCGGATCGTGACGGCTTTCGATGCGATTAACGCCTACCGTATCGAAAAAGAAATCCATCACCGCTTTCAGCGCCTCTGACATGATCCCCTGATGCCACCAGGCTCTGCCAAGGCAGTAGCCGATATGCACCATCGAAAGGTCATCGTTCATGCCTACCGCAGCGATACTTCCGATCGGTTCATTTCCGTTTTCTTTCAGGACGATCGCCCACTGATAATAATCTTTTTTGGAGTAGGATGCGACCCATTCCTTAAGGATCGCTTTGCTTGTCTCAACGCTGTCATGCACCGGCCACGTCAGGAACCGGGTCACTTCAGGATCGGTAGTCCAGTTTCTGTACATGGCTTCCGCATCATGAACAGAGAATCTCCGCAAAACCAGTCTCCCTGTCTCTATGTTTTGTGTCCCGCAGTGTTCCATCCGTCTCTCCTCACAAATTCCTGAATATCTGTATTGTTATCATATCATATTCTGTCATTTATGAGCGCCCTTTTTCCGGATCTGCTTCCATGGTAAAATGATAACGACCGTAAGACGGCAACATTATAACCGAGTATTATGGAGAAGCTCCCGGTTACATATTTACCATCATTTCATAGAATCCCGGATCGATCGATGTTGCCAGCACCCATGAGACTGTCATCAGATCTATAAGTGCATGACCGATCATAATGGGAACCGGATTCCTTTTTTTATAATAGTAGCGGCACAGAATGAGCGTTAACGGCAAAAAAGAAAGGAACCGGTATACGATATACCTTGCATCGAAAAGTGTCGGTATAAAGCAGTGTTGCAGCGCATAAAAGAATGCCGGAACGATAATTGCAAGTACCTTATTCTCTATGTGATTCACTCCGCATCCCAAATATAAGCCATCTTCTGCTAACGCGGTAGTTATCGGAAGCGGCAGAAAATTGATGATTGCCAAAACCATAGGGATTGGCGCAATCATCATCGGAGACAAATACGGAAGTACTCCGTAACAAAGATAGCCCGCCAGATACATCCCTCCTGTTCCTATCACAAGAACAATTATGGATATGATCACGATCTGGCTGATCTTCGTACCGCCTTTTTTATAACCGATCAGTTCCGGGTAAGTCATACCTTTTTTCTTTGCCGCAAAAACAAGCAAGATTATTGTAAAGACATTTACCACCGTCGCAACGATAGTCCACCAGTTGCTGATGTCAGCCGGTTCTTTTCCCGATACTAATGATCCGATTACAAATACAAGCAAAAATATAACGGATCTGATCGGAAGTAGATATGATAGTTTATGATCTTTCACTTATTCCTGTCTTTTCCTTTACAAATCTTGCTGATTAATGTCTTTAATCAACCGTCCATTCTGTCCGATCGATATGATTGTATTTCATTATATCATCAGAAAACTTCAAATTCTTCACAGACCAGTTCCATATCTTCGTTAAAATCAAGACCATCCTTGCACAGTTCTTCAATAAAGAATCTCCTGTGCGTATTGCGCCAATACTCTAAAGAACGATCCCCTTCTCCTTCTTTCCATGCATGTTCTTTTGAGACCTGATTGAATCCGGTCGTATACACTTTTGTTGTCCGGATAATACATACCGCCTGATCCTTCGAATCCAGAATAACACTGTATTCTCCGACTTTCGGCAGAACTTCTCCTTCCATTTCATAAAAGCACAGAGCTGAGCAAGTTGCGGTTTTTATCCCTTCCTTTACCAGACGAGCAAGCTCATCCGCATCGTCACCAAAAGACCACGCCTCGTATTCGCCGGTTAATCCGGACTCTTTCCACATTTCTTCAGCTGTCATTGTCTGTTTTGCTCCCTCAATATATTTCTGTTTTCCTTACCAAAGTTAACTTCCGAAATAACGTGCTAACACTTCATCCCGACAAGCCGGAATTTATTCTTCCCATATGGGTATTCTCCTAATACGACTCCAGTTTTCGGATAATACCTTGTCCTTGTATCATCCTGCAAAACCATTCCTAGAACAGACCCATAATAACACAAAACAATACTATAATTCCGATTACGGAAAGAGCAAGTAATGATCCATATAAAATTATCAGAACCAAGCTGAATCTGTTTTTATACTTAACTCTTGATATGATCGCAAGAACCCAGGCCACAATATAAGATGCAATATCAAGCGGTATCATCACACCGTAGGCATCAGCTGTTGCTCCCGAAATATCCCCGCTCATAAAATTACCGGCAATCATAAAAATAACTAACGGTGCCAAAAACATACAAAGCAGTGAAATGACACATAGTCTGGTTCCTTTATTATCCACAACAGCCTCCCTTAATCGATAAATCTATATAATCTATTGCTACTTATCTAAATGTTCCTTACTAATCGGAATTTGTCGATCCCTTCTAAACTATAATAATATCAAAAAACCGTTTCAGCCAACACCCGTATCCGATTCTTTCCTTTTCGTGAAACTTCCCTCACGAATCCGAAAGACAAACGGATACTATCGCGCCCAAAACTGAAAAAAGCCCGTATTTACGGGCAAAACAAAGAGCAACTAATGTCTATTCAAAAGGGTTGTTTGCATATTCAAAAGGTTTCCAATACCTCAGAATATAATCTGCCGTGACTTTTCCTTTCAGATAATCCTCAATGAATTTCACTTCATCCTCTATTTCCGGGAGTTCCCTGGCCGGTATGGATTTTTTACACTCATCCTTCACGCGGTTTAGATAAAACAGGGAATAATCCTTGCTGCTCTCTCCGGAATCAAATCGTTCTTTTGCTTCCACACATCTTTTAACATCGCCGGCGATATCTGATAACATTTTCTTCTCCTATCTGATCCAGTACGTCAAAATATCCTTCAATTCATCTATGATCGATTGATCCTTAAGTGTCCGGCCATTCTGTGAAGTGCCCAGTTCAATATTGCGCTGAATATTGGGATGTGCTTCCCAAAGTATGTCTATCGGGTCCAACAGAATATCGCCACCGTAAATATCCTTGTCCGTCCCAACCTCGAATCGAAGCGGTTTGAATCACAAAAACATTGATTTTATGGGAAAGGATGCACCCGCATATCCGTGATTCAAAAAAGATTCAACTTTTCATGTCTCAAACAGCAATTTTACTGCATCTACAAACTCTTCAGCGCGTTCAAATTGTTCTTCAGCATCTTTCTTGGAAACCACAAAAAAATCCTGATAATCCGCATTATTCCTAATCTGAAACGCCTGGCTTAAAGACTTTGAGTATTTCACGTCCATCTTACTGGTTTTTATGTATTCCTTTTGAAAATAAGAAATAACACCGGAATGCTTGGAAAAATCCACCGCTTCCAATGCCAAAAGCGCTCTTACTGCACTAAACATTGCAAAATAGGATCTGCCGATACTGTCTTTATAGCTTCCGATATCCAAAAGGGCTTTTGCCGACTTCATGTGTTCATTAGACATTTCAAGTCTGTATTTTGCCAGATCTTCCCTGGTATTATCAGGCAACGATCTTCACCCCTTCCTTTTCAATATTCCTGTAATACGGAAGATCGTCCTTATACTTCATATATTCATCATACGGAATAACTGTCGGAGAAAGAATTGTCTCATATTCCAGTTCCAGATCACACGAAACATCCCAAATCTCTTTCAGCTTTGACTGTAATTCTTCGCGATTGCCCTTCACAATTGCGACAACATCCACATCCGATTCACTATTATTGTCACCACGGGCATACGAACCATAGAGAAGAATCGTAACAATATCTTCCCCATAAACATCCGTATAAGCCTTAGCCAATTCCTTCAATATAATATTAAGCTCATTCTTACCGCACATATGTGTCCCTCAAATGCTCTTTCTATAAGCCTATTCTAATTGCTTTATGAAATATTATCAACTCCAATTGCTTGAATATGCGCACTTTTATAATAATATACATCTGAGTCTACACATAAACATCGGGCCACGAAATTACCGTGACCCGATTCCTGTATATTGAATGGTAGTACCAATCAATTTGCTCCTTGATCCCTTATCCTCTTACATCGTACGTTCCGTCCGATGACAAAGATAGCTGGTCTGCCAGGTTCATTGTGAACTGCCTGGTCAGATCCGCAAGATCTGTTCCCTTGAGTTCCATCTTATAGGTTGCGGTCTCTTGTTTTCGCTCTTCCGCACGTTTTTCTTCCAGCCTTTTTTCCTCGTCAGTCGGTTCCCTTTCTATTCCTTTGTATCAATCTTGCTTATAGGCCCGGAAAAAGGGTCTCAAACGCTTCACGAAAACAATCCTCGCTTACCTTGGGCCACTCACACACTCCGTATTTTTTCCGGCAGAGATCCATAGCTCTGTTCAGAAGATCCCCGTGCATATATTCGCCACACGCGCTTTTCACCTGCAGCTCCGTAAAACGCGTCCAAAAGGGCGCTGCTTCATACAGCCCGGCCTCCTTCATTTCACACAGCAACCTTTCAACATCCGCTTCCAGCGAGACATATTCCGGATTCCATTCCCCGTTCTCGCCATGAAGGATCATAAAACGATAGCTGTATGGCATGTCAAAAGAAGCGCCCACGGATCCGGCATTCCAGATGTGCGTTTTTCCAAATTGCCTGTTTATTATCTGATGCGTATGTCCGCAGATGATATATTCCACATTCGTCTCTTCGATGATCTCTTTCAGAATTTGCTCCTCTTCTGCGAATTTCTCATTTACTTTCCTTGGAGATCCATGGCAGATCACAATATCCGGTAACCCTTCGGTTTCAATCCTCATTGAGATTGGCAGGCTTTTAAAAAGACGGATATCGTCCTTTGTAATATGGTTATATGCATATCGCAGCATCCCTACCGTGCTGGGATACGGATTCCAATCGGGAGTATCTTTTCCAAGCCCGTCGATCAGGTAGTTTTCCTTGTTTCCCCGTAAGATATAACACGGATACCTGTCCCGCAGGTCATAAAGCGTTTTTATCGTCTGTTCCACCCCGGAAAATTCACCGGTGTAGTCGCCCAAAAAACAATATGCATCTATTTTTTTATCTTTCAGATAATCCAGGCAGGTTTCAAGTGCCGTATAATTGCCGTGAATATCTGACAGTACCGCTATGTTCATTAAATCCCTTTCTACCTGGTAAAACAAATCCCGATTCATCTTAGTCCGTTATCTGTAATTCAATCCTCCACCGGCTTACAGATCGGTAATCCCCGTATGCATACGCCGATCTTGTATTTTTTTGTGGCGTTATTCTTTTCCCAAAAAACAACTGTGTAACTAAACTCCGGGCCATCATTCACGAGTAACTCCCGCAGATAACCAAGCCCTTTGCTTCCCGTCTCTATGGAAATCCGGTTTGCTTTTTCCATTTCAAGCAAGTTCTCATAGATAGAATTATACAAGCTGTAATATCTGTCGCGGCTGGTATAATTCGCACGTGTATTTATTCTGTTCAGCTGCTCTATTTCTTTCTCAAGAGTGTTGAAATCCATAACCCTAATATACCTTATTACTCAT
>CACZBD010000026.1 GCA_902779305.1 uncultured Lachnospiraceae bacterium | reverse complement strand
TTTGAGTGAGATGGAATATAATAAACAGGTGATTTGATTCTCAACACAGATCTGGGGACACTTCTGTTTATTTATTTCCTACAATGAGTTTACGCTATCGGGCCGGGGCGATATCGTGGACAAACGGTGGCAAAATCAGATATACTAAAAAGACGGAAGGGATCCGGTCTTACGACAGTGTAAAGGAGACTGCAGATGAACACTGATAAACATACTTCCGACAAACTGCTTTCCGGGCTATTTTTCTCACTGCTTCCCGTGCAGATCCTGATCTTTGCCATGGGATCCATCAATTCGATCGTGGACGGCGTGATGGCCGGGCGATACATTGATGCGGCTTCCGTCGGCGTGATCGGCCTTTATTTTTCCATGGTCAATATCATGAATGCCATCGGATCCGTGCTCCTTGGCGGCACGGCCGTTTTGTGCGGCAGGTACATGGGAAAGGGCGAACTTGACAAAACGGAAGGCGTTTTCTCGCTGAATCTGATCGTTACGTTTCTGGTCGGTGCGCTTCTGACGCTCGTCAGCCTTCTCATTCCGGGACCGATCGCTTTGCTGCTCGGGGCCAGCAGGGAACTTGAGGGAAGCCTGATCCTCTATATCCGGGGCTATGCGATCGGGATCCTGCCCATGCTGCTTGCCCAGCAGATCGCCGCTTTTTTGCAGATGGAAAGACAGAATGCGCGCGGCTATCTTGGGATCGCGGGCATGATCGTTTCCAATGTTACCATGGATATCGTTCTGGTCGGGGTGCTGAGACTTGGGATCTTCGGGCTGGCGCTTGCGACGTCTTTGAGCAACCTGATCTATTTTCTGCTTCTTGTTCCTTACTATTTTTCTTCCAAAGCGCAGCTGCATTTCGGCTTCAAAAAGGCCCTTTGGAAAGACCTTATGCCGCTTGTTAAGATCGGATTTCCCGGCGCGCTTCTCGTATTCTGCCTTGCGATAAGAGGGATGTTCATCAACAGGATCCTGCTGAGATTTGCGGGGAACGACGGGCTTTCCGCCATGTCTTCCTTTAATATGGTCAGCGGGTTTTTCATCGCCTATTGTCTCGGAAACGGCGCCGTAGTCAGGATGCTGATCAGTATTTTCGTGGGGGAGGAAGACCGCTCATCCATGAAAAAGACGCTGCAGATCGTCTTTACGAAAGGACTGTTGCTGTCTCTGATCTTTACTGCGGTCGTTGCCCTGCTCTCGCCCATCCTAAGCCTGATCTTTTTCCCGGACAGAAGTTCCGCGGTTTATATGCTTTCGCACCGGCTGTTTCTGATCTATGCGTTCTGCATTCCGCTGATCTTGATCTGCCAGGTGTGCACGAATTATCTGCAGGCGACGGGACATACGGCTTTCGTGAACGTCCAGTCGGTCTTTGACGGATTCTTTTCCATGGTGATCCCTTCGGCGATCCTTGCGCCCATGATGGGCGCCATGGGTGTCTGGATCTCCAACCCCATCGGGATCTTCCTGACGATCCTGACGGTTCCCGTATATGCGCTGCTCTTTTGGAAGCACGTGCCGAAAACCGTGGATGAATGGATGTTTCTTCCGGATGATTTCGGCGTTCCGAAAGCGGACCATCTCGATATCCAGATCCGCAGTATGGAAGAGGTGGTGCAGGCCTCCGAAAGGATCCGCGCTTTTTGCGACGGGCACGATCTCGGAAAGGGGACTTCCTATTATGCGGCGCTCTGCCTTGAGGAAATGGCCGGAAACGTGGTCCGGCACGGATTCGGGGCGGACGGGAAGGCGCATTCCCTGAACGCGCTGGCGATTTTTAAAAATGAAGACATTACGCTTCGGATCAAGGACGACTGTATCCCGTTTGATCCGACAGAGATGGCGCAGCTTCTTGCGGATGATCCGGATGCCGACAACATCGGGATCCGTATGGTCTTTAGGATCGCGGATGATGTGAACTATCAGAATCTTCTGGGACTGAACGTCCTGACCGTAAAGATCAGGGAAGAAAATCTGGCGCTTAAGGAAGATACCGATTTTATGCTGGAGAAGAGGCTGAAGGAACTGGATCCTTCCCTGCACTTACGGTTCAGAGATACGGTTTTTGCCACCCAGAAAATGCTGTCCAGATTTAAGCTGCTGTTCCCGGAATATACGGATCATTCCGAACTGCACAGCATGACGGTCATCGATTCCTGCAACCGGCTGGTAGGTACGGAGCAGATCGGGAAACTAAACGCGGACGAGATCTACTGCCTGCTGACGGCCTGCTATCTGCATGATGTCGGCATGGGGATCGGGGAAAAAGATTATGAAGCCTGGAAGGATCAGCTTGGGGCCGAAGCGTTCTTTGCCTCGCATCCGGGTGCGCAGAAAGCGGATTTTGTCAGGGTGTATCACAATGAATTCAGCGGGATGTTCATTGACAAGTATGCGGAACTCTTTGAGATCCCTTCCGCGGAGCATGCTTTTGCGATCAAGCAGATCGTCAGGGGACACAGGAAGACGGATCTGTTCGATGAAGAAGCGTATCCTGCGGCATTAAAGCTTGCAAACGGCAACACGGTCTGCCTGCCGTATCTGGCTTCTCTGATCCGGCTTGCGGATGAGATCGATGTGGTGGCGACCAGAAATCCGCTGATCCTGTATGATATCGATACGTTGACGGATGAAACTGAGATCGCGGAGAACAGGAAACTGAATGCCGTAAAGAGCATGAAGATGACAAAAGATGCGTTCTTCTTATCGTGCGAGACCGATGATGACGAGGTCTATGCCAGCGTTTCCGAAATGACCGCAAAGATGCAGAAGACTCTCGACTACTGCGCCGAGGTCATTCACAAACGCACGCCCTTCCGCCTCACCCAAACGAAAGTGGTCCTTCGGGGACGGGGTTAGTGGCTCATGAGCCCTTGGGGACGGGGTTAGTGGCTCATTTACAGAATATTCTGCCCGATCAGAACAATTAAGGGCAGGGAAAGCGCAAAAAACAGCGTGGACAGCAGAACGCTGTTCACACATAGCACGGGCTCCTGCTCCAGCTGCATGGCATAGATCGAAGTCAGCGTGGCACAGGGGCATCCCAGATACACAAGCATACACATCTTGGAATTCACATCCAGCGGCAGCGGCTTTAACAGCAGCGCCACGAGAACGGGGATCAGCAGATTTCTGATCAGGATCACGGGATAGGATGATCTTTGCGAAAAGATCACACTGAGCCGGTTCTCGGAAAGCATCACGCCGATAATGATCAGCGACAGCGGAGAAATGACGGACCCGATACTGCTTACGGCAGTCTGAACGGGGGCCGGAAAATGCAGGCCGAAAGCCACCATCACGATCATGACAAGGGTTGAGATCGTGCCCGGTGTGCACAGTTTTTTCAGTTCGATTTTTCCGGGCAGAAACAAAGAATACTGAACCGTAAAGAACAGCAGGTTAAAGACAATGATCATGACGGCGTTGTAGAGGATGGCTTTTTCGCCAAACAGCGCCAGGCAGAGCGGAAGCCCTAAGAACGTGCAGTTCGGGTAAGTGAGCAGACCCGTGATCACGGCAGTCCTGGCCTGCGCGGTCTTTCTGATCTTATGGAACAGAAGAGAGAGCACGGTGGTGCCAACGAGCACGCCGGTCGCAAGAATCAGCGAAAAGAGAAGGTCGTGCAGATCACTTCGGTCCGGTTCCTGTGAAGTAGCGGACAGGATCGTGAACGGCAGGATCAGATCGGAACAAAGTCTT
The DNA here is from genome assembly GCA_902779305.1 of uncultured Lachnospiraceae bacterium. Classification (GTDB taxonomy): domain Bacteria; phylum Bacillota; class Clostridia; order Lachnospirales; family Lachnospiraceae; genus UBA2868. The sequence goes on along the minus strand of CACZBD010000026.1, from coordinate 21,358 downwards.
GACAGAAATTTCCGCTGCACTGCATCGATCAGGTGCAGTTTCCCGGCACAAAAACCCACCAGAACATAGATCATGATGATCAGGATCTGAGAAAATACCTGCTGCATGGACATATGGACGCCATCCTTTCTTTCCGGCCGCGATCGGGTGATTTTTCCAAACGCAAGTATCATAGCACGGTTCGAAAGGTATCGCAATGAGCCCTTGGGGACGGGGTCAGTGGCTCATGAACCCCTGGGGACGGGGTCAGTGGTCCACTTTGCAGATGCGTTTAATCGTAGCGGGAGAGACCCCCATGATTCGCGCGACCTGTTTTACCGTCACGCCTTTTTCCCTTAGCAGGCGAACATAAGCGTTTCTTTTTACTATCCCAAGTCCGGCGGCATCTGCGGTGGACGACAGGCTTGTAACGGCCTTGAAGATCTTCAGCGCATTTTCATCCGTATAATAACGAGTTGCTTCGCGGTGAATATCGGAGAAGAGTTCGTTCTCCGGGGCTTCGCTGTTCAGCGCAAAATAGTGCCGCAAAGAGTCCCCGGTGCCTGCGATCCTGCAGGCGAAAGAAATGTTGACCAGGTGATTTTGACCACCGTAATATGCATTGAAGCTGCTCCAGCGATACTCGGATGGATTCCGGCAGATGTTCGCCTTCACGGGATTGTTGTGGATGTAAAGCAACGCAGACAGGAAATATGCATCGCTTTCGATGGCCATGCTGTGAAAACGCTCCTGAAAGAGGTGTCCGGTGCGCAGATATTTACTGTTGTACCAGCGGACAAATCTTGTCCCCAGACTCTGGAAGTAATGCGACAGCTGCTCAGGCGGTGAATAAAGCAGCAGATGGATATGATTGTCCATCAGGCAGTATGCATATATCTCAATATCATAGTTCTTCTTGCAATCGGACAAAAGAAAAAGGAATTTTCGGTAATCGGAATCCTCTTCAAAGATGATATGCTGATTAACGGAACGAAGTATGATATGATATATGCCGGTAGAACTGATCATTCTTGGTTTCCTTGGCATACATACTCCTATGTGTAAATTATATGAGATTGATTGGTGTGATGAATTATACACTATGTGGAAAGGTTAATCAATACATTTATGAAAAATGGACCACTGACCCCGTCCCCAAGGGCTCATTTTGTGGAGGCAAAAGGGATCCTGACCGGCAGCAGCGGACATTACGGCATGAATATTTACCGGGGGTGCAGCCACGGTTGTATCTATTGTGACAGCCGAAGCCTGTGCTATCGCTTCACACACCCGTTTGAAGATATTGAGGTGAAACAGAATGCACCGGAGCTTTTGGAGGCGGCGTTAAAATCAAAAAGGCGGAAATGCATGATCGGAACCGGGGCAATGTCGGACCCGTACATGCACTGCGAGGAGCTGTTTCGTCTGACAAGGAAATGCCTGGAGATCATTCACCGGTACGGTTTTGGTGTGGCCATCCAGACAAAATCAGACCGGATCATGCAGGACATCGATCTTTTGGAAAAGATCAACCGGTCTGCAAAGTGTGTGGTGCAGATGACACTTACGACCTATGACGATGACCTGTGCAGGATCGTGGAGCCGAATGTGTGCACGACAAAGCGCAGGATCCGGGTGCTGGAAGAGATGCAAAAAAGAGAGATCCCAACGGTCGTATGGCTGACGCCGATCCTGCCGTTTATCAATGACACTGAAGAAAATATTACTTCAATCCTGCAGGAATGCGTGCGCGTTGGGGTCAAAGGTGTCATCGATTTCAATATGGGACTGACACTGCGGGAAGGCGACCGGGAATATTACTATGCTGCTCTTGATGAGCACTTCCCCGGGATGAAGGAGCGCTATATCAAAACATACGGAAATGCGTATGAACTTCCCAGCCCGAAAGCAAAAGAACTGAAAGCGCTTTTTAAAAAGATCTGTCAGGAAAACGGGATCTTATCAACGCCCGAAGACTGCTTTCAATATATGCAGGAACTGCCGGATAAATATCCGCAGATGAGTCTGTTTGACCTGTGAAAATGGTCCCTTGGGGACGGGGTCAGTGGTCCATTGTAAACCATCGAAGTTGACAATGGTCCCCTAACCCCGTCCCCAAGGGACCACACAAGGCTTGCCAGGGAGAGAATAAATATGATGCAAAGACCGGTGCCGACAGGAGAATATGCTGTCGGAACATTGACTTTTACAATATATCATGACAGGGAAGAAACGCTTCCCGGATCACCGGAAACCAAGAGAAATGTTGCGGCAAGGATTTACTATCCTGTTCAGAAAGAATCCGTACACGGCCTGCACAAAGCCAGATATATGTCCAAAGAGATGGCAAAGGGCCTGGCAAGATCGGTTCACGCACCAATCCCGTATGAGAAAAGAGAGAAAGCGGGCGATAACATTTCGGACTGCTATCCTGATGCGCCTTATGCAGAGGGAAAGAGATTTCCGCTGATCGTCTACAATCATGGCTATTTTTCTTATAGAGAAAGCAATTCGTTTTTGTGCATCGAGCTGGCGTCGCAGGGATATGTGGTACTGTCCGTGGCGCATTCTCTGGAGGCTGCCTGTACGGAATTTGACGACGGCACTTATCTGTATACCGCAAAGGGAATAGCGAAAAAACAATATGAACCCTATTTCAGAGGAATGATGGCGGCGTACAGGCTCATTAAAAGCAAGGGCTCGGAACAGGAACTGGCAAAGCGTTTTGATGAAATGCAGAAACAGTACTGCAGGTTTATTATAAGCAGGATCCCGGAGTGGGAAAAAGACACCCTGTCGGCGATACACTATGCAAGGGGGCATTTTGCTGACCGTATCGATTTTGACATGGGGATCGGGATAACCGGTCATTCCATCGGCGGAGCGGTGGCTTATGCCCTGTGCCTTGATGTTCCTGAATTTACATGCGGGATCAATATAGATGGTGCGCTGTTCGGGGATCATAACGGAAAGATCCTTGACAGACCTTTCATTCAGATCAGTTGTGAGGACAATGCCCCGGCAGAAACCGGGAGCCTCGTTGATCACAGCAAGCCGGTCTGGCATGTGGTATTCAGAAAAATGAAGCATCTCGGCTTTACGGACTTTAAGCATATGATGAAGATCAAAATGCTTTCGGGCAGTCTGGATGCCGATGTTATGCATGAAAATCTATGCAAATGTCATTTGGAACTTTTTGATACATATTTGAGAAAGACCAAGGACAGGCCGGAACTTACGAGCAATAACGCGGTAACAGTCAAAGAGTACGCCCCTGACACATCTGAGAAAAAATGGTCCCTTGGGGACGGGGTTAGTGGTCCACTTTTTGAAAATTCAGAATATTCAGATCCACGAAACGGAACAGACATATGATCGTACGATTTGCAAAAGAAAACGAGCTGACTAAGATCAATGAGCTTCGAAAGCAGCTTCATGAGATCCATACGGAAGGGAAGCCCGAAGTGTTCAAATCAGGGTTCCCTGATGAACTGCGGGACCATATTTATACGATCTGGAATGATCCGGAGCAGGAAATTGTCGTAGCTGACTGCGATGGTTCCATTTGCGGGTTTGTGGTGCTCAACCATATTCTGAAGCCCGAGACCCCGTACATGTATGAACGGGATTATCTGGATATTGATGAGTTTTGCGTGGATAAGGCTTACCGAAGACAGAACGTCGCCACCAAAATGATTTCTTTTATCAAGGATTATGCGAGGGATCAAGGGTTTGGGCGGATTGAACTGAACATGTGGGAATTCAACTGCGAGGCACTTGATTTTTACGAAGCGGTTGGATTTCATACGTATCGAAGGTATATGGAGATGGATCTCTGACCCTGCCAAGGATGGACCACTAACCCCGTCCCCAAGGTATCAAATGAGCCACTGACCCCGTCCCCAAGGGCTCATAAAGGAGTAAGAAAATGACAGACAAAGTGATCGCCGCATGCGGAAATGATTGTGCATCCTGTCCGCGATACACAGCACCTCCGTACGAAAAAACCGAGGAAGAACTGCGCCATACCGCAGAATTATGGATGAAGATCGGATATCGCGACCATATTGTAACGAACGAGGAGATCGCCTGCAGCGGCTGCAAGCCGGAAAACTGGTGCAGATACCGGGTCATCAAATGCTGCGTGGACAAAGGGATCGCAACCTGCGGTGCGTGTGAAGCGTATCCCTGTGATAATATTAAGGAATGCTTTGAGGTGACAAAGTCCTTTGAGCCGATGTGCAGAAAGGCCTGCACGGACGAAGAATACGCGCAGATGAAAAAAGCATTTTTCGAAAAAGAAAAGAACCTGAGCCGCAGACGGATGACCCTCAGGGGTTACAAAAAGGAAGACGCAGCGTCCATAGCGGGATGGCTTGTGACGGAGGAGGGCCTGTACAAGTGGTCGGCAGACAGATATAACAAGTTTCCGCTCACGGGCGAAGACATCAATGAGAGCTACGGTCCGCAGCTTGAAACGGGCCGGTTCTTCCCGCTCACGGCCGTGGATGATCAGGGAAATCTCATGGGGCATTTTATCATCCGGTATCCGAAAGAGGACGATGACAGTTCTGTCCGGTTCGGTTTTATTATCGTCAATCCCGCGCACAGAGGCAAAGGATACGGACAGGAGATGCTCCGGCTCGGAATAGAGTATGTACGGAAAAATCTGACCGCCGCAAGAATAGATCTGGGTGTGTTTGAAAATAATCCGGGCGCAAGACATTGCTACGAATCGGTGGGGTTTCAGGCGTATGCCACAAGAGAATGCAACATGCCGATCGGCACCTGGAACTGTACGGATATGGAACTGTTCATAGAAAGATGACCCGAACCGGTAAAATGGAGGAAAATCATGAAAAGAGAACTTGGAATCGCGCGCTGCGGGCTTGCCTGCTGTTTATGCTCCGAAAATGTGGTCTGTAAGGGCTGCAAACGGGATGGCTTTAAAGAACTTTCGTGGTGTGAGGATGCGGAATGGTGCGAGGTCAGAAAATGCGGGATCGAGAAGGATCTGAACGGCTGCTATGAATGCCGGCCGGCTGACTGCCGTAAAGGACTGTATGCGGAAAAAATCAAGGCAAGAGCGTTTGCGGAATTTGCAAGGAGATATGGCGTGGAAGAACTCCTGGACTGTCTGGAGCGCAATGAACAGGCAGGGATCGTATATCACCGGGAGGGCATCATGGGCGATTATGATGATTTTGACGACCTTGAAGAGCTGATCGGCTTTATCAGGACCGGCAAAAAAGTGGACCACTGACCCCGTCGGCTGAGGGAACATGCTACTATTTTCAACATATTTTGCTGTTTTGTGTTAACTTCGCTTGATAGACAGGCGAAGTTATTTTATTTACAATCGAGATATGTTAAAATCATTAGCAAAGGTGGGATAAAAATGAGAAAACATTACATTGACAACATCCGCTGGATCACGGTCGTGCTGGTCGTGATCTACCATGTGATCTACATCTTCAACGGCGTCACGGAACACGGGATCATCGGTCCTTTTTCGTCAAAATCACAGCCCCAGGATGTCTACCAGTATATTGTCTATCCGTGGTTCATGCTGCTGCTGTTTGTCATCTCCGGGATGTCCGCCAGATTTGAACTCGGCAAGCGCAGCGAAAAAGAATTCCTGCGCGTAAGAACGCGGAAGTATCTCGTGCCCTCTACGATCGGACTTCTGGTGTTTTACTGGGTGCTCGGATATTACAACATGCTGATCTCGGGAGCGTTCGATTCGATGGGCGCGGTCCCGAAGCCCGTGCTGTTTCTGATCATGGCGGTCAGCGGAAGCGGGCCTTTATGGTATATACAGATGCTCTGGATCTACAGCGTCCTGCTGTTGCTGATCAGAAAGATCGAGAAAGACAGGCTCTTCAATCTGTGCAAAAAGGCCAATGTCTGGATCCTCTTAGCCCTTGCCGTTCCTATTTACGGCGCGGCGCAGATCTTAAACACACCCATCATCGTGGTGTACAGGTTTGGCATTTACGGTCTGGGATTTTTCATCGGCTATTTTGTCCTGTCGCATGAGGAAGTGATGGAAAAAGCCGGAAAGGCGTGGATGTTCTTAAGCCCGCTTGCGCTCCTGATGTGTGTTGTTTTTGTGATCAGATATTGGGGACAGTCCTATCCCGATCATGTAGTCCTCGACACGGTCATCTGCAATCTTTACGCATGGACGGGCACACTCGGCGTGCTCTCGTTCATGAAAAGATGGGGTGATTTTCATAACACATTCACTAATTGGATGTGCCAAAAATCATGGGGACTCTATGTGTTCCATTACCTGATGATCGCCGTTACCGGCTGGTATTTAAGAACACTTTGCCCGAATCTGGCGCCGGTTATCGTGTATCTGCTTGTTGCGATCGCAGGCTTTGCGGGATCGTTTTTGCTCTATGAGATCATGAGCCGCATTCCGGTGATCAGATGGTGCGTTCTGGGGATCAAAAAGGAGAAGAAAAAATGAGTTTTGCCGGAAATCTGACCGAGTTAAGAAAAATGCACAATTATTCGCAGGAGGAGCTTGCGGAGATGATCGGTGTATCCAGACAGACCTTGTCCAAATACGAGACGGGGGAGTCCCTGCCGGATATCGAACGGTGCAAAATGCTGGCCGACGTGTTCGCCGTGAGCTTAGACGACCTGATCGCATATGAGAAAACGGATGACGAAAATATGGGGCTTGGGATCCCGCCGAAGGGAAAGCATATCTTCGGCATGGTCAAGGTCGGCGAAAAAGGGCAGATCGTGATACCGGCCAAAGCCAGAAAAGTCTTTGACATCGCGCCCGGAGACAACCTGATCGTCCTTGGCGACGAGGGGCAGGGGATCGCGCTGATCAAGGAAAAAGGCCTGCTAAGCCTGCTGAACAAGGCAACAAAGATCAACCGGTAAATGATCCCTTGGGGACGGGGTTAGGGGTCCATTGTCGACTTCGAAGGTTTACAATGAACCCCTAACCCCGTCCCCAAGGGATCATCTTGACACTGTCAAGATATATGCTATAATATCTTTACATTGTCAAGATTGAGACCAATCTTTGTGAAAAGGATCGAAAATATGCTGAAGGACAGGAAAAAACCCATGTGCATCGTGATCTGTGTACTTGCTTTGATCTTTCTTCTTTTTGCGGTCTGGTGTCTGATGAGTTCCGGAAAGATTCGCACTTACGAAGGAGAAAAGAGTCTGTCGGAAAAGTTTGTGATGGAGATAAACGGCAGTCCGAACGGCTTCTTTATCAACAGCAAAAACACGGACAATCCGGTGCTTCTGTTCGTATCGAGCGGTCCCGGCACCGACGATTATGTCTTTACCGATAAGTACAAGGACATGGATCTGGAAGAAACGTTCACTGTCGTCTACTGGGATTACAGGGACATGGGTATCGCTTACGACAGAAGTTTTGACACAGACAAGATCACCCTCGAAAACATTCTCAAAGACACGGAAGATGTCACGGATTATCTCAGGGAAAGATTCAGCAAGGATAAGATCTTTCTCATGGGGTTTTCCGGCGGAACGCATATCGCGCTGCGTGCCGCAAAAGCGCATCCGGAAAAATACCATGCACTGATCAATATGGCCCAATGCGTTACGGACGGCACGGACAATGACGATCTGATGTACCGCTTTATGTTTGATGAATTCACAAAAAGGGATGATTTTTCCTCTCTGAAAAAGCTCGAAGAATCCGTCGAAAGAACAGAAGACGGCAAGGCAAAATGCAGGGACTGGTACAATTTTGTCGCGCTCGTCCATAAAGCAGGCGGCGGAACGATCAAAGACAGATCCGAATTCGAAGGGATCGTGCTGCCGATCCTATTTTGCCGGTGCTACACGGTAAAAGAAAAGCTGCAGTATGTTCCTGCCATGAAGATGTACCGGAAAACACCGCTTGCAGCAGAACTTAACGGGTTTGACTACAGGGAGTCGGTCACGTCTCTTGATCTTCCGGTTTACTTTATCAGCGGGGAGTATGATTTTAACTGCCCGTGGCCGCTGGTGGAGGAATACTGTGAAAAGATCGAAGCGCCGGACAAAGGATTCTATCTGATCAAGGATGCGGCGCACAGTCCTTTGTGGGAGAATCCGGCCGAAACCTGTGATATACTGAAACAGATCAGGGGGAAAATCCTTCATGAGTGACAGTTATCATCACGGCAACTTAAGACAGGCGCTGATCGACGCCGGGATCAGGATCATCAACGAGAGCGGAGAGGATGCGCTTTCTTTGCGTAAAGCCGCCCTGGCCTGTAACGTTTCGCATGCGGCGCCCTATGCGCATTTTAAGGATAAGGAAGAACTGATCGGGGCGATGCAGGAAAGTGTTACGGAGCAGTTCATGAAGGAACTGGAAGATGCCGTTAAGGAAGCGCCGGATCGTGAAAATGCGCTCGTCATGATGGGCAGGCGTTACGTGTCGTTCTTTCTTAAAAATCCCGATTATTTCAGGTTTCTTTTCGGAAACCGGAGTATCAGTGCGCACTTAATGCCCGACGCGGATCCCGGGAAAGACTATCCGCCGTTCGTGCTTTTGAAAAAAACGTATCTTGACTATCTAAAAGAGAATGATCTGCAAAAAAGCGCAAAAGAACAAGAGATCGAACTTTTGAAGCTGTGGGCTTCCGCGCACGGTCTTGCCGCGATCGCCTGCATGTCCGGCGTGGTGCCATCCTTTGACTGGGAAGAGATGCTGAAAGGTGATATACTGCTAAGATGACGAAGATCGCAATGTTTACAATGGGTACGAGAGGAGATGTACAGCCGTATATCTACCTTTCGAGAGAACTTATCCGGAACGGATACGAAGTAACGCTGGGTTCGCATCCCTGCTGGCGGAATCTCATAGAGCGTGCTGGGATCACCTTTGTGCCGATCGGTCCGGATATCGATATAGAGAAAGAAGCCGCTGCCATCAGAGGCAGGAATCCCAATCCGGTTCTTAGCATCCTAAAGTGCATGAATTTCATTATGAAGATCATCCGGGATTCTTCCGGCGAGGTATATGAGGCCTGCAAGGGTAAAGACCTGATCATCGTGACCCACAGCCAGATGGGCGCCGTCGAGGCGGGAGTTCTAAAGATCCCGACGGTCAATGTTACGCTTCAGACGGAGATGATCGGTGAGAAACTTAAGGAAAAGAATTTTAAGGACAAGCTGATCGGTGGCATGATCGCCGGTCAGGCTGCAAAACCATACAATAAGATACGGAAAAAATACGGGCTGAAGCCGGTAAAGACTGCCGATGAGATCATGTCAGACAGGCTGAACCTCATTCCCATCAGTAAATACGTGATCGAGAGAAATCCCTATTGGGAAGAAAAAAATGTGATTACAGGTTACTGGTACGAGGAAGAGGAAGACTATCAGCCGGACAGCAGGCTGGAGGCGTTTTTAAATTCCGGTGAAAAGCCGGCGATCCTGGCGCTCGGCGCGATGTCTTTTGAAGATGCCGCAGACCGGAATAAACTCGACATGTTCGTCAGCGCTTTCAAAAAGACCGGCACCAGGGCGGTCATTCAAGGCTTTCGGAAGTCCCTTAAGGACTATGAATTGCCAGATACCATGATCGCGGCAGGAAGTGTGCCGCACAGCTGGCTCTTCTTAAAGGGGAAGTTTGTCATTCATCATTGCGGATTCGGCACTTCGGCTGCAACCATGATCTACGGTATACCGTCCATCCCGGTCCCACATGTTCTCGACCAGCTCGGGTTTGCCATGCAGCTTGAAAAGAAGGGCGTTTGTACAAAGCATATCGATGCGAAAAAGTTAAGCGTGGAAACGATCGTATCGGCCATTGAAGAAATGAACGCCGGATACGATATGCTGAAAAAGAATGCCGCAGAGATCTCTGAAAAGATAAAAGAGGAAAAAGGTCTGGAAACGGCGGTCAGGCTGATCGGTGCCGTCATGCAAAAAGACGGGGACATGATCTGATCGGCCACAGGAAGGTATCATATCATGATAGGATTGGGAACCATTATCAATACAGCTGCCATCATTCTCGGCGGGATCATAGGCCGCTTTAGCGCAAAACTTTTTAAAGAGGAACAGCAGGAAGCGCTTAAAAAAGCATGCGGCATCAGTGTGATCTTCATAGCTATAGCCGGCGCAATGCAGGGCATGATGCACATCGACGGGGATGCCATCGTCAGCGGAAAGTCCATGCTGGTAGTGCTGTGCCTGACAGCAGGTACGATCGTCGGCGAACTGATCGGGATCGAAAAGGGACTGGAAAGATTCGGAGAATGGCTGAAGAAAAAATCAGGGAACAGCGGCGATAAGCAGTTTGTAAATGCGTTCGTCACCGCTTCGCTGACCGTGTGTATCGGAGCCATGGCGATCGTAGGCGCGATCCAGGACGGGATCATGGGTGATTTTTCCACACTTGCGGTGAAGGCAGTGCTGGATTTCATCATCATAGTCGTAATGACCTCTTCACTTGGAAAAGGGGCTGTTTTTTCCGCAATCCCGGTACTGATCTTCGAAGGGGGCATCACCCTGCTCGCAAGACTTATTTCCCCGATCATGACGGATCTCGCGATCGCTTATCTGTCACTGATCGGCGCGATCCTGATCTTCTGCGTGGGCGTAAACCTTGTTTGGGGAAAAACCGTACGTGTGGCAAATATGCTTCCGGCAGTCGTGTTTGCTGTGCTCGCCGCATATTTACCCTGGTCATTTTAGTGGTCCCTAAATGACTATTGGAAACTGATCATCGAGTTTTAGCGTTATACCGAAAGGAGAACAGAGAGTATATGAGCGGCAAATTGTTTGTACAGGCAATCATAAAAGTGATATCGGGAGTGCTTCTGATCGGCGTCCTTCTGTTTTTACCCGCGGGAACTTTTTCCTATTGGAACGGCTGGCTCCTGATGGGGATCCTGTTTGTTCCCATGATCGTTGCGGGATTTGTTATGATGAAGAAAGCCCCGGAGCTGTTACAAAAGCGGCTAAATGCAAAAGAAGAACAATCTGAGCAGAAAACGGTCGTCATCCTGAGCGGCCTGATGTTTCTTGCCGCGTTTATCGTGGCGGGACTCAATTTCCGATTTGGCTGGATCGTTTTGCCGAGTTGGAGTGCCTATGCCGCAACTGCAGTTTTTTTGCTCGGTTACGTGCTTTATGCGGAAGTTCTCAGGGAAAACGCTTACCTTTCGAGAACTGTTGAGGTGCAGGAAGATCAAAAGGTTATAGACACCGGCCTTTACGGAGTCGTCAGACACCCTATGTACATGAGTACGTTTCTTTTGTTTTTATCAATGCCGCTCGTGCTTGGATCGGTCATTTCTTTTGTGATCATGCTTGTATATATACCGATCATCGCGAAACGGATCCGCAATGAAGAACAGGTGCTTGAAGAAGGACTTGCGGGATATTCGGATTATAAGAAGCGGGTTAAGTACAAGGTGATCCCACTGATCTGGTAAGCGGTAACGAATAAACGCTGATCATTTCATGATATCATGATATATTATCAGAGGAGGAGTCAATTGAATAAGAGAACAAGGAAACATTCATTAGGTAGAAGGTTTCAAGTAATGCCGGAAATATGGGCAATTGCTGTATGAACTGGTCCTGATCGCGATCATCGGGATCGCTTCACTTTGCCTGCTTTATAAAAATAAACTCAAAGCCAACGAATTATGGAACAAAAATCGAAAGGGGAAAAATATGGCATCGGTTATCAGTTTGGTTCTATCTTCAATTATACTTGGTATTCTTTACAAGAATATGATCGCATGGGAAGGAGACTGCAGGATTTCAAGAGGACAGGCTTTGCTGCCGGTATTGCTTGGACTTTTATCGGTGCCGCTCTCGTTTGTCTTTTTCTTAGCGATCGGACTTGGGTTTAAAGCTGTAACCGGGTTTGCCCCTTCAGATGGACCGGCATTACTTGCCAGCTTCAACCATGCGCTTTTTTCAGCAGCACTGAATGAAGAACTTGCAAAATTGATCATTACGCTGATCGTATTATGCATTTTCAGAAAAAAATGGAGAAATGTATATGAATATATGCTGGCAGCAGGGGCTGTCGGATTCGGATTTACCATTATAGAAGATTTTGTTTACAGTGCCGGCTTCGCGGGCCTTTTGATGAGGCTGCCGAATATAACCGTGCATATGATGCTGGGACTTGCCATGGGAAGGCATCTTGGACTTGCCAGATATAACAAAGCAACAGGCAGCGGGTCTGTAGTAAAGGAATACCTTCTTGCATATTTTGTTCCCGTATTCTGGCATACTGTTTTTGACTTTTTTGCCGCAAACATGCTTATTCATGCCGGAGATAATGTAGAGGTCATGACAGCGGAAATAGAGAGGACAACACATATCGGTGCCGCTATGGTAGTGGCCATTGTGATCCCGATATTTATATTCCAGATCTACTTATTCAGACGACTTAAGAGAAATGCCGCAAATCTTGCGGAACTATCCTTCCCGACTGCAATGTGATCTTGAGGTTTTTTTCGCAGCTGGCGATATTAAGCCTTTGGGCTTGATCATAAAAAAATAATAAGGAGAGTGCTGTTTGAGAAAGTACAACACACGAGAGATCGTAGGCTGACCGGGAGGTTTGCTTTCGATCGACAAGCCTCCCGCTGAAAAGCAACTTTTGGTCACAAGTATTCAGGAGGAAAAAAACATTGAATAAAAAGGACTATACGATTCGGTTAGAAGAAAAGAGAGATTTCAGAGCAGTAGAAAACCTTGTCAGGGAGTCATTCTGGAATGTATATAAGCCGGGATGTGCGGAGCATTATGTGATCCATGTTCTCAGGAATGATCCGGCATTCATACCGGAGCTTGACTTCGTGATGGAGAGGGATGGAAGCCTGATCGGACAAAATATGTTCATGAAGACGATCATTGAAGCTGACGACGGAAGGGTGATCGATGTTCTTACGATGGGACCGATAGGAATTACACCTGAGCTGAAGAGAAAAGGATATGGGAAGGCTTTGCTGGATCATTCTTTGGAAAAAGCAGCGGAGATGGGATATGGTGCAGTTCTGTTTGAAGGAAACATCGATTTCTACGGCAAGAGTGGTTTTGACTTTGCAAGCAGATTTGGGATCCGGTATCACGACCTGCCGGAGGATGCGGATGCATCATTCTTTCTTTGCAAAGAGCTGATCCCCGGATACCTTGACGGGATCACCGGGGTTTATCAGACTCCACAGGGATACTACGTAAAGGATGAGGATGTAGAAGAATTCGATAAAGACTTTCCACCAAAGAAAAAGCTAAAACTGCCCGGACAGATCTTCTAAGCGGAAACAGATGAGGAGCCGAGGGGAGTTTCAATCTCCTCGGCCTTTATCTTTTTTTACAGTCATACGGCCGGAAGGAAACGAAGCGGCAGTGAAAAAGAGAGCGCGGAGAAAAATAAAATGAAGATCACAGTGATAAATGGAACCGAAAAACATGGTGTTACATACAGGATGAAGGAAATATTTTTAGAGCAGTTCAGAGACGATTCAGAGATCACGGAATATGATCTCCCAAAAGACGGCCCGGGTTTCTGCGTGGGATGTACTGCGTGTTTCAGGAATGAACCGGATCGCTGCAAGGACTTTGAAAAGGTGCAAAAGATCGAGAAGTCCTTGTGTGAAGCGGATCTGCTTGTTTTTACATCACCGGCATATGTTTTCCATACAACCGGCGCAATGAAGGCGATGCTTGACCATTTCGGCTATCGTTGGATGCCTCACCGCCCGGCAAAGGAAATGTTCGGAAAGCGGGCGGTGATAATCACACAGTGCCTGGGAGCTGGTGGAAGATCCACAGCAAAGGATATTAAGGACAGCCTTTCCTGGTGGGGCATTTCTACCATCAAAGTCGTAAGTTTCAAACTGATGTCTGAAATTGACTGGAACAAGATCGAGGACAAGAGGAAAGCATCCTTTCAAAAGAAGCTAAGCAGTGTCGCACGAAAATTCCATGCCATAAATTATGATAAACCGGGTCATACAAATGCTATGGTGAAAGCAAAGTTCTACATGGTAAGGATACTGCAGACGAAACTCGGAAAAAAGGATCCCGAATACACCGATTTTAAGTATTGGAGTGAAAACGGCTGGATCGGCAAAGTAAGACCGTGGAAATAGATTAAAAAAGAAGAAATACTATAAGTGCAATGATCATCTTACCGGATAAATGAGGATCGAATATGAAAATAGAACATGTTGCCATGTATGTGAACGAGCCGGAATCGGTCAGAGATTTCTTTGTAAAGTATCTCGGAGGGGTATCGAACGATGGATACCGTAACAATACAACGGGGTTCAGATCATTCTTTATCAGTTTTGACGATGGAGCACGGCTTGAGATCATGAATAAACCCTCTATGGAGGATATTACAAAGTCGGCCGATCGTACCGGATATATCCATATAGCTTTTTCTGTAGGCAGTGTTGAGGAAGTCGATCATTTGACAAGACGATTCCGGGAAGACGGTTTTGAGGTATTAAGCGGTCCCCGGACTACAGGTGATGGCTATTATGAGAGCTGCATAGTCGGTATGGAAGGAAATCAGATTGAGATCACTGTCTGATCAAACCGGAAGATGCTCTTAAATGTGAGTTTATACCATGATGCACCTTCCGGCGGCCGTGGACAGGATCATTGAAAATGAAGGATGAAATTCCGATATGCAAGGATCACGTTAGTACATGAGCAATATAAAGGACGGGAAGTTCGTTTATAAAAATGAAGACAGCATGAAGAAAATGCAAGCGTTTTACGATAAGACTCTGGCATCCCTTGATGTACCGTATTCGGAAGACTATTTTGATACATCTTTCGGTAAAACACATAGCCTTCTTGTCGGGAATCCTGAAAAGCCAAGGATATGTACAATACATGGCGGAAACGGGATCACAACATTGAATCTGAAACTGTTTCTTCCGCTGCTTCAAGAATACAGTATCATTGCGCCGGATGTGATCGGCATGCCCGGAAAAAGCGATCCTTACAGGAATATAAGCAGCAGGAAGGATGAGTACGGACTTTGGATCAGGGAAGTACTGGATCATTACAGGGAAGAACGGATATCTTTTGTCGTGTCTTCCTACAGTTCCGCTATGTTTCTTTCATTTGCCAGGAGGTATCTGGAGAGGGTTCAGAGCGCCTTGCTTCTGGTTCCGTCAGGAATCGCACATGGTTCGATCCTGCCTATGCTGGGCAGGATCGTCCTTCCGTTTATGAAATATTATTTTAGGCCTTCTGAGAAAACGCTTGATGAAGTGCTTGCGTCTATGGGTGGAAAAGGGGATCCGGTATGGAGGGAATTTTTCGATATTATGATGTCCTCATATAAGATGGAGATGCGACCACCCAGAGAATATAAGAAGCAGGAAATGATATTGTTTCATGCACCGCTTCTTATAATTGCATCGGAAAAGGATATATTCTTTCCGGCAGGCAGAGTATTTGGCAAGGCAGGAAAAATCTTTGCAGGACCTGTCACGATGGTTGAGATAGACAGTAAACATCTGCCGTCAGATGAAACTATGGTTGCTGTATGTAAACGAACAAAAGAGTTTTTTGAGCATACTTAACGACAACGGATAATGTCGATAACAGGGAGTTTCTGCGAAGTTTAAGAACGGGGAATACACCCCTTCCCTGAGAGGAGTAGTTTATGGGGCTATAAAAAACTACGTTTCACGAAAGATAAATAGGAAGTGCAAATATTACAGCACACAAAGAAAAGAGAAAGTTAGGATGGAACGTCCGGAGTTTAGCGAAATAAAAGACTACGACGAATTTTGCAAATATTATTGGTATCGCGAAGAACTGATCAAAATATGTAAAGAGCTTGGACTTAAAGCCAATGGAAGCAAGATAGAGTTGAACAATGTTATCAAGGCTTATTTCTTCGGCGATATGATTCTGCCCGAAAAGAGGAAAAGTAATCGCTCTAAGACCACGATAAAGGAACTGACTCTTAGTACAGGGCTTATAGAGTGCGGATTTACTTTTGGCAACAGATTCCGGGAATTCTATGCGGAGCAGACAGGAGTAAAACCGTTCAAGTTCAATGTTGATATGGTTGCGTCAGCTAAAGCTGTAAAGGAAAATGGAGATGAGTCTTTTACACTGGGGGATCTCCTGGATATCTACTATGGAAAAAGAACATATGTCAAATATGATAAATCAGCACTTCAATGGAATAAGTTCGTAAAAGATTTTTGTGCGGATGATGCGACGAAGATATATGATGAAAGGCTGAAAGCAGCCGCATCTCTTTGGAAGATCGTGAGGGACTCAGATATGAAGAAGGAATATTCACACGAGCTGTTTGAAAAATACAAAGATAGTATTACGATTTAATACCAGGATAATGTACGAAAGGAAAGAAAACAAATGGGTATTGTTTATAAAAAATTGTCAGAGAACGAATTAAGCAGAATTATAAAAATGAGAATAGACCAATTGACGGAGGAATACACATCAGAAGGAAAAACAATTCCACAGGATGTAAACCTTGAAGCATCACTTATGGATTTTTATAAAAGAAATCTTGCTGCCGGCACCTATGTTTCCTGGTTGGCATTTGATGGTGATAAAATAGTCGGAACAAGCGGTATGTCTTTTGCGGAAAAGCCGCCGTTTTTCACATGCCCTTCAGGGAAATTAGGTATCTTGTCTAGCATGTATACTGATCCGAATTATAGGAGATTGGGAATCGCTACAGAGTTATTGGACAGAGTGGTAAAAGAGGCAAAAGAATATGGATGTGGAACGATCTATATTACAGCATCGGATATGGGTGTAAAGTTATACGAGTCATATGGATTTAAGCATAACGGCAATTTCATGCAGTACAATTTTTAATCAGTGAATTAAACCGGAAGATAATAACTTCAACTCTACTCTCCGTAGGTACCATCATTAGAAAAACTGATTTACAATCTGTGCATGGAGGTGAGAACGAAAATGAACCAATATGTTACAGGTGCAGTTATTAAGGAATTGCGAGAAAAGAACAAGATGACACAGCTTCAGCTGGCAGAAAGGCTGGGAGTAACTGACAAAAGTATCTCAAAATGGGAAAACCTGAGAGGATTGCCGGATATTACTCTGCTGGAGCCTATAGCGAAGGCATTTAAGATTTCAGTTACAGAGCTGATATCGGGTAATACCATTCACAATGCGAATGTATCCGCAAATATGCTGCGGTCGAAGTTCTATGTTTGTCCAATCTGCGGTAATGTGATACACAGTATGGGGGAGGCGGCTATCCATTGTCACGGTATCCAGCTCATGCCTTTAGAGGCGGAACCAACAGATGAGCGTCACATGGTCTTTATCGAGCGTGTTGAAGATGAATATTATGTGCGTATCGATCACAGCATGACAAAAGAGCATTATATTTCGTTTGTGGCGGCGGCTTCATCCGATGATATGCAGATGGTGAAGCTCTATCCGGAAGGGAGCAATGAAGCACGGTTTAAGATCAGGGGAGTCAGAAGGTTATTCTTCTACTGCAACCGTGACGGCCTGTTTTTGATCGATCCGGTATATGTTCTAAGACAATGATGATGCTTTATCCGTTGATGGAAGCAATACGAAGCGGCGGTGATCTCGAAAATCTGGGTGGCGACGGTAAATATAGCAAGACGATAGTTTGCCCGGATGGTTGTGTTATGTTTCGATTAACAGCAGAGCCACTCGGAAATGAGAATTTTCATAAGGGTGGATTCTGGAAGGATCCGGAGGAATAATAATGGCATCGAGCAAAGATTATTTGGATTTCATATTAGAACAGCTTTCAGAGCTGGATGATATAACTTACAGGGCGATGATGGGAGAATACATCATCTATTATCGTGGAAAAGTAGTCGGTGGTATTTATGATGACCGTTTTCTTGTGAAGCCTGTAAAGTCTGCTGTGAAAATGATGCCGGAAGCCGGTCTGGAACTTCCATACGAGGGAGCGAAGGAGATGCTCCTTGTCGATAATGTTGAGAACAAAGAGTTTCTTCGCAATCTGTTAGAGGCGATGTATGAAGAGCTACCTGCCCCGAAGAAAAAGAAGTGAGCTATCGTAAGGAAAATTGGAATACAATGCGAAACGATTCCGGTTAGACAAGGATATGAAAATATATGATCATTAAGGTGTTATGCAGACTATAACCAAACAGGGGCTTATTGGTCAGTACCGTTTCATTGGAAAGGACGGTGCTTATGCTTATGTGCGTCAGGCCGGATGCATTCAGTTTGATCCGGTTGATGTCTGTGGCAAGAATGCTGAACTCACACTTCAGTCCAGAGTTAAAAGTTTCAAAAAGACGATGCTCTATGACCTTCTATATAAGGATAGAAAACTTGTTGATTATGCAGACAAGGAACTCTCCATCTGGGCTTCTGAAGACTGGCCATATTTCTCGTCCTACAGGGAAAAAAGCAGAAAACTCGGCAGGACATTTAAGGGACTCCAAAAACTCGAGAGGCAGGCAATTGAATACATCGAATCAAACGGTCCTGTATCGAGCAATTCCCTTCCCATAGAAGGTGAGATTTACTGGCATTCTTCGATGCATTGGAGCGGTAACTGGCATAAGAAATCCCAGGCTGCCCGTTCGATTTTGGAACAACTTTATACAGACGGGGTATTGATCATCCATCACAAAAAAGGAAGCAGGAAATATTACGACCTTGCCGGGAAATATTTGCCCGAACATATTCTTGATGCGAAAAACCCATGTAGGAATGAGGAGGAATTCATATCATGGCGTGTGCTCCGCAGGATCGGCGCGGTTGGGCTTCTTTGGGATAAGAACAGTACCGCATTTCTTGGAATAGATATAAATGCAGAAAAACGAAAAAAGATCCTGGAAAGTTTAATAGCACAAGGGAAGATATGTCCTGTGGCTGTTCAGGGAATAAAGCAGACGTTTTATTATCGTTCCGAGGATGGTCCGCTGATGGGATCAATAGTTGATGGAAGCGCTGACCTGAAACCGAGAATGTCATTCATAGCTCCCTTGGATCCGCTTATGTGGGATAAATCTCTGATATTGGCATTATGGGATTATCAGTATTCCTGGGAAATATATACACCCGTCGACAAACGTAAATATGGATATTATACGCTTCCGATCCTGTTAGGAGATCGTTTTGTCGGACGAATCGAAGCTGTTCCTGACCGCAAGGGAAAAGTACTTAAGGTGGAGGGACTTTGGTGGGAACCGGGAATTCATCAGACAAAGAAACTGTACAAGGAATTGGAAAAAACATTGATCCGCTTTGCCGGGTTTAATGACTGTGACAGTGTTTCCATAGTGTAGTAATGAGGAATTTATGGAGGAACTAATGGAGTTTAAATCAATTCTCATAAAAGATACTACCAAAGAGAGCTCGTTGAATGTGTTAATCTCCGAAAGTGAATTACATAAACGGGAATTTGTCGGGATGAACGTTGGAACATAAAACCGGAATATATTCCAGGATAATGCAAGCGTTATTCAGACTTTGCTGTGATGCGGCGAGGTCTTTTTTGACATGAAAAGGTGGAGAAGTTTAAAAACTCGCTCATAAAAATGTAAAATACATAGCAAACTCGCTCATAAAATGGTTGAAAATATATCGCTGTTGCACTGGTAGTTAATCAAGAAGAGGGGCTGATCGATCTATTCAATGTAGGAGGATCTCGTAACAGAGGTCCTTTTTCTCTTCTCCAAAGCTCGAAATCTAAGGGAATGACTATATTTACTAATACAGGAAGTGGATTTGAAAAAGTATCTTGACTAAATTTGCATAACATGGCATTATGTATCAAAACGATATATCAAAACATTTTATTGGCAATTTGAATTTGTCGATATAAAGGAGTAGTTGGACATGAGACAAAGAGTTCGAAAAATATGTCTGCTTTTTTCTTTTTTGTTGTTTCCGATCACGATATGGTACTTCTCGCCATATCTTATAATACAGGCAGCGATTGAGCATATCATAAACGGAAGCTTCATTGTTTTTTGTCTGATGTTTGTGCTTTCCCTGTTTTTCGGAAGAGTATGGTGCGGATATTTATGTCCCGCAGGAGGACTTCAGGAGTGTGTCATGAGGATCAATGATAATCCTGCAAAACTTGGGAAAAGAGACAGAATAAAATATGTGATATGGGGAGTCTGGATTACAGCGGTGGTAGTGACATTTATCCTTGGAAAAAACAATGTGACAATTAATCCGTTTTATATGACGGACCACGGCATTTCTGTATCGAGCATATATAATTATGTAATATACTATGGAGTAATAATGCTGTTAGTTTTCCCGGCACTGATTCATGGACGCAGGGCGGCGTGCCATTACATCTGCTGGATGGCACCGTTCATGGTCATTGGTAGTTCAATTGGCAGATGGCTTCATTTTCCACAGCTTCATATTGAAGCCGGGAACGATAAATGTATTTCATGTGGAAAATGTAACAGAGCCTGTTCAATGGGACTGGATGTAAAAAAGATGGTTTCGGATGGGACAATTGCAAAATGTACAGAATGCATTCAGTGCGGTGCCTGTGTGGATGAATGTTCGAAGAAAGTATTAAGCTACAAGTGGAGATGCAGATAAATTTGGAGAATTGTGATGGCGAAAGACAGAAAAATTGATCTGGTTATACTCGGACTTCTGGCACATGAGGATCTTACCGGGTATGATATAAAAAAATATATAGATGGGAGCATAAGATTCTTCTGGAAAGGAAGCTTTGGAAGTATTTATCCTGCACTTAGTGATATGGAGATGCAGGGGTTGGTAAAACGTAAGAAATCCGACAACTCAGGCGGCAGAGAGAAGATAGCTTATCATCTGACAAAAAAAGGTGAGGATGCCCTGAAGGCTTGGCTGAAAGAGGAAAAAGTCAGTAATGAATTGAAATATGAAACATTACTCAAGCTATATTTCGGCGGTGTGGAAGATAGAAGCGTAACGATCAGAAATATAGAATTATTTGAGGAGAATATCAAACAGAATCTTGAGATTTTGAAGGTTTATAAATCCAATCTCGAGAAGGTGCTGGATGAAGAAGATCATTTGTATTATTACCTTACAGTTACATTTGGGATCGATACATATGAAGCGTATCTTAAATGGTGCACGAAATCAAAGAAGCTTCTGAAGAAGTAATATGTTAAAGTTTATACATTTGTTTAAGAATTACTATTTGGGGATGGGTGGTTTCAAGGATTTAATTCAGTAGGATAATAGACTAAGACAAATCGGAATTTGAAGGAGTATCACTATGTGGTTTTTATTAGCACTTGGTTCGGCAATCTTTGCCGCACTGACATCAATATTGGCAAAGATAGGAATTGAAGGTGTCGGATCGAATCTGGCTACTGCGATCCGTACGATGGTT
>CACZBD010000025.1 GCA_902779305.1 uncultured Lachnospiraceae bacterium | reverse complement strand
TGTCACGGCGGAGGTCACGGGTTCGAGTCCCGTCTGGGTCGTGGTTTGCGCCATATTTGCGAAGCAAATGTGGTGCCCAGTAAGCACGAAGTGCTTACAAAATCATGCGGCGACATCTGCGTAGCAGATGTTGTAACATAGCATTTTGTAACGCCTGACGGCGTTACTTAGCACCGTCCCCACTTCGTGGGCACGGCACAATGGGCGCTTAGCTCAGCTGGGAGAGCATCTGCCTTACAAGCAGAGGGTCATAGGTTCGAGCCCTATAGCGCCCACTACAAATGCCGATGTGGCTCAATTGGCAGAGCAGCTGATTTGTAATCAGCAGGTTATCGGTTCGAGTCCGATCATCGGCTCTGTAAGAAAAATTAACATGGGTGGATTCCCGAGTGGCCAAAGGGAGCAGACTGTAAATCTGTTGGCAATGCCTTCGAAGGTTCGAATCCTTCTCCGCCCATATATAACGCGGGGTGGAGCAGTCTGGAAGCTCGTCGGGCTCATAACCCGAAGGTCGTAGGTTCAAATCCTACTCCCGCTACTTTTAAGGACGGTTCATCAGCCGTCCTTTATTTTTTGCTGATCTGCTATTTTCAAGCTTTTTGAAATTCGTAAAATCAATGATAAATTTGCCCTTTTGCGGCAATAATGATAAAATGATATGATGTGATTTTTAATATGGGGGATTGTATGAAATATCTGATTTTAGGTGCCGGCCCGGCGGGATTGGCTTTTGCAAACCGGCTGCTTCAAAACGGCGAACGTGATTTTCTTGTACTGGAACAGGAGGATCGTGCCGGCGGTTTATGCCGGAGCGAGGAAGTGGACGGAAGTCCTCTGGACATCGGCGGCGGGCATTTTCTGGATGTGCGCAACCCGGAAGTCCTTGATTTTCTCTTCCCGTTTATGGATAAGAGTGAATGGGACCTATATGAGAGAGATTCGAGGATCGTTGTAAACGGCAATGTGATCAACAGCCCGATCGAAGCAAATATCTGGCAGATGAAACTGACGGACCAGGTGGAATATCTGAAGTCCATTGCGGTCGCGGGATGTAACCTCGGCGAAGAAATGCCGGAAAAGTTTGTCGACTGGATCTTCTGGAAGCTTGGAAGCAAGATCGCCGAAGACTACATGATCCCGTATAACCAGAAGATGTTCGGGAAGGACCTGAACGCGCTCGGAACATATTGGCTGAACAAACTGCCGAATGTTTCTTTTGACGAGACGCTGATCAGCTGCCTGGAAAGAAAGGCGTACGGGACACAGCCGGGGCATGCACAGTTCTATTATCCGAAAAAATACGGATACGGGGAACTGTGGAAAAGAATGGCGGATGCGCTCGGAGACAGGATCGTTTATCAGACAAAGGCTGAAACGGTTGATTTTGACGCATGCAGTGTTAATCATCTATATAAAGCCGATAAGATCATTACCACGATCCCGTGGAAAAATATAGATACTCTCGCGGGCATTCCGGACGAACAGAAACAGAGGATCGACAGGCTGCGTTACAGCTCTGTGGTCATTACTTATCAGAGTGAATATCTGGATACGGAGGCGCATTGGATCTATTATCCGGATCTGACGCTGCCGTATCACCGCATCCTGGTCAGGCATAATTTCTGTCCGAATTCCAAGGGTGTCTGGACGGAGACCAATCTGAACAGATTTTCCGAGCAGGATAATGCCGGAAAACAGTATTTTATCAATGATTTTGCTTATCCGTTGAACACAATGGGCAAGCAGGAAGATATGGCTGCTCTTCTGTCATGGGCAAAGACGAAAAATGTTTATGGTCTTGGCCGGTGGGGAGAATGGCAGCATTATAATTCGGATGTGGTCGTTGCAAGAGCGATGCAACTGGCCGATGAAATGACCGGAAACGTTTAAAAATGCTGAAAGACCTGAAAAATAACAAACTGAACAGATACCGGCTTGGAGCGCTTTTGCTGTTTATCTGCGTGATCACGGCCCTGGCCTGGCAGAGCGACGATGCTTACCATGCTTATATCATGGCCAGAAACCTTGTTTTGGGAAACGGCTTTGTCTATAACGTGGGCGAACGCGTGACAGCTTCTTCCTGTCCGTTGTTTACACTGGTGATCGCCGCAGGATATTTTGTATTTCGCAAAATGTTTCTGGTATCGCTGCTGATCTGTGTTGCGTTTTCCGCAGGGGCTTACGCGATCGTGCTTGACAGCTTCTGCAAAACGAAACAGCAGGTGATCGCATCCTTTTTTGTACTTGCGGGAAGCGCCTGCTTTATCAGTTATACGACGAGCGGATTGGAAAACTGTCTGCTGTTTTTCCTGTCGGCACTTTTTTTAAATGTCTACTTTTCAAAGGAAACTTACGAAAGCAAAGACCTGTTTGTTATGGCCATTCTGGTTGCCCTGATCGCAACGACAAGAATGGATGCCGTTTTGCTGGTGGCGCCGATGGCGGTATATGCATATTTGGCAAAACGGGAGAAGGTTACTTTCATCAAAGCGGTCGGGCTGGGGCTTGGCGGCCTTTCGCCGTTTATCCTGTGGGAACTGTTTTCCGTGTTCTATTACGGGTTTTTTGTGCCGAACACGGCATTTGTAAAACTGGGGACCGGGATTCCCGAGATCGAATATATCAAAAGAGGGATCGTTTATCTTGTTACATCGGCTGCCTGTGACGTGCTTTTGATCCTGGTTCCGGTGTTTGCAGTCCTTTGTACCGTGGTATCCGGAAAATGGAAAGAACGATTCTTTTCGGCAGGGATCGTCCTGTATGTGCTCTACGTGATCTATATCGGTGGGGACTTCATGCTTGGCAGGCATTTTACGGTGCTGTTCTTTATGTCGCTGATCTGTTTTCTGCACCTGCAGAACTGTGATTTTTACGGAAAATACACAAAGATCCAGAGCTTTGGCGCGGCTGCGGTACTTGCGATCGGCCTGCTCTGCAATCTGACATCACCGGCGATCACTTCACAGTTTTTATTCGGAAACGGAAATTCCCCGATCGCTGACGAAAGAGCGGGATATTTTCGATATACAAGTTTGTTCAACAATACGCTGTCTTATCTGAAAACGGGGAAACTGGTATTAAGAAATGCATGGAATGAGGCGGGGATCGATGAGATCCGGCAGATCGAGCGAAGCGGCGGGATCATCCCCATGGTGCCGGGAATTTCGAGATATTATAACCCCGATCTGTACCTGAATGACCAGTATGCGCTCGGCGATCCGTTTCTTGCAAAACTTCCTGCGGTGCGCGAGGAAAACTGGCGGATCGGCCATATGTGGAGAGAAGTTCCGGAAGGCTACAACGATTCCGTATACAAAGACGAGAATCTGGTGGAAGATCAGGCGGCGCATGAATATCTTGACGTGATCTGGCTGATCACAAGAGGCGATCTGTTCGATCCCGCAAGAATCCGTGCGATCGTCGATATCAACCTCGGGAAATACGATCATCTGATCGATGAATACAGAAAGACTCTGGATGAAAATAACAGAAAGATCATGCGCTGAAAATCAAAATGGGTAAGATTTATTATATTCTCGGGAAAAGTTCCACCGGGAAAGATACGATCTATAAAAGAATACTGAATGACAAAACACTTTCACTGGAAAGCGTGGTCCTGTACACGACCAGACCGATCCGGGACGGGGAAATACCGGACGTTACCTATCATTTCGTGGATGAGGAAGCGTTTCAGGCGCTGAAAAAGGAAGGCCGCATCATTGAAGACAGGGAATATCATACCATGCACGGCCTGTGGCGCTATTTTACCGTGAATGACAAAACGCTGGATCTGGAACATAAGGACTATCTGATCATCGGCGTGCTGCGCTCTTATCTTTCCGTAAGGGATTATTTCGGAGAAGATGCGGTCGTGCCGGTCTATGTGGAAGTGGATGACGGGATCCGTCTGCAAAGGGCACTGGATAGGGAAAAGAAACCGGAAAACCGGAAGTACACAGAGATGTGCAGGCGCTTTTTGGCGGATACGGAAGATTTTGCGGAGGAGAAACTGCAGGCGGCGGGGATCAAGAGAAGATTTGTCAATGACGACCTGGAACGTTGCATTGACGAGATCCGCGCATACATCGGAGGAATCCAGAATGGACATGAAAGTCGGTCAGGTCTCGATTAATACGCCGATCGAGCAGACGCAGAATACGCAGGTGACGGACGAACAGTTCAAGTTTACCCTGATGAGCAAGATCGAAGAAGAGGGTCTGCAGGAGCGGCTTACTGCGCTGTTTGACGAGATCACCATGCAGGGCAAGAAGATCTCCAAGCACATGGATGTGCGTGATATGAAACGGTACCGTGGCCTGATCAAGGATTTTCTGAACGAGATCGTAAACCGGTCCCACAAGTTTTCCAGAGAAAACTTCTTAGACCGGAGAGGAAGACACAGGGTTTACGGGATCATCCGTCTGATCGATAGCAACTTAGACGGTCTTGCGGAAGAACTGATGAAAGAGGAAAAAGACAACCTTTCGATCCTCGGCAGGATCGGGGAGATCCGGGGGTTGCTTTTGGATATATTTACCTGATCAGGGAAAAAGAAATGGCCGGATTTTCAGAGATCATAGGACAGGAGCATATCAAAGAACATCTGCAGGAAGCGATCCTTTCCGGCATGATGAGTCACGCATATATTCTGTGCGGAGATGAAGGCAGCGGAAAAAAAACGGTCGCGGATGCTTTTGCGATGACACTGTTTTGTGAGCGTGGTGAGGCAGAACCGTGCAGGATCTGCCATTCCTGCAAGCAGTTTGCGTCTCATAATCATCCGGACATCAAATATCTCATTCCGGAGAAGCCGGATGTGATCAAGGTGGACGAGATCCGTAAGCAGATCATCAATGATGTCGGGATCAAACCTTACAGTTCGGATCATAAGGTCTATATCATTCCGAACGCGGAGCGCATGAATCCGGCAGCGCAGAATGCGCTGTTAAAAACTTTGGAAGAACCGCCGGCATATGCGATCATCTTTCTTTTGTGCAGCAATGAACTGATGCTTCTTGAAACGATCCGTTCGCGCTGTGTGATGCTGAACTTAAGACCTTTGAAGGATTCGCAGGTTCAGGAATACCTGATGGAAAAGATGCAGATCCCGGACTATCAGGCAAGGATCTGCTCCGCTTTTGCAAGAGGATGCATCGGCAGGGCGCTGGCGCTGCTGAATGATGATGAGTTTGCGGAATTAAACCGGGAAGCCGTCAACATTCTGAAAAATGTAAAACGAATGGATGTCGGCGAGATCCGGAATGCCGTAATAAGGATATCGGAACTGAAGCTCGGAATCCCCGAGTTTCTGGACTACCTGTTTTTATGGTATAAGGATGTGGCTCTTTGTAAAGCTACAGGTTCGACAAAGGGGCTGCTTTACGCGGAAGAAGAGATCACCATAGCGCAGGCTGCTTCGGACAGCAGTTATGAAGACATACAAAAGATCATTGCACTGATCGAAAAAACAAAAAGGCGGGAAAAGGCAAACGTCAATATGGATGTTTCATTGGAATTGCTGTTTCTTGCCATGAAGGAGAATTAACATGAAAAACGTGATCGGAGTCAGATTCAGGATAGCGGGAAAGATCTACTATTTTGACCCGAAAAATCTGGAATTAAAACGCGGAGACCATGTGATCGTGGAAACCGCGCGTGGCGTGGAGTACGGAACGATCGTTATGCCGCCCACGATGATCGAAGAGGAAAAGATCACACAGCCGCTGAAGGCTGTGATCCGGAAGGCTACGGAAGCGGATACCGAAACGGAAAAGAAGAACCGTGAAAAAGAAAAAGAAGCCTTTAAGATCTGCCAGGAAAAGATCCGGAAGCATCAGCTGGAAATGAAACTGATCAATGCGGAATATACATTTGACAACAATAAGGTGCTGTTCTATTTTACCGCCGACGGACGGATCGACTTCAGAGAATTGGTCAAGGATCTGGCTTCCGTATTCAGAACACGTATCGAACTGCGTCAGATCGGTGTCCGCGATGAGACCAAGATCTTAGGCGGGATCGGTGTATGCGGAAGACCCCTTTGCTGTCATACATACCTGGCGGATTTTGCGCCGGTTTCCATCAAAATGGCAAAGGAGCAGAACCTGTCCCTGAATCCGACCAAGATTTCCGGGATCTGCG
Source organism: uncultured Lachnospiraceae bacterium (assembly GCA_902779305.1). Classification (GTDB taxonomy): domain Bacteria; phylum Bacillota; class Clostridia; order Lachnospirales; family Lachnospiraceae; genus UBA2868. Next base: position 20,681 of record CACZBD010000025.1, on the reverse strand, counting down.
GCAGACTGATGTGCTGCTTAAAGAATGAAGAGGAAACCTATGAGGAACTGAACAGAAAACTGCCCAATGTCGGCGATCTTGTGACCGTTGATGGGGAAGGGATCAAGGGAGAGGTTGCTTCCGTCAATGTTCTTCGCCAGCTGGTAAAAGTGCTCGTGGATGTGGATGATGAAAAAGAGATCAAGGAATATCCCGTTTCCCAGTTGCGTTTCAAAACAAAACACAACAAGAAAAACCGCGAGAAGATGTCCGCAGAGGACATGAAAGCGCTGGAGCAGCTGGAGAAAAAGGATGAAAAATCAAAGCTCGATGACAATTGAGTTAAAAGGACCGGAGCGGATCGATGATCTGCAACGAAACGGATACCGCATCATTCAAAATCCGGAAAAATTCTGTTTCGGAATGGATGCCGTGTTGTTATCGGGGTTTTGCGTCGTAAAGGACGGCGAAGAAGTTCTGGACATCGGAACCGGAACGGGTATTCTTCCCATCCTTTTGCAGGCTAAGACTAAGGGAAAGCATTTTACAGGGATCGAGATCCAGGAAGAAAGCGCAGATATGGCAAGAAGAAGTGTGGCCATGAACGATCTGACGGATGCGATCGATATTTTATGCGGTGATATCAGGCAGGGAACCGAACTGTTTGCGCAGGATTCCTTTCATGTTGTGGTCTCCAATCCGCCTTATATGAAAGGAACACACGGATTAAAAAGCGAACAGGAGCCGATGAGCATTGCCAGGCATGAGATCTGCTGCACCTTAGAGGATGTGATCGCACAGGGCAGCAGGGCTTTGCGCGATAAGGGAAGGTTTTACATGGTTCACAGACCGTTCAGGCTTGTGGAAATCTTTGAAACATTCCGAAGACATCATTTGGAGCCGAAAAGAATGCGGATGGTATACCCATATGCAGATAAAGAGCCCAACATGGTGCTGATCGAGGCCGTTAAGGGCGGCAGACCGAGGCTGAAGGTGGATAAGCCTCTGATCGTATTTCAGGAAAAGGGAAAGTATACGCAGGAGATCACGGATCTTTATGGATTTTGAAGAGGGAACGCTGTATCTTTGCGCAACGCCGATCGGAAACCTTTCCGATATCAGCATGCGCGTGATCGATACATTAAAAGAAGCGGATCTGATCGCGGCGGAAGATACCAGAAACAGCATAAAACTGCTGAACCGGTATGAGATCAAAACGCCCATGACCAGTTACCATGAGCATAATAAATATGATAAGGCACAGGAACTGATCCGGCAGATGAAAGAGGGAAAAAATATAGCCCTGATCACGGATGCCGGAACGCCTGCGATCTCCGATCCCGGAGAAGTGCTGGTGCGAATGTGCCATGAAGCAGGGATCAGGATAACATCCCTGCCGGGGCCGTGTGCGTTGATCACGGCGCTGACGCTTTCCGGGATGAGCGCGAGACGGTTCTGTTTTGAAGGCTTCCTTCCCGCAGAGAAAAAAGAGCGCAGGGAAGTCTTAAAGATGCTTGCAACGGAGACGCGGACGGTCATCCTTTATGAAGCGCCGCATCACCTGAAGGAAACGCTGGCGCAGCTGTTTGACGCCATGGGAGACAGGCAGCTGACGATCTGCAGGGAACTGACCAAAACGCACGAGAGCAGCTTTCTGACAACACTTTCCGGCGCGATCGCCTATTACGGCGAAAACGAGCCGAGAGGGGAATATGTCCTTGTGATCAAGGGCCTGGACCCGGAAGTACAGAAAAAGGAAGAGCAGGAAGCCTGGAAAGAGATGCCGCTTGAAAAACACATGGCAATGTATGAAGAACAGGGCCTTGACCGTAAAGAGTGCATGAAAAGAGTGGCAATGGACAGGGGCATTTCAAAAAGAGAAGTTTATCAACAATTACTGTAGGATAAATCAAGTATTTATGCTATTATAATATCGAAAAAGGAGTGGGTTGTTTAAGATGGAAAAGAAACCGTATTATATCACGACTGCGATCGCATATACCTCCGGCAAACCGCATATCGGAAACAATTACGAAGTTGTTCTTGCGGATGCGATCGCGCGTTTTAAGAGGAAGGAAGGGTATGACGTTTTCTTCCAGACCGGAACGGACGAACACGGTCAGAAAATAGAGAACAAAGCAAATGCGGCAAATGTTTCTCCCAAAGAATTTGTAGATGGCGTTGCGGGGCAGATCAAGGATCTTTGCGATCTGCTTCAGATCTCTTATGACAAGTTCATCAGGACCACGGACGATTATCATGAAAAACAGGTCCAGAAGATGTTCAAAAAGATGTATGAACAGGGGGACATTTACAAAGGCGCTTACGAAGGCATGTATTGCACGGACTGTGAAGCGTTCTGGACAGAATCCCAGCTGAAGGACGGAAAGTGTCCGGATTGCGGAAGAGATGTGCATCCCGCAAAAGAAGAAGCATATTTCTTCAAAATGAGCAAATATGCGGATCGTCTGATCGAGCATATCAACACGCATCCGGAGTTTATCCAGCCGGTGTCCCGCAAGAACGAAATGATGAATAATTTCCTGCTTCCGGGACTTCAGGATCTCTGTGTTTCCCGCACCAGCTTCAAATGGGGAATCCCGGTTGATTTTGATGACAAACATGTGGTTTATGTATGGCTGGATGCATTATCCAACTATATCACCGGCATCGGTTATGATGTGGACGGAAACTGTGATGAGAAATACAAAAAGTACTGGCCCGCAGATCTGCATCTGATCGGGAAGGACATCATCCGCTTCCATACCATTTACTGGCCCATCTTTCTGATGTCTTTAGGGGAGCCGCTGCCCAAGCAGGTTTTCGGCCATCCCTGGCTTTTGATGAACAATGATAAGATGAGCAAATCCAGAGGCAACGTGATCTATGCGGATGACCTTGTGGATTTCTTTGGCGTGGATGCGGTCCGCTACTATGTGCTCCACGAGATGCCCTACGATAATGACGGAAACATCACGCTTGAACTGATCGCGGAGCGCACCAATTCCGACCTTGCAAATACACTCGGAAACCTGGTCAACCGGACGATCTCCATGAGCAACAAATACTTTAACGGTTCCGTGAACTGCTACGAGGTTGCACTTGAGCCGCAGATGGCAGCCATCGAGGATGACCTGAAGGAATGCGTTACGGGCGCGGTCGATAAAGTCCGGGAGAAAATGGAAACACTCCGGGTTGCCGATGCGCTGACAGAGATCTTTACCGTATTCAAACGGCTGAACAAATATATCGATGAGACGGAGCCCTGGGTACTTGCCAAAGATGAGAGCAAGAAGGAAAGACTGGCGACCGTTCTTTACAATCTGGTAGAAGGGATCACCATCGGCGCCTCGCTTCTGGAGCCGTTTATGCCGGACACCGCAGGAAGGATCGCAAAGCAGCTGAATACCGGGCTGCGCGATCTTGACAGCTTAAAACGTTTCGGCCTCTATGAGAACGGCAATCACGTGACCGACCAGCCGGAGATCCTGTTTGCAAGACTGGATATGGCGGACGTTGCCAAAAAAGAAGAAGAACTTGCCGCAAAACAGGCCGGCGCACAGAACAAGGAGATCAAAGAACCCGGAATAGAGATCCCGGCTAAAGAAGAGATCTCCTATGATGATTTTGCCAAAATGCAGTTTCAGGTTGGGACGATCATCGCCTGCGAAGAAGTTCCCAAATCCAAGAAACTGCTTTGCTCCAAGGTACAGATCGGAAACGAAGTGAAACAGATCGTTTCCGGGATCAAACAACATTACAGCGCAAAAGAGATGGTCGGCAAAAAAGTAATGGTTCTGGTAAACCTGAAACCTGCAACGCTTGCAGGCGTGCTCTCGGAAGGCATGCTGCTGTGCGCGGAAGATGAAGACGGAAATCTGGCACTGATGGTTCCGGAAAAAGAGATGCCGTCCGGTGCGGAGATCTGCTAGAGGAACAGTGAATGGCAACAAGAGAAGAATTCTTTTATGATTCCAGAGATCATGAGCATAAGATCAGAGCGCTCCGGTGGAAGCCGGAGGGCGAGGTCTTATGCGTATTACAGATCATTCACGGCATGGCCGAACATGTCGAAAGATATGATACGTTCGCAAACTTTATGGCGGACAAAGGAATCCTTGTTGTTGCAAACGATCATCTCGGACACGGGAGATCGGCCATAAGTGAAGAGGAATACGGATATTTCTGCGATAAGGATCCGCTGGTCACCGTGATCAAAGACATCCACCGGCTGAAAAAACTGACGCAGAATGAAAATCAAGGCAAAAAATACTTTATTCTCGGGCACAGCATGGGATCGCTGTTACTTAGAAACTATCTGTTTTATTATGCGACCGGTATAGATGGCGCGATCCTTTCGGGAACCGCTTCGCAGCCGGCCATGACGACCAAACCGGGACTGTTGCTGTTGCACCTGATCGGATTGTTCAAAGGTAAAAAATACCGTTCTCCTTTTGCATCGAAGCTTGTAAACGGAGATGCGAACGGACATATTCAGGATAAAAGAACGGAATTTGACTGGCTGAGCAGGGATCACGAAATCGTGGACCGGTATATCGAAGATCCTGCCTGCGGGTTCCTGTTTACGATCAACGGATATCTGACACTGGTAAAAAGCGTGGACCGTCTGAACGATCAAAAGCGTCTGAATGAATTGCCGAAGGATCTGCCCCTGCTCTTTTTATCCGGGGAAGAAGATCCGGTCGGGAATTACGGAAAGGGCGTGAAGCGCGCCTATGACCAGCTTTTGAAAGCTGGCATGAAAAACACGCAGATGAAGTTATATCCCGGTTTCAGGCATGAGATCCTAAATGAGATCGGGAAAGAAACCGTTTATGAGGACGTTTTGGCGTTTATCAAAAAACAGCTTTAAAACAAGGGGAGTATACATCATTTAGAAGGGAGAAAAGACTATGAAAAAAACAATCGGCTTATTAACTACCGTGCTTTTGGTGCTCACCATGACCATGCAGGTATTCGCAACGCAGGTGATCACTTTTGATGAAGACGGAAAAGGAAAAGTGGAGGACGCCACAAACCAGACGGTACAGGATACGACCGGAGTGGAAGTGAAGCAGTCCACGGATTCCACGATCACCGGAAAAGCGTACGTCGCACTCGGTTCGGATCTGAACCAGACACAGCTGAACACGGTTCTGACTCTGATGGGACTGAAAGTGGAAGATCTGGCATCCTATAATGTGGTTTATATCACAAATGCCGAAGAACACGAACATCTTGACCGCTATATTCCCTCGTCCGTGATCGGGACCAGATCCCTTTCCTCCGCGCTGGTAAAGCCTGCGGAAAAAGGACACGGTGTCGTTGTTACAACGAAAAATATCAATTACTGTACGACAAATATGTACAGGAACGCACTGATCACGGCGGGCGTAGAGGATGCGGACATCATCGTTGCCGCGCCCACACAGATTTCCGGAACCGCAGCACTGATCGGTGCCTTAAAGGCATATGAGCAGATGTCCGGCAAAGACGTCAGCGAACAGGCACTGGATACGGCATTGAACGAACTTGTGACAACCGGCGAGATCTCGGATTCCGTCGGAAGCACTACGGAAGCGGAAGAACTGATCTCTTATATCAAAGCCCAGATCGCGGCCAATGACCTGAATACGGAAGAAGAGATCGAAGCTGCTGTCAGAAAAGGCATGAAGGATCTGAACGTATCGCTGTCAGAAGAAGAGATCAAATCCACCGTTGACCTGATGATGAAGATTAAGGCCATGGGTATCGATTACGGTGTTCTTGCCGAACAGGCAGAAGACATCTATGCGAAATACAAGACACAGATCGATAACGGAACATTCAACATCAATGATGTGAAACTGGAAGATCTGGGACTCGGAAAAGTAATTTCGAAATCCGTCGGCGGCTTCTTTAAAGAAGTCGGTGAATCCATGAAAGATTTCTTCGGCGGACTGTTCAGAAAGAAAAAATAAGAACATGGAACAGCAATTCGCGGTCAGGGCACTATATCAGAAAGAATGGGAAGAGGCCATGCGCCTTGCATGGGATACGTTTCTGATCTATGAGGCCCCCGATTATTCGCTTCGGGGTGTGCAGAGTTTCCGCGAGTTCATCAAAGACCCCGGACTGAAAAAAATGTTTTTGGAAGGTGCCTATCAGGCATGGGGCGCTTTTGAAAAAGGCATCATGATCGGCGTTGTCAGTATCCGGAACCGCAGCCATATATCGTTATTGTTCGTGGACGCGGATCATCATCGCCAGGGGATCGCGACGGCGCTTTTGAAGCATTTGTTTTCATATGCGAAAAATGAAATGGATATTTCCGAGATCACGGTAAATGCGGCACCTTTTGCGATCGGGTTTTATCATAAGATCGGCTTTCAGGATCTCGGAAAAGAAAAAGAAACGGATGGGATCCGGTATACGCCGATGATCATCCGGTTGGAATAAAGGGTATCCCGGAGGATTTATGGGCGGTTTTTTTAGCGTCGAAGGTCCGCTGTTTTCCGGACTGGGGCGACTGGCGGATCTGTTTTGGCTGAATATTCTGTTTATAGTCTGCAGCCTTCCGATTTTTACGATCGGGGCATCGACTACAGCTTTATATTATGTTACGCTGAAGATGGTCAAAAATGAAGAAGGGCATATTACCAAGAGCTTTTTCAGGGCGTTTAAGGAAAACTTCAGACAAAGCACCCTGATCTGGCTGATGGTGATGTTTGTCGGAGCCCTCCTGTTTGGCGATTATCTGATCATGAACGGGAAACTGATCGATATCAGTGCCATTCCGGACCTTATCAGAAAAGCCATGCTGATCATGTTGCTGGTAGCCGCTTTTTTGATCGCGCTTACTGTACGGTATGTGTTCCCGCTTCTTGCGAGATTTGACAACACCATTAAGAATACGATCAAAAACGCGCTGCTGATCAGCATCCGGCATTTACCGTTTTCCGCCCTGCTGTTATTGATCTTTGGCGCGGCGGTTGCATTATTTTTCCTGGTTCCGAAGCTTTGGGTCATGTACCCGATCATCATGTTTTCATTGGTTGCGTTTGTTTCTTCATTTATTTTTGTAAAGATCTTTTCCTACTATATCCCGAAGGAAGAAGAAAAAGATCCGGATGATTTTGTTCTGGGGAAATTTAATAAAGAGGATCTTAATCCGGATACGGATAAATAAAACTGAGACTATGATCATTGGGGGATGAGAATGTCCGGCGTTTCTAAAAAAATCAAAAAGAATATTTCCTGGATCCAATGGATGCTGCCGACTTTTTTGTTTGCTGCATTTATGACCCTTTCTCTTGTCACGTTTTATAAACATTCCACCGCGAAGGCGGAGCAGGATGTGATCGAGGAGTTTTCGGATCAGATAGATTATTATACCGGGCAATACGAACTTGCGCACTTTTATGTCAAAGCGGTTGCGCAGACCGCGGCAGATTTTTGCAAGGACCGCCCGGAGGATCTGTTTTCGGATGAAAACGTGGAGCTTTTGCAGACGACCTGCAACAACTATGAATTCAGCAGGGGTTACATCATCAAGCCCGACTATGCGGCGATCGACACCATAAAGAAAACCTATGCCGACATATCACTGTCCGGTATTTTCTCCCAGTTATCGTTTGTCAACGCGCAGATTACGGATTTTTACATGGATGGGACCGGACGTGCCGTTGCCTATGTCAGCGCGCCGATCAAAACCGAAGACAAGGTGCTGGGTCTGGTCGTTTTGGAATATTCGCCTCAAAATGTAAAAACGGTCGTGGATACGCCGGATTACATTTCCACGAATGTTTATGCGATCGTTTCCCATGACGGTGTGATCGCCGACAGGGCCGGCCTTGAAGGCGCGTTCATGGAAAAGAACTCGAATATATATGAGAAATTCGGGACCTACCAGTTCCTGTATTCTTCTGCCGACCAGATGAAATCCAAACTGTCCAAAGGCGGATCCGGGTATCTGATCGCCAAACTCAATGCGAACAATATCCGCTACTTTTTCTATAAACCGATCGGAGATCAGGGCACCTTTTTCCTGATGTCCGTAAACAGCGGGATGATCACGCGAAAGATCGAGAACAACGGAAGAGAAGCCAGAAACATCATGATCCGGTCTTTGGTCGGCATGGCGCTCTTCATTATTTTCCTTGTCATCGTACTGGTCATGAACCTGACAAAGAGCACCAGAGCCAACAAGGAACTGATCAACAAGGCACAGACAGACCTTTTGACGGATCTGCTGAACAAAAAGGCAACAGAAGAAAAGATCAAGGAATATCTCGTGGAAGAAGGCAAAGACAAGACTTCCATGATGTTTATCCTGGATATCGATAACTTTAAGAATATCAACGACACAATGGGCCATGCATTCGGAGACGAAGTGATCGCAACCCTCGGAAAACAGCTTCGGGCGGAATTCCGTGTCAATGATATCGTAGGCCGTACCGGTGGCGATGAATTCACGATCTTCTTAAAAGACTTAAAGGATGACAATCTGCTGAAGTCCGAGGCAAACAGGGTTCTCGGGATCTTCAAGAATTTCAAAGTCGGAGAATATACGAAATATTTTGCGACGGCCAGTATCGGTGTTTCGATCTATCCGCAGGATGCGGACAGCTTTGAAGGCCTTTACAAAGCAGCCGACCAGGCACTTTACAAAGCAAAGAACCGCGGCAAGAACCAGATGGCATTCTACAAAGAAGAATAAAAGTCCGGTGGGCAGATTGTATAGGAAAGGTAAATATTTTTGTGTAAATAGGCCATGTTCAAAAAACATGGCCTTTGTTATACTCAAACAGTAAGTTTAAAACTGTCTTTTTATGGAGGAGAAAACATGGCAAGCTTATCGTTAAAAAACATCTGCAAGGTTTACCCGAACGGATTCGAAGCCGTTAAGGATTTCAACCTTGAGATCGAAGACAAAGAGTTCATCATCTTTGTAGGACCTTCCGGATGCGGAAAATCCACAACACTGCGTATGATCGCCGGCCTGGAAGAGATTTCTTCCGGTGAACTCAAGATCGGTGACAAAGTTGTAAATGATGTGGAGCCCAAGGACAGAGATATCGCGATGGTATTCCAGAACTACGCTCTGTATCCGCATATGTCCGTATATGAGAACATGGCATTCGGCTTAAAGCTTCGTAAGGTTCCCAAGGATGAGATCGACAAGATGGTTAAGGAAGCAGCCAAGATCCTGGATCTGACACCGCTTCTTGACCGTAAGCCGAAGGCTCTTTCCGGTGGACAGAGACAGCGTGTGGCAATGGGCCGCGCGATCGTTCGTAACCCCAAGGTATTCCTGATGGACGAACCTCTTTCCAATCTGGATGCAAAACTTCGTGTACAGATGCGTATCGAGATCGCAAAACTGCATCAGAGACTCGGTACCACGATCATCTACGTAACACATGACCAGACAGAAGCTATGACGCTGGGTACCAGGATCGTTGTTATGAAAGACGGCGTGATCCAGCAGGTAGATACACCGCAGAATCTGTATGATAAGCCGTGTAATCTGTTCGTTGCAGGTTTCATGGGTTCTCCTCAGATGAACTTCTTAGATGCTGTTGTTGAAGTAAACGGTGACGTTGCAAGCTTAAAAGTTGCAGGCAAGTCCATTCCTCTGCCGCCCGCGAAATCCAAGAAGCTGATCGACGGCGGATATGAAGGAAAGACCGTTACATTCGGTATCCGTCCCGAGGACGTATATGATTCCGAAATGTTTATCGAGACCTCCCCGCAGAGCGTATTCGAATCTCAGATCAAGGTTTACGAGCTGCTCGGTGCCGAAGTTTACCTGTATTTCGATCTGGAAGAGTTCCCGATCACGGCAAGAGTTGATCCCCGTACAACGGCAAGACCGGGTGATACCTGCAAGTTTGCGCTGGATGTTGAGAAGATCCACGTATTCGATAAGGAAACCGAACAAGTTATCACAAACTAGTCTGTTACAGAATCCAGAAAGAGTCCTTCGATCGAAGGACTCTTTTTTGTGTGCACAATTATAAGAGGGGAAAGCCCTACGGGAAAAATCTGTGATATAATAATCCTGCAAAGTCAACAAGGGAGAATGGCCGATGATATCAAACCAGGTGATCCAAAATGCGATCGATGAAGTGAATGCGATCTCCAAACTCGAATTTTATGTTTCGGACGGATTCGGAATGGCGGTGGCGCAGACAAAAAACAGTGAACCCGTCGACAAACCCACGCTGCTTGATTTTCTGCAATCAACAGCGGAAACATCGGAGATCGGAGGCTCCATGCTGTTCAAAGTTTATGATGAGAAGGAATGCGCCTATGTTCTGGCGGTGCAGGGCACAGAGGAAGTATTTCTGGTCGGAAAGATCACGGCCTGCCAGTTACAGAATCTGGTGACCGCATATAAAGACCGGGTGGACCGCAACAGTTTCTATCAGAATCTGCTGCTGGACAATCTGCTTCTGGTGGATATCTATAACCGCGCACAGAAGCTGCATATCGATGCGGTGAAGCAAAGAGCTGTCTTTGTGATCGAAATGAAATCGCAGAAAGAACAGGGCGCTCTGGAAATGGTAAAGGAACTGTTCCATGATTCGAAGGGCGATCATGTCACCAGTGTGGATGAGCGGTCGATCATCGTGATCAAGACGCTCGAAGACGGCGAATCCTACGAAACGCTTCAGGAAACCGCAGAAATGCTGGTGGATATGCTGAACTCGGAAGCAATGACTTCGGTACGTGTCGCATACGGGACGATCGTAAGTGAGATCAAGGCCCTTTCGAGATCCTATAAAGAAGCGAAAATGGCTCTGGATGTAGCCGGGATCTTTTATGCGCAGAAAACGACCATTGCCTATAATACGCTGGGGATCGGCAGACTGATCTACCAGCTGCCGGTAAATCTGTGCAGGATCTTTATTCAGGAAATCTTCGGGGATGAGATTCCGGAAGAGATCGATGAAGAGATGCTGAATACGGTCAACGAATTCTTCGAGAATAGCCTGAATGTTTCGGAAACATCACGACAGCTGTTTATTCACCGGAATACACTGATGTACAGGATCGAAAAACTGCAGAAGGCAACGGGCCTGGATATCCGGGTATTTGACGATGCCCTGACATTCAAGATCGCGCTGATGGTCGTGAATTACATGCGGTTTATTGAAGAAAACGAATAGTGTTTCACTCGACACCCCGCAGGGATACGGCATGCACATAGGGGCTTACGATCTGCTGAAAACGGAGCAGCGTTTCCTTGTCACAGGCATGCAGATTGTGGTCGGGGACAAAATCGGAATCCGTAAAGGACTGCAGGAAATAGGCATCGGCGCCGCGGATCCATTCGCCGATCTTTTTCATGCTATCCTCATGATGATATTCGGCAACGATCGTGGTACGGAATTCATAAGGAATCCTTCCCGCAAGGAGAATAGAAACACTTTCTTTTACGGCATCAAGCTGCGGATCCGATACATTGCAGACTTCCCTGTAATCATCGGGAGCTGCTTTGATATCCATCGCGGAATAATCGATCAGCTTCTCATCGATCAAAGAACGGAGCATGGCCGGATTCGTCCCGTTGGTGTCCAGTTTCACACAAAGCCCCAGGCTTTTAACTTTTCCGATAAATGCAGGAAGATCTTTTTGCAGTGTCGGCTCCCCGCCCGTGATACAGATCCCGTCCAGGATTCCTTTTCTGGAATTTAAGAATGCCAGCACCTCTTCTTCCGGAAGATGTTCGGCGGAATCCGGATCCAGCACCAGGTTCATGTTATGGCAGAACGGGCAACGGAAATTACAGCCGCCGAAAAAAACCGTAGCGGCGACTTTGGACGGATAATCCAGTAATGTTGTTTTTTGCAGTCCATGTATGATCATAAAAAAAGTATATCACAATTCGGGAACCATAGACCAAAAGATCAGAGAAAATGAAGAAATACACGGAAGATGAAAAGTTCATGCGGGAAGCCTTAAAGCAGGCAAAAAAAGCGTATGCGATCGGCGAGGTGCCGATCGGCTGCGTGATCGTCAGGGACGATAAGATCATTGCCAGAGGCTACAACCGCAGAAATACGGATAAAAATACGCTTTCCCACGCGGAGATCACGGCCATCAAAAGGGCGAGTAAGGTTGTGGGAGACTGGCGCCTGGAAGGATGCCGGCTTTACGTGACCTTAGAGCCCTGTCAGATGTGCGCGGGAGCACTGGTGCAATCAAGGATCGACGAGGTTGTGATCGGATGCATGAGCCCCAAATCCGGCTGCGCGGGATCGATCATCAACCTGTTGCAGATGGAAGAATTCAATCATCAGGTCGGGATCAAAAAAGGCGTGCTGGAAGAAGAATGCTCGGCGCTGCTGTCGGATTTTTTCCTGCATCTTCGGGAAAGGCTGCGCCTTAAAAACGATTGACAAATGTACCAAACATCCATATAATTCCTATGCAACCCCGGTGTGCAGCATGCGGGTCTTGCGCAACGGAAATCTGTGAATCGTGTCAGGTCAGGAATGAAGCAGCACTAAGCAGAACCTTCCGTGTGCCGCAAGGGTGCCTGTATGAAACGCAGCCGGGGTTGTTTTTGTCTTCTGATGTTGCGGCATCCATGAAAATCAAGTACAATGAAACCGTTGGCGCTTTGGAGAAACTATTGTTTGGAGGGTGGTTATGATTCTATCAGCAGATATCAAAAAGCAGATCACACAAGGGCATCTGGATGAACGGTTTGGCGATATTTATGCGGACGATGCTCTGATCCCTTATCAAAGATCCCGTTATGTGAAGGCGATCGAACGATTCGAGGAATTATACGGGGCAAAAGAGATTTCCGTTTTCAGCGCGCCCGGAAGAAGCGAAGTCGGCGGAAATCATACGGATCATCAGCACGGGCAGGTGCTTGCGGCAGGCCTCAATCTGGATATCATTGCAATCGTTTCCAAAACGGAGGATGATGCGATCAAAGTCGTTTCCGACAGGCGCGACATCCCTGCGATCCACATCGGCGGGGACCGGCTTTCCCTGAAAGAGGAAGAAAAAAATACAAGCAGTGCCCTGCTAAGAGGTGTTGCGGCAAAACTGAAAGCAGACGGATACAGGATCGGCGGCTTTCAGGCATATATGACCAGTGATGTCCTGCAGGGTTCCGGCATGTCCTCATCGGCGGCTTTTGAAGTGGTCGTCGGAACGATCCTGTCGGGTCTTTACAACAACATGGAGATCAGCCCGGTTTATATTGCACAGGCCAGCCAGTATGCCGAAAATGTTTATTTCGGAAAACCCTGCGGATTGATGGACCAGATGGCTTCTTCGGTCGGAAGTCTGGTAAATATTGATTTTGAGGACCCTGAAAACCCGAAGATCCAAAAAGTGGACGTTGATTTTTCCGCATTCAAACACAGCCTCTGCATTGTGGATACCAAGGGAGACCATGCGAACCTGACACCGGAATACGCAGCGATCCCCACGGAACTGAAGGCGCTCTGCAAGTATTTCGGCAAAGAATATCTGCGTGAGATCCCGGAGGAAATCTTCTATAATGATCTGAATGGTGCCAGAAAGGCGGCAGGTGACAGAGCGGTCTTAAGGGCCATTCATGTTTATAACGATCACAAGAGAGTCGGCCTGCAGGTGCAGGCGCTGCGGGAAGGAAACTTTGACAGGTTCAAGGAACTGATCATCGAATCCGGGCACAGCTCTTTCGAATATCTCCAGAATGTATATCCCAACAGTGACTTCAATAATCAGAGCGTTTCGATCGGCCTTGCACTGAGCGAAAGAATCCTGCGGAATAAAGGAGCATGGCGTGTGCACGGCGGCGGGTTTGCCGGAACGATCCAGGCATTCGTGCCGGATGAAATGGTGGAAGAATACAGACAGGAAATGGATCGTTACTTCGGCGAGGGCAGCTGCCATGTCCTGAAAGTCAGGAAATACGGAGGCATGCAGGTATTATGAGAGATCTCTACATTGCGGCGCTTGCCGAGTATGCGGTTTCATCCGGTCTGATCCCGGAAGAGGAGAGGATCTATTCCACGAATCTTTTGCTGGATGTTCTGGGTCTTCATGAATACGAAAAGCCTTCGGAGGAAGGAAAAGTCAGGGAACTGGCAAAAGATCTCGAAGCGATCTTAAAGTTCCTTTTGGATGATGCCGTATCAAGGGGGCTGATCGAAGACAGCATTGCATACAGGGATCTGTTTGATACAAAGATCATGAACTGCTTTGTGCCAAGGCCCGCTGAGGTCATCCGGAAGTTTAAGGAAAAGTTCCAAAAATCCCCGCAGGAAGCAACGGATGATTTCTACCGGCTTTCCAAGGCCTCGGATTACATCCGCACTTACCGGATCGCCAAGGACATCAAGTGGAAAGTCCCCACTTCTTACGGGGACCTTGACATTACGATCAATCTTTCCAAGCCGGAAAAGGATCCCAAAGCGATCGCCGCCGCAAGGACAGCAAAACAGGTCAGTTTCCCGAAATGCCAGCTTTGCGTGGAAAATGAAGGGTATGCCGGACGGATCGATCATCCCGCGAGGGAAAATCACAGGATCATTCCCGTAAAGATCTGCGGCAAAGACTGGGGCTTTCAGTATTCTCCCTATGTCTATTTTAACGAACATTGCATCCTGCTGAACAAAGAACACGTTCCGATGACGATCGACAGGGAGGCTTTTGAAAAACTGTTCGATTTCATCAGGCAGTTCCCGCATTATATCATCGCATCCAATGCAGACCTTCCCATTGTCGGCGGTTCCATTCTGACGCACGAGCATTTTCAGGGCGGCCGGTATGATTTCCCCATGGCAAAAGCTGCCGTGGAAGAAACCGTAACGGTGAAAGGATATGAAGATGTCAGTGTCGGGATCCTGAACTGGCCGATGTCCGTGATCCGGATCGGTTCCAAAGATCCCGAAAGACTGGTAGATCTTGCGGATCATATCCTGAAGAGATGGCGTGCTTATACGGACGAAGAAGCTTTTATTTACGCTGTGACGGATAACGAGCCGCACAACACGATCTCGCCGGTGGCAAGAAAACGCGGAGAGGTCTACGAAATGGATCTGGCGCTTCGCAACAACATTACCACGGAAGAAAGGCCGCTAGGTGTCTACCATCCAAGACCGGAATACTTCCATATCAAAAAGGAAAACATCGGGATCATTGAAGTCATGGGGCTTGCGATTTTGCCTGCAAGGCTGAAAACGGAAATGGAACTTTTGGAAAAAGGGATGCTGAACGGCGCGGATCTGTATGCGGATGAGCAGACGCAGAAGCATGCCGAATGGGCCGAAGAGATCCTGAAAAGAAGAAAAGAAGAGATCACGCCGGATACGATCCATGAGATCCTGCAGGAAGAGATCGGAAAAGTCTTTGCGCTGGTACTTGAGGATGCGGGCGTGTTCAAACGGACGGAAAGCGGAAGAAGGCAGTTTCTGCGGTTTTTGAACAGCCTGTAAGGGATGCATACATTGAAAGAGCGCAGGGCTTATGCTATAATATGCGAGGAAAATGGGAAGCGAAAAACAGACTTCCAGGATAAGGAGACGCTATGGAAAATTTAGAACTTCAAAAAACAGCCAACGAGATCCGTAAAGGGATCGTTACGGCAGTACATGCGGCGCATGCCGGACATCCCGGCGGTTCCCTGTCATGTGCGGACATCATGACCTATTTATACTTTGAAGAAATGAATATCGATCCGAAGGATCCGAAAAAAGCCGACAGAGACCGTTTTGTATTATCGAAAGGTCACTGCGCGCCGGCACTTTATTCAGCGCTTGCCCACCGCGGTTATTTCCCCGTTGCGGAACTGGAGACTTTAAGAAAACTCGGCTCCCATCTGCAGGGACATCCCTGCATGCAGCATACACCGGGGGTTGACATGAGCAGCGGTTCCCTGGGACAGGGCATTTCCGTAGCGACAGGAATGGCGCTTTCCGCAAAATTATCCAATGACAGTTATCGTGTTTATACACTTCTTGGCGACGGCGAACTTGCAGAAGGTCAGGTCTGGGAGGCCGCCATGTTTGCAGGCCATAAGAAACTGGACAATCTGGTAGTGATCGTAGACAACAACGGACTTCAGATCGACGGACCGATCACGGAAGTATGTGATTCCAATCCGATCGACAAAAAGTTCGAAGCGTTCAATTTTCATGTGATCACGATCGATGCGCATAACTTTGATGAGATCAGGGCCGCTTTTGCAGAGGCGCGCAAGACCAAAGGGATGCCGACAGCGATCATTGCAAAGAGCATCAAAGGTAAGGGCGTATCATTTATGGAAAACAGCGTTGCATGGCATGGAGTTGCACCTAATGATGAGCAGTATGCAATCGCAATGGCAGATTTGGAGAAAGTAGGTGAAGCGTTATGTCAGAAGTAAAAAAGATCGCAACAAGAGTCAGTTACGGAAATGCGCTGGTGGAACTCGGGAACGAGCATGATGATCTGGTTGTTTTAACGGCAGACCTTGCCGCGGCGACCAAAACGGATATTTTCATGAAGGCGCATCCGGATAAGCACATTAACTGCGGTATCGCAGAAGCAAATATGACGGATATCGCTGTCGGGCTTGCTGCAACGGGCAAGGTTCCGTTTGCATCTTCCTTTGCAATGTTCTCTGCAGGCCGTTCTTTTGAACAGGTCCGCAACAGCATCGGCTATCCACACATGAATGTAAAGATCGGTGCTACACATGCCGGAATCTCTGTCGGTGAAGACGGCGCTTCTCACCAGTGTAATGAAGACATCGCATTAATGCGCACGATCCCGGGTATGGTGATCATCAACCCGGCAGATGATGTGGAAGCAAGGGCAGCAGTTAAGGCAGCTTATGAATACGTCGGACCGGTTTACCTGCGTTTCGGAAGAGCAGCGGTTCCGGTATTCAATGATGAAAATACATACCGCTTTGAAATGGGTAAGGGTATCGTCTTAAAAGAAGGAAAAGATGTTACGATCGTAGCGACCGGCCTGACGGTTCCGGAATCCATGGAAGCGGCAAATATGCTTGCAAAGGACGGGATCGATGCGGAAGTGATCAACATTCATACGATCAAGCCGCTGGATGAGGATCTGATCGTTCGGAGTGCCAAGAAAACCGGCAAGGTCGTAACCGCAGAAGAGCATTCGATCATCGGCGGACTTGGCGGAGCTGTCTGTGAGACGCTTTCCGAAAAATGCCCGACACCGGTTTACAGGATCGGTATGCGTGATGTGTTCGGAGAATCCGGATCGGCCGCAGCCCTGATCCATAAATATGAACTTGACGCTGAGGGAATCTATCGTCAGGTAAAAGAATTTCTGAAATAGGATTTTGATCTTACATGAACGAACTGCTGTTTTTAAAACCGGTCCTTAAGAACATGGTCTGGGGAACGGAAAATTGGGTCGTGAGCGCGCACCCTTCCGGAGACTGCGTTGTATCGGAAGGAACATATGCCGGCCAAACCCTGTCGGAATTGTGGGATGGACACAGAGAGCTGTTCAACAATGAAGAGGGTGAAAGATTTCCGCTTTTGGTCAAACTCATTAATGCCGAACAGGATCTGAGCGTGCAGGTGCATCCGGATGATGCATATGCTTGGAAAAATGAAAACCGTTCGCTCGGAAAAGCAGAATGCTGGTATGTGCTTGATGCGGATCCGGAGAAAAAACTAATATTCGGACACAATGCCACATCCCGTAAGGATGCCGAAGAGATGATCCGCCGCGGCGATTGGAATACGTTTCTGAAACGGGTATCCATAAAACCCGGATGCTTTATTCAGATCGATCCCGGAACCGTTCACTCGACCTGCAGCGGCATGAAGATGATCGAGATCCAGCAGAACTCGGAACTCACGTACCGCCTTTATGATCATGACCGGTTGTTTAACGGCAAACCGAGAGAACTGCATATTCAAAAAGCTCTGGATGTCATTAAGACCCCGGATACGAGCGAAGACCGGGTTTTTCCGGCTTTTCCGGAAGACGGATTTTTCACATCGTTCTATAAGATCAGGAAAGTCTGCATCAATGGAGAGCAGGAATTTACGCAAAATGAGTCTTTCCAGATCCTCAGTGTGGCCGACGGGTCCGGAACCATTGACGGTCATAAGATCCGGCAGGATGATTCGCTGATCATTCCATACGGCTACGGAACGTACACCATCCGGGGACAGATAGAGATATTGATAACCAGTCTATAAAAGCAGTGCCTTGATTTAAGGTACCGTTAAGCCATCGGATACAGAGCAGATCTGGTGGCTTTTTTTAAGGAAGAATGGCAAAGATCAACGAATATTTCAAAAAGAAATACGGAAAGCATTTCGAAAAGGTACCGGAAAAGGACCCCGAAGAAAAGAAAGAACCGGAAGATTATAAAAAGAAACTGACCAGACATCGCCTGGTGATCTTTTACAGGGTTTTGATCGGGATCGTGATCGCGGGCGTGATCGTTGCGGTCATTATTTTCAATTACAGGAACAGGACATTCACCGATTATGATACGGTAAATCAGGTTTCTCTTTCGGAAGCGGCAACCGCTGATTATCTGGAACTGAACGGAAACGTTCTCCGCTTCAGTAAAGACGGCGCTTCCGTTTTCAATATGTCCGAGGGAATGCTGTGGAACCAGACCTATGAAATGCAGAACCCGATGATCGATACCTGTGGGGATTATGCGGCGATCGGGGATTACAAAGGAACCCGGATCTATGTTTTTAACGGAAACGGACTGCAGGGTGAAATCGATACCACACTTCCGGTACAGACATTTTGTGTATCGGGAACCGGAAATGTTGCCACGGTTCTGGAGGAAAATGAGATCACATGGGTCCGGCTCTTCAATAAAACAGGGGATCTGATCGCCAATGACAGAACCACCATGGCAAAGAGCGGCTATCCGGTGCGGGTAGCTATATCCGAAGACGGGATCATGTTAGGTGTTTCCTATCTTCGCGTAGACACCGGCGCAATGTCTTCCTCGGTTGCGTTTTACAATTTCGGGGATGTCGGACAGAATGAGATCGATAACCTGGTCAGTGGTTATGATTATTCGGGATCGATCATTTCCGAGGTTGATTTTATGAACAAGCAGACTGCTTTTGCCGTCGGAGACAACCGGCTGGAGATCTATTCCGGTTCGCAAAAGCCTGAAGTGAAAGCGCAGATCCCAATCGAAGATGAGATCAACAGTGTTTTTTACGGACGTGATTATATCGGACTCGTATTTACGGATATAACCGGAGAATCCCTGTATCGTCTGGATGTTTACGATACATCCGGAGAACCGGTACGAAGCGTCAGCTTTAATCTGGAATATAAGGACATTATATTAAGAAAAGATCAGATCGTTATCTACAACAGTGATGAATGTATCATTTTTAACATGCAGGGCGTGGAAAAATACCACAGCTCGTTCCATCACTCGATCATCACCATGGTTCCGACATCAAACCAGAACAGGTTCCTGCTGGTGTCCGGAACCGCTATTGAGGAGGTTCAGTTAAAATAATGAACCTGAATTTCTTACTGATCGCAGTGCTTGCAGTGTTTGCGGTATGCATTATACAGGGATACCGAAAAGGCTTTTTACGGATCGTGATCTCTCTGATCGGAACGATCCTGATCGTGGCAACAGTTTTTGCGATCTCTCCTTATGTCAGCAAACTGCTGATCGACAGATCCGGCGCATATGATAAAATAAAGGGCAAAGTGGAACGGGTTTTTGCAGAAGACAACGCAAAACTGGACAACACGATCCCTGAAAATCAGGAACTGACCATTGATTCTTATCAGGTTCCGGACCTTTTAAAGAATGCGCTGAAGGAAAATAATACGGAAGAAACATACAAACAGCTCATGGTGGAACTGTTTGAAGATTACATTGCAGGCTATCTGTCACGCCTGATCATTAAAGCTTCTTCCTTTATCGGCGTATTCCTGCTTTTGTCCATTGGACTTTGGCTGGCATTAAAAAGCGCGGACCTGATCGCGAAAATTCCGATCATAAAGGGATTCAATAAGTTTCTTGGCGTTATTGTCGGATTTTTGGAAGCGCTGATGATCGTCTGGGTCTTCTTTGTTGTTGTGATCATGTTTCTGGGAAACGAGACCGGCAGCAAGCTGATGGAGGAAATATACAGGAGTCCGGTCCTCACATTCCTGTTCAATGAAAACATTCTTATGAAATATCTTACTTAGATTGGCTTTTTTACGATGACATTCGTATATTAATATGCCCGGGAGGCAAAGTTATGGAGAAAAAACTGCAAGACCTGTTTTCGTATCAGGCATTTGAACGAAATCCAAAATTAGATAAAGTCATTCAGGAAACGGAAGCCAGATATCCGGTGGAACTGACCGATGAGGAACTGGGCAATGTTTCGGCAGCCGGCGTCTTTCAACCTGTACACAAAGAGAAAAACGATTCGTAGCAAAGCGTTGAAAAAGTACCGAAAATTCCCGAAAAAACCGTTGACAAGGGAAATATCGAGTGATATTATAAGTAGGCTGCACGATAAGTTGCAGCCTATTATTGTGGATGCACCTTGAAAACCAAACAGTACAACCAACCCTGAAAATTTCTTAAATTTTCGAACAAAACCTAAAGCAGTAAACATGGAAACATGCTAGCGTAAACTTTTTATGAGAGTTTGATCCTGGCTCAGGATGAACGCTGGCGGCGTGCCTAACACATGCAAGTCGAACGAAGCACTTTTCCCGACAAAGAGGCGTGCTTGCAC
>CACZBD010000024.1 GCA_902779305.1 uncultured Lachnospiraceae bacterium | reverse complement strand
TGTCTGATTGCAAAGTGACAGCTTCATAACGATTATACAGGAATTATTCCTTTACGTATAGAAAAAATGGGCAGAGATCTAAGTCTCTGCCCTTTCTTGTTTCTGAGTGTACGTGAGAGGATTCGAAGAAATTCAAAAAAAAAAAAACACAACAAGATCAAGCATTTCAAGGGTGTCTGCCTTAAAATGAACAGAAGTTGAACAGGTTGCTCACAAGTATCAGTTAAACAGGTTCCTCCACCACCAAAAGATTCCTTTCGATCCGATCGTAAACGTGATGGTCTTTGTGCCGCCGTAGTTGCCCTTTCCTCTGACAACGACTGTTGCCTTGCCTTTGTTAACGTTGTTCTTGTAACTGTCTTCGTCAAAATCAAACGTTACGTCATTGACAAACTTCCCGCCGGATTTCCATTTGATATCGCCTTTATTAAGCTTCACCGCTTTTCCGGTATAGGCCTTGGGATCAAGTGTTGCCGTAAGCTTGCTGATGTCCTGCGCCACGATCCGATAAGTTCCCGTTGCGGTTCCTGTATAATTGCCTTTTCCGCTGACCGTGACCTCGATTTCGGTCCCTGCGCTGACTTTATCCTCCTGTCCCACAGGCTGACCGTCCTTGTCTCCGCCTTTGTATTTGTATCCCTGAATTTCATAGTCCGTCTTCTTCAGAGCTTTCCCATCCGTCCCGATCACCGTGACTTTCTTCGGCTTCCAGTTCCCGTTCTTGTCTTTATAGATGACATCATCCACTGCGACTTTACAGGTATTGATATTCGCCGCTGTGATGGTAAAGGTCTTATCTGCCTTTCCGGTAAAGTTGCCTTTTCCCGTGACAGTAATGGTCGGCTGTTTCGTTGTGGTCCCCGTTACCGCTGAATTATTGGCATATTTTACGGTGTAGTCTTTTCCTTCCCTGAGCGTGGTCTCACCGAGTTTTACGGTCGGAACAGGCTTTACGCCGGAGCCCGTATAAGGGTACGTGGCGTCGATCGTGATCATGTCTGCCGTAACTGTGGCCGGTTTGATCGTGAAGGTTTTGCTCACGCTTCCGGTATAGCCTCCCTTTCCTTTGATGGTCACTTTGGCTTTGCCGGCATTTGTGTTCTTATCATAGATCAGTTCATAGTCCGTATCTTTTGTAAGTCCTTCTACAGCCGGTGCAGGTGTTTGTGCTTCTCCATTATACATACGGTCTTCCGGTGCTGTGATCTTTACACTGTTGATCTGCGTTCCTTTAATCTTAAAGGTCAGCGTCATCGTCCCGACATATCCGTTCTTCTCAATTCCGCGGATCGTTACCTTGGCCGTTCCGGGCAGGGTGTTATCGCTGTAGCCTGCGATTTCATACTCTGTCCCTTTTGTCAGCGGCGTCTTTCCGTCCCGGATGATCAGTTCTGTCTCATCCAGGGTAATGGGATTTCCATCATAATCCTGATCCTTGATCTTATCGGCTTTTAATGTGCTGACCGGTTTCTTCTTCGGATTCACGATCACAAAGGTTGTATCCAGTTCTCCCTCATAGTTTCCAATGCCCGTGATCTTTATATAGTATGTCCCTGGCTCTTTCGGGATGCACCATTCCCTGAAACATTCATCAGAGAAATATGCGATCTCAAAATCCTTTCCTTTCTTTAAGGTCATCCCGTTATAGGTAATCTTCGGCACCGGGATCTGTTCCTTTTTGGTGTATTTTGCCACCGCAAGTTCAGTG
This sequence comes from uncultured Lachnospiraceae bacterium, assembly GCA_902779305.1. Classification (GTDB taxonomy): domain Bacteria; phylum Bacillota; class Clostridia; order Lachnospirales; family Lachnospiraceae; genus UBA2868. The sequence continues at coordinate 42,185 of CACZBD010000024.1, read as the reverse complement.
ACGATCACGTCCGCATCCGTCAGTTTCTTTTTTAGGATCACAAAGCTGTCCGAATCCTTTTCGGCATAGTTACCCTTTCCGGTGACCGTGAATGAAGCCATGCCGGCATTCGTATTGTTTGCATAGGCGATCGTATAGTCCGTTTTTTCCTCTAAGCGCCTAGTCCCGAAGTAAACGCTTACCGCAGGCTTGATCGCTTTTCCCGTATAGGTCTGCTCTCCCACCGGATCATGCGTAAAGTACGGTGCATCCATGGGGTCATAATAATCACTGCGGATCGCGGTGCCCCATCTGATATAAAATCCACCGGGAATCTCTTCTCCCGTTTCCGCATTTTTCCAGGTTTTTCCCTCTACAGAAGGCAATACATAAGACACACTCGAAGCATTAATGATCTTCCGGAAACCATTGCAATCTTTAAATGCGTTAGGCTCGATTATTGTGATATTTGCCGGAATCGTCAGACTTCCACCGAAGTTCTCGCAGTTATTGAACGCATTACTCGCAACAGTTTTTAAACCTTTTCCGATCGCCAGGTTTCCGTCAAAACCGCAGGAATCAAATGCATAATTCCCAATTGTCGTCACACTATCCGGAACGATCAGATTCCCTGTAAAATTTAGGCAATGAAAGAATGCAAAATCACCGATCTTTGTCACGCCATCCGGGAGCGTCAGGCTTCCGTCAAAGCCGCATCCATTAAATGCCTGGTCATCAATCGTCTTCACGCTGTCCGGGATGATCAGATCTCCCGTAAAGCCGCACTGATAAAATGCCTTTTTCCCGATTGTCTCTACGCTGTCTCCGAGCGTCAGGCTTCCGTCAAAGCCGCACCGATAAAACGCTTGTTCTCCGATCATCGTTACTTTGTCGGGGATGATCAGGTTTCCCGTAAAGCCGCAATCTTGAAATGCAAAATCCCCGATCGTCTCTACACTGCCTCCAAGCGTCAGGCTTCCGTCAAAGAGGCACTTGTAAAACGCCTGATAGCCGATCGTCGTCACGCTGTCCGGAATTGTCAGGTTTCCCGTAAACTTGCACTGATAAAATGCTTGTTTGTCGATCGTTGTCACACCGTCAGGGAGCGTAAGATTTCCGGTAAAGGGGCAGTTATAAAATGCGCCTTCTCCGATCGTCTCTACACTCTTTCCGAGCGTTAATCTTCCCGCAAATTTGCAGTTTTTAAATGCATCCTTATCGATCGTTTTAACGCTGTTTCCGATCGTTAAGCTTCCTATAAAACCTTTGCAGTCAGCAAATGTATTCCCGATCGTCGTCAAACCGTTTCCGATCGTCAGGTCTCCCGTAAAACCGCACTGATAAAACGCGCCTTCTCCGATCGTCGTCACACTATCGGGAATGATCAGGTCTCCCGTAAAGCCGCACTGATAAAATGCGCTTTCGCCGATCGTTTCTACACTGCTTCCAAGCGTCAACTCACCCGGAAAGTTACAGCATTTAAATGCATCCTTACCAATCTGCTTCACACTGTCGGGGATCGTCAGGCCTCCCGTAAAAACGTCGGCGGAGAAAAATGCGCCTTCACCGATCGTTTCTACACTGTTTCCGAGCGTCAGCGTCGTAAAGTAGACACAACTGTCAAATGCACCATTACCGATCGTCGTCACGCTGTCCGGGATGATCAGGTCTCCCGTGAAACCGCTGCAATCAAAAAATGCGTTGTCACTGATCGTTATCAAGCTGTTTCCGAGCGTCAGGTTTCCGTCAAAACCGGTACAATAACAAAATGCATACTCATCGATTTTCCTGACATTGTCAGGAATCGTCAGGCTTCCCGTAAAGTTTTTGCAGTCATAAAATGCATACTTCCCGATCACCGTGACCGCTTTTCCTTCGATCTCAGCCGGGATGATCAGGTCACCGCTTGCAGTTCCTCCTTCTGCTATTCCGGTGATTTCGATCGTGCCGTTTGTCAGTACTTCATATGTCAGACTGTATGATGCGTCCTGCGGGGTATAGGTACCGTCATAGTTCTCGTTTTCGTTTTCGATGATCGCCTCTTTAAGCGGTTCTTCATCCGCCATAACAGGAAGTGCCGGGAAGGCACATGCCATGCCCAGCCAGATCACTATTGCTGCAATGCTCATTACGATTTTCTTCATGGGATACCTCCACAACAAACAGATCAGTTAAACATGTTTTTCCACCACCACAGGATCCCTTTCGATCCGATCGTAAACGTGATGGTCTTGATGCCGCCGTAGTTGCCCTTTCCTCTGACAACAACCGTTGCTTTTCCTTTGTTGACATTGTTCTTGTAACTGCTTTCGTCAAAATCAAACGTCACGTCTTTAACGGCTTTCCCGCCGGATTTCCACTTGATATCACCTTTGGTCAGTTTCACTTCTTTTCCTGTATAGGCCTTGGGATCAAGTGTTGCCGTAAGCTTGCTGATGTCCTGCGACGCGACCCGGTAGGTTCCCCCCGCGGTGCCGGTATAACTGCCTTTTCCGCTGAGCGTAACCTCGATTTCGGTCCCTGCGCTGACTTTATCCTCCTGTCCCACAGGCTGACCGTCCTTATCCCCGCCTTTGTATTTGTATCCCTGGATTTCATAATCCGTCTTCTTCAGGGCTTTTCCGTCTGTTCCATAAACTGTGACTTTCTTCGGTTTCCAGTTCCCGTTTTTGTCTTTATAGATGACATCATCTACTGCGACTTTACAGGTATTGATATTCGCCGCTGTGATCGTAAAGGTCTTATCTGCCCTTCCGGTAAAGTTGCCTTTTCCGGTAACGGTGATGGTCGGTTTCCTGGTTCCCGTTCCGGCATTTACTGCCGTGTTATTACTGTATTTTACTGTGAAGTCTTTTCCTTCCTTAAGCGTGGTCTCTCCAAGCTTTACTGTGGGTATGGGCTTTACACCTGATCCCGTATAAGGGTATGAATCATCGATCGTAATCATCCCTGCCGTGATCCCTGCCGGTTTGATCGTAAAGGTCTTGCTGACGCTTCCCGTGTAGCCGCCTTTTCCTTTGATGGTCACCTTGGCCTTTCCTGCGTTTATGTTCTTCTCATAGACCAGTTCATAGTCCGTGTTTATCTCAAGGTCTCCGCCGTTAAACTTTACTTCCGGTGCGGGTTTCCTTTCACTTCCGTCATATACCTCGTCCGCAGGCGCTTTGATCGTTGCCTGACCGATCGGGGTTCCTTTGATCTTAAAGGTCACGGTCAGAGTTCCGGCATATCCGTTCTTTCCGCGGACCGTTACCTTTGCCGTTCCGGGGTACTTGTTGTCGGCATAGTCGGAATCTGTGAGTTCATAATAATCCGTTCCCTTTTCAAGGATTTTGCCGCCGTCATGGATGACCAATTCATTATCCGCTAATTTGATTTTTCCTCCTCCGGCATAAGCCTTATCGGCGATCTTATCAGCCTTCAGGGTACTCATCAGTTTCTTCTTCGGACTCGCGATCACAAAGGGGATTTTCTTTTCTCCCTCATAGTTTCCGATGCCTGTGATCTTAAGATAATATTCCCCGGGTTCTTTGGGGATGCACCAATCACTGCAGTATCTGTCTGCATAATAGGAGACCGTGAAATCCTTGTCTTTTTTCAAAGTCATCCCGTTATAGGTGATCTTCGGTACCGGGGTCTGTTCCTTTTTGGTGTATTTGGCTGCCGCAGGTTCGGTAATGATCACGTCCGCATCCGTCAGGTTCTTTTTTAAGATCTCAAAACTGTCCGAATCATTCCCGGCATAGTTGCCCTTACCGGTGACAGTGAATGAAGCCATGCCGGCATTCGTATTGTTTGCAAATTTAATCGTGTAGTCTGTCTTTTCCTCTAAGGGCCTGCGTCCGAAGTAAACTTTTACCGTAGGCTTGATCGCTTTCCCGGTATAGGTCTGTGCTTCCACCGCATCATGTGTAAAATACGGCGCATTAACAGGTGCGTAGTAATCACTGCGGATCGCGGTGCCGTTTGTGATCGTCGCCGGGCTTTCGGTAATCTGCTCACCGGTTTTCGCATTGATCCAGGTCTGTCCGTCAGGGCTCGGGAGTTCATAAGGCAGTCCGGAGCGGTTGACAACTTTCCGAAAGTCGCTGCAGTGTAAAAATGCATCCTCCCCGATCGTCGTCACACTGTCCCCGATCGTCAGGCTTCCCGTAAAGCCGTGGCAGCCATAAAATGCATTATCCCCGATCGTCGTCACACTGTCCCCGATCGTCAGGCTTCCCGTAAAACCGCTGCAGCATTCAAATGCATACTCCCCGATCGTCGTCACACTGTCAGGGATCGTCAGGCTTCCCGTAAAGCCGTGGCAGCCATAAAATGCATCATCCCCGATCGTCGTCACACTGTCAGGGATCGTCAGGCTTCCCGTGAAGCCGCTGCAGCCATCAAATGCATCCCTCCCGATCGTCGTCACGCTGTCAGGGATCGTCAGGCTTCCCGTGAAGCCGTCGCAGTAAGCAAATGCATACCCCCCGATCGTCGTCACGCTGTCAGGGATTGTCAGGCTTCCCGTGAAGCCGTTGCAGTCAGCAAATGAGTAATTCCCGATTATCGTCACGCTGTCAGGGATCGTCAGGCTTCCGCTAAAGCCACTGCAGGCACTAAATGCACTGTCCCCGATCACCGTGACCGCTTTTTCTTCGATCTCAGACGGGATGATCAGTTCTCCGCCATTCGTTTCCTCACACCCGGTGATTTTGATCGTGCCATCTTCCAGTTCATCATAGGTCAGGCTATAACCTGCACCCTCAGGGCTATAACTGCCGGTGTACAGTTCATTTTCAGTTTCTGTCTCTTCAGGAAGTTCTTCCTCTGACACAGAATCTGCGGTCATATCCGCATCCGGCTTTTCTTCAACATCCACGTCAGCTTTTTCGTCCGCTTCCGCGTCCACCTCTGTCACCGGATCCGGCAGGATTTCCTCACTGTCTGATTGCAAAGTGACAGCTTCATAACGATTATACAGGAATTATTCCTTTACGTATAGAAAAAATGGGCAGAGATCTAAGTCTCTGCCCTTTCTTGCTTCTGAGTGTACGTGAGAGGATTCGAAGAAATTCAAAAAATAAAAAACACAACAAAATCAAGCATTTCAAGGGTGTCTGCCTTAAAATGAACAGAAGTTGAACAGGTTGCTCACAAGTATCAGTTAAACAGATCATTCCACCACCAGAAGAAGCCTTTGGCTCCGATCGTATAGGTGATCTTCTTTCTGCCGCAGTAATCGCCCTTTCCGATCACCTCTACCGTGGCCTTTCCTTTATTGACATTGTTCTTATAGCTTTCCGGGTCGATCTCAAACATGGCTGTCGTCATGTCAGGATATTTTTTGACGGACTTCCATTTGATGTCCGCATTTGCCAGCATCACCCCTTTGCCGGTGTAGATCTGAGGTTCAACGGTTGCCGTCAGCTTACTGATGTCATACTTCCCGATCCGGTAAGTGCCCTCAGCCGTTCCGTCGTAATTGCCCATTCCGGTTACCACAACACGGATCGTATCTCCGGGCTCCAGTTCTGATGCATCCGCAAGCGGTGTGGTCTCATCTCCCTTGTAGAATACAATGTTCTTTTTATAGTCTGTTCCGGCCTTTAATGCTTTTCCGTTCTTGTCCACAACCGTGATCTTTTTCGTCTTCCATTTGGTTGTCTTTACGGGGGAAACGACATCACTTGCCATGACTTTCACGCCGGCACTTTCCATTTTCGTACCCACGATCTTAAAGGTTGCCGTCAGATCTGTGCCCTTGAAATTGCCTTTACCGGTCACCTTGACGGTCGGAAGTTTCCTTGCATCGGATCCGTTATTCACCGCCGTATTATTGGAATAGGATAGTGTATAGTCCGCTCCCTCTAATAGAGGAATCCATTCATCCTTCATTTTGAATTCTACGGTCACATCCGGCTTTGTCCCTGCCTTCGCATACGGATATTCGCTGTCTGCAGGCGGATTCTTAAGGGAAACCTTAAAGATCTCCGCAGCCTTCGGATCTTTTGAAACATCAAACGGCGTGATCTTAAAGGTCTTGCTCAGCGTTCCCGCACAGCCGTTGATGCCTGTCAGTATCATCGTAGCCGTTCCGGCATCTTTGTTGTTCTTGTAGGATATGATACAACCGACGTCTTTCTTCTGGGCCGCATCCATTGCATCATACTCTTCCCAGGTTTTGTATGTGACTGGTGTCGTATTTCCGCCTGCTTTGTAACTAAGCGTAACATTCTGTGTCTGCGCTTCCCCGTTATAGATTCGGGTAGTTTGGAAGTCGGTAACTGACACCTTGTTCATCGGAATGCCGACGATCTTAAATGTTACAGTACGGGAGCCTGCGTACTTACCTTTGCCCGTAATGATCACGGAAGCCGTTCCGATCTCCGTGTTGTTTTTATATTCCACACCGTATTCTTCAGTAGTCAATGGTGTAGAGCCGTTCTTTATTACCGGTGTCACCGTCACCGGCTCTCCGCCTTGATACTGCTGGTCCGGGATCTTGTCGATCTTAAGTTTGCTGATAAGAACCTTTTCCGTTTCATGGATCTCAAAAGGCACATTCACGCTTCCACAGTAGTTGCCTTTTCCCGTGATCACCGCATAATATTTTCCGGTCTCTTTAGGCTCTGCTACCTCGCCGACGTCATCCTCTTCTTCCCATTCTTCCTCCTCTTCCTCATTCTCATCTTTACGCACATGATACTCTACCGTGAAGTCCTTGTTCCTGGTCAGTTTCTTCTTCCCGTAAGAGATCGAGGGTGCCGGATTGTAAGCCTTTTTGCTGTTAAAGTTGGCATCCGTAATGCCCGAAATGACGATGTCCGGAGCACTGAGGTCTTTGGGAGTGATCACAAAAGTTTCGGTTTCTGTACCGGAATAATTTCCTTTTCCGGTAATGGTGAACGTGCCTGTCCCGGCATCGGTATTTTTGCCGTATTTGATCGTGTAATCCTTCTTCTCCTGCAGCAATCTGTCTTCAAAATAAACCTTCACGGCAGGTTTGATCGCCGTGCCCGTATAGGTTACGGGCATAACGGGGCTGTGGGTAAAAGTAAGGGCCTCAGAAATATCATATGCGCAGAGATAGCCATATGTGTTGAGATTTTCCGCTTTCTCGTCAGCGCCGATCACCCTTGCATCCGCTCCGGACGGATCAACTCCGGCACGGATATCTCCGTTGAATATGACAGTCCCATCCATGCTCTGGTAATAAGCGCTTCCTCCCTTGGATACTACATTGTTTTTGATCCTGCCGCCATTCATTACAAATGTTCCACTATTATATATGCCGCCGCCGACTGAAGCATAATTGCCGCAGATCGTTCCACCGTTCATGATAAACTCACCCGAGTTTTTCAAACAGCCGCCTGCTTCGCTTTTTCTGCAGCCTCCTGTCAGATATCCGCCTCTTGTTTCAATAAATGATGTGCCTTCTTCCGGAAGTGTATCCTGTACCTGCGTTCCAATACCCTCATCAGTCAAAATATAATGTACCGTCTTTGCACTACTGTTATCCGTGAGCATAAAATGCGCCCGCTCGCCCACATAAAAAACACTTCCCGTAATACCATGATCGTTCAGATCCAGTACCAAAGGGGATTCTTTTGTACCGCCAAACACCATGATCGGCATAACTGACCCGACATCATCCAGAAGCGTGAGCGTCGCTCCGTTCTTTTTATCAGCCCATGCTTCCGCCGCATCCAGAAAATCATTGTAATCCGCACTCGTTCCATCCGGTGTCAGCACCCGCGCGACCGGCTCATCGGCGCTATCCGGAACGACTCTAATATACTCATATGTATCGAGATTCTCCAGGAACTCGGTCTCGTTCCTCTCTTCGGCTTCCTGCCCGTTTTTTTGCATGGATGCGTAAATCTTACCTTTGATCTGTAATGTGCCGGGATCGGAATGAATGAATGCATTACCGGAATTATTTTCGTTGCCGCTGATCACACCGCCGCTCATCATGAACGGGCTGTCATTATATATGCTCTCGCCATTTTCAGCAAAATTCTCTTCAATCTTTCCGCCTTTGAGCATGAAATAGATGGCATCCGTATTGCAGACACCTCCCCCTTTGACGGCAAAGTTGTAGCTGATCTCTCCGTCAGTCATTATCAGTTCCCCCCAGTTGACAATGCCGCCGCCATCACATCGCGCTATATTTTCAAGGATCTTTGCATCACCGCACAGGCTGAAATACCCAAAATTATATATTCCTCCACCGTCATTATCTGCATAGTTATTGCTAATCTCTCCGCCACTGATCATCAGCCCGGTTTCCGGATTTTCAAAATCCGTGCAAGCGAATATCCCACCGCCTCTGTTAGCCGAATTTCCATGGATCCTTCCGCCGCTCATCGTGACCGGTCCGGTGTGAAATACACCGCCGCCCCTGTTTAATACATAGTATTCTGTTTCCGCATATGTCCGGTTATAAGAAATCTCACCCTCATTTATGATCAGTTCGCCGGTATCATCAACAAAGATACCGCCGCCATCACAAACCGCAAGGTTTGAAAAGACCAACCCGCCGTTCAGTATCAGTTTCGCGTTTGTATTGGCCGCATTGCATGCCCCGCCGCCAAAATCGGCCGTATTGGCAATGACCGTACCGCCTGTCATGGTTACGGTTCCACAGTTATATATTCCGCCACCATATAGTCGAAATTCCTCCTCCTCGTATAAATCTTCACCCGGCGTTCCACTGCCACCGGCAATAAACCCGCCCAAAGTCAGTTTCTCCATGGAGTCCATTTGTTGCTCAATTATATCGGCGGCCTCCGTTTCATCCAGACTATCATCGTCCCAATAATGCTCCACACTGTAGCTTTCGTCCAAACCGATATAATGTGCCGTATGGCGGTCACTGTCATCCGTGATCTCCAGATTTTTTCCTTCCGGAACTGTGATCACGCTATTTTTCTCCGTGCCCTTATAAACGATGCCGTGGTCATTCAGATCAAGGATCATGGGCGCATCCGAAGTATCGCCGCTCACCATGACCGTATCCTGCGTTTCAATATGAGACAAAAGCGTGAGTTTTGATCCAGATCCGGCCTCGTTCCAGGCAGCGAGAGCAGTTTCAAAATCCTCATATTCTGTTGTGATCTCATCTGCAGTAACACTTGCAACAGAAGTGCCGCCAAGGAAGTCGTCCCCATAAGAAGAATCTGCATCTTCTTCCGGTTGTTCTTCAGTAACATCTGCCCCGCTCAGCAGCACAGTGTCCTCCTGTCCGAAAACACTCATCGGAAACATGCCAAGCATCATTGATGCAAAAAGGATGACAGCTGTCACTGTTTTAAGGGTCTTGCCGATTGTTTTCATGGATTACTTCTCCTTTTGGTTATTATTTCGAAACCGGAAAGAACTGCCGTTTGTTAAGACAGGCCCTTTCTTTTTAAGACTTCCCCTGTAATGCCCGATATGGCAATCGCATCTTCCCTGCTCATTCCACGATTGATACAATTCTGATAAACCTGAAGCATATTCTGTTCTAGCATCTGCCAAGTTTCAAAACTGATTTATTTCTTAAAAGAATGATACCAGACAATTACACATGCATTCGGTCTGATTCCATCAAAATAGCCTAAATTTGTCGGTACCATCTATGGTAATCTTTTCCACGCTATCCGATTTTGTCAAAAGACCAAAAACAAGGTCTGAGACCGGTTTTCTCATAACATTAACAAACCCAGCCCTTTTTAACTCCTGAACAATTTCGCGGACTTCCTTACCCTTAGCCTGTCTTGAGGTTAAAGGTGGCTTGATTTTTGCGAGCGTGTGAAAAGAAATAATAATCTTGGCATTATACGGAAATTCTGTGTTTTCGTAGAAATGTATAGTATTATTTATAGAAATACTTTCTACAATTTCCTCTTTCTCCAGCTCATCCAGTCGTAGATCTTCAATTTCTAATGGATGAATATTTGTAAACTCCCTTTCTTCCAGAAAATTAACAAGTTCCCCATATTTCATTCTTTTACATTGCTGAGAAGAAATACCTATGTTCTGTTTTTTTCTTATCACATTTCTCCAAAGTTTTTTCCGTTCTTTTGCTGTTTTATGCTTTCTCTGTTCATAAGCATTCTGATGAAAATCTGCTTTATCATTGTTAACATTTTCATCTGTAATAATATCTCTAAATAAATCATCAAAGAATTCCTCAAAGTAATCCTCTCGGGATCTTCTTTTTTGACTACGAAAGTCATCTTTTATTTCGTCGTCATCTTCGTCGTCATCTTCGTCATCATCATAGTATCGGTTTTTATATTCTTCTTCAGATTCATATATTTCATCATCAGAAAAATCATTATAATATCCGCATTTTCTGCAGGTCCACCCACTACTCCTATCATAAAATCCCTTCTGTTTATTCAAAAAATCACCGCAGCCGTCACAAAACCATGCAACGCTTTCATACCGATCATCTGAGTCTCCGATATCAGGGTCCGTCATTAGTTTTCCGCATTGAGCACAACACCAATAGCCTTTATCCGGATCAAACCCTTTTTGATCGTCTAAATAAGCTCCACAATTGGTACAATAGTATTTTCCCATCAAAATTCACCTTAGATGTTTTGTCATAATTAAGTACTCCCTGCATTTCAATCTCATAAGTATTCTCTCTGACGGTATCGTTCTCCTCTTTACCATGCTTTCCGATTCCGCTTCAGGGATAATGCTTTTGTCCGCCTCCGCATCGGAACCGGCTTCGATATCAGCTGTCATGTCCGTCTCGATCACTGGATCCGGTTGGATTTCTTCTCCAAATATGGAAAAAACCTGCAGGTTTAATACAAGCGTCATACTCACCAATATAGCCAGGATTTTCGTGATCTTTTTCATATGAATTTCTCCTCGACCTGATTGTCTGATTGCAAAGTGACAGCTTCATAACGATTATACAGGAATTATTCCTTTACGTATAGAAAAAATGGGCCGGGACTATTTGTCCCGACCCTTTTACGTAATGTACGTGAGAGGATTCGAACATTTCAAGGGTGTCTGCCTTAAAATGAACAGAAGTTGAACAGGTTGCTCACAAGTATCAGTTAAACAGATTCCGCCACCACCACAGGATCCCTTTCGATCCGATCGTAAACGTGATGGTCTTGGTTCCGCCGTAGTTGCCGGTACCTCTTACGACAACCGTAGCTTTTCCTTTGTTGACATTGTTCGTGTAAGTGCTCTCGATAAAATCAAACGTCACACTATTGACGGCTTTCCCACCAAGCTTCCACTTGATATCTCCCCTGCTAAGCTTTATCACTTTTCCGGTATAGGCTTTGGGATCAAGCGATGCCGTGAGCTTCCCGATATCCTGCGCTGCAATCGTATAGCTTCCCGTCACAGAGCCGGTATAAGTGCTTCCCTTGCTCTGTACCGTTACATAGACCACATCTTTCGCATTCAGGATCTCTTCCGCCCCGATCTCGTCAGTACCTTCTGCGTCGTGTGTGTAGCGGATCGTTTTATCATCATAATCCTTTCCGGCTTTCAGCGCTTTTCCGTCCGCATCGAGGATCGTGATCTTCTTGGTCTTCCAGTTTCCTTTCTTTTCCGTATATACGACTGCATTTGCCGTCACCTGGCATTCATTGAGGTTTGCCGGCACGATCTTAAATTTCTTATCTGCCTTCCCGGCAAAGTTGCCTTTCCCCGTGACCGTAACCGTCGGCCGTTTCGTCGTGGCATCCGTCGTTACCGTTGTATTATTGGTATATTTAACGGTATAGTCTCTTCCCTCCTTGAGCGTGGTCCCGCTGAATGTTACAGTCGCGACAGGCTTAACGCCGGAGCCCGAATAAGGATACTCATAAGGGTCCTCCTGATCCAGTGAGATCATCTCGTCTGTGAGCGCAGCCGGTTTGATCGTAAAGGTCTTGCTCACGCTTCCCGTATAGCCGCCTATTCCCTTGATGATCACTTTGGCTTTGCCGGCATTTGTGTTCTTGTCATAAATCAGTTCGTAGTCCGTGTCTTTCTCAAGCCCGTCGACAACCGGCTCCGGACTCTGCGCAGTCCCGTCATATGTAACATCCGCGGGCGCTGTGATCTTTGCCCGGCTGATCGGCGTTCCCTTAATCTGAAAGCTCAGCGTCAGGGTGCCGATATACCCCTTTTCCTCAACCCCGTGAACCGTTACTTTTGCGGTTCCCGGATATACGTTGTCGGAATAATCGGTATCATCATCCACCAGATAATCTTCTCCCTTTTTCAACGTTTTCCCGCCGTCGCGAATAACAAGTTTTGTCTCATCCAGAGTAATGGGGGTTCCGTTTGCGTAATCCTGAACCTTGATCTTATCCGCCCTTAAGGAACTCATCAGTTTCCTTTTCGGATTAGCGATCACAAAAGTTGTTTTTAATTCTCCTTCATAGTTACCGATTCCGGTGATCCTGATATAGTAAGTTCCCGGTTCCTTCGGAATGCACCCTTCCCTGAAGTACGCATCAGAAAAATATGCAAGATCAAAGTCCTTGCCTTTCTTTAATGTTATCCCGTTATAGGTGATCTTCGGAATCGGGTTCTGTTCCTTTTTGGTGTATTTGGCTGCCGCAGGTTCGGTGAGAGCTACACCGGCCCCGGCCAGATCCTTTTTTAAGATCATGAAGCTATCCGAATCACTTCCGGTATAATTGCCTTTCCCCGTGACGGTAAATGAGGCTGTACCGGCATTCGTGTTGTTTCTGTATGTGATCGTATAGTCTTTCTTTTCCTCTAAAAGCGTGGTCCCGAAATAGACTTCGATCGCCGGTTTGATCGCTTTTCCGGTGTATGTCTGATCATTTACCGGTTTATGCGTAAAATACGGCGCATCCACAGCATCATAGAAACTATCCCGGATCGCCGTGCCGTATGTGATCCATTCGTCTGTGATCACTTCTCCCGTTTCCGCATTGATCCAGCCCTCTACGGAAAGTAAAGTAGTAGAATTCCAGTGCCCGCCACGGTTAACGACTTTGCGGAAACCGTTGCATTTTTTAAAACAGTCCGGCAGGGTCGAATCCAGGCTTTTCCCGATCGTCAGGCATCCGGTAAAGCCGGTGCATCCAGCAAATGCCTGCCGATCGATTTTTCTGACTCTGTCTCCGATCGTCAGGTCGCCATCAAAGCCGGTGCATCCAGCAAATGCACCTGGCCCGATTGTAACCACACTGTCAGGGATTATCAGGTTTCCGGTAAAACCGGTGCAGCCCGCAAATAATCCGTCTTGGATCGTTGTCACACTGTTCGGGATGACCAGGTTCCCGCTAAAGCCGTCGCAACCTTGAAATGCAAGCTCCCCAATCTCCGTCACACTGTCAGGGATCGTCAGGTTCCCGCTAAGGCCGCTGCAATATTCAAATGCAGTCGCCCCGATCTTCGTCACACTGTCCGGGATCGTCAGGTTCCCGGTAAAGCCGTCGCAGGTTCCAAAAGCGTCCCCGCCGATCTCCGCCACACTGTCCGGGATCATCAGACTACCCGTTAAGCCTCTGCAGCCATAAAATACACATCTCCCGATCTTCGTCACACTGTTCGGGATGACCAGACTTCCCGTTAAGCCTCTGCAGCCATAAAATGTAAATTCCTCGAGCGACGTCACGCTGTTAGAAATCGTCAGGTCGCCGTCAAAGCCGCTGCAGTTATAAAATGCCAATTCCCCGATCGTCGTTACATTGTCAGGGATCGTTAAGCTTCCGGTAAAGCCGCTGCAATTCTTAAATGCAGAATCCCCGATCACCGTCACACTGTCCGGGATCGTCAGGCTTCCCTTTAAGCCGCTGCAGTTATCAAATGCATGTTCCCCGATCGTCTTTACACTGCTTCCGATTGTCAGGCTTTCCGTTAAGCCGCTGCAACCTTTAAATGCATATTCCCCGATCGCCGTCACACCGGATCCAATCGTCAAGCTTCCCGTAAAGCCACTGCAACCGTTAAATGCAAAATCTCCGATCGTCGTCACACTGTTCGGAATCGTCAGGTCTCCGTCAAAGCCGCTGCAGTCTTCAAATGCAGAATACCTAATTACAGTTACCGCTTTCCTGTCAATCTCATCCGGGATGACCAACGCTCCGCTGACTGTGTCCTTATAGCCATCGATACTGATCGTTCCGTTCTCCAAAACATGATATTTCAGTTCATATGTTGCAGTTTCGTATGGCTGGATATATTGATACTCCGGATCACCCAGTTTTTCTTCCGGATCCATGACTTCTACGGCCGGCTCTTCTTCCGCATCCATGACTTCTAGGGCCGGCTCTTCTGCATCGTCAACGTCGTAACTGCTCAGCAATTCATCCTCATCCGGACCGGCCACAGCAGGCTCTTCATCCGGAATGACATTCTCTGCGATTTCGGCTTCCGCCTGCGGATCGTTTGCCTCGACATCAGCATCTGGAACGGCCGCATCTTCCGCGCCGCTTAATTCCGAAGGTTCTGCCTCTTCCACGGTGTTCATCCCGGGAATGTCTGCTTCCTCCGCCATGGCGGAAAGCGCCGGGCCGTTACACACCATACCCAGACAGATCACAACAGCCGCAATACTCTTACTAATTCTCTTCTTCATACCATACCTCCGAAACATACGGACAAATTGGGAATTGTCAAATGTTGGACTTTATACCATTATACAGCATTGTGGCGGAAACTAATATCCGATTTACCATCCACTGCACTCAGAAGCAAGAAAAAGGGCAGATATCTAAGTCTCTGCCCTTTCTTGCTTCTGAGTGTACGTGAGAGGGCGCTTCGCTACAGAAAACAGGACCGGGGATTCGTTCCCAGTCCTGTTTCTGTACTGTACGTGAGAGGATTCGAAGGTTCTCGTAACTCAAAAAATGCAGTAAAATCCAGCGTTTCCGCCTCTTCTACCCGATTTTAAAACAAAAACAAAACAATTTCGACGTGTATAGCAGCACCCCTTTTTGTGCCACAAATGGTGGCGTAATTGTCCCAGCAGAATAAAGCCTAAAATTCTCCCATCAAATGTTATAATCCGCATATTCTGACATCATGCTCGAAGTGGAAATGATATATTTTTTTGCGCTGTCATCGAATTCATACTGTCCGACGATTTCACTATGCTTTCTGCCAGTGTATTCATTGACAAATATGGCTTTATACACCCTTTTGACTATCTGTTCCTTTGTAACCTTAGTCTTGCTCTCTTCATCATCAAAAGACTCGTCATTTTTCAGACAATTTCTTAGATCCCATTCCCCTACATCCTCACCGGCGAACAGTTCTATAAGCGGCGAATCATCTTTACCATTTACGAAATCATCATACAGCGAAATGTCTACTATATTAAGTCCAATCGCTAATGGAACAATATACATAAGCATAAATAGTTTTGCAGCTCCATCTGAAAATGCAAAATCGAACTTTTTATTATCATTATCATGTGTAGGAATATACACAGCTGTTTTTACTTGTCGGTAAAACCTCGAAATGCCACGAAGTTCCATTTTGTACATTTTAATAATTCTCATCGTGACCTTTTCAGAAACATAGCCAGTATTCATTCCAAGTTTTTCATAATACTTAGTCAAATCAGCTGGAGGAAGAGCAATTCGAAAATCAAAGAATCGATCCAAATATCGGCATGCGTCAAAATCATCTCCGTAATAATGCTTGATTGTGTGTTGAAGTTCATCAATATTAACAGAAAAAACAAAAATAACCCTGTCATCAGATAAATAGTGCTTTATCTGCTCAAGAAGTCGAACCGCATAAGTCGGTTTACATCTATCTAATTCATCTACAAACACTACAAGCCGTTCTCCCCTCTCAATAAGAATTTCAGAAAAGAACTGCTTAATCTTCTCGCTTAAAATCTTCTGCTCCTTAAATTTCTCTAATGGGTTTTCACCTTTAAGGCTCTCCAATAATCCAGATACATTCTTACCACTTATAACCTCTACTATGTGAGCCGCTGTCTTGTATATATCCTTTTCCTTAAAGTCATATTCTATGCTCAACTGCTTAGTAATCTCATATATTATTGACAGAACCGGATCCGTGTCATTATCATTTTCCCATGCATCATAATATACGGCCAAATCACAGTTCGTATCGTCTTCACTTTTCTTCTTAAAAAAGAGCCGACTCGTGATTCTTGCTCTTTTTTCCTCATCAAAAGTGCTAGAAGGATTTTTAGCATTTATTACGAGCATGGACTGACGTACAAAAAAAGTCTTTCCGCTCCCCCACCTTCCGTCTATAGCAATAGTTGAAGACCCTTCCTGCGCCATAAGTAAATCGTAAAAGAATACAATATCCTTGTTGCGGTTCAGAATATCCTCTAACAGGGCCTGAATTAAGTTATCCTCAGTAGGGATCATTCCATAGTTCTTCATAATACTATACCTGCATTGTTTCCACCAATTGTGTACACATCTATTCCATCATGATTACACAGATACATTGTTGCTTTACTGATAAAGTGCTATTATTTCAAGTTGATACACGGGTTTGTCCTCAATTGCAGGAACAACAACAGATTCAAAATCGACGAAGTTTTCCTGCTTCGATATATTTGAAATTGAATCTAGGAATGTTTTTTTTGCGTTCGCATCCTTCAATTTTGTAAATATGGTGTTCTTAAGCAACTGCGTTCCCTTTGGATAAATACGCTTAACTTGTGCTAAACAGTTGAGTTCTATGCCAATAATATCAGCTCTCGTAGCCTGATATAGATTTGAATCATATATATTTGCAATTATAGCGAAGTCATCCGTTTCATAAAGTATTTCTTCTCCTTCAAATATTATTTTAATTGCCTTAAGCATATTATCAACGCCATTTATCTCACTCAAAGAACCTCCAACATCAATTTGAGCTTTCTTCAAATCAGTCATAAGCTTAATAATATCTTGAATTTCGGCGAATAAGCCTTTGACTGAATTTATCGACAAAGTGACCGGCATACAAATAAATTTTCCGGGAGTTGCTTCGGTAATATCGTAAAGATAATTATTCTTTTTTAATGTCTCCTTTACAATACTAAGAACAGAGGTGACTGTTTGAACTTTCTTTTCTGTGCTTTCGTTTGATTGCCCTTTTGAAGATTCTGTTTCAGCCGAAAAACCTCCACCAAAATTGAAAACCTTAAATCCCCCTGAAAATGTTCCTTCTGCAGCGCCCTTCTTTGATTTCTCTATATTTAATGTGCTAGTTATCTCGGAGTACTCAGAATATCCACCGTTAATAATGGCATAAATATCTAATAATCTACTTTGATTTATATAGTATGGAAAGAAAATATCTACTTTACTTTTTTCATCCTTCTTATCTCCCAATGTTGTAACCTCACTTCAAACACTATTTTAATATGCTTTGGCACATTACTTCGGCTTGTTCAAAAGCAAAAGTAATAATATCTTCACTGCTATCACAAATAGTCATTCTTCTTTCATTTTCTTAACAACCCTATATCTCTGGTGTATCATCACAAGCAATACTTCCCTGGATAATAAATATCAAGAGATTCAATTAGTTTTTCTCCGTTGACCAAATTAACTCCCGTAATTCTTGCCTCGTCTATACCTTCCGGTGTGAAATCCGACGTTGTAAACACCCATGCTTTTTCAGCTCCTCTGCTTAATCTCATACTGTCTACCCTTTGTATGGGCGCGGAGCCTATGTTGCTCCCCTTACGATATCTCTTACATTGTATTAATTCTATATTACCATCCATGTTAGTTGCTAAAACATCTACGCCTCTATCTCCTGAGCCACCTATCGTCTCTGCATTAACATAGCCCCTCTTTACAAAGTATTCCGCAATAAGTCGCTCAAAATCATAAGGGTCCATATTATACAGACTACATTTTCCTGCATCCTCTTCTGGAGATGAGTATTGTTTTAAGAATAGCCTCTCTTTACCAGTCTCTTCATCTTTTGCAGTATATGTATATTTTTCTACTATATCCGTAATCAAGGGATTTACCGATTTTAATCTTTGAATAATCGATCTACTTCCGTTTTCAAGGTATGTCGAAAGCCTTAAGACATAATCTTCAAAAGAGAAACCATTCTCATTCGCGCCCAATTCTTCAATCACAATCGGAGCAAATTCCCTGAGCCTTATTTCGGCATCTTCTTCTCGGTTCATAAAATCATACGGCGATTGTCCCGAAAGCATGTATTGTGCTCCATTCTGAATAGTGAACCTGGATAATGTTTCTCTAAAGCGACTTTGATATATTGCTGAAGCATACTTTAGTAACTGTGCTTTCCTTAATTGCGCCTGCAATTCTGTATTGAATTTTGTAATTACAAAAGGAAGTCCTTGATCAGTAGCTGCATTGGATGCGGCAATATAAACAAGTTCATCTATATCCGTATCCTTATCGTACCATCTACATTCGCATTTCTTAAGCTTAAGAAACACAAAACAGGTATCTTTACTAAATGTCCAAGCTGCTGAAGATAATGCTCTCATTGATGGATCGTTTATTTCCAATGAGATAGCCATAAGTGGTTCTAATCCATGTTTTCTTCCATAATGTTTTAACTGGTTGAGATTTGATATCCAGCTGCTTTGCTTCGGTCTGAAATACATAGCAAGAAATCCATGTTCTTTAAGCACACGCGAACTCTCCATAATAAGAGTTTCTATATCTTGCATGAATTGCTCTTCTCCATGTTTATCAATTCGACTTGGGGCATTGCTAATAACAACTTCTTTTTTTAGTCGTTCTGTGTCTTTCAACAAAGAATACGGTATAAATGGATGTGTTCTCTGTGCATGTTCAAAATACTGAGCCGTGTCTCCAAATGGGGGATCCGTTAATACCAAATCCACGCTACTTTCATCTATTGTAGAAAAGAAATCACGAAAATCCGAAAAACATATTTTCGCATTTTCAGTATTGTGTCCCTGTCGAAATTCTGATATATACCTCCATCTCTCATCTAACTTCTCCATATATCTATAATACAGATTTGTCTCTTTAAGGCATACTGGTGGACAATGATTATCCTGACTCTTACTTCTATAATCAGTATACTTGCCTAAATGAATAATGGACAGGAATGTATCATAAAAAAACCTATGGACATCCTGGTCCATTTCCTTTATAGCATCATAGATTGTTACAAGCGCTATTTTTTGTCGTATTGAAAACAACGCGCCATAATGAGTAAAATCCGGCGAAGTAAAATTCAACCGTGAGTTTTCAATCAATTCAACATCCGGAAAATCAACAATATAATTATCTAAGCGTTTTCTGACTTTTTCATCATTATTATCATATCGTTTTTCCTTACATCCACATGAACACTTATACTTGTTCGAGCGAAAAATAACATTTTCATGATTGTTTTTTCCAAGCCTTTCGTGAGCAGTAGGATTAAAATATTCTTCAGGTTCCCTATCAAAAAAAAGGCCATCAAACATTATTTTCTTCCCACAGTTCGGACATATTGTTTCGTATATTTCTTCCATTCGTGGTCGAACCTTACTCACAAAAGCATTAAGTGCCTCATTATACCTTTGAAATGACGGTAGCTTTTCAAATGGGGCTGACATCAATTCATGAGCATATGGCTCCCATTCATTTGCGAAAACACTACGTCCTTCATCTAAAGCAGCATATGCAAATGTGCCAGATCCTGCAAAAGGATCACAGACAACTCCTTTCTCAGGTGATAATTCCTCTATAATATCAATCGCAATATCTCTATCCTTTCTTCCGACAAACGGAAATGTCTGATCGGCCTGCGTCCTATTATGAGACTTTGCTAATTTCATGTTTAGGCTTAGGATTATTTCTCTAATGCGGTCTTGTTCTTCATAGTCTAATAGCCAATACACTACTCCTTCACCTCCCAGTATCCATCTATGTAATTGAAACGCTCTTTTATAACATCTGCAAACGTTTTGTAATGATTAGCTATAACATCCAAATATCCATAGTCGAACGATTCTTTAAGCATTCCACTATCATAAAGATCCTGTGTAGTGACATGCTCTTGAGACCGAATTATTCTTTCCGCGCATTCGCATGCAGCTTGAACCGCTTCCTCCACACTTCCAGTAAAAGTAACCTTTTTTTCAGATATACATTTTGTGAAAAATAGCAAGTAGTTTCCATCCAAAGTGCTTCGTGGAGACATAACTGTCTTAAAAGATTTCCTTGGAGCAGCAGTAGGTATCTGATACAGGTATTTTAAATTTTCAGCCGCCATCATTTTTAGTATTCTTGACCAGGATTTCAAATCAAATGTATGATAAAACAAAATAAATAGTGCATTTTGTTTTAATGCATTGCTACTTCTCCTAATAATCTCATGTAGTACTTTATTGAAGTCCTCATAGTCCTTTTTTCGACTTGGAGCATCTGAAACAACTAATTCGTTAGCATATTTAACACCTTTTTCAATTCCAAACAGATCAAACCAAAGTTGGCTGTATTCTAAGTATGGAACCTGATCTGTATATGGCGGATCTGTCAGTATTAAATCAACACTCTCTCTTTTTAATTCACTTTTTCCGATAGATTGAGCCGGAACATTGTATATGTTAACACCCTCTTCTATTCGCATCATGCATTCCTGGTCTAGATATGATAATCCATCTTTGATTGCTTTTGCTTTTTGTCTTATTATGAAACAAGCATTTCTCGAAGTAACATTCTTCTGCGGCAACCAATAAGGCATCTGGCTCGATGCCTTTTTATCGGACAGTTTTATCAGATTTATTGACGATGATACTAGAACTTCCAACACTTCATATCCATAAGTACATTTATAATCATCAAGGATCATAAATATCTTATCTAGTGCATATAGGTTGCGATTACAAAAATAATCGAACACTGAAGTTTTTTCCTTAATTGCAATTCTAGAATTTGGTATTAATTGCGAATTATTTATACGCGATAACTTATGCTTACTATACTGTGAATAACTATCAAGAAAGAATGAATTTGCTTCGCTTTTTCTTCTTCCTGATAGTTTTCCGTTATTATCCTCTTTGTACCAATATGATACCGGGATCATATTTCCGTCAATCATGTCAAAATGGCATCTCTCGATTACTCTTCTCTGTCCATTTTCTTCGAACTGATATATATCATTGCATTCATTTTCCACAGACTCAACAAAGCGGTCTATTACAATGAACAATTGATTTAAATCCCATTTTTTTAAAGAAATATTGCATAATCTGTATGCAATAGGGTTAATATCGCATCCTATTGCTTTCCTTGAAAGCTTACTTGCTTCGATGAGCGTTGTTCCCGATCCGAACATCGGATCAAAAACCGTATCTCCCACATTTGTGAATTCCTCGATTATTTTCGAAACTACATTATAAGGCTTGCGTGCCATATAATTATGGATAAAACCACCCGGATTATCCACTATTGGCTTTATTTCCTTCAGCTCATCTGCAAAACGCTTAATTTTAACCTCTGCACCGTCTGGACAATCACAGAAAAACAAAAACTCCTTGACATTTTGATCAGAATCCGTTGCTCTTCCCTGCGAAGAATGTTTTAGTTGAACCTTATCAACCCTGACATGATACCTCTCTTCGGCCAATTTTAATATCTCAAATATCTTCACCAAAGAGTTCTCCGAATAACTGATAACAAGATTCATACCCTTATCAGCACAGGTATTTATCATTCTCCTAAACGCATCTATAACTTTTGCCCTTTTCCCAAAATCGGAAACACTTCTATCTGTACGATATCTTCCAACAGAATATTTCTTCGTCTGTGGATTAATTGCAGGTTCTGGGTAATCATACCTACAAAGAGTGTTTAATACATGATAATACCTAGAATAGTGCTCCTTAAAATATGGCGGATCTGCATATACGGTAGTTTTATCACCATCCTCTATACCATCTAGTAAATCCATAAAATCCATATTATAGCAATCATGTCTTCTATCAGTTCTTTCAAGAAGCCCTTTTTCAGCAAATCTTTTTATTGCCTCGTCAAACAATTCAAAAATATCTTGGCTTCTCTTCTCTATTATGTTTTTAAATGTCCCCTTACTTTTGACTTTTAAAAACTGTGCAAAATGTGTAGTCGTAGAGGCACACACACTTAATGCGGACATCAATGCCGCGAATAATACATTTCTTATTCTTTCATCAGTACATTCCAATATTTGTGATGCAATAGCGTCAATCTGACAGCTTTGTTTTATTCCAAAATAAGCATTTGCGTAATATGTTAAAAACAAACAAGAAAAAGGTACATCCTGATCATATTTACCAGGATGTATTTTTGAGACCAATTTCTCAATACATTTTAATTTACTATTATCTGTCTTTGGATTGAAGACACTCGGTGTCTCGTCCGAGAACTTCGAATATTCTTCATAACACTCTGTACTGCTTTCAAAAAACCTTTTCTCTTCATCTATTGCTTCGGCAACAAAAGAACTAGAACGATTGTATTTTTGAACAATCTCCCTCTTAATTGAATCCAGTGATATTCTATCTAAATTGCAACCATTTAAAACAGCATCATTTAGAATATAAGCATAGTATTCCAAATCATTACTAATAATTCGTTTGTATGGTGATAATGCAAACCCGACAGAACCGGTTCCCGCAAACAAGTCTATGACTGTATGTATTTCGTTATTTTGGATAATGGGCGTGCAGATACTGTTTAACATCCTACTTTTACTGCCCATATATTGAAGCGTCTGTACTCTATCTATTTCTAGCATCAAAATTCTCCCAAGAGTTTTTACGATAATATGTAATCGTAAATGTATCTCTTACCCTCCACATTAGAGCCTATTTTGACCAATAATCAGGACTTAATGTACTTTCCCGACTTGACTCTTTTATCTATAGGCTTTTGCGCATCTTTGGGTATGGCCCATTCTCTCCCAAACTTAACAGCCCCAGGAACCTTGTTCAGCACACATATCTCCTGTATTCGGCGCTCAGATAGTCCCCACTTTTTTGATGTTTCCTTAATTGTCATATATTCCATAACAAGTACTCCTCTAAACCATGAAACAGCGCTAATAATATTATACGCGTTCGACCGCGGTTTCTCAATCTGAACATGTTTTTATATAACTGTAAAATACGTTGTAGCAACATTTCCGTCAGCATGGCGGTAAGTATTAAGACTATTATTATTATTTCGATGACCAGTCACAACGTCTCTTCATTCTCCCTGATCAGCTTTGCCTGCGCCTTCTTACGTTTCGCTAACATGGCACTAATATAGATCTTCATCAGAGCAACGGCTTCTTTCAGTAGTTCCTTTATCACCTCAACATCCTCTCGAAGTACTTTTCTATTTTCCTGACAGACCACAGTAATGGCATCAATGGATGTAATAAGGCACCCCATCTGATCCAGCAGTTCCTCCAGGTCGTCCAGTTGAACAATGTGAATTTTCAAATCCTTTCGATAAATAGCATGCCGGATCCAATCTGACGGCAATATCCCAAGTTCCTTTGCTTTCTTTTTCAACAGAGCCGCATCTTTGCCGCGCAGCTTCACACTGTAGCTATCCCCTGCAGCCTCTTCTTCACCGGTTCCCACGCTCGTTTCGATTGATGGGTCGGAATCGATCAGTTCTTTGATGGCATCACCCACGATCGTTCCGCAGAAGGAGCTTACCGACATGTGTTCAGCCGTTGCTTCCTGTTTAATGATCCTCGCTACATCGTCTTGCAAATACATTTTTACCAGTTTCATTTTTTCACGCTCCTTTTTCCGTAATAAAATCCGTCAGGATTTACTGTTTCTCGCCACCCGCGAGAAGGGTTTGGGCTTGCCCAACGGGGTTATCAGGGTACTCCCTGATCAAGCGATCGTGGTCCCAGATTGGGACCTACGATCTCTGCTTGTTAACTCCAAATCGGACTTCCCTTTTGTTGTTAAGTTACGGAAATGGAGATCTGACGAAAACCGGTTGTATTGCACTTTTGCGTGCTGACCGGTGTTTTATTGGATGGATCTGCTTTTGAGAAGGCTTCGGTGGCATAAAAGACCGTTCACATATCGAAATATGCCACGATGCGACTGCCAATGCATATCTATATGTCTTGATTTCTGCCACCAGACCCGTTATGAGGCGATACTATGCCAGAAGTGTCCTTCAGAAGGCGAAAAATGTAACGGCAATTTCGACCATTAAAGCCGTCCTGCACGTTTATATTGGCATTTTAGACTGTCTAAACAGACTTCGATGGCAGGATCAGCTGTCTGAATGACATGATTTGCAGAGGGCATTATTGGCATGATTCGATGTCCGGATCCGGTGTCGTGCCAATGACCTCTCATAGTATCCCCTTCACTACAACGGATCCATCCATAACAGTGAAAAATGCCAATGCAAAAATCTGTTATAACAGCAACAGTAACACAGAGAATACCCGCTTCATTCGAAGCGGGTATTCTTACAAAGCATCATCATGAGAATTATGCGTTTTTCTTTCTGTTTCTTTGCACAACGGCACTCTTAAATGCTTTGACCATCGCCGGAGATAATTCCGGGCAATCTTCATCAAATGTAATCGGATGTTTTTTTGCCTCCTCTACTTCCTTTAATTGCTCCGGAGTCGGCTTTTGTCCATTTTTAATTGTTAATGTCTCTGTCATAATACAGGCTCCTTTCTGCCTCGGTCGCGAGCCTTGCCGAGATAATGCGTATGCGATCTTTTCGTTCAGTAAACACTACGAAAATGATATCGCCCACTCTACCAATAGCAATATATCTATCCTCATCAATACTATGCTCGAAATCATACATTTCTATGTATTCAGGATCATCGAATACATGAGCAGCAGTCTCAAAAGATATCTTGTGCTTAATCTTATTCTGTTCGTTTTTCTCAGTGTCCCATTCAAAAATCATTCTTTATTTCACCAATTAGATTATAGCATATCCGGCTTTTCGTGTATAGGGAAAAACCCGTCCATCGCATCCCATAAAATCCGTTAATTAAAAGTAGAAAGATACCACACAGAGGAGGTATGAAAAATGATCAGAATATTCTTCTCGGATTCCATTCAAAAGGAATATCCAAACGCGGCAAAAATGATCGAGTCCTGCAAAAAGGAACGGCCGACAGAGATCCTGGGGATTCTTGAAGCCTTGATCGCGCAGACCGGACTGAACCCGGAGGATCCGCTAAGCCTTGGTTACTTAAGGCGGGGATTTGCCATGGGACGTTTTGCGGTCGGTGGATGTGACAATGGTGGAAACAGCGGACAGACTGTCCGTAATGATACAGCAGACGACATGCCGGAAGTAATAATCGATGACGATGATCCGCTCGGTGATGTCTTCGATACAATACTGCCGTATGGAAGCAGGTGATGACCTATCATCGAAATGGACCGCAAATTATTAGATGGGATTTCTGATGACTTCTCCAATCTCCGGCTCTGTGATAATATATCCTTAGAAGAGGCTGAATCGCTGGTAGAAAGGATTCAGTTGAAAAGAAAGGAGATATTACAACAATTTGACATTAAGCAGCTGCCGAATGACGGTCTGTTCTGGTGTCGTGTCTATGGCACCATGATCCAGCGCAAGACAAGGCGGGAAGTGGAAGATGCCATTATCAAAATGCTATCAGTAGTTACAACGATAGATGCGATCTTCCCGGATTATCTTGAGATCCGCAAAAGAGAAGTCAGCGCCACCACCTGGCGCAAGGATATATACTACTATGAAACGTATATCCATCCGCTGATCGGCAGCCGCAACGTACGACGATTGACCATTGATGATGGATACCGCTTTCTGGATCGATGTATTGAGATCTATCCGGGAATGACCCGCAAATACTGGAACAACATGCGATGCATGATCAATCAGCTCTTCCAGTACTGCATCGACCGGCGTTTTATAAGCGAAAATCCATGGCGAAACGTTAAGCCAAAAAAAGATCTGTTTACCCCACCAAGATATACCAGGGATGGCGATACCGTATTTACACGGCAGGAACAGCAGGCAGTCTGTGAGCGGGCAAAAGCGGATGCTCTCAGAACGCGCAGATCGGCCCCATTTGGGATCATCCTGCTCTTTAACCTGGGATTAAGGGACGGCGAGCTCTGCGCCCTGAAATGGGGCGATATGGAGCACGCAGGCACACATGAGTACATCCATGTACAGCGTGAGATGGTGTCTGACGTGACAGACGAAGGCAAAACAAAGGGATTTACGATCCTTGCCCACTGCAAGACACCGGCCGGCGACCGAAGGCTCCTGCTCAACAAGGAAGCGATCGAGGCCCTGCGGCAGATCAGAGAGATCAACCAGAAAAACGGGATCCCCTGCGAGATGGATGATTTCATCTTTCTACGCAAAAGGAAAGGCAATATCAGTCACATCAGCCCCCGTTCGATCGATTCCAGGCTTCGGCGTTATTGCCGGGAAGCAGGGATGAGCGTGATCAAATCTCCGCACGATATCCGCAGGACCACGCTGACTAACCTCTACAATGCGGGAATGCCGCTAAAAAAAGTGCAGGAGTTCGCAGGTCATTCTTCCCTGAAGCAGACCATGGATTACATCAGGATCACCGACGATGACATCGAGACCATGCAGTATATCGAGACATTGTCCATCGATCAGGTCAAGGAATTTGAAGATTCAAATATCGTAAAATTTAGACGCAATGCGTAAATAAAACAACATAAAACAGATTTTCTCGCGTATAAAGAATGCCGGGAACCCTGATAAACACGGGGTTTCCGGCACCTCCAAGACGTGTACGTGAGAGGATTCGAACCCCCGACCTTTTGGTCCGTAGCCAAACGCTCTATCCAGCTGAGCTACACGTACAAATCTGATTTTGTTCCGTTGCGAGACAGGCATAGGCATATACGAAAATGCCCTTCGCAACTACATAAACATATCATAGGCACCATCTTTCGTCAAGCGGTTTCTCCCACCGGAAAGACAGTATTGAGGATATCCTGCAGCTCTCCTCTGGCGACCGGGCGCGTCAGGATTCCCGACACCCCTTCAAATTCATGGTTGCCGACTTTGGCCTCGATCGCGCCTCTCTCATCCGCTTCGGAGAGCAGATAGATCGGCACATTTTTGAACTCCGGATAGGAGCGCACGATCTCAACCATCTTTTTGGCAGGAACCATGCTGATATAGCAGTCTAAAAATATCAGATCCGGAACATTCTTGTTCAGGTAGAAGACCGCTTCTCTCGCATTGTCAAACAGCTGGCAGGAAAACTCACGCTGCAGATAGATCTTCATCAGGTCCAGCGTCGAAAAATCATCATCGATCACAACGATCTGCGGCTTTGCGGATACCGCCTTCACAGGTTTTGTCTGCGGAATGATCACATCCGACAATGCATCCACAAAAACCTGTTCCGGATCCGGCTGTTCGAGCCTGCCGACATGTGCCGTGGAACTGAAAACCGCAGTCCGCTCTTTCTGCGCGGGGATCGTCTCATCCGCTGATCCTGCAGCATCAAAAGGACTGACGGTATCGGTAAAAACCTCACCGTCAGAACTGATTTTTTCAACTGAGCCGGTATTCTCTTCCCCGTCCGGATCATCTTCCCACAGATTGAATCCGTTTAGCAGTTCGTCCACATTGATCATGCTGCAGCTTCCTCAAAAAATTAACTGACACTACAAAACGTGTTGCTATTTTACCACATGTCACATAGTGGGCGCAACGTGATTTTTAAGAAAAACTGAATTTCAACGGATTCGTGTTCAAAACACAGCAAAAAGCAGGTCAGGCGAGGTCCACCGCTTCATACACCAGGTCCCGGATCTTCGGATGGATCACATGATAATGATCGGAAAAGCTCAAAACATGCCCGGCATAGAACATGGACAGTGCGTTCTGTGTATCAACGAGCGCATAGGCGCCGGCAGCGCCGTCCCATCCGAATTCACCGACCGGACTCTTGGAATGTGTATTATCCACCAGCACGCGCACGCCGAGTCCGTATTCATATCCGATCCGGTTCAGTTCGGCAAAATCCCGGTGCAGCTGTCCTGTGGTCGTGACCGGCTCGTGAAACATCGCCACGGTTTCGCTCTTTAAGATCCGCTTTCCGCTTTTTCCGATACCGCCGCAGGCCAAAGCATCCGTGATCAGGCTGTAGGCATCCACGCTGCCGGTAAGTCCCGCACCGCCGCTCTCATAATTTTTCGTAAAGCAGTAGGCGTTCCAGTGTGATTTTGGCGCAGCCTCAAAAGGCGGTTTGTCATCAACTCCCGTATAGATGTCGCAGACCCTGTCCAGCACGGCCGGATCTTCTTCCGGATGGAAGTAAAAATCATGCGCCCCGAGCGGCTCAAAAAGATGCTCTTTCAGATAGGCCGAAAAGGTCTGTTTGCTGATCACTTCAACGACCGCGGCAAGCACATCATGTGCCAGGCTGTAGCACCATCTGGTCCCCGGCTCATACAGAAGCGGCGTTTTGGAAAGCGCGGCAATGATCTCCCTCGTGCCTGCCTCCCCCTTACTGCTTTCTATCAAAGCGCGGATGTTCGGATCCTGTGTATCATAGGAAAATCCCGCCGACATGCTCATCAGCTGCCGGATCGTGATCGGATTTTTCGCAGGATGGACGGGCACATTTCCCACCTGATTTCCATAGGAGATCAGGTCAAGATCATCCGCCGCCAAAACGGTTTCATACTCCGGCAGATACGTGCTCAAGCGGTCTTCAAGCTTCAGTTTCCCCGCTTCGACAAGCTGCAGGACAGCCGTCATTGTGATGAGTTTTGTCGCAGAATAGAGGCGGAACAGATGTTGATCCGTCAGCGGTTTCTTTCCCGCAAAATCGGCATGGCCGAAGCGGTATCTGAAAAGCACCTCATGATCCTTCATGACCTTCAGATCGCTCATTGGCACACCGTAGGTATCCTGCAGAGAATCCAGATATGCCGTCAGTTTTGTAAAATCCATGGTTATCCTCCGAATCCTTGATTTTTCCGGTTTCTTAAGAGAGGGCTTTGCCGCCTGCCGAATGTACCGGGTGGTGGCTCTATCTGTTATCCTACATGATTTTGATATCATCTGTAAACAATATGCAGGATTTTACGGTCATGTCGATTCTTGAGAATTGTGTCTTTCTCTGATACAATTGCTTCGGTTGGAGGAAATAAATATGACGATCAAAGATCTGAAGGTCTCTCAGACCGGACTGATCACTGCCGTTCACGGGGAAGGCGCGCTCAGACAGCACTTCCTGGATATGGGCGTGATCCCCGGGGCTGAGGTGACTTTTATCAAACTTGCACCCATGGGCGATCCGATGGAACTGATGATCCACGGATACGAACTGACCCTGCGGCTTGCCGATGCCGCGCAGATCGATGTCACACCTTTGGAAAATAAAGAAACGGCGGAGGAAGCGCAGGCTCCGCAAAGACACGAACATCAGAAAAAATCAGAGCATCCGGGTCTCGGCGAAGGCGGCCGCTATCATGCCAAAGGCGACGGCGATCCCCTGCCTGACGATACGCTCCTGACATTTGCGCTGGTCGGCAATCAGAACTGCGGAAAGACCACGCTTTTTAACCAGCTGACCGGTGCCAACCAGCATGTCGGCAATTTCCCGGGTGTCACGGTGGAACGCAAAGACGGCGCGATCCGCGGCTTTTCCAACACTTCCGTGACCGATCTTCCGGGTATTTATTCCATGTCTCCCTATACCAGCGAGGAGATCGTATCCAGAAATTTTGTCCTTCAGGAAAAACCGAAGGCGATCATCAACATCGTGGATGCCACCAACATCGAGCGGAATCTCTACCTGACCATGCAGCTTCTGGAAATGGGGATCCCGATGGTCGTTGCGATGAACATGATGGATGAAGTGCGGCATAACCACGGGCATATCGATGTGAATAAAATGGAAGCCATGCTGGGCGTTCCGGTCATCCCGATCTCCGCATCCAAAAACGAAGGTGTGGACGAGCTGATCCGTCACTGCATTCATATCGCGCATTACCAGGAAAAACCGCTGCGACAGGATTTCTGCGATGAAAATGACCATGACGGTGCCGTTCACAGATGCCTGCACGCCGTGATCCACCTGATCGATGACCACGCAAAACGCGCTTCTCTTCCGGTCCGCTTTGCGGCAAGCAAAGTCATCGAAGGGGACAAACTGATCTGGGAACAGTTAAAGCTTGATGAAAACGAAAAGGACATGCTGGAGCATATCATTACACAGATGGAAAATGAGCGCGAACTGGACCGCAGTGCTGCCATTGCCGATATGCGCTATGCGTTCATTAAAAAGATCTGTGATGCGACGGTCGTAAAACCGAAAGAAACCAAAGAGCACATCCGGTCGGCGAAGATCGACAGGATCCTGACCGGAAAATATACCGCGATCCCCATGTTTATCCTGATCATGGGCGCTGTCTTTTTCCTGACTTTCAACGTGATCGGCGCATGGCTGCAGAATCTCATTGCCTCTCTGGTGGATTTTCTGACAAAGCTGACAGATGCCGCCTTAACTGCCGGCAATGTCAATCCGACCGTGCACAGTCTTGTGATCAACGGGATCTTTACGGGCGTCGGTTCGGTGCTCTCGTTTTTGCCGATCATCGTCACGCTGTTTTTCTTCCTGTCTCTTCTCGAAGACAGCGGATATATCGCGAGAGTTGCGTTTTTTATGGATAAGCTGCTGCGTAAGATCGGTCTTTCCGGCCGAAGCATCGTCCCGCTTCTGATCGGGTTCGGCTGTTCCGTGCCGGCCGTCATGGCTACACGCACCCTGCCGAGTGAACGCGACCGTAAGATGACGATCTTGCTGACGCCGTTTATGAGCTGTACGGCGAAGCTTCCGATCTTCGGTTTCTTCGTCAGCGCATTCTTCCCGGGAAAAGGCGGCCTGATCATGGTCGGCCTGTATCTTTTAAGCATCGTGATCGGCATACTGATCGCGCTGCTTTACGGCGGTACGCTCTTTCGCGGTGACCCGGTTCCTTTTGTCATGGAACTACCCAACTACAGGCTGCCGGGTGCCAAAAATGTAGGCCAGCTTTTGTGGGAAAAAGCCAAAGACTTTCTGTCCCGCGCTTTTACGATCATTTTGCTCGCTTCGATCGTGATCTGGTTTTTGCGCAGTTTCGATCTGCACCTGGATCTGGTTGCGGATTCTTCGAAGAGCATTCTGGCAAATCTGGCCGGGCTGATCGTTCCGTTGTTTACGCCGATAGGACTTGGGGATTGGAGGCTCTGCACGTCGCTGATCTGCGGATTTATGGCTAAGGAAGGGGTTGTCTCCACCATGCAGGTTCTCTTCGGACCGGGTAACAGCGTGACACAGGTCTTAAGTCCCGCGTCTGCCGCAAGCATGCTCGTCTTCAGTCTGCTTTATACGCCCTGCGTGGCTGCCATCTCCACGATCCGCCGGGAGATGGGTCATTTCTGGGCGATCGGGGTTGTGCTCTGGCAGTGCGCCATCGCATGGCTTGGCGCGTTTGCGATCTATTCTATTATGGGGTTGTAGGGAAAAGGACGACTTTGTGGGGGAGTATACACGAAAGACTCGAAAACCTGCGGTTTTCTCGTTCGCGTTTCACGCTCCCAATCCGATAAAAAGGGACGGCTTTGTATGCGAGCATACAGCCGTCCCTTTCTATCAAATTTCTTTCGTGTTATTTCGCGGACATGATGGCGTCGATGGAGGCGATGCAGGCGCTGCGGAAGCCGTTTTCTTCCAGAGCCGCCACGCCTCTGATCGTTGTTCCGCCCGGTGAGCAGACCTGATCTTTCAGGATGCCGGGATGAAGTTCTGTTTCCTGCTGGAGTTTCGCGCTGCCCAAAACCATCTGAGAGATCAGGCGATAAGCCGTCTGGCGCTGGATGCCGTATTTTACCGCCGCATCCGCATAAGCCTCGATGAACATGTCCACATATGCCGGTGTGCAGCCGCAGACTGCGCCGCCGATCCCCATCAGATGCGTCGGCATCATTTCCACGATCCCAAGCGTTGCGAATAGAGTCTTGATCTCTTCGAGTTCTTCTTCCAAAAGGGAAGTCGTTTCTTCAAACAGGAAGATCCCTTCCGCCACAAGCGCGGGGGTATTCGGCATGATAAACTGGATGCGGACATCCCCGTCCTCCTTCAGGATCCCGAGGTTTCTCATGCAGTCTGTATATCTCTTATGATCCCAGCCTGCTGCCACGGACAAAAGCACCTTGCCGCTCCACAGATCCGCCGTCTGTTTCAGCACGCCCTCGATCTGATACGGCTTGCAGGCCATGATGATGATGTCGCTGTTGCGGATCACGCCTTCCACGGTCGCCATGGCGGTAAAGCCGATCTGCTCCGCGTTTTTGTTCAGTTTTTCCTGATTCGGCGCAAAAGCGCTGATCTGTTCCGCTTTCAGCGCACCGTTTCCGATAAAGCCTGCCGCAAGCGCTTTTGCCATATTTCCCATACCGATAAATCCGAATTTTTTCATGTTTGTCTGCCTTTCTTAGTAATTTCAATCATATGTTGCGATGATCCGGTTTGCCACATAGACGCCGCTTGCGGATGCATGCGAAAGCGAATGCGTCACGCCGCTGCCGTCCCCGATGATGTAAAGCCCGGGATAGACGGTTTCCAGATGCTCGTCGACCAGCACTTCCATATTGTAGAACTTGACCTCAACACCGTAGAGCAGGGTGTCGTCATTCGCCGTACCCGGCGCGATCTTGTCAAGCGCATAGATCATTTCTATGATCCCGTCCATGATCCGCTTCGGAAGCACCAGGCT
The DNA here is from genome assembly GCA_902779305.1 of uncultured Lachnospiraceae bacterium. GTDB lineage: Bacteria > Bacillota > Clostridia > Lachnospirales > Lachnospiraceae > UBA2868. Next base: position 9,514 of record CACZBD010000024.1, on the reverse strand, counting down.
TAAATCGCCCGGGGTCGCATTCAGCGTCGGCTGCACCAGGCCCTCTTCAATTCTCTTTTCATTGCTTCGTCTTCCTCTGACAAGGTCGCCAAAACGCTGCACGATCACGCCGCCGCCAAGCATGTTGGACAGTCTGGCAATGCTTTCGCCGTATCCGTTGGAATCCTTAAAAGGCATCGAAAAATGCTTGGCTACAAGCAACGCGAAGTTCGTGTTCTCCGTCTGCTTCTCCTTGCCTTCGTAACTGTGGCCGTTGACCGTGATGATGCCGTTGGTGTTCTCGTTGACCACGATCCCGTGCGGATTCATGCAGAATGTGCGGACATTATCCTCGAATTTTTCTGTCCGGTACACGATCTTGCTCTCATAGAGTTCGTCTGTCAAGTGGGAAAAGATCACCGCCGGCAGTTCCACTCTCACACCGATGTCGACACGGTTGCTCTTCGCAGGGATCTGAAGTTCCTCACAGATCGTCTCCATCCACTTGCTGCCGCTTCTGCCGACGGAAATGATGCAGTGGCTGCAGGTTGCGCTGCCGCCCGCGTAAAGCACTTTGTAGCCGCCGTCAATGACCTCAATGCTCTCGACCGAAGTCATAAAATGAAAATCGATCGTATCCTTCAGGTATGCATACAGATTTTCCAGCACGACATAGTTGATGTCCGTGCCCAGATGTCTGACGGATGCATCCAGCAGTTTCAGTTTGTTCTGCAGGCAGACCTTTTTCAGGTTTGTACCGGCGGTCGAATACAGCTTTGTGTCTCCGCCCCCGTTTTCCACGTTGATCTGGTCCACATACTTCATCAGTTCGATCGCTTCATTGCGCCCGATATGTTCGTAAAGCGTTCCGCCAAAATCATTCGTGATGTTGTATTTTCCGTCCGAAAACGCGCCGGCCCCGCCAAATCCGCTCATGATCGAGCAGGACTTGCAGTTGATGCAGGTCTTTACCTTCACGCCGTCGATCGGGCAGTGTCTCTTGCTGAGTTCCTGCCCCGCTTCAAACACACCGACCTTCAGTTTCGGCCTTCTCTTTTTCAGCTCGTACGCGGAGTAAATGCCGCCCGGCCCCGCGCCGATAATGATCACATCATAATCCATACCGTTACCATCCCTTTTTATTCTGTCATAATGATTTCTGCAATTGCCTGCCATGTCCGTGCCGCTTCCGGATTATATTTATTGTGGAACATATAGCCGTGCGGTCTTCCTGCATATGATCTGATCGTGCAGGAAGGAACGACGCCTGCAAACAGATTGGCATCCGCGAAGCACGGATCATTCTTGCCCGCAAATACAGCAAACTCTGTTGTCAGAGCGTTGAACTCTTCTTTATATTCTTCCGGATTTAAGGCATATTCCGAATAGTTGAACGGGGAAGCAAATGCATATTCAACGCCTCTGCCCGAATTCGCCGCATACGGCGCTTCTCCCTGATCGTCCTCATAGGCTGCATCTCTTGTATATCTGGCACCCCAGTACCGAAGTGTTGCGCAGTCCGTTCCGTTATTTCCGTCCGTATTCCTGGCCTGCGGGTTATCCAGCGCAACATCGAGCCAGGGCGACAAAAGGATCGCATGCTCCGGCTGTTCCAAACCGTTTGCAGCTGCCCATCTGCATAGCGCAAGCACCGTTCCTCCGCCTGAAGAAGCGCCCATCAGGACCAGATTCTTCGGACCGGCTTTTTGGATCGCTTTCCGGTATACGTCACAGGCAAACATTTCTACATCCAGGACATCCACATTACGGTCTTTTCCGTCTGTGATGACGCTCTCTGCATCATCCCATTTTGCGATATCGTCAGCCTCTTTATAGATGATCTTATTCAGATACGGCCATCCGTTTTCATCCAGATCGTACTGTTTTTCGTTTTCGACATACTCGGAAGCCGCCATCGGATAAGCGGTTCCGGTCCCGTCGGCAAGCGGGTCATACCTCGTCAGTCCCAGATCCTTCAGGCGGTTCTGCAGCGCAACCTGCAGTGCATCCGCATCATCTCCGTCTTTTTTGGCCGCCGTATCCCGATAATTCACATAGACCAGTTCATCCGGGATTTCCGCCAGTGCTTCATCCGCATTAAAATATCGCGCGATACTGTCAACCGCTGCTTTCTGTGCCTGCATGCTGGGCTTATCAACATGTCCGTAATAGTTCCCCGCAAAATAGAGGACCATGCGTTTTCTCGCACCGGTCAGATCATGGAAACTGTAGATATGCGCGCGGCGCTCTGCCGTTTCCGTTTCAATATCCGGAACATATTCCTGCACATCATCATGAATGTACCAGTTTCCTGCGAGCACCTCTCCGATCTCAAATTCCTCACCGTCAACCGTAAGCGTTCTGTCGGCAAAATAGTATGTCCATTCCTGGGAATCCGCCTTCGCCGGTTCTTTTTTAATGGTTCGCCAGGGTTCGTCTTCCGGACGCAGGATCTCCCCTAAAGCATAGTCCGAGATCTGCCCCGCTTCATTTGCATAATACCTGTTTGATGCATGCGGCGTTCCGTCGAAGAACGGGCTGGATGATCCGACATTGAAGAATCCCTTCGCAAGAGATGCTTCCAGATCTCCCTCTTCCAGGAAATAGTAGAGTCTTCCGTCGATCTTTTTAAAACCGGTAACCGGTTCGCCTGTCTCCGGGCTCACATAGTACTTTCTCCCATTCAATTCCATCCAGCCGCTCTTTTGCGCATTTCCGAGCACGCCGATCTTGTATGTGACTTTTTTCCCGGAACCGTCCATTGCCGTAAAAGTCACCGTGGTCGATCCCTTTTTCAGTCCGGTTACTCTCACTTCGTTTCCGTCCTGATTTAAAAGTGTTACCTTGGCCGCACCGGGCGTATAAGTTACCTTATATACCTGCGCACTGCGGTCCTTCGGAAGGACCGACCCGGTTCCGCTGTTCTTTTCGTCATAAGAGAGCGCATCGACATGGATTTTTGTACTTCCTTTTGTCAGGATCGTGCGCACATTTTGGACCGGAACGGTTTGAAGCACATGTGAAACGGCGTAAGGATATAATCCGATCTCAACCGTATCGCTTATACCGCTTCCGTCTTTGGCTGTTGCTCTGATCCTTGCCGTGTATTGCGTGTTGATATCGGCAACCTTTATAAGTCCGGTATTACTGATCGTCACGATTTTTTCGGGATCCGAGACAGTAACCCCGTCATTTAGCACTTCCTCGATCGTCCATTCTGCCTTCTGATCGCTCGCATCCGGATTTATAACAGCCTTCAGCTGCAGCCTGCATTTTCCGGCCGCGATATAGCAGCCGCTCTTTGAAAAGATCTGCAGGTCGGTCACCGGTTTGATGACATTTACGGAAATCGCAGCGCTTTTCCCGGAGCCATCACATGCATTGATCCTGATCACACAGTTTCCTTTGGACAATGCCCGGACCGTCCATTTACAGGGAAGACCCGTGTCAGGATTTGATTCCGTCACTTCCACGGCAGCGACTGCCGGTCTGCTGGATGTGACTGCATATTCGGCATCGATCGCCGCTCCGTCTTTTGTCTTCGAACAAACGGCAAAATCCTCTGTTGTACCGGAGGAAGAAATCGTAAAACTTACGGGGTATGAACCAAGCGGGATCCCGGCACTTAGGTTTCTTGAAAATCGTTTTGCAGTAAGATCGTGATTATCCGTAAGAATAAACCGGTCTGTCAGCGGATAAACCGTTATGAGCGTATCCGGAGATTCGACCGTTGGAGCAGCCACACTCTGTGCCCTGATCTTTACCAGGAAGATCCCGCCGGGATTCTTTGCCGCATAAAGCACACCTGTATTTGTGATGCGCGCAACCTTTGCAAAATCAGCCTCCGGTATTTCGCTGCCTTCAACTTCCGATATCCCCGTGATCTTCCAATTCACCTTGCTGTTTGCGGCAGCGTGTTCTCCGGGATCCGTATTGACGCTTGCGCTAAACTGCAGCTTTTTCCCGGCGCCGAGCGTTTTCACGCCATCTTTTGCCTTTATACAGACAGACAATGGTTTCTGCGCAACAGTGATCTTTACTTTCGCGCTTTTTCTGCTGTTGTCTCCTGCCGTAACCGTCACATAAGCCGTTCCGTTTGAGACTGCTTGTACATTGCCTGCGGCATCCACAACAGCAACCCTTGTATTGCTGCTCTTATACGTAAGGCCGTCCGGGCAGCATGGTTTTCCGTCTTTCCCGGTGAGCACAGGCGACATCGTTGCCGTTCTGCCTATCATGTCCATCATCACCGGATCGCACAGGATGGAAACTGCGGCAGAAGGATATGCCGTGACCGTAATGGGAGCGGAGAAGATAAAAGCGTCCTCCGCGTACGCATATCCGGCATATATATCGATCTGCACAGGCGACGGTTCGTCACTGAGTGCCGCCGTTGCAGTCAGTTTCCCGTTTACGATCCTGAAAAGAGAACTTTCATGGAACCGGTTTTCCGCAGAATGCGGATTCATCTCTTTTTCCGTAAAAAACCAGTCAAACGAGGCATCCCTTAGGGCGAAGGTCGAATCGGTTTTTGCGCTGAAAGTCAGCGATTTTCCGGGAGTGATCACCGGATTGCCGCCGGTGCCTGTCACAGTCAGTGTTTCAAACGGTTTATTCGCCGGATAAACAATAAATGTATGATCCGCTGCAACCGGAGTCTCTTCCGGCAGCGTCTCATGGGAAACAGCCGTGATCGTGATCTTTACGATCTCATCCCCGTAATCTGCCCTGATCGAGGTGGCTCCGGTCTTTTCATCGACCGTTACCTTATCGCGCAGTTCATCCGTCAGATCTTCTGTGCCATCCGGATCCGTGATCTGTTTTAAACTCCATTGCAGTTCTTTGGAATCAGGCGTATGATCGCCATTATTAAATATTACTGAAGGTTTCAGACTGTCTCCCGCCGTGATCTGATCCAGTCCCGCCTTATCCGCTATCTCTATTTTCCTGACCGGTGTCACGGCACGGAATTTGATCGTATTCCTGACGCCGGACCCGTCCGAAGCCAGGATCGTGATTGTGGCCGTCCCGCTTTTGTGCGGTTCCACGAGGCCTTCCGGTGTCACGGAAATGACACCCGGGTTGGAAGAAGAATAAAGCACTTCCTGCGCCGCCTCATCCGGATAGATCTTCCAGCGGTCGGTTTTCCATTCTTCGATGCCGTCCTCTTTGACGGAAAGATCGAAGGTCAGATAACTGTCCGCATCCGCGTTCAGAGGAAGCAGGATCGTTTCCGCATCATAAAGCCGGTAGGAGCAGGTTCGGTCAAAGGCATCCTTATACTTCATGGCAGAAAGATCCGCGATCTCGATCGTACGGACAGACACCGGAAGTGCCTGCAGATATTCTGCAGGATCGTTTTCCTCTTCGGGTATATCTTCAGGTATCGTTTCCGGCTCGGATACGGATCCGGAACCGTCTTCTGTTTCAAACCCGGTTTCCGGCCCGGTCACATATCCGGATGTGTTCACAACCTCTTCTGATGCATATAGAACAGAAGCGCTGCCAATCGTTAATACGATTGCCAGCGTAGCGGAAAAGATCCTTTTCAGCTGCTTCCGTTTTTTCATGGAATTTCTCCGTTTCAGAACAGTTTCTTAACAAAATCAAATGCGCCCTTTTTCGTGCCAAACAGCCTCTCCAGATTGGCAACAAAGGCTTCGATGCGTTCTTTCGTCTTTCCCGCATCCTGCTCCGCAGAATTCTGGTCGTCAAACGCCGTCAGTACATAGATCAGCACCATTTCCACGGTCTGGGACGGGTAATCACAGTTGCAGATCCCCTGTTCGATACCTTCCCGGATCAGACCCGTGATGATCGGGCCGGCTTCCCTGATGATCAGAGCCCGTGATTTTTCATGAAGCAGTTCGTTGCGGGGCTGGTGCATGATCTCTACCATTTCCTTCCCGCCCTGCCTGCCGGCATCCAGAGACATCAGCACCTGAAACATCCGTTCAAAGACCGGTTCTTCCTTCTGACCTGCGGCGATCAGCGCTTTTGCGATCATCCTGCGGCCCATGCGCTCGAGCAACGCATCCAGGATCTCCTCCTTGGATGTGAAGTGGTAATAGAGCGTGCCTTTTGCGATCCCGACCGCATTCATGATATCCACGGTCGTGGTCTTTTCATAGCCTTTGGTCACAAACAGCTTCTCGGCTGCGTCCAGTATTTCTGCTTTTCTGATCTTAGTCGGTTTTACCATGATTTTTCTCCATTTGCGTTTAAGCCTTAAAACATCTTCTATATTTTACTCTGTTTGAACGCTCTTGTCACGCAATTTAGTCATCGGTCGACTCGTTTCGGCCAAAAGATTTCCGATATGATCTTTTTCAAAGAACATCTTCTTATTTGTCAGTACGATCACAACAGTGGCGATCGTCACGAAAAGCGTTTCAATGATCTTGGTTTCCGGCGTCATCGCGATCTTTTCCTGCATGATATTGACAAACATATGGAAGATGATCGTTGCGAGCATGCTTCTGTTGTTTTTGACATAGACCCAGGTCTGGATAAAATCAAACGGGATCGTACTGAGCAGGAAATTCAGCATATAGATGAGTCCCATTTCCTTCAGGCCGTAGTGGTAAGTCCCCGGAACCCAGAACAGCGGCAGATGCCAGCAGGCCCAGATGCAGCCGAAGATGATCGACTCCGTGAACCAGGTGTGGTAGGCGCCGACCGCATCTTCCCCATACCCTCTCCAGCCGAGTTCCTCGATCGTGGAAGCTAAGAAGATCGTCAGCAGTGCGGAGGTTCCGCCGATCGAAAACGAGAAGTCTTTGGTAAACGAAAACTGGGAAACGGATCCGTTAAAAAACAGGACGGATGTCGTGATCGAAGCGGCAACGATCGCGGCAAACACCAGGATCGCCGTCAGGATCTGCAACGGACGGACTCTGTAAAACCTGAAAAGCTTGCGCTTAAAATCATCCTTCAGGGATCGATTCTTGGAGCGCAGCACCGTTACGACCGCAACGGTTGCCGGCATCAAAAGTCCCAGCAGCATCAGCGGAAACAGGAACGCCGTATCCTTCAGCAAAATGGCGCCGAACCAGAAGCCCCAGGTCAGTGCGAATGTGATCACGTAGAATTTTTTCGGTCTGTAAATGTACTTTTCCATGGTTGTTCTCCTTTTCTGTGTCTTTTGTGTCTTTTTTGTCTTTTTTGTCTTGCTTACATGTTTACGAAACGCGCGCGGTCTCCTCCAACTTACGGACATCCTTATTCAGATAAATACCCAGAGCGATCAGCGCCATAAGCGCGCCGCTTGCCATGATCGTAAAGCCGGCGCCTCTCCCGACTCCCAGTCCACTTATTCTTCCGACATGATCCGCGATCACGCCGAAGATGCCGTAAGCGATGACATAGCCGAGCTGCGAGATGAATCCGATCACACCCCAGGCTCTTCCCTGCAGTTCGTCCGGGATATTGGTCCTTGCCAGATAATCCAGACAGCTGTTTGCAAAGGGCAGCATAAAGAAAAAAGCAAATCCGGAGACTGCGATCAAAAAGATCTGCTCCCTGCAGCCGAAGCCGATCATCGTCAGGCCGCAGCAACAAAGCGAAGCGGAAAGTACGGCCACATAGTGTTTCTTTATCCCTCTGATCCCAAGCAGGATCCCCGAAACCAGCATGCCGGATGCGCAGACCGTTTCCGTGACCCCAAGCGTCTTCGAATCGGAGAAATCCAGGATCATCGGCTCCGACAGGATCTGAATGGATCCCATGAACAGGGTGATCAGCGAAGACAGGATGAGCAGCGCCAGGATCCCTCTGTTCCCTGCGACCGCACGCCAGCCTTCTTTCAGATCCTGCGCAAAGGATGCTTCCCTCTTCTCCGGTTTCGTCTCAAGATGGCTTCTGACGATCAGCGTTGTTGTGACGGTCAGGAAAAAGGTGCAGATATCGATGACAAGAAGCAACCGGATATCGGAAACCGCCAGCAGAACGCCCGCGATCACCGGAGAGAGCAGGTATCTCGCGCTGCCTGCAAGTCCGACGATCCCGCTCGCCTTGGTAAATTCCTCCGGATTTAAAAGGTCAGTAATTGTGGCGCGGTATGCCGGCTCAAGCAGTGAGGAGAAAACGGAACTGACCGTCACCCCGATACAGATCTGAAGCAAAGTCGCGCCACCTCTCATCATGCAGAGCAGGATATAAATGATCCCGATCGCGGAACAGCCGTCACCGATCACCATCAACAGCCTTCTGTCCATCCGGTCTGCCAGAACGCCCGCGGGAACGCTAAGCAGCAGTGTGGGCAGAAACGCAAGCAGCGCAACGAGCGCGGTATCCGCTGCGCTTCCGGTCATGCGGAACACATAGACGCTCAATCCGAAACTGGTCAGGCCTCCGCCGACTGCAGACACGAGTTCGCCGCTCCATAAAAGTAAGAATTTTCCGAAGTTGCTTTTCTGTTTCATGTTTCTTCCTTTCTGTCTTCTGCTTCCGGACTCGATTTCCATGAATATCTGCGGGTTTTATCCCGGTTTTTTCGGCTTTTGTCCGGCTTTTATTCGGGTTTTATCTTACCCCTTGTCTAGCGTTGTCGACTTACGGTCGACTGAATTGTGGAAAAATACCGGCCGAAAAGTCCTGTTCGAAACTTCTTCTGCATTCGACTATCGGTCGGTTTCTGTCTAAAGAATACCCCCTTAACCGGTGTCTGTCAAGGGGGTATTTAAAAATTCATGAATATTTTTCTCCGGGCGATCGTCAGACCGTATAGCCAAGATGTTTCAGAAATGCCCGCAGGCCTTCTTCGATATCCCTGTAGGTCACATCAAACACGCCGGTATACCAGGGGTCGGCAATGTCTCTCGGCCGGTCTGAAAAATCCAGGAGCCTCTTGATCTTTCCATCCGGGTCTCCTCCCGTTAAGCGCATCGTATTCCTGATGTTCCAGCTTTCCGCACAGAGCAGATAATCATATTCGTCATAGTCCGCCCTCGTCACCTGCACGGCGCGCTTGCCGGAAAAATCCGTATACGCCGTTTTTCCGATCCCGTGCCGCTTTAGCTCGTCTCTAGCCGGCGGATATACCGGGCTTCCGACGCCGTTCCAAATCTCTTCCGTTGAGGTGGCGGCGGATGCGATATAAAAATCATCCGCGATCCCCATTTTTTCCACCATATCCTTCATCATAAATTCCGCCATCGGCGATCTGCAGATATTGCCGTGGCAGATGAATAAAACTTTTATAGGCATTTCTTACCTCCAAAACTGCATCAAAAGCTTTAAGTTTGCGCCGGTTTGCCAGGCTGCTGAAGTTCCTGTCATTTTACAAAAAAACTGGCCAAATGGCAAAACCCGGCAAAGTGTGGCAAATCTTGGCCGTGGGTGCACTTTTGCACCCATGCACCCATTTTTGTGGGTGCATTTGCACCCACGATAGAAAGATTATCTTCTGGTATAACCTACTATCCCGACAAACCTGGAATCTGTCACTCTGCCGAACTGTATTGATATCCATCCGGAATTCGAATATACGCCCGGATATGTCCGTCGATTGATCGCTCAATGATTCCGGACTTGT
>CACZBD010000023.1 GCA_902779305.1 uncultured Lachnospiraceae bacterium | reverse complement strand
GAAAAGAAAAGCACCCCGAATAAAGTGCTTTATAAGCTCATAAACGAGTTTTATGTAATTAGGCGATATTTCAGTCGAGTATTAGTTTTTCATTCAAGGAAAATGCAAGGTAAGGCGATTTGGAAGTAAAATTATTTATAAAGTGGCAGATGGTGAATTGAAGGGAAATATAGTATATCAGGAAAATATTATTGGACGTGGCGTTAAGATGTTAGCAAAGCTGGTTACTAAAGATGCATACAGAGAGTACAAATATGATTATAACGATTGGACAATAAAACAATACTGGAAAAAGATGGAAATAGTATCAGATTACTCTGGGGATGTGGCGGAGATACAATTCGGAGATGATATTACTATAGAATATAACAATCCCAAGTATGAGGTGTCCGCTTTGATTGCTGCGTTTCTTCCACTCATAAGAATCTCTACCGTTGAAATAAATGAGTATGGCGGAATATTTGAGGAATGGTAATGAACTAACTGGGGTTACATTAGTGGATCCTTGATATGATCAGGAAGTTGATTTTTCAAGTATGAGTACTTAACTGAATACTGTTTTAGTCATTCATCAAAGCGATGTGTGGTTTGTTGTCGAATGCTAAAGGCTTCTGCGGATAACGCAGGCGCAACATGCATCCGCCACATAGCATCCGTTCGTCCTGCGGACTCGCGGATGTCGCGGCGTCGCCGCTTACAGAAAAAGAGAAGAGACAGAGTGCATAAGCACAAAACATGTTGCAAAAAACACTGAATTTACAAGGAGAAAAACGATTTATATTGTATATCTATATCAGCGCGAAGAGTAAAAAAGAATAGTTTTGAGAATATTGTAGAACAGTGAGCATTCAGATCCATGTGATCCGGATGCGTTTTTTATTTGTAAGATTAAACATAAAAGGGCCGCCCCGAAGGACGGCCTAAATATGATCTGACGAAGGAAGCTGCTTCGAGAATACCCATAAAAGAAATGAAATGAAAAAGATGTAACGTTCCATATTGTTTTGAAAATTGTAACCAGCAATAGAATCCAAGGATTTACGGTTTCTCTCTAGGGGAGAGAAGGGTTTGGGGACGATGATTGCTAAAATCCCGAGAAAAAGATCTATAGAAATCCACAAAAACGACGGGTACATTTATTACTATACAAAAGCTTTTTGATGTCAAATACCGACTTTCGTCGGTAGTGGAATATGAGAAAACATGATATTGTTTTGTTAATATTACGGAAACTGCCATAAAATGTGGCGAGGTTGGCATGAAAACCCGGGAGGTTATGAGATGAAGATCGGAAGAGGGATGTTGAAGCGGCTGTTCGCAATGCTGCTTGCGCTTATGCTGTCGGTATCGGTGCTTGACGTACCCGCTTATGCGGCGGAGCAGGATAGCCGGCAGGTGGAAGCATCTGAAGACGCAGATGCTGAGGTTCCGCAGAAGGAAGAGGCGGATACAGAAGATATCACGGAGAATGAAGAATTCATTGATCTGGACGAAGAAACTCCTGTCGCGGATGAGTCCGAAGAAGTTTTACTATGTGAAGATAAACCGGAACTCCCGGAGGAGAGCGATTCTGTTAACGATAAAGAAGATTCGCTGTTAGGTGCTCCCGGTGATGTTGTGATCAATGAAACCAATTTCCCTGATCCTGAGCTTAGAAATGATGTCAGTCACCATAATTATGATAAGAACCAGGATGGTATTCTGAGCAGTACCGAAATAAAGGAAACAAAAACCTTTTCAGCTTTCTTCGAGCACCTGCATGACCTTAAGGGTCTGGAGTATTTCACTGAACTGGAAAAACTAAATGTGCATGATAACAACATCTCGGAAATTGACTTGAGTCCTTTTCCGAAACTGAAAGAATTACAATGCTCCGGCAATAACCTTTCAACGCTGGATCTGACTAATAATCCTGCGCTTGAAATTTTAACATGTGGAGAGAATAACCTGACCACACTTGATCTCAGCAAAAATGTTGATCTTACACTCCTACACTGTCCAAATGCCAAACTGACATCTTTGGATCTGAGCAAGAATCCCAAGGTGGAGGAAATTTATTGTCAGGGAAATCAGCTGTCCTCCTTAAACCTTACCGGTGTCAATGACTTAGAGTGGCTGGAATGTTATGATAATAACCTTTCAGTGCTTAACTTAAGCGATAAAACCAAGCTGATGTTTTTGGATTGTCACAATAATCAGCTTGAAGAACTTTCATTGGCCGAACACTGTAATTCCATGCTTGAGCTTGATTGCTCCCAAAATAAGCTTACCGTACTGGATGTAAGCGGCATGCCTAAACTAAGAAAACTGTACTGTCACGAAAACAAACTTCCTGTACTGAATGTAAGTAGCTTGTCTAATCTGGAAACACTGTACTGTCACGAAAACAAGCTGGAAGAATTGATCGTCACCGGAAAAACCAAATTGACGACGCTTTCCTGTCATACCAATAACCTTACCACACTTACGCTAAGCGCCGATCCCCAGCTTATGTTCTTGAGCTGTTACGCTAATCAGCTTCCAAGTCTTGACATAAGCCCTATTTCGAAACTGTCTATTTTACACAAAACTGTAGCCCCTGAATATCTGTCGGGCTATCTGAAATACCGTAAAAGCGACAAGGAGATGCTTTGCGTGGATTATACGACTGCGGTCACATCAGTGACGGATGAGACCCTTGTCGCAACCATCGACACTACGACTTTTCCGGATAATGCTTTTCGCGCATATGTAAGCAGTCATTTTGATTCTAACGGCGATGGAAAACTGAATAAAACAGAAGCCGGTTCCGTGACGGCTATTGATGATTCTTTCGAAGAGGTCAGCAGTCTGGAAGGTATTAAGTACTTTGAAAACCTTGTTGAACTCGTCCTTAGGAACACAAACCTGACAACCCTTGATGTCAGCGGTCTTACTTCACTGAGAAGGTTAGAGTGTGTTGACAATGAAGAATTAACTTCACTGAATGCAAGCGGCTGCACTTCGCTGGATGACCTGTATTGTTTATCAAACGGGAAGTTATCATCTCTTAACATCAGCGGTTGCAGCAATCTGAAGTCTGTCTTTGCAAGAGGTAATCAACTGACGGAACTGAATGTTGCGGGCTTCTATGAGTTGTGGAATTTGGTTTGCAAGGAGAATAAACTGACCTCACTGACACTGGACAACCCGAAATTAAGAATTCTGGAGTGCGGAAATAATAACTTTGACACATTGAATCTTGGCAACGCGCCGCTGTTAAGGGCAATATTTATAGCCCCTGACAAGGTTAGTTTTTGGAAGGATCATGATGGTAATCCAATGACCGAATACAGTTTGGAAGACGGCTCCCGGCTTGAGGTAGATAGCAAAGTGGATATTGATGCCAGCAGTATTCCGATCAGCCCTGCCAACTTCCCGAATGCGAATTTTAGGACCTTTGTAAGCGCATCCTATGACGAAGATGGGGATCATAAGCTGACGCTTTCCGAGACCAATTACGTGACCGGGATGCATTGCCCCAGCATGGATATAGCAGATCTGAAAGGGATAGAGTTTTTCCCGGAACTTAAGGAACTGCAATGTTATGGTAATCCGCTTACAACACCGCCGGATCTTAGCAAGAATAAAAAACTTAAGAAAATCACATGCCATAATTGCTCTCTGACAGCACTCGATGTCGGCAATTGTACAGAACTGAAATATCTTAACTGCTATAATAACAGCCTGACGGCACTTGACCTTAGTAAAAACCCTCAACTGAATTATCTGCAGTGCTACGGCAATCCGTCCCTGACAGAACTTGATGTCAGTAAGAATCCGTATCTTAAAAAAGCTGTTCAACAAGGAGAATATGATGCTTCGGTTGCGGATTATGACCGGTATTATGATTTTTCCGACAGCCCGTCCTGTGAGCTGTATGTCAACAAGGATCTGTCCGTGATCGCAACAAATAAGGCTGATAATCTTAAGAGCCTTGCTATAACCAGTCCTCCCACAAAGCTTTATTATTCGGAAGGTGAAAAGTTTGCACCGGAAGGCATGGTTGTTACTGCGACATATTCGGACGGACACACGGCAGTTATTTCAGCAGAAGACTATACCGTGATCCCGGATGGCCCTCTGTCCCTTGGCATCACGAGCGTGACGGTCAGTTATACGCAAAACGGTCTCACCAAAACGGCCAAACAGAATATAACCGTCTACGAGGCAATCCTGGGGAAAAAACTCTCGGGAACCGTAAGGTCATCTGAACTGATTTCCTACATGACCTATGATCTCGATGGCAACACAACGATCGAACTCGATGATCCTGACGCGACGATACACGGGATAAAGAGCAGTGGCAGTTATAATCTTACAATAACCGGTGACGGTCAGCTTAATGTAGATGCGGGCTTGAAGACCGGCGGAAAGATAACGATCGATGGATCGGCATTCGTTGCAGTCAACGGGGATGTAAATGCTGTAGAGGCAGACGGTGGGATCACCGTGAAGGGATCCTCGCAGCTTATTGCCACGGCCGGTCAGTATGCACTTTACAGTAAGGATATGATCACCATAACAGACACTGCAGGGGTATATGCAGATGTCGGATATTCCGGTACAAAAGCGATTTATACCACGAAACAGGACGGACTTGATAAAGCCGAAAATATGATCCTTAGCCCGTCTGATTATTCAGTCAACAGCAGTTCCGCAGGCACTTGGATCCTGGATGACTATGATAGCCCGGCAAAAAGAGTAAGCATATATCCTGCGGATACGGTTGAAGAGATCACGGCAGTAACGGATAAGCTTGATTTTGGAACACTTGTAGAAGATTATACCGCGGTCACTCCGCAGACGGCCGTCATCAGGAATACCGGCATGCTTACGGTTGATATTGAAATCTCAAACACTTCATCGTATTGGTCATGGAGTTCGCCTGATAAGACAAGGTTAAAACCGGGGGAAGAAGCGAAGATCAATATATGGCCCAAAACCGGCCTGACGGAATATGATGAATATGATAATCCGACAGACCATAACGATTGGATCATAATCTCTACGAAGAACCTGGCCTACACAGAAGTGAAGCTGAAACTTGAAGTTGAGAAAAAGAATTACTCATTTGATGTATCGCAGACATGGCTTGATTTTGGGGAGGTCCCGCTCGAAGCCGAACCCGGTATATCCAGGACCATTACAGTAACCAATACCGGTAATGCGGCGCAGGACTTCTATAAAGAAGATTTTGATTCATATGATTACCGTTTTGACTATACACCCGGGTATGAGATCATAGAATCCCCGTTCCCGTGCAGGCTTGAGCCGGGAGAATCGGTGAACATAACCATCGCACCGATGCAGCTTGAGTATTATTATGGGTTTGACTTTCAAAATACCATGTGGATCAAAAGTGTAGAAAGTCCATTGGTCACAGGTGTCGTATGTAAGACAGATTACTATAGTTGCGGAGACTGGATCGATGTCCGTCCGATCCCCGATCAATATTATACGGGATCTCCGATCAAGCCTGAAGTGGTTGTATATTACTTCGGCCATAAGCTTTCTGAATCTGACTATACCGTATCCTATAAGAACAACACAAATGTCTATAAATACGTGGAAGGCTTTGAAGGGTTCTCTTCGAAGAAAGCACCGAGTGTTACGGTAAAGGGGAAAGGTGCATATAAAGGCTCCATCACCAGGACATTTACGATATCCGAACGACACATGGTGAACACTGAGGCGGTTAATGATGAGTGGGCGCTCCCGGCCATGGATCCCCTGGATCCGGATGCCCTGTTTAAGGCAAAAGCAGCCAATATCACGCTTGCCTATAACGGTAAAGCACAAAAAGGAACCTGCAAGCTTACGGATCTGCTTCCATCCGGCAAGAGAGTGACGCTAAAGGCCGGAAAAGATTATGAACTTACATATCCCGATAAGGGCTATCGTCGGGATGGCACGGAGATCACGGGAGAAAATGTTTTAAAGGCTCCGGGTCTGTATGTGATCACAGTTACAGGGAAAGGAAACTATAACGGCGATCGCAAGCTTCTGATGGAGATCGTTGATGAAACGGTGCTCACTCCCGTGTCAAAACTCAGCATTCCTTCTATTCCCGCACAGACCTATCAGGGCAGGCAGATCGTGTTCACGGGGATTGATAATGGTGCAAAAGTGCGTGCCAAAGATAAGAACGGGGATCCGGTAGAATTAATAATCAAAAATAAACGCACGAAGGAAACCCTTCAGGTTGGGAAGCATTATACACTTGAATACCGCGATAACATCGAGATCGGAACAGCAACGGTTACGATCGTGGGAAGACCGGAAGAAGGATATGTGGGAACCGTAAGTAAGACATTTAAGATAAACGGCACTTCGCTTTCCAAGATGAAGCAGGAGGGCTTTGCCTCATCTGTTTTTTATGACGGATCAAAGAAAAAGCAGGCACTTAAGTTCTATTATACAACCGGCTCCGGCTCATCCCTGGTCAAGCACTATCTGACAGAAGGGACGGATTATACCGTTTCCTATAGCAATAATGTAAACACGGGAACTGCGACGGTCATATATAAGGGAATCGGAGAGTATACATCTACCGTCAAAAAGACCTTTAAGATCACCGGATATCCGATGAGCACGGATCCGAATAACAGTCTTAAGGTATACAATTATACGGGTGGACCGGCTACGCCATGGCCTGCAGGAACTCTGCTGTCCTTCAATTATTCCAAGAACGGTACAACTCCCGGGATACTTGTCAAGTATACTGCATACGGCATAGAAACAGTTCTGAAAGAAGGCGTCGATTATACGGTAAGTTATTCAAATAATAAGACTTACTATGACGGCAGTGATCCTTCCCAGAAGAAACCGACCGTTACCATAAAGGGCAAAGGAAAGTTCTCGGGCTCGCTTACAAGAAACTTTAGGATCGATCTGGGTAATCTGGCTTATTGCCATATATCTGCAACCGACATGGTATATCAGAACAAGGCAGGTATCTGCAAGACAGATGTTGTCATCCGCGATGCCAACGGTCAGGCCTTGAAAGCGGGAACGGATTACTATCCGGCAAAAGATCCGGTAAATGGATTTAAGTATACCTATGTGGTTGCCTGCAATGTAAAGGATGTTTACGGAAATGATGTTGCGGTAGCCGCAGGAAGTGAGGTTAAACCGGATCATATCATCCCTGCGGGAACGGCTTTGAGAGTGACCGTTACCGGAAAAGGCATGTATGATTCTCAGACAAGTTCCGGGATCTTTTGTGTGACCAAGGCATCTTTTAAAAATGCCGTGATCAAGATCGCAGATAAAATTTATAGAAGTGAAGAGGTCGCTCTCTATTCCGCTGATTTCATCGAAGCAAAGATCAAGATCGATGGCGTTTGGACGCCGCTGACATACGGAACCGATTATGTGGTCGACTACGACTCACTGGTCAATGGCATCAAACCGGGCACAGCCAGGGTTAACATTATCGGCAAAGGAAATTACGGCGGTCAGGGGAATGTTAAGACGGTTTCCTTTAAGATCGAGAAGAGAAATCTCAATTATAAGGTTTACTTTTTCGCAAACAATGGCAGCAGTAAAATAAAGATATCCGACATCACCTATGGCGCAGCCCTTCCCAAGAATGCCTTTAAAGCTCCAGCAGGGAAGCATTTCAAGGGTTGGTCCTATACCCCGACCGGGACGGTTGTATTCACAGACAAAGAAGAGTTCAGGCCAAACAGTATCCCTGCCAAGAATCTGTGGTTCCGATTAATATATGGCAGAGACGTCGGCCTATACGCGATATGGGGTGAATAAGTGCATAAGAGATGAAGCTGTCCGGAGGGCTCTATCATGAGCTGCAGGTCAGAATGACATATCATTCAAACCATATCGAGGGAAGTAAGCTCTCTGAGGATCAGACAAGATTGATCTTTGAGACTAACATGCTTGATGTGGGTGATGGGATAATGCAATAATATGTTTTGATGGAATTGACAGAGGGCCCGGAGTTCGGGCCCTTTTCTGTTTGCCGGGCTTTCTTACATCATTTCATATCAGGGAGCCCGTTTTTTATGGCGGAGGGGCAGATAATACCGTATAATTATTGTGTTATCCGGGAGCGACCGGGAGGTACACCGGTGATGTTGCCGTAAGTCTTGCGGTTGCAAAGGGCGTAAACATGATTTCTTTGAAAAAAGGAGAATGACTGATGTTTCAAATACGATTTGAAAATAAAAGGATTATTTCATGTGTGACGGCGATCGCAATGCTCGCCGCTGTTTTGTCGGGATGCAACTACTCGGTCAGCGAGTCGGGCGGCGACAGCGCCCATCCCGGAACCGAAAAACTCGTGTTTGAGTTCGGTAAAAGTGAACCGGCGAATGAACCGGAAACATCCGATAACCTCGTTCCGGTCGAATCGGTTGAAAAGAAAAGTGTTCCCTTTTATGCCAATGATTCCACAGAGGTATCCGAACAGGATGTATATTTCTTCAACGGAAACGAGGCTGTCGCATATATGGAACTCGATCAGTTCTTCGATATATATGCGGATCTGTTCAGCGATTATCCGAATTTTGAACTCGATCGAGATTATTCCGGCAACGAGTACCGTGCAAAGCGCGAAAACGGCAGCGAAGCCGTTTTTGATATGTCCGACGGAAGTATCTATCTGAATGATTACGACAGATTTGCGCTTTCGCCGGATGCGATCAATCCCGGCGATCTTATTTCCTCACCGCTGTATTTTTATGATGATGACGGAAACGTTCTGAAGGACGAAAACGGCGACACGCTTGTCAACCTGTTCAAACGATCCGATGATTACGGAAATTCTTCAAGAACCGGCTTTTCGCTATTGCTGACACTTTCCGGATACGATATCCCGGTATATTGTAACGAAGGCAAGTGCTTTCTTCCCGTGGCAACTTTGTCCGATCTGTTTCTGGCACCGGGTCAGGAAGTCTTTCTTTTGTATAACGAAGGACGTCTGTTCATAATAAAGGACTCTGAAATACCCGATGAGGATGTAATTCAGGACGGAAAGACCTTTGCCGATATTTTCTATGATGTATCCGCTTCGGAAAGAAGCGAGGAACTGGCACAGTTTACTTACAATGAATTGTGTCTGTTCTTAAACGGGAATTACGGCCTTAAAGATGAACATAAGATCGGTGATTCGTTTGATGAATATTTTGAAACGATCGGTCTGAAGGACCGGTTACTGGATACGGACAGTAATGTGTTCGGTCTTGCGATGTTTGAACTCTTTGCAGGCTATTTTGGCGACTTTCACAGCGCATTAACCGCACCGGGCCCGTATATGGGAAAAGATAAAAAATACAAACTCGATGATATTGAGAATGTAGCCATAAACATGATCGTTAATAACAGTAACTACTATCTGTATCAAAATACCAGAGCAGAAACCGATCTGGTTGATGAAGACGGCGTTCCGATACCATACATGGAGGTTGGTAATACCGCGTATATCACGTTCGACGAGTTTGAAATGTGCCCAGATATTACGGATTATTACGATGATGATTTTCTTGACAATGTTGAGGATTACATCAGCCGTGATACACTGGCACTTGTTCATTACAGCAACGAGCAGATCAACAGGGAAGACAGTCCCGTCGAAAACATCGTTTTGGATCTGAGCAATAACGGGGGAGGGGAGTGTGATTGTGCTGCATTCCTTACTTCGTGGATTCTCGGAAACTGCAGCATCAGTATAGAAAATGCCAAGACAGGCAGTCAGTACAGCGCAACGGTATGGG
Source organism: uncultured Lachnospiraceae bacterium (assembly GCA_902779305.1). Classification (GTDB taxonomy): domain Bacteria; phylum Bacillota; class Clostridia; order Lachnospirales; family Lachnospiraceae; genus UBA2868. The sequence continues at coordinate 31,282 of CACZBD010000023.1, read as the reverse complement.
CAGATGTGGATCTTGATAAGGCCATTGACGAGGATGACAGTCTGGACCTTGGCAAATACAGATTCTTCTGCCTGACAAACATGCTCAGCTTTTCATGCGGGAATCTCGTTCCTTCCCTTTTGGATGAATCGGGGCTGGTTACCCTGATCGGAAGAACTTCGGGCGGAGGTGCGTGTGTTGTTCAGCCGGGGATTGCCGCAGACGGCACATCTTTCTGTATTTCATCCTACAGTAAGCTTTGCACGGTAAAGAACGGAAGCTTTTACCCGATCGATCAGGGTGTGGGACCGGATTTTACGATCGGAGATCCGAAACACTTTTATGACAGGGAATGGCTGACAGATTTTATCAGCACTTTACCTTGAGGAAACAAATCAAAACCGTGGACGGCAATACGCATAATCTGTATGACTTTGCTGCCGGTAAAAAAGTGATCATGCTCAATTACTGGGGTACTTTCTGCGGGCCTTGTATCGAGGAAATGGTGGACCTTGGAGAACTGGAGAGAACATATAAGGATCAGGGATTCGAGATCGTCGGTGTAACAATGGATGTCATCAATGATGACGGAGGCTATGATGACGGGTTACTCGATGAAGCAAAGGATATTGTTGCAGATACGGAAGTCGGCTATCCGGTCGTGATTGCCGGATTGGATTTGGTAAATGATCTGCAGGTATATGCTTATCCGACTACGATCTTTGTGGACGGCGAAGGGAATCAGATCTCCGATCGACTGGAAGGAGCCCGGTCAGCGGAGGATTGGGAAGATGTGCTCCGGCAGTATATGGAATTAGACGAATAGGAGAAATCAGAGATGATTTTGCAAAAAAAGACGATACGGATCCTGTCCGCAATCTTGGTGCTGATACTGACTGCCGTTTCTGTAACTGCATGCGGCAGCCGGAAAGCTGAAGCGGTCCGGGATGAGAAGCAGAACGAAGCGGAAGAAAGTAAACCGGAAGGCGCAGCGGAAGATACTGCCGGTGCGATTACGGCAGATGAAGAAACGCATACGGTGCATCTGAACAGCAAAGCAACAAGAGGACCCGGATATGTTTCCGTGAATGAAACTTTTACGGATCAGAAGGGAAACAGTTATCAACTTGCGATGTTCGGCCTGAAAGAGGAGAACAGGGATGCCATGCTTGAGGCTCTGTCGTTGTATTACGATGCAAACAGCACAGACGGACTGACGATTTATGATGATGCGTTTGCGGATGCGGAAAAGTATGATGATACCGATTCCGATGAGGATGATGATTCGGATTGGGATGAGGATTTGGACAATGATTCCGAACAATGCTGGGCAGGTGCCGTTGCCGACATGCTCTGGGTGACCGGATGGGCAGAACAGCTGCAGAATCCGATTACCGGAAGCACGTTTTCCTCCGAGGATGATGTTTTCAGGTACTATAACCGGAAGATCTCAAACTATGGGGTCGACACACCTTCGACCGCAACGGATTATCTCTTCATGGGTGAGTTCTATATGGCGCCGGATGGTGGCGGCGCGGGCGGCATGGCCAATATACTTGATCCGGGAAATCCGGAAGACGGATTGATGAAGTCTTTCTTTAGTTCCAACCTTATAACCGAATATGATCTGATCAAGGAACCGGAGAATATCGCGGTTTTGGAACATTGCGGTAAACAGGGAAGCGATGCAACTGATTTTCAGGCATCCATCGGAACACTTTTGGACGGGCAGCTGGCTTCGTCAGAGCATGCCGTTTCCGCGGTAGGGATCATTATGGATCTGAGTGCCGAAAACCCTGAGGACCGGTACAAGTCGATCCTGATCGTAGACCCAGACAATGATGCCAAGCCTTCAGAGGCGGACGGGGTAGGTGAGAATCCGACATTGGAAGAGCGGGATGCGGCAAAGGAAGCAAGGCCGAATTCGGTTACGGTTTATAACCTGCAATTTACAAAAGATACGGACGATATGCCGTTTTGGTTTATGCAGGGTGTTCCCATGGATGAGGATGCGGGAGCGGCTCTCTACAGACTGTCAGAACTACCGCAATATGATGAAAACATCATTACGGCCAGTACGGAAACGGAAGGGACGAAAGCCGCATATAACAGTGTGGATATGACTTTGGAACTGCTTTTCACGACAAGTGAGACAGAAGCGATCGACGATTTCTTCGACGTGTCGGTGGATGATGTGACTGTTACCGAATTTTCATCCGGTGATGCGATCAATCTGAATGTCCTTATCGCCAACAGGGGCGATGTGGTATTAAATGAAGACTACCTTGGGGACAAGCAGCTTGGTTTGGATTGGAGCGTTGTGCGTGACGATGACGGCTCTGTCGTGGCAAACGATCGGTTTATCATTGAGGATCACATTTATGACGGTGAAACGAACGGCTATCTGATCAACCTCAATCAGAACGGAGATAAGGTTGAATCATGGGATCCAGGCAATTATACGGTCACGTTGGATCTGAATGCCGACCGATCGGTACCGGAAGCTTATTTCCTGAACAATCAGCAGAAGGAATACCATTTCACGGTGGAGTGAATACGGCTGATCACCATTTTTTATCCCAGACCTCGTTGATCTCACGCCATTTGGACTTGCGGAGCATGTATAAGGCAATGGCGATCCTGATGACCGTGAGAATGATCTCAACGATCTGAGCGGAGAGCGGAGTTGCACCCGTGACCAGACCGTTGTCAGTCAGTGTAGGATCCGATACAAAACACATCCAATCATACAGTGCGTGAAGGAACATGGTGGGAAGGATGGATCCGGTTCTTAAGTAGATCGCCATAAACATGAGCCCCACACCGGCTGAGGAGACGGCCTGCAATATGGTCATATAAAGGTCGGATCCGCCGGTTAAGTTGGCAAGGTGCGAGAGCCCGAAAAGAATACTCAAGACCACGGCCAAACGAAGTGAGCGTGATTCACTTTTTAAGTAGCCCATTCCCACAAAAGTGGGTACGGCGCGAAACAGAGTTTCTTCGAAAACGCCCGCAGTAAGTGCCATGACAACGGCATTCACTGACGGCTTGAAGAACCAGTAGCCGTTTGTGAACTCTGTTGCACCGGTTGCGATCAAAGAGAGGATCAGCTCCGGAACGCACAGGATCAGGACTGTTTTCACGGAGACTGCAGGTCGTAAAAATCCCTTAAACTGTGGCGCAAACCAGAATCCAAGCAGGGTCAGCACGATCAGTGCTGCGACGATGGTGACCAGATAACCGGCCGTATCATTTGCACCCGCAGCAGAGGCGATCGAACTGATGCTTGTGATGATCAGGTATGCGATCAGTACCGTGAGAATGATCCCGAGCAACGGATGTTTTTCACAAATGGGATGGTTTCTGTTTTTCTTCATGCGGGTTCTCCTTTAAGCGAGTCTTTTTAATTGATCATATTATACTACAAAAGATGACAGATTTGAGGTGATAAAAAAATGAGTGCATTATTAGAATTGATCGTCCTGCTGATCTTTATTTTCATCTGGTTTCGTCCGGTCCTGAAAAGAAAGAAGGAAGCAGGCGGATATGTTGATAGGAAAACGGAAGTGATCGCCCTGATCTTTGGACTGATTCCCGCAACGCTCGTGCTGCTCCTGTGTCAGTTTGCATTGGGATGGGTTTTTAAATTGACAGGGATCAGTGATCATCGGATGCTCGTTGGCGCCCTGAAAGCATTTGTGATGTTCGGGGTGATCGAGGAACTGACAAAATATGCGTTTGCACGCCTGGCACTTAAGAAGTATGAAACATTAAAAAAGATCGATATCATGGTGATCTTCGGGCTTGTAGGCATGGGGTATGAGATCACGGAATCCATGATGTTAGGCAATGTGTTTGCAGGGATTGCAAGGGGGATATTCGTCGCCCATATCATGTACCAGTTCATCATGGGCCATTTCTTCTATGAGAGCATCCGTGCGAAAAATCAGGGGAATGACGCTGTGGCACGGAGAAACAGGATCTTTTGTTTTGCGATCCCCATGCTGATCCACGGCTTCAATGATTATGTCCTCGATCTGATCTCAGTGATCATGGGAGAAACCGAGAATGCCGGCGTGTCCGGTCTGACGTCCTATGCCGAAATGACAAATTCCCAAAATATCGGTATTATCGTGTGTGTCCTGGTAATGATACTGCTCAATCTGTTCTGTCTGATCTGGGGACTGAAACTTGCAAAAAAAGATCCGGAAGTGGAAGTTACATTAAAGTGACTTCCGCTTCCGGATTGCTGCCGGTCGAAGGTTGTCAGTATGCATTTACCGGGAGAGGGTCATATATGGCTCACCCATCAGCAGATGCTCATAGCCATCGCCGGAATCCTTTTGCGGACAGACAAGTTCCGCTTTGACGCCTTTCTGGAAGATCATGACGATGTCGCTGCCGCCGAAAAGGAAATAACCCATCGGTTCGCCTTTTTCTACTTTTGCGCCGACCTTTACGGAATCCTCCCAGTTGCAGGAACATATCTGCGACATGCCGATCGGCAGGATCGCGACCAGACCGTAATCCTCCGTATCCACGATCACGCAGTCGCGCGTTTCGATCATCTGCCATCCCGGGATACTGTCTTTAAGAACATAACGTTTGATATCGGGATTCCAGACCGTGATCCCGCCTGCCCCGTTAGTACCGCGGATCTTGCGGACTTCTTTGACCGTTCCGCTAACAGGGAAGTGATAACGGTGATAATCGTTCACATCAAGGAAGGTATGCGTGAGCGTTCCGCCTCTGAAGGAATCGGCATAATCGGAATCCGCACCGATCAGCTGTGCGATCGACGTAAAGTTGGCTGACTTGATGATCACGCCCTCTTTCTGAACCAGATCGCCGCCATCATCCACATCCCAGATGCCCTGAGGACATGAATCCGCCGGAGCGACTACTTCGGTATCGGCTATGGGACGTACGGAAGGATCAACGAGTTTCCTTGAAAACCACTCGTTAAAAGTACTCCACTGATTGGTGTCTCCGTACCAACCCTGCTGCATGTTCATGCTTGGATCGTTTTTGATCTTTTCATAGTATTCGTCGTTCCAGCTTTCTTCTGTGGAAAGGAAAGCGCCCCATTCGTCGGCATATTCCTTCAACCAGGATGCGATAGGCTCATGGTATTGGAGGGTCGGATAGTAGTAGCCCTTTCCCTCCAGTTCATCCAGCGGCTGATCCACCAGGAACCAGAAGTAATCGACGCACTGGTCGATATGATCGTACATTGTGGGATACTCCGCATCCGCCAGAAGGTTCCAGGGCAGACCTTTCATATTCCGATCGATAAAAGCATAAAGCTCTTCTATATTGGTAACCGGGTTCGTATCGGTATCGGGATTGATCTCATGGGCTTTGGCAATTGATTTTTCCATCATGGCCATGAGTTCGGGATCTTTATCAAGTGCCTGTTTCAGGGCAAGTGTTGCTTCGGAGTGCGAAGACTCCTGCGAATTGATTTTTCCTGTCTCCTTAGTCCCGTCCGTGTTGATATTGATGTTCACGCTGCACGCGGACAACATCATGGAGATTAAAACCAGTAAAAGGATCGCATGCTTTCTTCTTGGCATTCTGTTTTCCTCCGGGTTATTCTGGATTCATTTTATATGGCTGGATAAGTATATTCTATATGATGCCCCGGGTTCTGTGAAGAGTTTATGCCGGATTGTTTTTTTCCGCCAAAATTGAATGACAGGGATGTAATTGACCGCCCCAAAGCCTCTCATATGTGATATAATACTTTGTGATGAATGACCTTATCAATCCGGAAGAGGTATATTTAAGATATATAACAGAATACAACGACCGCGATCTGGAAACGCTGCTTCTGGCATACAGGGACGGTCTTTTTCTGTTTCTCTTAAGTTATGTGAAAAACGAAGAAGATGCTGAAGAACTGCTGATGGATACCTTTGCAAAGCTTGCGGTTGACAAGCCGGATTTTAAGATCAGGAAAAACGGCAGTTTCAAAAGCTGGCTGTATGCGATCGCAAGAAACAATGCGCTGATGCATATCCGCAGACACAAAATGGAGGCTGTTCCGCTTGAAGAGGAAACGGTACCGGATACGGAAACACCTGAATCGGCGCTCCTTCGGGAGGAACGCAACAAAACCCTCTACAGGGCCTTATCGTCTTTAAAGAGCGAATACAAAAGAGCAATGATGCTGCTGTATATCGAGGGACTTTCACACGAAGAGATCGCCCAGGCGATGGGCTTAAAGATCCGCCAGATCTATAACCTCATAGAGCGGGGGAAGAAATCGCTTCGGAAAACTTTGGAAGGGATGGGAATGGAAGATGCGCGATATTAACGAACAGATCATGGAAGTGAATCGCCGCCGTGAGATTTATACGGATATCAAAAACCTGCGCAAAAAGATCATAAAAGGGATCGCGGCATGTTTGTCAACGCTCTCTCTTGTGTTTGTTGTTGCCTATTATATGCCGGTGCTGGAAAATACATCCAGGCAGACGCCTGTCGGACAATACGGAAGCATGATTCTGGCCGTTCCGTCTGTCGGCTATGTGCTGATCGCGATCCTGTTTTTTATTCTCGGGGTGGCGGTCACGCTTCTTTGCCGGCACTATAAAGAGTACAGGGAGAAGGAACAGAATCTATGACCATGCAGATCTCGCTGATATCCTTATCCGTTCAGATTCTGACGCTTGCTGCCATGCTTGCCCTGTCGGTGAAACTGATCAGAGAGAGCGGCAGGAACATGACCGCAGTGTTTTGGTCTTTTTACCTGGCACTTTGGCTTTTAGTGGATCTGTACTGGCTCATCTATGACCTGATGAGACCGGAGATCAGGATGCCGTTTGCCGCCAATGAGATCGGGGAAGCCGCGCTTTTTTTATTTCTTGCGGCAACAATCAATTCCGCCCGAAAACACCATACAAATCTGCCGTTTGGCTATCTGGCGGGAACACTTTTTTTTGCTCTTTCCAATATGATTCTCTGGATTATGTGGTCAGGCGAGATCGTGCAGGACGTTGTCTCCGGTGCGATTTTTGCCTGGCTGTTTTACTGTATTGTCCGCTCTCTCAGATCTGAGCAGGTCCTTACGAAAGCGCAGTGGATCCTGTTATGCATCATATGCTGCGCGCTGATCGCAAGCGAGGCGCTCACTTTTGTTGTCAGCGAAGACATGAAGAATGTACCGGATTTTTGCGGATACATGATCCTTATTGCCGGGACGGTTTTCTTTGTGTACATGCTGATCCGTGCATACAGGAGAGGGCAGACGGATGCGCTGCTGTTCCTGTCATTCTCGCTTTCGATCTGGCTGAAGGTATCGCTGTACATGAGCGCAGACAACTGGTATAACTATTATCTGACACTGGAGACGCCCGGGGTTTTACTTTGCTATCTGGCGGTACGGAAGGCGGTGAGGAACGTATGATCTTTTCGGAGAACATTCTGATCTGTATGGCCCTGCCTTTACTTTTAACGGTATTCCTTGTAAAAGACAAGGCGCGCCAGCTGGTTGTCAATTTCATCATCGGCATGATCATCTGCTTGCTCAGCGCTTATATCACCGGTTTTATTGATGTTGCATTCGGCAACGGAACGGAGGATACAGCCATATTCCTGTCTCCCGTTGTGGAAGAAGCCATGAAATTCCTGCCGCTGGTATTCTATTTCCTGATGTTTCAACCGCAGGATGAGCAGCTGTTCCACGCTGCTGTGGGTCTTGGGGCCGGATTCGCATCCTTTGAGAATGTCTGTTCCATGATCACAACCGGCACGGAAAGCCTGACATTTTTGCTCATACGCGGTCTTGCGGTGGGCGTCATGCATATCGTGAGCATTTCCGCGCTTGCGCTCGGCCTGATCCTGACGAGGCATTACAAAGCATCTGAGAGCTCCGCCATACTCGGGGCCTTGTCCGTTTCCATGCTTTTCCATGGGATATACAATCTTCTGGCATCCGGAACCGGTGTTTTCCCGATAATCGGATTCTGCCTGCCGCCTGTCACAGCGTTTCTGCTTTTCCTCGGATACAGGCAGATCACAAAAGCCTGACCGGTATCATATCTGAACCACCCTCACTGCAGGGTGGTTTTTTGTGCGCAAGTCCTTTGCTGACTGAACTTTATTTTTTTTTTGTTCGGGTGAGTAAAACCAAAAAAATCCGCATTATATATAGTGAATGGATTTATCAGACTTCGAAGGAGGCGGTAAATATGAGAAGCATTGAGGATCAGATCGCGGAAATTACGCGGCGCAGATCATATTATACGGAGCGGAAAAAGATCCGCAGGCTGTCATACCTTGCCACAGGCATAGGCACACTGCTTGCGGCGGCCCTGTCGCTGGTTTCGGGTGTCAGGGGAACGATCGGTATCAGCAATACCCTTTTGGGATCGATGATCCTGGGAGCGGAAACCGGCGGATATATCATCGTGGCCCTGCTTGCCTTTGCATTGGGGATCACGATCACGCTTATCACACAAAAATACAGAAAAAATAACAAAGATAAGATACAGAAAGAATAAGAAAACAGAAAAAATTGGGAAAAGGAGAGGAACAGATGAAGTATTCGGATGTGGGAAGAATGGTTAAGAAGATCCTGGCGGGATTGCTTGGCGTAGCGATGATCCTGACTGCTATGCCGGATTTCGCGGCTGCGGCTGAACAGCCTGCGGCAGAAGCTATCGTTACGGACGAGACGCTTTTGCAGGAAGCAGAGCTTGGGGAAGAAGTTGCAGAAGAGCCGGTTTGGGATGAAGAAGCCGAGGCGGAGGCAGAAGAACCGGTTTTGGATGCGGAAGAAAATGCGGAAGAAAACGCGGAAGAGAATCCGGAAGAAAGCGCGGAAGGAACGGAGCAGGAGAGGCTGAACTACATCAAAGGCTACAAGCTGTCCGGAGATTATAACGCGAATGAATTTTACCCGGGAAATTATTATGAAGTAGACGGTGATACAACGATTCATCTTGCAGCCGGAGACAATATAACGATAGGACTCAATTGTGATTCGCCACATAATCTGACGATCACAGGAAGCAATGAGGGAACGATCAACCTGCAGGGGCAAACCTGGTCGCACCTGTGGTGGCTGAGCGATCCGCAGGGCACGAAACTCACGATCTCAGGCGGAACGGTCAATGCCAATGAGATCTGGTGTAATGATATAGATATAACAGGCGGTATCATCAATACCGGGATGATCTATTCACCGAATGGGACTGTGACGATCAGTGGGGATGCAGTCGTGAATACAGATTATGACGGCAGTCCTTATTACGACCACGGCGCGATCAGTGCACAACGGATCGATATTTCGGGAGGAACGGTATTAGCGACGATCAGAAGCAGATCCAACGCATTACTGGCATTTCAGGACATCTCGATCAGCGGCGGCGTGGTAGAGGCTGAAACACTCCATCCCTCCGGACAAACGGGCGGATCGGACGGTGACGGCATCTACAGTGAGCAGACCATTTCGATCGGCGGGAATGCACATATCAGAGCTCATGGAGAGCAGGAAGCGATCTATGCGCAAAGCGGCATTACCATCACCGCAGCGGACTTAAAGCTGACTGAGCCGGGCACAGGGAAAGATGTGATCATAGAGACGCAGGGATCGCTGAAAAAACATCTTGTCTCTGTCAACCCTCAAGATGATACCGACAGGGCAATCGTAAAGGACATTCTGATCGGAAAAGATGTTCTGACTTATGAAATGAGTGTTGATAAGTCTGAAGACGGCATTACATTTGATGCCACACCCTATGGAATGAATGCGCCGGAAACCGAAACGGTAACGATCACCAATACGGGAACGGGCCCCATCCGACTCGACGCCCTCACATCGGATGCGACGGAGAGTTCTTTTTTGATCAGTGATCTGTCCAAGAAAATTCTCACACCGGGAGAGCAAGCTTCCTTTACCGTACAGCCCAAAGATATGCTTCCGGAGGGTGATTATGAGGAAGTCCTTACGATCACAACGAATCATGCGGATATTTCGGCATCCGTAGCGATTTCCTATACGGTAGAAGCCCCTGTGATCAAGATCGAAGCGGATCCCGGGGAGGTTTCTTTCGGAACGATAAAAGTGGATTATCTGGGCAATAAGTTGAGCAATCCCGGACCGGTGACTTTGACGATCAACAACATCGGAGCGCAAACGGTAACGCTGGATGCTGCTTCTCTTACACTTGCTGACTTTACGGTCACTTATCCGGATGATCTTACGATCGATCCGAATGAGAGCCTTCAGATAAGCGTAGTTCCCAAAAATAATCTTGACCTTTTAAAATCTTATGATACACAGTGGACCATAGAAACGCAGGAAGGCGCTAAGGCAGTCGTTCCTGTATATCTGACGATGGAAAGAGTGAATTACCGGTTAACGGCTAATACCACATTTCTGGATTTTGGACAGCTCCCTATCGGATATGATGTGCTGCCTGAAAGAACTGTTGTGATCACAAACAGCAGCGAGGCTGTTTTGACCATCAGATCGATCTCCATGCCCGATCAGTTTACGTTCACAACGACATCCACGGCCACAAGTCTTGAGCCGGGCGAGTCGATCACTTATACGGCCAGACCGAAGGCAGGCCTTGGTGAAGGCAGTTACCAACAGTATTTCACGATCAACACTGTTCAGAATTCATCTATTTCCATTCGGACCTATATGCAGGTCGGGTACTACCTGAGCGGACAGGTGAATGCGGGCGTGCTGGAATCGGGCAAGACTTACAGGATGACCGGGGATACCACGATCAATCTTGCAGACGGGGATGACAAGACCATAGAGATCGAAAACTATTTCCCTGACCCCGTCAACCTGACTTTTACAGGCAGCAATAAAGGAAAACTCACCCTTTCCGGAAATATTACACTGAATAACGGTATAAGGGAGGGCGCGGAAGAAAGGAGTATTACCGTAGCCGGAGGAAATATCACGCTCGGCGATATCGGCGGCAAGAGCGGCGTTGCAGTCACAGGCGGGATTCTGAATTCCGGACAGATCGATCTGCCAAACGCTACGGTGTCAGTTAGCGGCGGAACGCTGAATGCGTTCCTGCCTACTTCATCGACATCGCGTTACAACGGAGCGATAAACTGCCGCAATCTGATCATATCGGGAGGCCGCGTCAACGCGACTAACGAAAAACCCGGCTCGGGAATATATACTGTCGAGGCAACGATCTCAGGCGGCATGCTGGATGTAAAAGCACTGCATGACAGTACTGACTATACCGGATACGGCATAGGCCTGTACTCGAGAGACGGTGTCACGATCAATGGGACTGCCTATGTCCGTGCGCAGGGAGCAGTGGAAGCGCTCGGTGTCTCGAGCAGGAAAATAATAAGTCTTGAGGACATGATCATGACAGAGCCTTCAACCGGAAAGACAGTGACTGTTTACACGGCGGAAGACTTCCCTTATGAAACACACCTGCTCAATTCGGATTCCGAGATCGTAAAAGATGTTTTGATCCATAAGAGAGACATGGCATTATCTGTCACAACGGATGCGCCGGAGAACGGACTTGCTTTTGATACCATCAGGTACGGAAAAGATGTGCCGGAGGCAGTTACGGTTACCGTGACCAATACCGGAGAAGGTCCCGTCAGCCTGACAGGCGTTGCATCCGATCAGAGCGCAAGCGCTTTTGAGATAAGCGGTTTTTCCGAAACACTTCTGCTTCCCGGAGAAACGACCTCCTTTAGTGTACAGCCCAAAGAAATGCTTGCGGTTGGAGAATATGCGGAAACCATAACGATCACAACGGATCAGACAGGCGTTACAGCGTCCGTGCCGGTTAGCTTTACGGTGGAAGAGTCTGTTCTGAAAATTGAGGCGGATAAGGAAGAAGTTTCCTTTGGGACGCTGAAGCGCGATTATCAGGGGAACTATGTGAGCGCGCCGTCGGCTGTTACGGTTAAGATCTTCAATAAGGGAACGGATGAAGTGACCCTGGACCCGGCGTCTTTTGCGCTTGATCATTTTACGGTCACCTACCCGCAAAACCTTACGATCGCAGAAAACGGAAGCCTGAATCTGAGCATTGTTCCAAAGAGCAATCTTGCTGCAGGCACCTATGACGTGGAATGGAATGTTACCACACAGGAAGAAGTCAAGAAGATCATTCCTCTGAAACTGAAGGTTGAAGATGTAAGATATGCGATATCATCAAACGCTGCGTCGCTTGATTTCGGGAAAACACCGATCGGGTATGCGACAGCGCCGGATGAACAGCGGATCACGATCACCAATACCGGTGATGCAGCCGTAACACTCAAGGATCCCGAAGGGGTAAATGAGCGCTATGATGTGACTGCCACATCCACATCCAAAACGCTTGCAAAGAACAAGTCCATTACATATAAGATCCGGCCCAAGACCGGTATCGGAAAAGGCGTGTATAACGACACGCTTGTGATCGCGACCGTGGAAGGCTGCAGTGTTTCCATCCCGCTGGCATTTGATGTCAATTATTATCTGAGCGGGCGCGTATATGTAGAAGATCTGGCCTCAAATGAGACCTATACTTTGCTCGGCGATACGGAGCTCCTGATCGATGAGGATGATGATAAGACGATCGCCGGGATCGCAAACAACGCTGATCCCTGCAACCTGACCATTGAGGGCAGCAGTACAGGAAAACTGACATTAACCGGAACCCTGTATCATAACTATGGTTTGGATGGCGCCCCGGAAAAAATACTTTCGATCGAAGGCGGAACGCTCATCTGTAAGGATATCCGTTGCAGGGATATCGTGGTTTCGGGCGGCACTGTGAGCGTAGAACATATCGAAGCAAAAGACGGCGCCGTAACGATTACGCAGAACAGTATCGTAAATGCTTATTGGCCGTCTTCTTCAGGCGGTGACGGCGGCGCGATCAGCGGCGCATCCGTAACCATTTCAGGAGGACGTGTCAGTGCCGTCAATGAAAGACCGGGCGCCGGGATTCTGGCGGATACGCTGACGATCACGGGCGGTGTGACAGAGGCGAAGGCCCTTCATACCAGCCAGCTCTATAACGGATACGGCGTTGCCCTCTATGGTCATGAAGGAATATCGATCAGCGGGGATGCCTATATCACAGCTAAGGGAACCAAAGAAGCGGTATCTGTCGGAGCGGAAAGCGCAACTTTTGCCATTACGGGTATGAACGTTGCCGAAGCATCAACCGGAGGCGCGCTCACGCTTGTAACTGAAGAAGGGGCCGCAAACAGGAACCATCTGGTGAATGCGGATTCAGCGCTTGTTACGGACATTTGGATCGAACCGGAAAGCGCGCCGCAGGGAGCAGACTTTGCGATCATCCCGGCAAGCGTTGATTTTGGCTCTATGTTACTTGGCGCAAGCGCGCCGGGCGCACAGAGCATTGCCGTGAAGAATACGGGAAGCGTGCAGCTGACCCTGCAGGATGTAGTTCCCTTTGGCTATGACGGATGCTTTACGGTTGGAGCGCTCTCCAAGCATACACTCTCGCCGGGTGAATCGGCAGTCTTTACCATAGCGCCGAACGCGGCTAAGATGACGGAAGCAAAAACCTATGAAGAATCCTTTGTGATCAGAGGCCAGCATTCCGCACTTGTCAGAACCTTCGAAGCGAAAGTGACGGTTGTCGAACCCACATACGGGATCTCAGCTTCTCCGGAGACGGTTTCTTTCGGAAATGTTCCCAAGGACTATGATCCGCAGCTGATCGAGACACAGACCGTTACGGTTACCAACACGGGAGACGTCGCCGTTTCGATCAATACGGTTTCGATCACGCCTGATGATGCGGTATTTACGGTTGTCAGTGTTTCCGAAACGGAATTCGGACCGGGTGAAAGTACCGAGATCGTAGTCGGGGTAAAAGAGGGCGTCACCGGTGAAGCGGGCATAAAGGAAGGCACGCTTACGATCAGCGGCACAAGCTCCGGGACGGCCGTAAGTGCTGGTGCAGCGCTTTCCCTTACCGTCGAAGAAGTCAAAAAGAACGGCATCTATATCGAGCCGATCGAGGATAATGTGTATGTTTATAACGGAACAGCGATCAGGCCGGAACCCAAAGTATTCTTTAACGAAACACAGCTAACGGATAAAGATTATACGATAACCTATAAAAATAACGTCAAAGCTGCCCTTAAAACGGAAGACAACGCGCCCTGCGTGATCGTAACGGGCAAGGGTAATTTCGCAGGGACGGCAACGGAAACCTTTACGATCAATCCGCTGGATATCGCCTGCGCCACGGCACCGGACCTTGTAAGTGTGCACAAAGCAAATACCGTACAGAAAAACAAGACGAAGGTCACCTGTACTTTAGGCGGCAAAACGGTAACGCTGAAAGAGAATACGGATTTCACCTATGAATGGCAGGAAGACGCAAATTATACGGATGCCGGCGTATATGTGACGACCGTAAAGGGAATGGGTAATTTCACCGGTGAAAAGACATACCGGCAGACCATTACAAGAGATGAGCAGATCCTGATCACCAAGGTGAGCGTTCCCCGCATTCCGGATCAGATGTATGGCGGGAAAGATTTCATCTTAAGGAGCAAGAGCATGGGTGAAATGACCCAGTATGCAGATGACGAATATGCCGTAGACAAGAAGGGAAATGTGTTTGATTTTACCCTGACATACGGTAAGACACCGCTTAAATACAACGATGATTTCACGCTGTCGATCGTTAATAACCGCGAGGTCGGGACGGCTACCGTTACCATTGAGGCAAAGAAAAACGATCAGGGTCTCTATGACGGCACATATGCCGGCTCCAGAACCATTACATTCAAGATCAAGGGAACGCCTTTGTCATCCTATAAGATGGAGCCCCTGGTGGATCATGTGTATGACGGACAGGCATTCAGGCAGCAGGACGGTATGTTCTATACCATGATCGGAAAAGGAAAGGATGCCAGGAAAAAACCGCTCAGGGAAGGCATTGACTACACGGCAGAGTACAGTAACAATAAGGAAATCGGCAAGGCAACGGTTATTTTCACGGGCCTTTGCGGCAACACGGGGAGCGTAAAGAAGACCTTTAAGATCACAGGACGTGACCTGAAAAAGGCCGTGATCCCGAAAGTATTCAGTAACACAACAGGATCCGGTTCGATCCGTAGTTATGGCAAAATGTATGATCCTGCGGTCGGCGCTTTTATCTATATGGGAGAGCCGTATGAAGTGGCCGGACCGGCAAATGCGCAAGCTGCATCTTCAAACTATGGGATCGCCGTAACATGGCATGACAAAGAGACAGATGAAGACATTGTGCTCAAAAACGGTGTGGATTATGAGCTGACTTACGCTTCAAACATTGTGCCGGGAACCGCCTCCGTGACCTTTACCGGAAAGGGCTTATATACGGGCAGTGTAAAGCGCACCTTCAGGATCGTGCCTTATGACTGCGGGAAGAATGTTAACAACAGTATTGGCATGTTTATTCCGAACATCAATGGCGTTTTCCCGTATACCAAGGGCGGCGTGATGCCCGAGCCTAAATTCATCACCTACATGCTTCAGCCGATGGAAAAAGGGAAAGACTATACGCTCAAGTGGGTGAACAACAACGCCGTTACAACGGAAGACACTAAGAAACAGCCCACGCTCATCATTACGTATAAGGGCGCGTTTAAAGGAACGAAAGAGTTCGAATTTAAGATCGGCCCCGCAAAGCTCAGTGCCGAAACGGTATCGATCGAGACAAAGGATGTCCTTTATGCAGCAAAACCCGGCGTCTGCAAGACAACGGTTACGCTTACGGACAGCAAGACAGGCAAGAAACTCGTAGCCGGTACGGACTATGAGAAGGATGTGATCTATACCTATGCAAATAATACGGTGGTATCTGTCCTGGAAAATAAAACCCCGGTCATTGATGCAGAACGCGGGCAGGCAGGTTCTGTTGTAGATCTGAAGAACGATATCGTTCCCGGCGGAACAAAGATCAACGTCACCGTAACGGGCAAGGGACTTTACTTTGGAGACGGAGAAACGGCAAGCACGATCACCGGCAGCTTCTATGTCATAGATAAGGACCATGATCTGTCCAAGGCCACGATCCGGATCAGATCGCAGGTATACACGGGCAGCAGGATCACGCTTACGGGCGATGATGTGAGCTTTAAGTTCGGGAACGATCAGAGAAACCTTGTCCTTGGCGAGGATTATGAGATCGTCGAAGAACCCGGGGAATCCTATGTAGACAAGGGCACCTACAAGGTTACGATCGTGGGCATCAGAGAAAAAGGCTATGGTTTTAGCAAGAAAGTGAGCTTTAAGATCGATGCCAGGAACATGGCAGCTATTTGGTTTTAATCTCGGTAAAGCATAATACGGGAGGAATTTGGAATGAACAGATTAAATGCAGGCTTTAAACGTTTTCTGACAGGTATTCTTGCAGCCGCAATGATACTTACGCTCACGCCTACGTATGCGTTTGCAGGCGAGGATACGGATGAGCAGGCGCAGGAGATCACGCTTCCTGAAGAACAGGACGAAGAAGCGGCTCGGGAGAAAGCCGGTGAGGTGGTCGAAGAGCAGGCCGAAGATGTGATCGAAGAGACGGTTGAAGAATCAGCAGAAGAGGCAGTTGAAGAGGCATCTGCAGATGAGGAAGCAGACAGGCTGCAGACAGATGAGCATCCGGCGTCCGAGTATAAGGTAACATGGCGGGCAGCTGATGGCTGCGTGGCGGACTCTTTTGACGTATTTCCGGAAAGGTCGTCCCGGGATGGGTATCTTGTGAATGTAGGCACCGCAGAAGCGCCGGACTGGCGTCTGAAATACTGGGAAGATAAAATTGATGCTTATTTTGACCTGTCCATTCAGCCGGAAGACGGATATGTGATTGACAGCGTTTGCGCAGTCAGTTCGGCAGGCATACTGGCGTGTAAGCTTGATCCGTATGAAGATGACGATGTATGGGAATTTTACCCGGACTATAACGTGAACGAATCCGAGCGTTTTACAGGTTACGGAGATGTTGAGATCATCGTCACGACCAAAGAAGGCCAGCCGGAACCCAGGGCATGCCGGATTTATTGCGAGAATAATGATGTCAATTATACATTTGATTTTCTCCCGGAAGAGGAGGGAAATGCAAGATATATCGATTGGGAGGAGGATCATGATAACTATGGCACTTTTGTGCTGGATCAGACCAAGCCCGTCAAGCTGATCCTCGTACCCTATTCGGGTTATGATTTTACCGATGATATCGTTGTCAGCGCCACGGTAAACGGTGTTACCAAAAATGTGACCGTTGATTTCGACAAGGCGACCCGCATAGTTACCATCAGCAGAGGGAACCGGATCACCGGTGATATAAGGATCATGATAAATGATGCCGGGATCAGACAGCAGATGCGGGATGTGACCTTTATGACAGAAGGCGTCTCCTGGAATGAAGCCATAAGCGGGATATCGTTTTACGATTACTACCTCGTTGGGGAAACCATCACACTGACGGATGCGACGGGCGGTGGGAAAAAGGGTTCCTTCGGGGCAAACAGCGCACACTATGCTTCAATCTCTGCCCAAAGCGGATACAAAATACTGTCTGTGCGGGCAGAATGGGTTGAGGATGGGGAGACCCTATCCCAGACGATCTTTAATAACGGCGGCCTGTATAATTTCAAGGTGGGCAGTACCGACATGAAGATCGTGATCAAAGTCACCAACAAAAAAGTTTTGACTTTTGAAAGCGGATTCGGATATATGTATCGGGTCAGTGTTGGTGAGACGATTCTTTCTTCGACGGATAATCCGTATGAACTGAACGAGGCGAGCACTACCTTCACCCTGTCCGGAGTAAACGGCTACAAAGTACTGGGCGTTTATGATTCCTCGAATAACAACCGGCTTGATTCGGATGCCGCCCTTGGTGTGTTTAGCGTATCAAATGCGCAGGATCTGACGGTGAAGGTGCGGACTACCGTTGAAGCAAGCCTTTCTATGGATTCCTCCTCCGATGATAAGACATTTTTTGCGCCGGTATTCACATCGGGAACGATACAGGCCGGTTCCGATGACCACCGTTTTGATATCACGGACAGTCAGGCCATCAAAGTGAAGGTGGAAAAGACAGCGGACAGCTCCGTCGACATGCCGGATTATTTTGATATTGGCGGATATGACTATACTGCTACAGTTTCCTACCGAAACGGTAATTCCAATGTTACAAGCACATATACCGCAACGGATGCCGTGTTCGAGATCCCCGCTGAGGTTGTTATAGCGGCACAGAATGCCGGCTCCTACCTGTCCGTGAAAGTCAAAGCCACGAAGAAAACAATCAGCATCTCAGTGGCGGAAGACCAGCCGGTACTGATGTTCTGGTACAACAAGGAAGATCAGACTTCACAGACCATCACGATCAAAACCGAAACAGTTCCGTTCTGTAATGACGGACAGGATCTTTATATTTTTGCAGAGGACAATGGTACATACAGAGTTACGGGATTGATGGCCGGAAGTGACAGCCTTAGTGCAGAAAATGAAAAGCCGGAAAATAAATACGGAACGGTATTTAAGCTTCCCTATTCATTGCTTAACAAGGATGTTGTTCTGTCGGCAACCGTGACACTGAGGGAACTTACGGCTCCCGGAACGCTGACAACGGAAACAGAGAACTGTAAGATCACAAGGGTGGATCAGGATACAACGGGGAAAGATAATACCTGGACAGTTCCGGCGGGTGTCCTGAACCTGGAATGTACGGTTGAGACGGAAGGTCTTTACACGCTTTCAGAAGATTCTTTCAAGCTCTACAACAGCACGGGTGAAAACACATGGTCAGATACGGCTGTTACGGGTGTTGACTTTACGCTTTCGGTGCCGACGCTCAACAAGGCAAAGAACGGACTTGTATATACGCTGACCGGACCCGCCGCGGCATTTGCGGGAAGAAAGCTTAAGGTTACGGCAGAGCAGACAAAGAGGAAAATAGCGGTCGTATGCGACAGTGACACGTCATGGATCGATGCGGATTCCGTCATGGTTAAGCAGAACGGCATGAAGTTTGAAGGCGAAAAGAAGGGCAACCTGCTTGTATTCCCGAAAAACGCATCGGTAGAAATCGATCCCTTCACGCCTGTTGTGGTTACCGCGGAACCTGCATTCGGATTTAAATTCTCGGGCAAGGCTGAAGTCAACAGAAAGAGTGTGTCTGCGCCAAAGGGAGTCGTGACAACCACAACGGTTGTTTACGATTCTCTGGATGAAAACGGAAATGCATTAACGACGGTTACCATCGGAACCGAAGGCATCCTCAACATGCTTGTGGCATTTGATGATGCAGGAGAGCAGTGGGAGCAGTATGCCGTCAATGAAACCATAGCGGATGTTGCAGCCGATGTGAGCCCTAAGATCGGCCTTGCTGTCGGGGTAAAGGATCTTGATGTGGCCGCCGGCGGTGTGTCGGTTACGCCGAAGAATGCGTTTAACGATGGATTTGTAACGGTTGGAAACGACAGTATCGTAAAGATCGATCCGGCAAAGATCAAAGATAAGACCAAGAAGACGGTATTCAAGGTTACGATAAACGGCACGGATCCGAATGATGGTAAAAAATACAAGAGCACAGTCTCTATATCGTTCAGGCAGGCTATCTCAAGCGTGACCGTAAAGGGCAAAGGATATTCGAACGGGATCATAACACAGGCCGTCGGATGCGAGTGCTCTTATGATATCGCTGTAGACGCTGCAGCCGATATCTCAAGGCTTTGTGCGGTCGTGGCGGAAGATTCCGCTGACAAAAACGCAACCGTAGCGATTGATTGTGCCAAAAAGAAGCTGATCGTGAAAACATACAGGGAATCATTCTCGGAAGGAAACTGGCAGAGCACAGCGCTTCCGGATACGGAAAAAACGATCAAGATCGTGTTTAAGGAAGGAGATCCGGCGAATGATTTTACCGATGCAAGAGTGATAGAGGGCGCGGGCGTTTCTGTTAAACCGGTCACCACTGATTTTGCACAGCCCGGCATCTCAGTCAAAAACACATCTGACAGGCATTTTATTGTGGACCTGTCGGCACCGAAGAGTGTAAACGGATACGAGAACCTGTATTATGTGGTTCAGGCAACATTATCAGCGGGCGAGGCCTTTGATGAAGAAAGCGCCATGCTGCAGGAGGCCGGCAGGAGTTATATTCCGGTGGGCTCAGCGCTTGCGAGCGGACATAAGATCGCGCTGACAGAAAACAACGCCGAAGGGGATGGACCGAAGAGCTACGACATTTCGGTAAGGCTTGTGCAGGCTAAGAATGTAACGGCAACCGAAGGTCTGTCGGGATTTTATGAAACCGGAAAGACAAAGACGATTACACAGAAAACGAAAGCGCTCAATATCTATGAGTCAAAACTGACCCTTGCCAAAAAGAACACTGCGTTCACCAAAGGTCAGCCCGATGTGCTTGTTGCGGTTGCAGGGTTTTCGAAGAACACAAGCTATACGTTTATAAACACGGATCCGGACAAAACATACATTGCCGATGCAGACGGTAATACGGTTGCAACCTTCGGAGCAAAAACAGAGACGAATCCCGGCGGACTCGTTCTCGGAACGGACGGATTATCGATATATGTTACGAATCTGGCAGACATTCCCACAGGAAAGGCAAAACTGTATGTGACACCTTATCTTCCGAATGCAACCAGATATACGCCGGCGACACTCGATCTTACGGTCAAGGCGCCGATCAACAGAATAGTCATAAATGACCATATGCCGGATCTGAGGCTCTTTAAACAGGACGGAAAAGCAGCAACATTCAAGTTTACGGCTCAAACATTCTATGACGGAAGCGGAACGCTGACCAAACCGGCCTCTTCGAGTGTGCGCTGGGTTGTTACCGATCACTGGCAAAAGCCCCTGCCTGCGAACAGTCCCATTACGATCAACGAAAAGAACGGGACGCTCACTGTCGGGAAAGACTACGTTCTCAGTGCCGACTCTGCAGTTAATGATGTATATGTGCAGGCGATCGCCAATGATTATCCCGGAAACGCCACGGTAAGTACAAATACGGTAAGAGTAATTATTTCAAATAAGCCTTTGACGCTTTCGAGGGTAGATGTTTCGCTAAATGGTAAAAAGTTCTCCGCAGATGAACTCTCCGGAAGCGTTGGCATCGACGGATTCAAACTGGACGGTGCTACCATACGGTTCTGGGAGGATAACCCGGCTGATCCTGATTTTCCGATACCCGTTGTGATAACGAATCTGGCGATCAAGGTCAGCCCTGCAAAAGGACTCACGATAGAACCGTGGGAAAGCGGGAATGCGGGAGATATACACGTCACCAAACCCGGTAAATACACCATCACTGCGACAACACAGGATGGCGGTAAGAACACGATCAAGCTTACGCTCAACAACCTCGGAAAGCAGTTCAGCACCACAGAGGCTCCGAAGATAGAGCAAGAATCGGGTATTACCGTACATCCCAGGAAATACATGAAGTTCTACGATTCCCTGAACAATCCGATCAACTGTGAGGATCTCACATATTCCGTGCCTAAAGGCATTACGGTGGATCCGGCAACCGGTGAGATCGTAAGCGTCAGCGGACCGGGCACATACAAGATCACGGCCAGGTTTAAGGAAGGCTCCAATGCGGCCCAAGACCTTGTATATACAGCCACATCAGACTGTGAGGAATATAAGGTAGCATCGGTCCATAGCGATAACAGCAACTTGCTATATTCTGCTGATTTTGATTATGGCGATCTTAACAATCTGAATGCTGTCGGCTGCCCGGAGACAATTGAAGTAATTGTGAACAGGGTGGACGGGCCGTTTGACTGCAATATCAAAAATGCAAAACTCACCGTTGAAAGCGGAGGCAGGATCTTCTCATCTGCAGCGTACAATGCAAAGGGTGACTCCTATATCAGGTATGCCGTAAAACCTTCGGCCGATACGGTAGAGATGACGTTCTCGTATAAGAAAGGCGATGATCTTTGCGAAGAAACGATAAAAGTTAATAATACCGGTGCGGAAGCCGTTAACGACTTGGAAGAACTGAAACTTAGCAAAGACTGTAAAACCGAGTTCATAACGGATACCGATGCGTGGTTCTACAATACGCTTACTTTTGATCTTCCGGAACAATTAGAGCTGGGAGGCGGACAGTATTATCTGGCGTTCTCGACTAATGATGCATACTATAAATACAAAAAGGAAGTTGACACGAATGCATACTATTTCCTCAAGAGGGAGATCAGTACAAATCAAAACATACTTAACCTGAATGACGGGAACGGGATCAAGACAGTTTCGACATGCGCAACTTCCTACGGAAAGATTTATGATTGGCCGGATAGGGTCGAGATACCTGCAGGCACATACAAATTCGATGTAACTCTGGTTAAGATCGAGGGGAACTTCCCCAATGAGCGGTACATCCCTGTCACGAAGCCTACGACCATCAGTCTCAAAGCCGTAGCGCCCAAGAAACTGAATGCCAAACTTGCAACGACCAAATTTGCGCTTAACGACAGCGCTGAGCCGGGCGAGATCGAACTGAAGCTTTCGACCGACAGGCTGTGGAAGATCACCGAAGGTTCCGTCGTTGTCTATAACAACAACGACAAAGGTACGGTCAGTGATTTTACGAAGTGCTTTAAAGTAAAAGGTATCGGAGCAGACAAAAAGTCGATCATTCTCGAGCCCACTGCCGAGGCTCTTGGCGGCCATACTTATTCGGAGGCAGAACGCAAGAGCGGCAAGGCCTCGGTTTCGGGCTGGGTAGAATACAGGGTCATCGGCGAAGACGGCGTATCGGCGGAAACAAAATGCGAGATGGTTACGCTCACATGGGCCGTGCCGCAGCAATGAATCCGTTTCCTTTTAAAGTCTGTATTTACACGGATGAAAGAGAGAACCTGAAGGGTTCTCTCTTTTGCGTTTTTCGTCAAGACCATCAATGGGATAAGCAACATGCATTTGCCACATAGCATCCGTTCGTCCTGCGGACTCGCGGATGTCGCGGCGTCGCCGCTTACAGAAAAAGAGAAGAGACCCCGGTTTCATGCAAGCATGACCGTTGCCTCTTCTCTTTTCTGCTATGTGGCTTGTGTTTCGCGCAGCTCGTAGCGGAATCGAAGGAAACTAAATGTCGGGAAATGCAGTAAGAAAGGGGATTCCGCGTCCTCTCATTTCCCACTAACCACTCACTAACCGTTCAAAAGGCCATTCATAAGAATCAACCATTTTGTTGACAGTTTTACAGAGATATGATAGTATTTGACAAACGGAATAATTCGATAAGAAGGATATAGATAAATGACGGTTGGAGAGAGAGTTATCGGTTTGGTTCGAGAACAGGGAATGACACAGAAAGAGTTCTCAGAAAGAACCGGAATACCGCAGAGTACTATGAGCAGCTGGAAAGGGAAAAAACAGAATCCGTCCATCGACAAACTGAAAGTGATCTGTGATGTTTTAAGAGTTGATCCGTATTATTTGATATCCGGAACAGAAAGTAATGAAACACTGAATAATGATTATGTTACGGTCTATAAGAAGGATGAAGAGTATGAACTTTTGATAGAATACAGCAAGCTGGATCGTGACAAAAAGAACAGATTGCTGGGGTATATAGAAGCATTACAGGAAAAACAGTAACGAAAAAGGCGTGCATTGCACGCCATATTTTGACAACCACAATTCGACAAAACGAAGTATTCCGAAAGAGACAATCATGGTTGAGATTTCAATTGAAGAGTTGGCTGACAATATTGAATCAGAAGATTTTTTCAGAGAATTTGGGAATCCTGTCAAGGTAGGGTGTGGCGAAAGATGTATGGCCATACTGTCTTTCGAACTATATGAGCGCTTATTCGGAGAAGTAGATTTGTCAAAGGAAAGGACAATCGAGATGGATGATTTCGTGGCAGATCTCAAGAAAATAATTATAGAAAACGGAATGGGGAAAGAAAAATGAGAAAATTGGCAAGTATACAGAGAATATGGAAAATAGAACCGATAGAAGGTGCAGACAGGATAGAACTGGCAAATGTGCTGGGGTGGCAGAGCGTTGTAAATAGGGGGCAGTTCCGGCCGATGGATCTCGCTGTTTATTTTGAGATTGACAGCTTTCTGCCGATCCGCCCTGTGTTTGAATTTATGAGACGATCCAGCTATCGGAAGACCGATATCATGGGCGAGGGGTTTCGCCTGAGGACAATGAGGTTTCGCGGACAGGTTTCCCAAGGGTTATTGTTGCCAATCAGTCAGTTCCCAGAGTTGCCGACAAATGTGGAACTTGGGACGGATGTTACGGAGATTCTTGGAGTGAGGAAGTGGGAGATTGAAGAGAAGGCAACTACCGGTGGAACAGTGATAGGAACTCTTCCGCCCGATGTGCCGCATACAGATGAAACCCGTGTGCAGGCGGAGCCGGATCTAATCGGAGATTTCGCAGGACTGGAATACTATATTACTACCAAAATGGATGGCTCTTCTCATTCAGTGTCTCTGGATGAAGATGGTTTCCATGTGACCGGTCATAACTATGAGTACAAAGATGACGGGAAGAGCGCATTTTATGAGCTGGTCAAGCGTGAAGATATTGAAAAAAAGGTTCGGAAATATTATGAGAAGAATGAACTTCACTTGCTTACCATACAGGGGGAATTGTGTGCACCCGGAATCCAACAGAACAGACTGAAACTGATCAGACCTGAGTGGTACGTGTTCACGATCCGTCTCGATGGGAAGCGGGTTGGGTTGAGAAAAATGCAGGAAATATGTGAGAATTTAAGCTTGCAAATGGTTCCGGTGGAAGAGGTCGAAATGGATCTGCCATCAAAATACCCAACTGTTGAAGCATTGCTTCAGAGAGCGGATGGCGAGTACCCGAAGGGTGGGAAGAAAGAAGGAATTGTAATCCGACCCACAGAGCCGGTATTTTGCGAGAGAATTGGCGCGTCGCTTTCTATGAAGGTTGTAAGCAACAAGTTTCTCCTTAAGATTGCGGAGTGAAAAAACTAGACTTGTTTTTCGAAGTCGGATGGATGGGTATCATGATCATAGCAGCACATGCCGGTACCGGCAAAACGAGATTTGCGAAAACAGTATATGATTCCGTTGATTTCGTATGTATGCCATACAAATACAATTTACCTGATGGGATCCTGTCATATGAGGAAACAGAAGGTAAGAAAGCGGATATCAATCTACAACTTCGGGATGAGTGGCCTGAAAACTATATAAAGGCTGTGGTGAACCAATATAATGAGAACAGATATGTGATCATTCCCCCGATTATCCCTGTTTTAAATGCGTTACGTAAAGAGAAAATTCCATATATCCTTTGTTATCCCGAGCGGAATGCGAAAGATGAGTATGAGCGTAGATATAAAGAGAGAGGGAATACAACGGACTTCCTAAATGTTTTTATCGGATATTGGGACATTTTTTTGGATCAAATGGAAACGGATCAGGGAGAGTATCATTTTGTAATGAAAAGAGCGGAGTTTCTTACAGATCTGTATCCCCGTTTTGAGAAAATTACCAGGGCGGAAGAATCAACCATATCGTTCGAGTTAGATGAGGATGCACTGGATAAGGCTAATGCTATCTATCAGAAAACGGGGTATACAATTCAGACCCTGTTCCGCAGGGAGATGATCCGCATAGATGAAAGCGGTGAAATTCCTGCTTACATGAAAAAGGATGGCTTTTCGTGAAGTTATGCAGGCGCTGACAGATTGACACAACATCAATAATGATGTATCCTATGAGGGAAGAATTCGTATGACAATATACGATTATACGACCACAGGCGGCAAGAATATAATAACCCAATATATTGATGCTCTTCCCAAAGCGGAACGTCTTGAATTATATGATATTCGAAATGAAATTGAAGAGTCGGGTCTGGATGCATTTGAAAAACTAAATACACGGCAATTAAATGGAAAACTCTGGGAGATCAAAGCGTCACAGAATCGAATCATGTATGTGATCATAGATAAAAATGGAGTGGCGTTCCTTCATATATGTAAAAAACAAAAAGGGAAAGCTGAAAAACAGGAACTTGAAAAGGCGATAAAACGTGCTAAGCGCGAGGGCCTGATTAAGTGAGGCGGCAGTTATGTTGGAAAAAAGAGACAGTGTTAAAGAGAAGAAGATAATTGAAGAACTTATTACGGAAGATGATGAACTCCGCAGACAGCATGAGATATTCAAGGCAGAAATGGCCTTCAAACAGGAACTGATTGATGCACGAAAGGCTGAAGCACTCACGCAAAAAGACATAAGCCGTAGAACCGGTCTGTCCCAGCAGGCAGTCAGCCGAATGGAGAAAGGAGCAAGTGGTACGATTGAGACAATTATCAGATACCTGCATTCAATGGGGTATTCTCTCTCGATCAGAAAAAATGTTTAGCTTCGATTTTTTCATTGCGGGACTTCGTCCAACAGCCAACGAAAAAGACCCGAACTTGAATGCAAGCATTCGTTCGGGTCTTTTCCTTGTCTGAGTCCTCAGAACTTTCGCGCAGCTCGTAGCGGAATCTTAGATATACAGTTGAATTATCTTGAAATAGATGCTATATTTGATTTGTAAACTAAAATGATTTACAAATCAGAAAGTGTGTTAACTTGAGAGAATACTTGGAAAATGTGCTTCATATGGATGTGAAGATAACGGATGCCCCGTCGTTATTCAAGTCATTGCCGTTATTTTTCAAGGGTCAATACAAAGGATATGAGATTGAGACCAACGGTGTTTCCTGGGTTGCGATAGAACCCAGGAGTGTGATTGGATTGCCCCAACTTAGAAAGAATCGTGCACAGGTTGAGATCAGTACCGGACAGAAGTGTGCTTTATTTTTACATAATAGCAATTTCTATGCAAAAGAAAGAATGCAGGAGGAAGGTATCCCATTTGTCATAAAAGACAAAGAGGTATACCTTCCCTTCCTTGGCATCTTGCTTTCCGGAAATAAACAAAGAGAACTGAAACCTGTATACAGGATTTCCTATCTGACTCAAAAGATTCTTCTTGACGGACTATATGATGCATACGAGAAAGCGACAGTAACATATATTGCGGAGAAACTGAATGTTTCAAAGATGGCTGTCAGTAAATCTTTTGATGAGATCGAGTATATCGACATTGCGGTTATGGATTCCAAAGGTAAAAGCAGAGCCATAACCATGAAGGGTGAGAAAAAAATTATTTGGGAGAGGATCAGACCGTTTATGCGGGACCCTGTTATACGCAGGTTTTGTTTGCTGGACGATCTTCAATTATGTGAGATGGCTGGAATATCTGCCCTTTCTGAGTATTCAATGCTTTCTGATAATGATTATCCGACATATGCTGTTTTAAAGAAAGATTTGAAAGAAAAATGTGTATTCCAAAACAAAGAAGCAGCAAAGGGAGAAAGAATCGGATGCGTTGTTCTTGAAGTAGGGTACTATTTGGATCCGATCAGGAAGAATGTTCAAGATCCACTGAGCGTTCTGCTTAGTATCGAGAATGAGTTGTCGGATCCGAGAGTGGAAAGCGCGGTAGATGAAATGTTGGAGGATCATGTATGGTAGGCGGACTTGAAACCTTCAGAGCATATTTTGAAGGAGATGACGATAAATACGTTCTTATCGGAGGCACGGCTTGTGACATTTGTTTTTCTGACAATTCGGCCTCGTTCCGCGCCACAAAAGATCTTGATATAGTCTTGATCGTTGAAGCTTTAACTCCGGAATTTGGAAGAAAGCTATGGTCGTTTATCGACGATGGACAATATGAGCATAGGGCAACTTCGAGTGGGAAACCACAGTTCTTTCGGTTTACTGACCCTCAAAAACCGGATTATCCGAGGATGATCGAACTGTTCGCGAGAACAGATTTTGAACCGCCTGCGGATTTGGTTCTGACGCCTGTTCATATTGATGATGAGATATCCAGCCTATCCGCAATCCTTCTAAACGAAGATTATTATCGAATTCTTCTGGAAGGGAGACAAGTCGTTAACACAATGTCAGTATTGCGGCCTGCTTATTTGATTTTGTTTAAGGCAAAGGCTTATCTGGATCTGAAAGCAAGAAGGGATTCCGGTGAAACGATCCATTCATCCGAGTTTAAAAAGCATAAAAAAGATATTCTCAGAATCATTGTAGAACTGACCGTTGAAAGACCGGCAGAACTTCCGGAAACGGTTCGGCAGGATGTCCGGACATTTGTTGATTCCCTGAATACAGACCCATTCGATGTAAATACGCTGATCAATTATGGTGTAACAACAGAAGAAGTCAAGGAACGTTTGAGAGAGTTATTTTTGGAGGATAGCTATGAATTGTAAAATCGATTCACTTTACATATGCGTGAAGGATATGAAACGTGCTATTCAATTCTATGAATCATTTTTTGATAAGCCTGTTACTGAGTATGACGGAACATACAGTGTATTTGATATTAAAGGATTTCGATTCGGATTGTTTGCATATCAGAACATGAAAGAAGAGCATGCTTTCGGGAGTAATTGTCTACCGAGTGTTAGTGTTGACAATGTTGATGTTCTTAAGGAAAAGCTTGATGGGAAAGAAGTGTGCTTTCCACTAACCCGGATCAAAGGCAACTGGGTGGCGGAATTTGTTGATTCCGAAGGAAACCATATTGAAATAACAGCACCTGTTCATAAAATGGAATAAAGTTTTAAAGATGGAAAAGAAATTAAACTCCAATCATCTGAAAATCATCGCAATTGTAGCCATGACGATAGATCATGTTACCGATTTGTTCTATCCATCGTTTCCGGCACAGCCTCTTCCGATTGCGTTACATGTTATTGGGAGGCTGACCGCTCCGATCATGTGGTTCTTTATCGCAGAGGGCTATCATTATACGCATAATATAAAGAAATATCTGCTGAGACTTGGCATCTTTGCCGTCATCTCACATTTTGCGTATTGTTTCGCTTTCGGTATCAATTTTATTCCGCTTAAAACAGGTGTCTTTAATCAGACAAGCGTTATGTACCCGCTGTTTGTAGCAGTACTGGTGCTGTGGATCCAGGATACGGAGTTCAGATACAAAGTACTGAAACATATTCTGATCTTTGTTCTGGTATGGAGTGCCTTTCCGGCGGACTGGAGTTGTATCGCTGTGTTGGCGATTCTGGGCATATACAGACATCGCGGGGATCTGAAAAAACAGACGATCACTATGATGATCTGGGTTCTGCTGTATGCCGTAGTGTCGTTTTTCTTCGTCAACAAAATACATGGAATCATAGAATTGTTTGTTATCCTGGTATATCCTCTTATGAAGCGGTATAACGGAGAGAGAGGAAAAGCCAAATGGCTGAAATGGTTTTTCTATATTTACTATCCGGCCCATCTGGTTGTTATCGGAATCATTAGAATTGTAATGTATGGAGATGTTTCGATTTTGTTCTGAGGACCGTATTCATACGCCACATAGCATCCGCTCGTTCTCTCATTTCACACTAACCACTCACTAACCGCTTTAAATTGTAACTTGACTATATGTATAATATAATTATGAAGGATATTTCATTTGACTGGGATGAAGAAAAGAATAGAAAAAATGTAAAAAAACATTAAGTTTCTTTCCGTATTATTTCAATAAGAACGCATTCAGATTCGTTGTGACCCGGATGTGTTTTTTATTTGCAGGGTTACAAAGTAAGAGATAGTCACTGCATTGAGCTAAGCAACAAGCATATTTGATAAGGAGACTGGAAAAAATGGAATTACGTAAGATCAATACGCGAGATGCCTACGCGCAGTGGGAATATACGACAACCTTGCCCGCGGATGAAAATGGTTTAACGAATCCGTATACGGGTATAGCCTATGACGAGTATATTGAAAAAGCTCTTCCGACATTGATCTCATATGAGCATCCGGTAGATATGCCAGATTGGTTTGTTCCGGAAACATATTATTACTTGTGGGATGGAGACTGTCTGGTCGGTGAATTCAGAATAAGGCATCACCTGACAGAAACACTGAAAAAAGGTGCCGGACATATTGGCTACAGTATCAGGAAAGACAAACGCGGGAAAGGTTATGGAACGGCAGGGTTGGAACTGACAGTTCAAATTGCAAAGGAGATTGTTCCGGAAGAAGAGATCTATCTACGTGTGAATAAGGACAATATTCCTTCTCAGAAGGTTATGCTGAATAATGGGGCATATATAATCGGAGAGGATATGGAACACTATTTTTTTAGGATCAAGAAATAATGTGCATTTTCCTATACAGGCAACATGCATCACCGAAAAATATGTTGCAAAAAACACTGAATTTATAAGGAGGAAAGAGAGACATACTCGCTGCTGATTTTTTTTCTCCTCAAATTTGGACTTGCGATTTTTATGCTGATTTATTTTTTACAAATTTGCTGATTGGAATTGTGTCTAATCCTCGGGAAAACCTTGTCAAAACGCCTTCTTTTTTATGGGCCTGATAAATTGCTTGTATAAATCGCGTTTGGAATGAAAAACGGCCATTTCTGATTTTGTCAACTCTCCAGCTTTGCATTTGGCATCAATCAGTTCTAATGTACAAATCAGATCCGCAGCTTGAAAGAGTTTATAGTCTTTTGGGAAAACTCGGCGAACATCGTATTCCGTGAGTTCAGTGGCTAAAACATTATTCAGCATACGAGTAATCTGTTTTTGTCCATTATCATAATAAAGAATTATATTGTCAAAACTTTGAAAGAATTGAAGATTGATTCTAATAAATAAGGATAATTCACGAGCCATTGTTGCTTCCATTTTCATCGTATCTTTATATTGACGTTTGTCAAACACAAACGATTTATATTGTATATCAGCGCGGAGAGTAAAAAAGAATAGTTTTGAGAATATTGCTCTTCGGTCGTTTGGCGGCATATTGCAATATATTTCTTCTTTGCGAATAAGTGGCCCGGTGTGCACGACAAAATCGTTCGTGTATCCCAGGTTTATAAACTCAGAGCTGAGCTTTGCGATATCGTTGGAAATATCCGAACTCTGATCATGGAGAATCATTGTGATAATGTAAAAGGGCGAATGCTTTGCATAGGGGCCAAAATCGCCAGATTCGTCTACAAAGATGCTTAATTTTTTCATGCCGTTCCTTGAAAAAAAGAAATGGCGGACAGTCTGCCCACCGATAGGTTGGACCTGGGTCTCTCGACCAGCCCACAACTAATTATATAATACCAAATCCACTGAAAAAGTCAATACAAGCAACATAGATAGCGTAAACTCATTGTAGGAAATAAATAAACAGAAGTGTCCCCAGATCTGTGTTGAGAATCAAATCACCTGTTTATTATATTCCATCTCACTC
>CACZBD010000022.1 GCA_902779305.1 uncultured Lachnospiraceae bacterium | reverse complement strand
CTGACACATTTACTTTCCACTAGTTTCTGTTTCGTATCTTTCGTAAACTTTCGTTTCAGTTCTATGTACTGCAGACTCGAAAGGATCCGATCACTTGATTCTTTTACGGCCTTTGCATAGAGATAGAGTTCCTGCACACTCAGTTTCTTCGAAAACTCAGCAATTTCTTCACCCTCAAGTTCATTCCCGGTCGTAATGATTGGGGAAGCAATCGCGCTCAGATGATCATCCCTAAACAGAATCTGTTCATCCCCTGCTATCATCTCATGTGCCACTATATCCTCAATCCTAAAAATATGCCAGATGGAATAAGCAAGCGTTTTGCTGTGATATCCCTTTGCACCTGCAAAAGGCATTTGATAAAAAGCCTTCTCGGGATACCCTTCTACGATCCAGGTTATCTGTTGAAACAATTCATCTCTGAATTCTATCAGTTTCCTTATGGCTTCACCGAACGTGACTTCTTTAGATAACAGTTTCTGTATTTCTTTATTCTTTTCCGACCAATCTTTATCCATAAGCTTATTCCGATTTCTTCTCCGATTCTTTGATTCTATAGTAATCCTCCGCATCAATTCCAATTTGAATATAATCTTTCGGCTTCGAAAAATTTTTGCTCAAGCAAACTACAGTCTCAACATGAACCGTTTGCGGAAAATTATCGAACGGACGGACTTTAGACAGAACATACCCGCGTTCTGTCAGATATTTGATGTCTCTTGCAAGGGTTGCCGGATCGCAGCTGACATAGACGATCTTTTCCGGTTTCATCATCACCATCGTCTCCAGGCACTTTTCATCACAGCCTTTTCTCGGCGGGTCCACCACGATCACATCCGGATGGCTGAGATCGTCCGCTTCATGATCCCGATAGAACGCAGGCAGAACTTCCTCGGCTTTTCCGGTATAAAAACTCGCATTGTTTATTCCGTTTCTATCCGCATTTTTCCTCGCATCCTCCACGGCCGGTTCCACAATCTCAACGCCGATCACGCGCTTTGCATGACGCGCCATGAACAGGGAGATCGTCCCGATCCCGCAGTAAAGGTCCCACACAGTCTCTGTCCCGTGAAGATCCGCATAATGCAAAGCCTGCGAATACATGCGCTCCGTCTGCACCGGATTGACCTGATAGAAAGAAAGCGGGGAGATCGCATATGTCAGAGTCTCATCCGTACGGGAAAAATCACGGACATTGCAGACATGGATCGTATCTTCAATGGTTTCCTGTCCCCATAACAGCACATTTTCCTTGCCCATGATCACATTGGTCCGCTCCTGCTGCACATTCAGGAAAATGCTCGTCATGCCTGGAATCTGCTTCAGTTCATCCACCAGCGCATCGGCGCCTTTCAGCGATCTGCCGTTTATGACCATGCAGACCATGATCTGCGCACTGAAGAGCCCTGTGCGGATCATGATATGCCGCACCGTACCTGTCCCGCTGTTCTCATCATATGCCGCGATCCCGTATTTTTTCATATGGGCAAGGATCGTATCCACGATCCTTTTATTTATGGCGGGACCCAGCAGGCAGTCGTCCGTCTTTATGATCGCATGGGTTCTTGCCGCAAAAAAACCGGCAACGGGATTTCCGTCCTTATCTGTTCCGACCGGATACTGGGCTTTGTTGCGGTATCTGAAGCCTGCCGGAAGCACCTGTGTTTCTGCTGCATCCTGCTCCGGAACAAATGCCCGCTCTGCCGGAACGATCCTTTCCATGATCCTGTCCAGATGATCAGCATCGATCCCGCCGATCCGGATCAGATCATTTCTGACTTTATTCTGTTTGAAGATAAGCTGCGCCTCATATGACAGAGCCTGCAGCTGACATCCGCCGCACTGCCTGCTGATCGCGCATGGCGGCAGGATCCGGTCCTTAGACGGCTTCAGGATCTTAACAAGTCTTGCGTAGGCATACGTTTTTTTCACCTTGGTGAGGCTTGCTTCCACCTCATCCCCCACGATCGCATCCTTAACAAAAAGGGTATAGCCGTCAGCACGGCCGATACCCTCTCCATTCATTCCGATATCTTCGATCGTTACGATCACAGTTTGATTTTTACGGTATTCCATTTTCTATTCGCTCGTTTTTCGTACATTGGAATCAAACAGCCGATTATAGCCGAGCCAGCCGGTTTCGATCGTGGATGAAAACAGCTCCGTCATGGTTTCCAGCTTTGCATCCGTATTGTCTGCAAAATTCAGCGCAACGGCCTCGATCAATGCCGGTTTTTTGGGAGATCCGAATTCGTATTCGCCGTGATGTGCCAGAATGCAGTGCTTGATCTCACCGGCAAGTTTTTCCGGAAAGCCCGGTATCTGCGCGATCTTGAACGCGATCATCTCCGAACCCATCACGATATGCCCCAAAAGCTGACCGTCATCCGTATAATCATTCTCCGGAAATGCGGACAGTTCCTTTGTCTTGCCGATATCATGAAGCAATGCCACGCTGATCAGCAGGTCTTTGTTGATCTTCGGATAGGCATCCGCGAGATAGTTGCAGAGGTTTGCCACCGAAAGCGTGTGCTCCAAAAGTCCGCCGATAAAGCCGTGATGGATCGCCTTTGCGGCGGAACTCTTTTTGAATTTAGCGATAAAATCCGCATCCTGCACAAAAAAAGCCTCCAGAAGTTGCTTCAGATACGGAGATTGGATCCGGGAAATATACTTCAGGACCGCTTCATACATCTCATCAATATTTTTGGAAGTCATGGGAAGGTAATCCGCGGGATCGTATTCGCCTTCACCGCATTTTCTGGCGCGGTTGATGCTGACCTGCAGCGCGCCGTTGAATGAAGTGACTTTTCCGCCGATCATCACATAATCCAGAACATCAAAATCCTCGATCCCGGCCGAATTCGGTTCCCAGATCTTCGCATCGATCGTCCCGGTCTTGTCCTGCAGGATCACATTTTCATACGGCTTGCCGTTTTTGGTCATTGCCGACTGTTTATGTTTGATCAGATAAATATCGGATACATTATCGGTGTCGTGAAAACTTTCAATATACTTCATGTTTTACTCCAATTTTCCAAGCGTGATCTCGTAGGACATTTCAACATATTCAAAGCGCCCCTGTCTGAGCACCGTGATCATCATCAGATCGCCGGGCTGGCATTTTAACATCGCGTCTTTGAACCCTTCAAAAGATTTGATCTCGGTCGTTCCGATCTTCACGATCACATCCCCGTTCTGAATCCCTGCCTGCATGGCGGGAGAATCGATCACAACTTCTTTGACATATGCGCCGAGCGGGATATCATACTCTTTTGCCGCAGCCTCCGTCACATCCGTTCCGTAAATACCAAGATATGCAAGATCCTGTCCGTTGGCCAGCTTTTCGATCTTACCCCTTAAATCCGAGATCCCGTATGCCTTCACGAGGTTCGGGGTATCCCCGACATTTTCATCCTGATAAATGATGCCGATGACTTCACCGTCCAGATTTGCAAGCACCCCGCTTGCATTTTCACTGCCGTAAATATCCGTCGTCAGGAACTGCACGCTGGTGTCCGTCATGGTTTTTACATAACTGTTGCTGGTGATCTGACCGCTTGCCATGGAACCGGAAATGCCGATCGGATTGCCGAGCGCGATGATGGGGCTGCCGACCAGCGTGGAGATCCTGGAACTCCCGAGTCTTGCCATGACGATCTTCTCTGTGGTCTCTTCGCCCATCTCATCGATATTGACAGCAAGGACCGAAAGGCCGGTGCCGTCATCCGATTTCTTCACTTCCGCTTCGCATTCGTTGCCGTCACAGAACGTGACCTGGATCGATTCCGCATTCCGGATCGCTGCCGTCTGCGCGACGATCAGGACCTCTTTTCCGTTTTCCGCAACAAGGATACCGGAAGTTGCGCTGTTTTGTTCATAGGGATTTAAGAACCAGTCGGTATCGGAATAAACACCCGTGACCGTGACCAGTGACTTTCTGACATCAGCGGCCATCCTGGAGATCTGCGTGTATAATTGTTTAAAATCACCGACGTTCAGATCTTTCTCGACTTTTTCCACCTTCTGGACGACCTGCGTGACCACTTCGCGCGGCTTCTCTTCCGCGGCCTGTGCCACTTCCACTTCCTCCGTGGAGATCTCCTCCGTATCGTCCGTAACGTCTTCCGATCCGGGTTCGCCGGTTTCTTCACTTGTTTCCGTTTTTTGGAATCTTGCCTGGATCCTCGGTTGCAGGAATATGAAAGTCACACAGGCAACCGCGCCAAACAGGACCCCCCAGAAAACGGTCAGCAAAAACTTTGTAAAGAACCGCTTTTTGTTGACCGGTTTTTTCTTGATCGTTTCCGTGATAAAATCATACTTCTGCTCGTTGCTTGAGCCGGAACGTTCGTTTTCTTTTGCGACAGAATCCTGAATCTTCTTCTGATCCTTTTCGTCCATATCAGAGTGCTCTCCTTCCCCGTCCCCAACACCTTAGGAATCACAAAGAACCACTGTTTTCCTATTATACTAAAATTGTCTGAAAACCTCAAGTTGCATTGCGAAACTGCCTGAATTCTGCTACACTGACTTTGTTATGAATGAAAGCGCCTGTAACACTCTTGAATTCGGAAAAATACTGGAACAGCTGGCAGATCAGGCATCCTCTGAACTCGGAAAAGAGCGGTGCCTTTCTTTAAATCCGTATGTTTTTCTGAAAGAGATCGAAGAAGCCCAGATCCAGACCGCGGATGCTTTTTCGCGTCTCATGAAGAATTCGTCCGTTTCCTTTTTCGCAGAAAGCGCGATCTATGCATCTCTTTCAAGGCTCGATAAAGGAAGCACGGTCTCTGCCGCCGACCTTCTTCAGATCGCAAGACTCCTGGAAAATACGGCAAGGATCAAAGCATACGGACGGCGGGATGTGAACGACACCGGAGAGGATTCCCTGGATCCGCTGTTTTTTATGCTGGATCCCTTGAGCAGCCTCTGCGCAGATATCAGAAGATGCATTCTCTCAGAAGATGAGATCAGTGATGATGCGTCCCCGACGCTGCGGTCCATCAGGCGCCACATGAAACAGGCCGCCGACCGGATCCACTCCCAGCTGACGCAGATGGTGAACCAGACTTACCGTAACTACCTGCAGGATGCCGTGATCACCCTGCGGGACGGCAGATACTGCATTCCCGTCAAATCCGAATATAAAAATAACGTGCCCGGAATGATCCATGACCAGTCCTCTTCCGCATCCACGTTTTTTATTGAGCCCGCGGCCGTAGTCAACCTGAATAATGAACTGCGGGAACTGGAACTGCAGGAAGTAAAAGAGATCGAAGTGATCGTTTCCGGACTGTGCGCTTCCTGCAGCGAGCATCTGTTTGAGATCCGCCAGGACCTGGACACGATCGCCGAGCTGGATTTTATCTTTGCAAAAGGCAAACTGGCACTGGATATGAATGCCACAAGGCCGGTTTACAATACGGAAGGGCGTGTTTTTCTGAGAAAAGCAAGGCATCCGCTTCTTCCGAAAAAAACCGTCGTTCCCATCGATGTATCTCTCGGCGATACATTTGATCTGCTGATCATCACGGGGCCGAATACGGGCGGCAAGACCGTCGCGCTCAAAACCATCGGGCTTCTGTCCATGATGGGACAGGCCGGCCTGCACATCCCGACACTCGACCGGTCGGAACTTCCGGTTTTCTCCGATATCTTTGCCGACATCGGAGACGAACAGAGTATCGAGCAAAGCCTGTCCACGTTTTCTTCGCATATGAAACGTATCGTCACGATACTGAACAGCGCCGATGAGAATTCTCTGTGTTTGTTTGACGAGCTGGGTGCCGGAACAGACCCGACGGAAGGCGCCGCGCTTGCGATCGCCATATTGGACAGGCTGCATAAACGCAGGATCCGGACGGTAGCTACAACACACTACAGCGAGCTGAAGATCTATGCGATCCGTGAAGATCATGTCATGAACGCAAGCTGTGAATTTGATGTGGAAACCCTGCGTCCCACTTACCGTCTTCTGATCGGCATGCCCGGCAAAAGCAATGCCTTTGCAATTTCCAGAAAGCTCGGGCTTCCCGAAGAAGTGATAAACGATGCATCGGGCCGGCTGGATAAAAAAGACGAAGATCTCGAAGATGTCCTTTCCAAGTTGGAGCAAAATCGTATATTATTGGAACAGGAACAGGAAGCTGTTTCAAAATACCGGAAAGAAGCGGAAGAACTAAAAGCCTCTTTCGAGTCCAAGCAAAAGAAGCTTCAGGAAATGCGGGACCGTTCCATCAAAGCCGCGCAGGAAGAAGCCAGAGAATTTCTGCAGGATGCCAAAAAGCTTGCCGACGAAGCCATCCGTCTCTATCAGAAGAGCGGCGGAAACGTTTCCATCCAGGAAATGGAGGAAATGCGCAGAAAGCTTCGCGAAAAGCTGAACGAGACCCGCACTGAAGAAAAGAAAGAGGAACTTCCGCAGAATCATAATCACTATAAGCCTTCCGATTTTCATCTGGGTGATGATGTGAAGATCCTGTCCATGGATCTTGACGGAACCGTTTCCTCCATCCCCGATGCCAAAGGCAACCTGTATGTACAATGCGGGATCATGCGCATGCAGACCAATATCAACGATGTCCTGCTGCCGGAAAAGAGTGCCAAAAACAATAAAAAAGCAACGTCAGCATTCACCGGCGCCATGCAAAGATCCGCAAGCATCAGCACGGAACTGAATCTCTTAGGCCTCACCGTGGATGATGCCCTTGCAAAACTGGATAAATATCTGGACGATGCCAGCCTCGCGCATTTATCGAAGGTCCGCATCGTGCACGGCAAAGGAACCGGCGCGCTGCGTTCGGCCGTGCAGTCACATTTGAAGAAAAGTCCCTATGTCCGCTCATACCGGCTTGCCGAATACGGAGAAGGCGATGCCGGCGTAACCATTGCGGAGCTGAAATAACGGAGGAAGATCATGGCTAACAAACAGAAAATACTGATCGTGGATGATGATGCAAACATCGCGGAGCTGATCTCACTGTATCTGACCAAGGAATGCTTCGATACCCTGATCGTCAATGACGGGGAAGCCGCCCTGCTTGCTTATGATTCCTATTCGCCCAATCTGATCCTTTTGGACCTGATGCTGCCGGGCATTGACGGCTATCAGGTCTGCAGAGAGATCCGTTCCAAGTCCGATACACCGATCATCATGCTGTCCGCCAAAGGCGAAGTATTTGACAAGGTCTTAGGACTTGAGCTTGGCGCGGATGATTATATGGAAAAGCCTTTTGATTCCAAAGAACTGGTGGCAAGAGTCAAAGCCGTTCTGCGCAGGTTCACCCCGGCAAGGCAGACGGGACCTGCTCCGTCCGGTGATGCCAAGTGTGTGGAATATCCCGATCTTGTGATCAACCTGACCAACTATTCCGTCATGTATTACGGAAAGCCCGTGGAAATGCCGCCCAAGGAACTGGAACTTTTGTACTTTCTTGCCTCTTCGCCCAACCAGGTGTTCACCAGAGAACAGCTGCTTGACCACATCTGGGGCTATGAATATATCGGCGACACCAGAACCGTTGACGTTCATATCAAACGTCTGCGCGAAAAGATCAAAGATCATCACGACTGGTGCCTGTCAACGGTATGGGGAATCGGCTATAAGTTTGAGGTCAAATGATCCATGAAACACAAATCCACCGTTTACCTGAAATTTATCGTCGCATACCTGGTTTTTGCGGTCTTAAGTCTTCTGACGATCAACACCGTCACTTCCGAAATGGTGCGCGATGCCATGATCCGCTCAAAGGCCGCGGAACTGTATAAGGAAGCGACCGCCATTTCCAACACCTATTCCAAAAATCTGGCCAACAAGAACTTTTCCGGCTTTGATTTCCGCAACCAGCTCAACACCGTCGATACCATGACTTCGACCACGATCTGGATCCTTTCCACGAACGGTACCGTTCTGTTCGATTCGGGTTCCCCATCGGGGCAGGTAACCTTCAATTCGGAACCGTTCGATCCCGCAAATATGACACAGGGTTACTATACGGTGGGTGATTTTTACGGATCGTTTCAGGAACCCATGATCAGCGCGCTGTCTCCGGTCACTTCCAATTTCCGCAGACAGGCCTATATCGTTGTTCATTCACCTCTTAAAAATGTGGAAGAAAGGCTGTACGGCATCCGGCGGATCGCCTATATTACTTTCGGCGTGGTCTTTCTCCTGTCCCTGATCATTCTGATCTTTTTTACAACGATCATTTATCTGCCGATGCGAAAGATCACCAAAGCGGCAAGGGAATACACCGGCGGCAATCTGGATTACGTGATCGAGATCGATAAGGATGACGAGATCGGCCGTCTTGCGGCCTCCTTAAACCTGATGGCTTCACAGCTTTCGCGCGCGGAGGAAAACCAGAAAAAGTTCATTGCGAACGTATCCCACGATTTCCGCTCTCCGCTGACTTCGATCCGGGGGTATCTCGAAGCCATGGTGGATGGCACCATTCCGCCCGAAATGCATGAAAAATACCTCAATATCGTTCTCAACGAGACCGAACGTCTGACAAAACTCACCAACAGTCTGCTGACCCTGAACAACTTAAATATCCGCGGCACGGTTCTTGAGGTGACGGATTTTGATATCAACAAAGTCATCAAAAACACCGCGGAAACTTTCGAAGGCACCTGCATGGAGAAAAAGATCCGCTTTAAGCTCTTTCTGACCGGGCAGACCCTGTTCGTGACGGCCGATGAGGAAAAGATCAAGCAGGTGCTGTACAACCTGATCGATAACGCGATCAAATTCAGCAACGCCAATTCCACGATCAAAGTCGAGACCACGGAGAAGAACGAGAAGGTGTTCGTATCCGTAAAAGACAGCGGGATCGGCATTCCCAAGGATTCCCTGAAACTGATCTGGGACCGTTTCTACAAGACCGACAGTTCCCGCGGAAAAGACAAAAAAGGAACAGGCCTCGGCCTATCCATCACCAAAGAGATCATCAACGCCCACCACGAAAACATCAATGTCATTTCCACGGAAGGCGTCGGCACCGAATTTATTTTCACATTGCCAAAATCAAAAGAACTGGAAGATTAATCCTTCCAGCTCAGTCTGTGCAATTCACCCTTCTTCTGCAGTCCCGAAAACCCCTGCTGCCTGAGTGCCTCATATAATACGATCGCAACGGAATTGGAAAGGTTCAGGGAACGGATCTCATTAAGCATCGGGATCCTGATGCAGGTCTCCTCGTTTTCGATCAGGATCTCTTCCGGGATCCCGGCACTTTCCTTCCCGAACATGATATAGTCATCTTCCGTATATTCCACTTCCGTGTAATCGCGTTTGGCTTTCGTTGTCGCCATAAAAACGCGCCGCGGGTGATTTTGATCAAGAAAATCCTCGTAATTGATATAGCGCCTTACGTCCAGTTTCTCCCAGTAATCCATGCCGGCGCGGCGGATGTTGTTTTCGGTCAGCCTGAATCCGAGCGGCTCGATCAGATGCAGTTTCGTGCCGGTCGCCACACAGGTTCTGCCGATGTTGCCGGTATTCGCGGGGATCTCCGGCTCCAGAAGCACGATATTCATTTCTGGTCCCTCAGTTCCTGCACGAACTCCGCAAGCCTTGCCATCGCGGTCTTCAGTTTCTTCAGGGAATAAGCATAAGAGATCCTGACAAAGCCTTCCCCGCTTTCCCCGAATGCGGATCCCGGCACGACGGCCAGTTTCTTGGCATCAAGCAAGGCAAAAGCAAACGCTTCGGATGTCATGCCGAATTCTTTGATACAGGGAAATACATAAAACGCGCCGAACGGCTCAAAACAGGACAGACCCATTTCCTGAAACGCTTCCATCAGAAAATTCCGTCTCTGGTTATAGGACTCTCTCATCATTTCCACGTCACCGTCACCGTTTTTCAGTGCTTCGACGGCGGCATACTGGCTGGTCGTCGGGGCGCACATGATCGCAAACTGATGGATCTTGGTCATCTGCTTTAAGATCTCCTGCGGTCCGCAGGCATAACCCAGTCTCCAGCCTGTCATCGCATAGGCTTTGGAAAAGCCGTTGATCACGATCGTCCGCTCCCTCATTCCCGGGAACGATGCGATCGAAACATGTCTGTTCTCACCGAAAGTCAGTTCCGCATAGATCTCATCCGAGATCACGAACAGATCTTTTTCCACGCAGATCTTTGCGATCTTCTCAAGGTCCTCTTTGCCCATGATGGCGCCTGTCGGATTGTTCGGGTAAGGCATGATGAGGATCTTGGTCTTATCCGTGACCGCTTCGAGAAGCTGCTCAGGCATCAGGCGGAATTCGTTTTCGTTTTTCAGCTCGATGATCACCGGTTTTGCACCCGCAAGGATCGCGCAGGGCTCGTAGGAAACGTAACTTGGCTGCGGGATCAGCACTTCGTCTCCGGGATCCGTCATGGCACGGAGCGCGATATCGATCGCTTCCGATCCGCCGACCGTAACCAGCGTTTCCGAAACGGGATCATAGGATAGTCCCATGCGGCGGGACAGATATCTGCAGATCTCCTCCCTGAGTTCCTTCAGGCCGGCATTGGAGGTATAAAACGTCCGTCCCTTTTCGAGGGAATAGATCCCCTCATCCCGCACATGCCAGGGCGTGTCAAAATCCGGTTCCCCGACGCCTAAGGAAATCGTGTCTTTGCGTTCTGCCGCAATATCGAAAAACCGCCGGATACCGGACGGTTTTATATTGACGATCGTTTGTGATAACGGGTTTCTCATAATGACAGGATCTCCCTTTCATCCTTGTATTCCTGATGAAGGATCGTTCCGTGATCCTTGTATTTCTTCAGAATAAAGTGCGTTGCGGTGCTTAAGACGCTCTCCTGCGTGGACAGTTTTTCGGATACGAACGTGGATACTTCCCTGAGCGTCTTTCCTTCGAGCATGACTAAAAGATCATAGCCGCCGGACATCAAATAGACCGATTCCACTTCCGGATATTTATAGATCCGCTCCGCGATGGAATCAAATCCCCTGCCTCTCTGCGGAGTCACGCGTACCTCGATCACCGCGTTGATCCGCTCGGTCGTGACTTTGTCCCAGTCGATCAGCGTATGATAGCCGCAGATGATGCCTTCATTTTCCATGGCCTCGAGCTCATTGGCAACATCCACTTCGGACATGCCGAGCAGGACCGCCAGCTCCTTTAATTCCACGCGGCTGTTCTTTTCTATAAAAGTCAGTATCTTTTCTCTCATGTTTATTCCCTTTCTTTTATCCCCTTGTAAAGTTCATCTGCCGCAGGCAGATCCAGATGCCTGATCTCCCCGTCGTTTTCGATCGTTTTATCGTTTCCGTCTTTGAGCTTGCCGATCAGCTCCGCATGGATCCCTTTCCGGTTCAGCACTTCCTTTAATTCCTGCCCGTTGTCCGTTACGATCAGAATCGATCCGGTTGACAGCAGCTGATACGGATTGAGCCGGAAAAATTCGCTGATCTCCACGGTTTCCTGACGGATCGGGATGGCTTTTAAACAAATGCCAAACCCTGTTTTCAATTTCGAAGACAGTTCCCAGAGTCCCGCAAACACACCGCCTTCGCCAAGGCTTACCGCGTAGGCCGCTCCGTTTTCAAACGCGGTCTTTGCAGCTTTTTGAACCGACAGTTGTTCAAGAAAAGCTTCCGCGGTTTCAAGGAATGGTTTGGAAAACCGTTTCCCGAGTTCTTCTTTTTTCCCTGCAGTAAGGATCCCGGTTCCGGCGAGCGCGATGTGGCCGGTCAGCAGAATGTCCGCTTCCTTTGTTACGGGTCTTAGATCTTTTCTGCGTCTTTTTCCCACCGCACTGATCTGCAGGATGGGAAAAGTCAGTTCCGCGCAGGTTTTGACGGAAGCATCCGTAAAAAGCACACCCTGTGCATCCGCGGTCTCTTTCAGCTGCCGCATGACACTGGAAACATACGGTTCTTCCGTTTCCACGGGAATTGCCAGAGAAACCGCAATTCCGGCAGGGACCGCATGCTTTGCATAGATCCTGTTGAGCAGATCCTGCAGAAGGACCGCAGGCATATGCTCTTCATGCAGTGCAGCCTGTCCGGAAACCATGATCGGCGCATTTCCTTCCGGATGCAGATATTTTCTTACGGAACGCTTATATGCGTTTTCCGGGAAGTCTCCAATCCTCATATCAGTCGATCGGAAGCGGTTCTTCCGGCGGCGGGGCAAGGATCGCAAGGTCCGCCGGTCCGGTTCCCACAACGATGGTGGTCGGTGTGGACTGGTAATTGCTGACGTTGATCTTCTCCCGCTCCGTCTCTACACCGTCAACTTTGATGATCCGCCAGTATTCTCCCGAATAGCCGACATGTCCGCCCCTGACGGCCCTGTATCCGGTCGGAAGCGTCGGATCTTCCACGATCCGCTCCTCCGGCGCAAGGCGGCCGGTCTCGATACTGTGCAACTCAATGGTACGGTTGGCAGGTCTGGTCTCCTGTCCGTAAATGTTAAAGACAACTTTTCTGCTGTCCGAAGAATCGCTTTCGATGTAGATCGGCGCTTTGGTATTGTTTCTGAACTTGAAGTCCTTGGTCGTTCCCGAGATCGCCGCGTCACCCGAAATATCCACATAGTTGACGACCATCGAGTGGTTATGCCGTTCCGTTACTTCCAGTTCCGCCATCAAGACGGCATTATAAAGCGTTGTGCTGACCTGACAGATCCCGCCGCCGAAGGTCTCCACGACAGAACCGTTCAGATAGGAGCCCGCA
The DNA here is from genome assembly GCA_902779305.1 of uncultured Lachnospiraceae bacterium. Classification (GTDB taxonomy): domain Bacteria; phylum Bacillota; class Clostridia; order Lachnospirales; family Lachnospiraceae; genus UBA2868. The sequence goes on along the minus strand of CACZBD010000022.1, from coordinate 29,185 downwards.
AGATAATACCCGTTTTCTTCCGTGAACGGGCTGACTTTTTCATAAGTCGAAAACTCTTCCCCGGGATAAAGGATCGTGCCGTTGATCAGATTCGTGCCGTTCCGGACATTTTTGCTTCTGTCGGAATTGGAAGAGCCGAGGCTTGTCTGGAAGGTTCCCAGAAGGTCCTTCACTTTTGACAGCTCTTCTTTGGTGCCCTTCGGTTCCTTTACGGAAATGACCAGATCGACACTCAGCGGATCGCCGCTCCAGTTTTCAAAAGCTTCCTCGATCGCCCTGACGGATGCGTTCTCATCGACGGAATACCCTGTCTTTCCTTCCGTAATGATAAATTCGCCGTCTTCATGCGTCATTTCGGATTCTGTCGGAGCAACATTGTATTTCTCGGCCTGTTTATGTACCTGCGAGGCGATCATGCTGTTCTTAAAGGAGACCTTCAGGTCATAAACCTTCCTGTCTTTTTCAAGATCTTTGAGTTCCTTGAACCGGTTCACGATATTTCCGCCGCTGCCCAGTGTCAGAGCTTCGTAAAGCGTATCCTCATCTTCCCAGCAAAGGCCTAAGTCTTTTGCGCAAAGAATGGATTTCTGTCCGTTGTTTGCGCAAAGCGTGATCTTTTTGTCCTGCAGGGAAGTCACGTATAAGACAATGGATTTTTTGGCCTCCTCATAAGTCAGTTCGGATAGATCCAGCGGACCGTACCAGACGCCTTCCGGAATGGTCCCGCTTAGATCCCTGTCATCCTTTTCAACCGGCACAAAACCAAGAACCGTCGACGAGCCTTCAATGTCGACGACCGGTTCCGTGATCTTTGCATGCACAGGCCATACCACAAGGGCAGCCAATGCCAGTATACATGTGATTTTTACTATATTATCGTATTTCATCACACACTCCGGTGACTATTGATAAGAAAAGCATTATTGAGGTAAAATATAAATTAAGGCGGGGATCAGCATTGCAATCACGAGAAGCAATACGATCACTGCAGATATGATCCTCTTTGTTTTTGTGCTCATTTTTTGTCCTCTCCCGAAAGGATATTATAAATGAAACTTCCTATTTTTACAACAGTTGTCATACTCTCCGCGCTCATCTGGTTCTACATGAAGCGAAGCAGCAGCAAGTTCAAAGAGCAGGAGGAGGAATTCTGGGACCGCGAGAGACGTGCAAACAGCACCAGAAAGCGTCCTTTAACGGATCTTGAGTACATTTCCATCCCTTATGACGAGCTTCCGTTCACCGGAAAGAGCGGCAATCCCATCATCATGGAATGCGAACAATTCCTTTTAGGCCTGAAGGATGCCAAGATCGTCAATCTGAACGGGATCACCAACACGGACCTGAAATTGAGATACGGCGTTGCAAATCTTACTGTTCTCACGGAATATGACTTAAACTACACGGAAATGATCCGCACCCTGGCGGACTGGGGAGAGGAACTGGAAAAGACCGGTCAAAAAGAGGATGCCGTTAAGGTCCTTCAGTTCGGCGTCTCCTGTCATACGGATATCCGGAAGAATTACCTGATCCTTGCAAAGATCTATGAGGAAGAAAAAGACTATGATGCGATCGAAAAGCTGATCGAAACGGCTGAGCAGCTGACTTCCCTGACAAAAGACAGCATCGTCAGCGAACTGAAAAAGTACTCTTTCTATTCGCCTTCCTACCGCTGAGTCTTCTTTTTTCCCTTTTTTGCGGCCCCGGTCCTGTTCCGGTATTCCACACAGAGGTTCTGCAGTCTGCAGCGCTCACAGGAAGGACGCTGCGCCGTACAGATATCCCTGCCGAACGTGATCAGCTGCAGATTGTACAGGATCCAGCGGTCTTTCGGCAGTTCTTTCATCAGATCGAATTCCACTTTCGTCGGATCCGTTTCCTCTGTCAGTCCCAGTCTCTTTGAGATCCGCTTTACATGCGTATCCACCACGATCGACGGCTCGTGGAAGATGTTGCCGCGGATCACGTTGGCCGTTTTTCTTCCGACGCCCGCAAGACCTATCAGCTCTTCCAGCGTGCTGGGCAGTTCATCCTGATATTCCGTATGCAGTGTGCGGCAGCATTCGATGATGTTTTTCGCCTTGTTATGATAGAATCCCGTTGACCGGATATCCTGTTCGAGTTCCTTCAGATCGGCTTTTGCAAACGCTTCGATCGAGGGGTATTTGACAAACAGATCTTTCGTAACGATATTGACCCTCGCATCCGTGCACTGTGCGCTTAGGATCGTCGCGATCAGCAGCTGCCACGGCGTTTCGTACTCCAGATAGCATCTCCACTCCACGTCATACATTTCATCCAGGATCTGTAAGATCTCGCCCGTTCTCTTTTTCATCTTTTTCTTCCTCTCTCACCTTCGCATTTCCGCTTACCGGATCCCTGTCTTTATAATCAAACTGCAGATCGGCCGGAGCGCCCGTCAGGATCTCAAAATGTTCCACATGCAGATCCTCTGCACGCAGTCTGCTTTCCCGTTTCCGGATCCGCGCCGGAACATCTCCCGCAAAGTCGGGACGCTTTTTCAAACATTCCCTGGCGTAAAGATCGTAGAGCAGACATTCCTTAAGCATTTTCTCTGCATCTTCAGGGTCGTATTGTGCCGATACTTTACTTTCCGGGCAGCGCTGTTCCCAAAACGCCAACAGGATCTCATACCTTTTGATCCTGGAAGGCTGCGCGACCGTATAGTTGTTTTCCCTGTAGAATTCCGCCAGTGCTTCATACAGTTCATAGGGCGTCTCAAAGTACTGTTCCAGAAAGCCGATCGATCGTTCAAACTGATTGCTGTTGTAATAGCTTTCCAGCATTTCTTCCACAGCCTTCAGCTTCCTGAGCTGTGCGTAGCTTAGATCCGCCGTATACAGAACCTCGTATGGCGGTTCCGCTCCGTATACGATCCCGGCTTCACGCGCTTCTTTTTCGATCGCAGTGCCTTTCAGGACTTTTAAAAATCCCAGCTGAAGCTCATGCGAGCGCATCAGATAAACCTCGTTAAACGAGCGGATAAAGCGCTCATAACTCTCACCGGGGAGTCCCGCGATCAAGTCCAGATGCAGGCGGATATTTCCGTTCTTCCGAAGTTTCTCCATCACATGCCTGCATTGATCCGGATCCATCACCCTTCTGATCCGCTTCAGGGTATCCGGATCCGTACTCTGGATGCCGATCTCCAGGCGGACAAGCCCCGGGCGCATGCCGGCAAGCAGGTCCAGCGCTTCTTCACTCAAGGTTTCCGCTGCGATCTCAAAATGAAAATTGGTGATCTGATTATCATGTTCCGACAGGTATCTCCAGATCGCAATAGCGCGGGAATCCCTGCAGTTAAAGGTTCTGTCCAGGAATTTGACCTGTCTCACACCATGATCCAGGAAAAACTGCAGTTCTTCAAATACTTTATCAAGACTTTTGAAGCGGACCTGTTTATCGATCGAAGATAAGCAGTAGGTGCAGGAATAGGGGCAGCCTCTGGAGGACTCATAGTAAAGAATATGATTTTCAAAATCACCCCGATTAAGGTCATGGTAGACAAACGGCAGTTCATCCATCCCGCAAACGTCCGGATCTCCTGTATGGAACGCTCTTGTTACGATCCCTTTTACCCGCCTGTAATCCTTATCTAAGCTGTAGTATTCCCTGACCAGTCCGGCAAAGGTTTCTTCGCCTTCCCCGATCATCACGCCGTATACCGGAAGTTCCGCTAAGATCTCCTCTGCACAGTAGGAAACCTCGGGACCGCCAAGCCAGATCTCTGTATCCGGCAGGATCCTGCTTAAGTTCCTTACGATCGTCCGGATCATCGTGATATTCCAGATATAGCAGGAAAATCCGATCAGCCCGGGATCCATCGTATAGATCTCTTCCACGATCTTCCCTGCATCCTGATTGATCGTAAAGACCGCCGTATCGACCCCGGCACCGGGATTTTTCCGCAGGGAATAGCTCTGAAGGCTGTAAATTCCGGGGTTTGAATGGATATATTTGGCGTTGAGCGCCACCAGAACAATTTTTTTCTTCGTTTTATTTGACAAACCGTAACCTCTTTGCTATAATTCCCTTGTTACGCGCGAGTGGCTCAGTTGGTGGAGCGCGACCTTGCCAAGGTCGAGGCCGCGGGTTCGAGTCCCGTCTCGCGCTCGAATGAAAAAGGGCATCCAATCGGATGCCCTTTTTTATTCGTGCATTCCGATCGAGACGGGACGACCTGCCAGGTGAACCGAAGGTTCGCGTGGCGTTACCTTAGCTGTCCCGTCTCGCGCTCTAGGGATTTGGTTCATACCAAGTCCCTTTTTTGTTGTGTTTACAGGATATCGCTTAACTGTTGAATTGTCTATATCGGAAACAAATTAATGGTTACGATTCTCATATTTCAACAAATGCTTTACTTTCTGAAATAGGCGGTGTATTATGGAATTGTTATTTCAGAAAAGGTGATTTTTATGGGAAGATCAGGTGAATTGGTTACAAATCTGAGCGGTGAAGCGGCATATCAGTCATTTAAACCTTCGCCTTTGCCTCCGAAACCGGAGTTGAATATCAACGATGATATAATAAAAAAACTGGTGGAAGCCAATAGGGATTTGGTAAGACTCGACACGGCAGCAAAGCTCATACCGAATGTAGAGCTCTTCATTTCCATGTATGTAAGAAAAGAAGCACTTATTTCTTCGCAGATAGAAGGGACACAGTGTACACTGGATGATGTTCTTGATCCTGCGACTGACAGAAATACAAATCTTGATGTTGGTGATGTCATCAATTATGTAAGAGCCTGTACATATGCTATAGGCAGATTGGAGAAGTTGCCTTTGTGCAACAGACTTTTAAGAGAAATCCATCGGGAGCTTCTTGCAGGGGTCAGAGGACAGGAAAAGAATCCGGGCGAATTTCGCAGATCACAGAACTGGATCGGTGCCGCTAATTGTACATTAAAGGACGCGAGATATATTCCGCCAAATGTAGAGGATATGAATGCCGCGCTGACTGATCTGGAAAGATACATGAACGAAGGGGATGATTACGATCCGCTCATCAGGATTGCACTGATCCATTATCAGTTTGAAACGATCCATCCGTTCCTTGACGGAAACGGGAGAGTCGGTCGTTTGATGATATTACTTTATCTCATAGAACAGGGATATATTTCCAAACCGATCATTTATATTTCCTATTTTTTGAAAAAGAACCAGATAGAATACTATGACCGCATTTCAGAGGTAAGAAGAAACGGCAATTATGAGCAGTGGGTCGGATTTTTTCTTGAAGCGGTATCGGCAGCGGCAAAGGATTCCCTGGCTACTGTCGAAAAGCTATCTGCTCTCCATGAGGGCAACATTAAAAAACTTCCTGTTACCGCGAGAAAGCATGATAACGTAAGAAGAGTCTTCGATTATATAGAGCAGTTTCCTATCATTGATATCAAAAGAACAGCGTCTGATCTTGGAGTAAGCTATAACACAGTATCGGCTGCTGTGGGGAAACTGGTTCAGGCAGGTATATTGAAGGAAACGACAAATGCGTCACGCAACAGGGTATTTTCTTATGAAGAGTATCTGAATATCCTGCGTAAGGATACATGATCAGAAATTGTAGTCGCTGGTCAGGGGCACTCCCCCCGACAACCCCTGTTGGGCTTTGCCCAAACCCACGATCAAAAAAGGATGCCGCACGATTATCGCGGCATCCTCTTCTATGTAATACTAAAGATATCATTCAGAAGTTTTACAGCCAGGCGAACAAGCTCCTTAACAGGGCCTTCCATCCGCTGACGGTGTTTGTCGTAATCTTGAACGTTACTTTCTTCGTTCCGCAGTACTTTCCTTTTCCTTTCACCATTACGGATGCGGTTCCCTTGTTGACATTCTTATCATAGCTATCCTTTACGATCTCAAAGTCAGAGCCTTCCGTAAGATTCAGGTCCGTCTTTCCCGATTTCCATTCGATATCATCACCGGTGATCGTTACTTCCCTGCCTGTAAAGGTTCTTTCCCCTACCGTTGCAGAGAACTTTCCGATATCTTTTTCGCACAGACGGAACGAACCCGGAACAGAACCTTCGTACGCGCATTTTGCGTTTTCTGATGCGGCTACGATCACATAAACCGTTGTGTATCCTTCAGGTCCCAGGTCAACTTTAGCATCCTTACCAAGTTCAGGTGTGCCCGACGGATTCGTTGAGAAGCTCAGACTATAGTCCGTGTTGAGCGAAAGTTTCTTTCCGTCTTTGTCGGTTACGGTAACCGTTGTCTTGTAATTTCCTTTCTTGGATGCCCAGACGACATCCTTGGCTGTAACAGTGACCCCTTCATTTGCAAGATTTGCCTTCCCGATCACAAATGTTGTACTGTCATTAACGCCTGTGAAGTTGCCCTTTCCGGTGATCTTAATCGTGGGAGCTTTTGTTCCGCCAACCGCTGTATTATTCGTATATGCGAGCGTGTAATCTGTTCCCTTAGTAAGGAGTTTTCCGTCAAACTTGACATCCGGTTCCGGCTTCACACCGGCCTTCGCGTATGGGTAGGAAGGTTGATTGAGTTCAACAGTAAATTTACCGCCCTCATTCTTCTTAATGTCAAATTTATCAATCTTGAAGGTTTTCTTTACGGTACCTGTCCAGCCGTTCACGCCGGTCAGTATCATGGTCGCGGTTCCGGCATTCACATTATTTTCATAAGAAATAACATAGTCAACAGAACTCTTGTTGTTCAACTCGTTATAAGCATCCTTCTCCATGCCGGTAAGATTTTTCCCTGTAGCTTTATCAATGAGGGTTATATAATTTGACTGTTCTTTTCCGTCATACGGGACTGTCTTCAGGAAACTGTCCATATTGACCGTGACCTTTCCGAGTGCACCGCCGACGATCTTAAACGTCACCGTCTTTGAACCGATGTATCCTTTGTCTTCTTTTCCGGTTATCGTAACAGATGCGGTCCCGATCTCAATGTTGTTTTTGTAAGAAGCCTCATAGCAGTCAGCGCCAACCGGTTGTTTGCCGTTCTTTACAGTGAGGCCGGGTTCAACCGGAGTTCCGTTTTTATATTTCTGATCCGGTATCTTTGCTATGTTCAGTTTGCTTACCATTATCGGTTTAGAGGCTGTGATAATGAACGGAACGTCATCGCTTCCTTTGTAGTTCTTCCCTGAGGCAGTTACCCTTGCCAGGTACTTTCCTGCTGCCATAGGCTCCGAAACCTCTGTCGTACCATCCTCATTATAATACTTCACCGTGAAGTCTTTTGTGGCTGCCAGTTTCTTCTTGTTGTACGTTATCACGGGAACCGGCTTATAAGACTTTGTGTCTGCTTCCTTTGGTGCGATTGCTGTCTTGATGACATCCGAATCTCCAATATCCTTCGGGACAATGTTGAACTCTCCGTCCACTTTTCCCGAATAGTTGCCCTTGAACGTGACCGTGAACTCCGCTTTTCCGACATCGGTATTTTTCCTGAATTTGACCGTATAATCGGTTTTCTCTTTCAGGGGTCTGTCTCCGAAGTATGCCCTGATCGTAGGTGCGATCGCACTTCCCGTATATGTCATATCATCAATGGGTTCATAACGTAAACCGAGTAACGCGATGTATCCATAGGTATGGAGATCTGTTTTTGCCTGTTCGGCATCAACGATGCGCGCTCCCGTTCCGTCAACTACCGTTCCAACGCAGACATCTCCGTCAAAATCAATCGTTCCGCCATTATTGAACAACGCTCTCGCATCAGGTGCCACGTTCCCACTGATCTCACCGCCGCTCATTGTAAGCGTTCCATTATTACATACACCGCCACCCCCAAAAGTTGCTTTGTTTCCGCGGATCGCTCCTGCGTTCATTGTAAACGTTCCCTTATTGACTACACCGCCGCCATTCACTGAGTGATTACCGCAGATCGTTCCTCCGTTCATTGTAAGCGTTCCCTTATTCAATACGCCGCAATTTTCACCACCTGCGATATACCCTCCGGATATCTGTAAATAATCTCCTTCGCTCGGTTCAGCATAAACAACCGCTGTTCCTCTTCCTAATTCACCGAGTTTGATATATCGTACGGTCTCCGTATCTCCGCTATCCTTAAGTTCAAAGAACTTCCCGCTTGCGATACTGATAACGCAATCGCCGGCAACCCCGGTATAAAGAATTCCGTTGCCGTTCAGATCAAGTACCATGGGGGCATCTTCAGTTCCGCCGTTTATTTCTATTTTACTGTCTGTTTTAAAGTCTGTCAGAAGCTTTAGCTCTGCCCCTGCTCCTTCAGCTCCCTTTTCCTGCCAAAAACTCAGGGCGTCCGCAAAATACCCAAAGGTCTGTTCCGTATCTGAGGTCTTTACAACTGCAACCTCAATGACCTTGATATATCCATATGACACCATTGCACCATTTACTTCGCTGGCAGTAACAGGGTGCGCATCCGATCCGTCAACTGCAGTTCCCGCAAGGATCGTTCCATCAAAAGTTATGGTCGCACCATTTCTTAACACCGCTTGATATCTACCATCTTCCGAAGTGTTATTGCTGATCTCTCCGCCGCTCATAACAAATGTTCCGGAATTAGATATTACGCCACCACCTTGAGCAGCTGTATTTCCGCAGATCTTCCCTCCGCTCAGTGTAAATGAAGGGTATTTAGATGTCGTCCTTTCGCTTCTTACACCACCGGCTATATTTGCACTGTTTCCGCTGATCTCTCCTCCACTCATTGTGAATGAAGCACTTAAATTATACACACCACCGGCATTTCCACTCGCAATATTTTTGCTGATCTTTCCTCCGGTCAATTCAAATGAAAGAACACCGTCATGCCCATCGCCATAATCATAATTCTTAATGTATACACCGCCGCCATCGACAGTGGCTGTATTTTCACATATCTCCCCCTTATTCATTTTTAAGGAAATACTCTTTACATTTTGGCTATTATCTATAGCCTTTCGTAAGCTTACGCCACCTCCATATGTCGCGCTGTTCCCGCTGATCTTTCCTCCATCTATTATGAACGAAACATCGTCAAGGTTACTGTCATTATCAATACATATGCCACCGCCGAATTCAGTCGCAGTATTTCCGCTGATCTCTCCTCCTGTCATTGTGAACGGGGCGTTACCATGGCTGGAAATGTATACACCGCCACCGTCACTTGCCGCGGTATTTTCGCTGATCTCTCCTCCTGTCATTGTGAATGTGGCACCATAATACGAGTTTATGGTACCGCTGCATACGCCACCGCCTTTATCTGCACTGTTTTCGCTGATCTTTCCTCCATTCATTGTGAATGAACATCTTTGACCATCTGAAAAATTATATACTCCACAACCAAGATTTCTGCTGATCTCTCCTCCGTTCATTGTAAATGAAGGTGAATATGCACTTTCATTATTTTTTACACCGATGCCATTATTATCGCTGATTTCCCCTCCATTCATTTCAAATCTATTAGCATTTCGTACACCACAACCATTATTTTTACAGATTTTGCCTCCGTTCATTATGAACGTTCCTTGAACGCCGTTATTTACTCCAAAAGGAACATTACCGCAGATCGCTCCGCCACTCATAGTGAACGTCCCCTGATTGGTTATACCTCCTCTATCAAGTCCACCGGCAAGGTATCCTCCGGATATCTGTACATAGCTTTCCCCTTCATCCGGTTTTTCCGTAACTATCTCGGTTGCTCTCCCTTCATCATTATTGATCTTGAGATATCTTACGGTCTGCGTGCTCGAGCTATCCCTGAGTTCAAAAAAACACCCGACCTCAACCCTAATGACCATCTCGGAACCTGCCCCCCCGTCATAAAGAATACCATGATCGTTTAAGTCGAGTATCATAGGAGCTTCTTCGGTTCCGTGAACCACTTTTATCAAGGCGAGCCCATTTTGACTGACTGAATTGATACTTCCTGTTCTGACATCATCAAGAAGTACGAGCTCTGCTCCATCTCCCTTTTCCATCCAGAATCTTGCAGCGTCATCAAAACTCGTAAAGTTCTGCTCCCCATCTGCTGTCTTTACCTTCGCAACGTACTCACCTTCACCGAGCAGTTCGGTATCCTCGTTTTCTTCAGCCGGAGTGACCTCCTTAGCATCTTCCTCACCGGCCTCTGCGATCACTTCCTCTGTTTCCGGATCATCAGCCAATTTATCGATACCCGCATCCCCGGATTCCGGGCCGGATTTCACAATCTCTTCTTCCGAGTCTTCTTCGGATCCGTAAACATCAGAAGACAGAATTTCACTCGAAATCTCCCGGTCGTTGTCTTTTTCGACCTCTGTCTGCCCTCCGTCAGGTTCCCCTGCATATGCAGGAACCGCAGATGTTGCTACGAGAACCGCTGCTATAACTACAGCAAGACCTCTCATGATCAAGTTCTTTTTCATTTTTCCCTGCTCCTTCTTTTTTTGTTAGTGCGCTGATGGAAGCGCGATTTTTACAACAAAAAGACAGTGCAAGATGCACTGTCTCCTATCGTTTATACTGATAAATATAAAAACCAACTGTCTGTCTGTCTGTCTGTCTGTCTGTCTGTCTGTCTGTCAAGATTATGTGTCATGTAATTCATCTGTCAAATCCTGTAAATTATGCTAAATAAATTACTGTCTCTTGGAATTTAAGTATAACAGACATGATGTGCGATTACAATGAAACAAGGCTGTCGTTTTTGTGCAGTTTCATGACAGTTCTCCTGTTTGGATCTGTAGATTTAGTGTGCCTTTTTTATTCACTCTTTCGTAAAAGATCACGGAAATAATCCGGACCTTCCATCCACATTCCGGTGTCAAAATCATACAGACATTCATATGCTTTGGATTCAAGAGCCTTATTCCGCGCTTCTTCCAATGAAATATGTGCTTCTCTGGAGAGGTCTTCTATTGCGTTTGCCAAAGTCATATCGGCACATGCTTTCATCTTTTCATACTGCATATTTCCGTGCCTCCCGAAACTCCAGGCATCCTATCGCCTTATCAGTCAAGAAACAATACTGATCATATAGAGATGCCCCGCTTAAAGTGTAGCGTAATCCCCGCGAATGGCTCTAAAAATGTTGGGTTAACTCTTCTTATGGCTCTGAAATGTGTTGACTAATGCCGGTAAAAGGCGTTATAATCAATAAAAATCCTGTACCGATTTCGGAGGTCCTAAGATGATCTATCTAAAGAGAAAAGTCGATTCATATTTAGACAACTGGTTTGCGGATACTGACAAAAAACCTTTGATCATTAAAGGTGCGAGACAGGTCGGAAAGACAAAATCCATTCGGAAATTTGCCCGTACTCACTACAAAAATGTAATAGAAATTAACTTTATCGAGAGCCCGCAGTTTAAAACAATCCTGGAAGACGGATACCACACGGATGACATCATTAAAAATATAACGCGAATCGACCCGTCAATCACATTTTTACCAAAAGAGACTCTGGTATTTTTTGATGAAATCCAATCCTGCCCGGATATTGTCACTTCTCTAAAGTTTTTCTCGATAGACGGCCGTTTTGATGTGATCTGCAGCGGCTCACTATTAGGGATCAACTACAAACAGATTGAGAGCATCAGCGTCGGTTACAAAACCGATCATGATATGTATTCTCTTGATTTTGAAGAATTCCTATGGGCAAAAGGATATGACGATTCGTTAAAAGCAGATCTGTTTGATCATATGTGTAACGGGATAGCGCTTAATACCACCACCATGAATTCTTTGATGTCGCTTTTTCTGGACTATGTAATACTTGGTGGTATGCCGGAAGTCGTTGCAAAATACTATAAGACAAATTCTTTTTCCGGGACCTATGAATTGCAGAAGCAGATCATTGCTGCATATAAAGAAGATATAAGGAAATATGTCGAAGGTGCGGATCAAACAAGGATTGCAAGAGTATTCGACGCCATACCGGTGCAATTAGCTAAAGAAAACAAAAAATTCCAAATATCCAAAATTGCCTCCGGCGCGAGATTTCATGACTATGGCGGATGCATAGATTGGCTGCAGGATGCAGGCATTGCCAAAAAGTGTTATTGTTTAAACTTCCCTGAATTACCCCTTAAGGGAAACTACGATGACTCAAAATTTAAATTATATTTCTCTGACAGCGGTCTTTTATCAGCCATGCTGGATGAAGAATCGCAGATGGATCTGAGAGCAAACAAAAATCTTGGTGTTTATAAAGGCGCCATATATGAAAGCATTGTCGGTGAGGCTCTTTATAAACAAGGCTATTCATTATATTATTACAAAAGGGAAGACGGAACTCTTGAGGAAGATTTTTTCATAAGGAATTCAAATGATCTGATACCATTGGAGGTAAAATCGCACACCGGACGATCACAATCCATGCGATCCCTGATCAATAATTCAAAATATGAAGACATCAAGTGGGGAATAAAACTATCTTCAAATAATATAGGCTACGATAACAATCTTTGGACATTCCCATATTTTTGTACTTTTATTATTAAGGACTGGGTCAACAGGTAATGAACCGTTAACCCCGTCCCGTCTCGCGCTCTTGAGTAAAAGAAGAGACTACCGGAGCAAAGTTATCCCTGTAGTCGCATGGTCAGGGGCACTCCCCCTAACAACCCCTGTTGGACAAGTCCAAATTATGAAATCCGGAACGCTAATCTCTCTGAATCGGATATAGTATTTTGGTCAGAAACCGTTCCGGTTGATTGCCGAGTGCGGTGGGCCCTTCCAGCCAGATCAAACGCAGTGGTCCCGTTACGGTTAAATGGTTCTCTTTGATATATTTCTCTAATTTTTTCATAGGGGTCAGCATTTTTTCATACGGGCCGCGAAATGCCAAACCCACAGCAGCAGTTTCTTCCAAAACATATCGATTCGGTCCGTCATAATCGTCATTCATAGCTACCAGATTTAAAAAGGTATATCCCGCGCGGCTCTGTTCAAGAAGCAATGACATGATGGAAGGTCTGTCGGTGTTATTCACATGACTTTCTTTTGTTTTGACGGCCTGCATGAATGTCCGTCTGAACTCTTCTGCAATTTCGGAAAAACTGTTACTTGAGGCTTTGCCGCCATAGAATACCTGTTTTGGCAGCACCGTAAATTCTATGTTAAAGTCAGGGCTTTTCTTTGTGCCACGTTTGCGCTGCTTTAATTCACTGATCCGATCATTAAGCTGATCGCGGAGCATTTCGAATCTTTTGATATAGATATCCGTTTTGGAAGGGTCGTTTAAGTACTCGTTGATCTCTATGAGTGATAACCCCAGGCTCTGCAGTGTCTTCAGGGAATTGATCTTCCTGATATCCTCCAGCGTGTAATAGCGGTATCCGCTTTTTTCATTCTTGATGACAGGTGATATGATGCCTGCTTCTTCATAAACCAGGAGCGCTTTTCTGGTCACATCACAGATCTTTTTCATTTCTCCGATCTTATACAGGGTGTTCGGCCCATTTTCATTTATTTTGTCCCATTGCTCGTATGAAGTTTTGTGCTTATTACTCATTCTGATCCCCTTTCAAAAAAGGTGTTGACTTGACCCCTAAGGGACATGATATGCTCCTATTATAGATAGTCTTTAACCATTATGCAATGTTTAATTACTCTTAGATATCGGCGAGAAGTTTCTAAAAAGAAGGGTATCCGGCCGGATACCCTTTTCTTCGTTCATTCCTAATGTCCCTTAGGCGGTTCTTTTCTTATTCTACGACCGAAATCCTGATCTGTACGGACTGTCCGTCGGCAGCAACAGCATAGATCGTTGCCATTTGTCCTTTCGCGGCCTTCCTGTCTACGGTGATCTTACCGTTTTTATCGACCTTGATGACATCCGGTCTGGAGCTCCTATAGGAAACACCGGCTTCTGTCGTCTTCTTGTAATCCGAGTACAGCTTCTTTCTTGTCTTGTCTGTTTCATCACCGGCGATTCCATTGATACTCACGATCGCCTTCAGGCTCATCTTGCCGCCGGCTTTCAGTCTGCTGCGGTACTGCCCGGATTTGACGAGTTCTACCTGTCCCAGACGGTTTGTCGTTGTGGTGGTCTGAAGTTTCAATCCGGTTACGTTTCCGCGGATCGTGATCGTGCAGCTTACCTTCTTCTTTGTACCGTCCGTTGTGATGCCTGTAAGCTTTACGGTACCGGGAACCAGTGCCCGGATGGCAAGTGCTTCTCCGGCCTTTGTGGTCACGGCTTTGCCCGGCGCATTAAACAGACCTGTTTTTGCCAGTCCCTCTTGCGGGATCGCTGCAAGTGAAACATTTTCATTGTTCACTGTCCACTCGATCGACGGATCCGTTGCAAATGACGGCAGAATGGCCGAGACACTGACTTTTCCGTACTGTGACCCCTTCTGCGTTCCGAGGGTCAGCTTGGATTTGTCGAGTGAGACCTTTGTTACCGGAGCAAATACTTCCACATCAAACGAGACTGTCGGAGCCGTTCCTCCTTCCGCTTTCGCATCTGTGGAAACGGCTGTGATCCTGGCCGTTCCCGGTGCAACAGCTTTTACAACGCCCTTCGGTGAGACGGTTGCCACTTTCGGATTGGAAGAGGTCCATGCAAGCGTTGTTTTTGCCTTGTTTTTCCCGTCTGAAGATAAGAAGGCTGTCTTAGCCGAAAGCGTCTTTCCGACTGCAAGCCTGTTTGCCGCTGTTACAGAAAGATTCTTGAGCTCTATTCCCGTAACCGAAGGTGTTACCGTTACCTCGCAGGAGGCGGAAGGATGCTTTTCCTCTCCTCTTACAGTCACCGTTCCGGTGGCCGTGGCTGTGATCGTGGCTTTTCCCGGTTTTAAACCGACAATTTTACCGTTTGAATCAACCGTTGCCACATTCTCATCGGAACTGGACCATGTATATCCTTCCACATCCGGATTGACGGGATCGAGCGTTGCAATCAGTGATGCCTTATTTCCTTCCCCTATGGTCAGTTTTCTGCTTGAGACCTTGATGCTCTTAAGCGGGTTTTCCTCCTTTACGGACACCTTGCAGATCAGCGTCTTCTCATAACCGTATGCTTTGACGGTTACGGATACCGGGATATTGTTGGCAGGTCTGGCCTCAGCCGTTACAAGTCCTGTGTCATCAACCGAAAGATACATCTGATCCTCCGTAGCTCTCGAGCAGGTTATGTTTACACCCGTAGCCTCCTGTCCCGGAACCGCTGATGTGATAACGGGGAGAATCTGCAGAGTCTTTCCGGGCCCGTCTTTTAAGCTCACTGTACCGGAATTCATATTCAATGCTACGCTCTTCACGGGAACATAGACCATGATCTCTTCCGATATGGCTTTTACATGTAAACCGGCACTGTTGGTTGCCACACTTTCCGCAACTACTTTGATTTTTCCTTCCTTCAGGCCTGTAAGTACACCCTTGGGTGAAATGGTCGCGATATCGGAACCATCTGCTGTTTCGTCGTCAGCTTTTACGACTGACCAGACCATATTTGTATTGGCGGGTATTGTATCCCCCCAATTGACATCCATTGCAAGTGTCTTTCCGGCCGCAAGATCCTTTGCGTTTCCTTTCGTCGTTAAACTGCAGCTGTATGGCAGTTCGTTACCTGCAGTAAAACTGCAGACTGCTTTTTTCCCGGATCCGTCCGCTGCTTCGGCGGTAATTTTGGCACTTCCCTGTTTCCAGGCCGTGATCGTGACCTCATGAAGATCCGAGATATAAGTGACCTTTTTGCCCTCGCGATGATATTCAGGAAGCAACTCTCCATTGCTGTCACGTATGCCTAAGACACTCGAATCACTCGTGCTCCATTTGATCGTCTCCGAAGCCGTAAACGGCAGTATTGCTGCAGTAAGCTTCATCTCCTCATACTTACATAATGTATACTTCTTCTGATCAAGCGTCAGAGATGTTACCGCCTCTGTTACCACCACACTGCACTGGGCAGACAGATTCTGTCCGGTTGCCGTGATCTGCGTATATCCCGCAGCTATTGCTGTCACCTTACCGTTCTGATCCACTTTTGCCACATCCGGATCGGAACTCGTCCAGGTCACATTTGCATTCGTAACGTTCTCGTATTTCGGAACCAGCGTAAAGGATTTACCGGGAGTCAGTTTTTTGGACCCGATTGGATCGTTTTTCCCTTTTTCGCAAAGGCTCATCGACTGTTTGTAATAACTGATATGGAAGCATATACAATGATCCACGTTACCAATGCTGTAATTCTGCATCTGGACATATATCGTACATGTTGTGCTGTCCGCATCCGGATCTCTGGGTTTTACCTGATACTCGAAAATATTGTCATGATGCCCTTCCTGCTTACACCCGTATGGCTGATGTATGTATATTTCTCCGCAGTCTTCCGGCAGATACTCTGAGAAATCTATGGAATCATGTAAATCATCAAAACTCCGGCAATACCTCGTAATATAATAATCCCAGGTGCGAAGGCTATCCGATTCAGATATTCTGAATTCCACTTCCTTTTCAGGGAACGAATAGTTGCCGGTTTCCGCAGGGTAGATGCGTACTTTTCCTGTACCGACATTTAAATTGTCGGTCACTTCGTACAAATAATCCCGTTCATAAACCAGCGTTTCTCCGCCCGCTTCTTTTACCGTGAATTTCGGGTTGATCGCTTTTCCGGTAAATGATTGTGCTGCGATCGTGGTTGTTACGGTTGTCTGCTTCTTAGCGATCGTAAACTCTTTTGTTGCCTGACCGGTGCAGTTCCCGCCTGCCTTTGCTGTTACCGTAAGAGTATGCGTACCGGCATCGGTTTTCGTATTACCTGTGACTTCATATTCAGAAGCATCTAAGACATTCTCTCCAAGCTTCACCGCAACATTCTGCGTCTGCGCACTTCCGTTGTAAGTAAGCGCATTTACCGGCACGATCTCTGCATCCTGAAGGTTTGCTTTGGAAACAGAGAATAAACAGGTTTCTTTATCTTCGGACAGCACATAGTTTCCGGCACTTTCTCCGTCAAGAGCCGCTTTTGCAACATATCCTGTCCCGGTACCTGTCTTTGTCACCGAAACCGTTGCTCTGACCGTATCTCCCACAGGAACTCCTGTCAGTACTGCTGTCGGGTGCTGGCTTGTGCCGTTATATACAAAACTTCTGTCATCACTCCAGGTGATGTCTAAAGGCTTTTTTTCAACCTTCAGATTGATATAGGTTGTACTGCCTGAAGAGCTGCCCTCCGGTGTATACGTCGCACTGATAAGCGTTTCGCCTGCGCTCTTGATCGTTACTTCTCCTGTATTAGGATCTATGTCTGCAACCAGCCTTTTCGTACTATTCCATTCCAACTTACCTGTACCTGTTCCCGGGTATGTAACTGTTGCCTCAAGAGGGAAGGCTTCATCCCCATAGGTTACCTTCCGGTTTCCTCCGACAATTACGACATCTGCATCTTTCGTCGGAGAACTCATGATAATTACCGTTTCGACTTTATCGTTATGGTTATCATCACCTTCTAACGAGATTTCGAGTTCTGCTGTGGTATACAATTCTTTGGCGTTCGTGCTTACGATCAGCCTTGTGCCCTCTATGCGCGGAGTACCTTTGATTAACCCGCTCCCATCATTTTTAATGCTTACCGTCTGAGAATATGTCCATCCTTCAGGCAGTATCGGAAGCGTAAAGGTTGCATCGTTTGTAGCTTCACCGGCAATCACCGTATGCGATCCTCCGAGCGATCCATAGAAGTCCGCTTTTGCGATGCTTACTTCAATCTTCTGCGGCTCTGTATCCTTATGGTTTTCATCTCCCTTTATCATATACCAGACGGCATAATCTCCCGCATTCTCTGCTTTCGGGAGTTCGAGACCATAACTCTCAATTTCCGGTGCCTCCGCATCTTTATCTGTTTTGGCATAGTATAACGTTCCGGCTGCAGCACTGCCTGCTTTGACAAGCACCTGAGGAGCCTTATTGTATTTAAGTGACTCCCTTGCCGCCGGCGCCGTTTCCAATATGGAATCCGCCTTCCTTATGGTCACAGTGGCCGATCCTGTTATTGCCTCACTGCCGGGAGCGGTGATCTGATAATATACCATCAGAGGGCTTTCGGAAACATTGGTGATCTTCGGACTTTCCGTTAAGTTATATTTCCCTTCACTTGTTCCGTACTTAACCACGGCTCCGTATACGGGGTTTTGGACATCTACCGTGATGCCATGCGCCTGTCCGTCATAGACGCCGTCATAACCTGTGACGTTTGAGCGGACACCCAACAGCACAGGTTCGCTCACATAAGATGTTTCATAAACGGGATTTTCGTCCATCGCGAAAACATATATGTTAAAATCACCCGTTATAGAATTGTCGAGGTCAAACCAGCCTGTTCCTTTCAGCTTAAAAGTTGTCATGTCAAGCTTTTCACATTGCAAAAGCTTTGCACCGTCACTCCAGCCGTTTTCCGTCCATGTGCCATCCGTGACAACAGCCATCACGCAATCCGGATCGGATGTGTTGCTTTTATCTGAAATGGAATACGGGATCTCTACTTTTCTCCCACCGGATACATCGTATATTCCCGCCGGATCCGTGAACTCGAATTGCAGATCTTTATCCGGAATCGCGAATGTATATCCGGCTCCATTGTTATTGTCCAGTGTAAGCACAACGGATGACAGATCAAGGTTAAACGCAGGACTGACCGAAAAACAGTCTGCCTCCTCTACCTGCACTAATTCGCGTGTCGGATCGAAATAATACGGATACGCTCCCCCGCACTGATTATCCATACATATATATTTGTCTTCCCCGTACTGGCGTAACAGGATGTAACGGCCGTACCCTTTTTGTGTCAATGCCGGGGCTGACTGATGTCTGAGACGCTCATAGCTCTTCACCGATTTGGGATATCCGTAATTCTCGTTACAATAGTCTTCCGGATCAAGCAGGAATACCTTATCATGATCCAATTCTGTATAGTTAGGATTCCAGCCGATCACCGCGGAAGGTACACTCCCTGTCGTAAGCGGATGCGAGGCTATCGTGCTCGGCACCATGGCATCCTGCTCAATTGCCGTAAAGTGCCCTCCGGTAAGGAACCCTTCGCCGTTGAGAAAGCTTCTGGCCTTACTTTCCGGCCACGAAAGAACATCATCAGGCCCAAGAGCCGAGAACAGGAGGAAGGTATCGCTCTCTAAGAGCATGGTCTTTGCGTCCGGATCCTCCGGATTGTAACCGGTCGCTGCCGTATCCAGCACCCTGTACGCGGACGGCACAATGGCATTCCGGCCTGCCTCTTCCGGAATTCTCCCGAAATATACTTTGTCTCCCTTCCAGTCCCTCCATGTATCCGTTGAATTCTCTTCCGGAAGATCGGGTTTATGGATGATCCCTTCCGGTCCAAGACCTGCGACACTTTTATCCGCGATACGCACGCTCAGATGAACAGCCAACGGATCTTTCCCATTCGTATATCCTACGGACAGATCAAGTTTTGCGTTAGCCTTGGCGTTTACATTGACTGCGTTCCCGGATACTTCAACCGTCAGATCATTCTGACCGGCTATTACTTCATCAAGGGTTAGTTTTCCGCCATCTTCAATATAACCGGACAGGTCGATGGATGTTGTGACCCCCTGCTTAACATAGGAATATAAAGTGATCCCATCATCTGCGCCCGGGTATGATAATACTGCCGCGATCCGAATGTTATATGGTGCGCCCACCGTGTCGGTCGCCGAAAGGAATATGTTGGCTCGTCTCCCGGAAATAAATCCGGCTTTGACATTGAGATTCAGCTCATCGCCGCTTATTGTGGGATCCCCGGCCAAAATGCCCTCCGGATCCTCTACATTTACAACCTTTTTATCTTTTGCAATATACCGGCTTAAGTCAATCCTGTTGATACCCGGCCTGACGCTAACGGGTTCGACAGCTTCCTCACGAACAGGGCAGACTTCTGCAGGAATTCCCGCAAAGTCCGTCTCGTATGCACCATTCTTATCCATCGCAAACAGATAGATATGATAGCTTCCGGTCCCCTCATAAGGTGTCAGGTACTTATCATCCAGTTCAAATGTAAAATCCCCGGTATTTTCCGTCAGGACCATTTCTTCAACCTGAGGAGGAGCGTAAGTGGCATCATTGCTGTTAGCCTTATATAAATCATCAATCCGGTTTCTGTTCCAGCCGTTTCCAACCCAGTCTATCGGTGTGACGATGGCAACAAGTGTATTCGCATCATTCTCTTCGCTGTAATCCGCAACCGCATAAGGGATCGTTACGGTTGTTTTACCATTGTCAACCGTATATGTCGGCGTATCGATCACGCTCGCTTCCAGACCATCATCCAACAGCGTCAGCGTATATTCCGCACCATGTTTTCCTGCTCCCGGGGATGACTCCGTTGAGATCAGGGATTCGAATACAACAGACTCTGCAGCAATGTTAAACGCAGGACTGACGCCGTATGTAGATGTATTCGAAACATCTTTAATCTTTCCATCGGAGGATACATATTGCGGACGGCCGGTCGTATAACCCCTGTCCCGTAACCACCAGTCGGCCGCGTTTCCGTTCGGACCCATCTTTACGATTGTAGCGTTTCCGGTGATTGCGTCGTGGTACCCGTATTTTTCTTTACGAATTTGATCGTTTACTATCTCAGTGCGATCTTCCAGCTCGGTTTTTCCGAGTATAAAAATCTTTTCATTGATCGGGCCGTAATTTGATGCATTTATCGTGTAGTTCTCGTATGACTTGCCGCGGAAACTCTCATTGCTTACGATAATGGCATCCTTTTCCAATCCGCTGAATACCCCGTCCTTATCAAGGAAGCCTTCCCCGTTCAGATCATTTCGAAGGGAGGATGTACGCCATCCGTTCACGCGCCAGTCATTATCTGAGGTGTAATCAAACAGAATCCTGTCACTGTCAAGAAACATCGTTGCACGGTCCCGGCTGAACCTGAACGCTTCGTTATCATGATCATGAGTAGGGCCGTAGATTGCATCATCAGGACGTTCATACAGTTTAAGCACCCGGTATCTGACCGGTTCCCCTTCATATTTCCCATACCATACATAACTTCCTGTCCAGGAATTACCGGCGGAACTCGCTTCTTTGGGATCTCTGATGGCTTTGGTCGAAGGCCAGACGATCGTCTTCGTGGCATTCGGATCCCTGTCAGGAGCGTCCGTCAAATAATCCGTTTCATCGTCTTCACCGGCAGGAAGTTCCTCTTCCAGGTCTTCCGCATCATCCTGATTGCCGGCTGTGTCTTCGATATTTACAGGCTCTTCCCATGTTTCCTCTTCAGAAAGCGTTTCCTCATCCGGTGAGCTCTCTGCTTCTTCCATAAAGAGCGCATCATCCTCTTCTTCGTACACAAGCGCTCCGGCATCTTCTGCCGGTTCTTCTTCGTCCACGAAAACAACCGGTTCGGGCTCTTCCGAAATCGTTGCAAAAACAGCCTCCGGTATGGAAACCGCAAGCAATGCTGCTGCCAGTCCTGTTGTCAGTAATCTTCTGATGATGTTTTTTGCTTTCGTCATGATTCTTTCCTCTCCGCTCACGTTTTGGGGACACGCGAAAAGCCATTTATCCAATGGCTTTTCTGAATTTCTCTCAAGCTCTAGTATAACAAACGCCGGGGCCGGTGACAATGTGATGGGCCTGTTATATTTGCGTGCTTTTATGACGGTTTTCGTCAATTGAACAGGTTGTTAAACCACCAGAGGACGCCCTTGGCACCGATGGTATAGCTTATCGTTTTTCTGCCGCAATAATCGCCCTGACCGATCACATCCACCGTGGCCTTCCCCTTATTGACATTCTTCCTGTAACTGCTGTTGTCGATCCTGTAAAAATCACCCGCGGGACGGTTCTTCCATTTCAGATCCGCATCCGTCAAAGTCACAGCCCTTCCGGTGTAGGTCTTCGGATCCACGGATACGTTCAGCTTGCTGATGTCATACTTGCCGATCCGGTAGGTTCCCTTAAGCGTCCCGTTGTATTTTCCGTTAGTTTTGGCTTTCACCGTAACATAGACTGTTGTGCCGGCAGATTCAACCTTGTCGGTGTCTTTCAATACATCTGCGTTTGCGTCATCCGCAAGCCTGCATTCCACAACCTTTTCATAGTCCGTTCCGGCCTTCAGGATCTTTCTGAAGGTTTTCATTTTTGTTTCTTTCTCCTACACTTTGTTTCTTTTTTATTTCATATATGTTTTATGAACCGCTGACCCCGTCACCACGGGTCATTTCGTGACTGTGATTCCGAGTTCCGCCTTATGCCTGCCATCGGCGGTCATTACATAGATCGTTGCCGTATCTCCGTTTTGGGCATTCCTGTTTACGGTGATCTTTCCGTTCTTGTCAACGGTAGCTACGCTTGTCTTCGAACTCCGGTAGGATACACTCACATCCGTGGTCTTCTTATATTCGGCATAGACTTTCTCTTCGGCACTATCCGTTGTCGCGCCGGATATTCCGTTAATGTCAACGAGTGGTGTCAGGCTCAGTTTTCCACCCGCCTTCAGAGTGCTCCCGTACTTTTTCGTACCTTCCTCTTCGCCCTTATCCTCAACCTGTCCCAGACCGTTCTTCGTCGTGAATGTCTTAAGACTAAGGCCTGTGGCCTCCCCGCGTATGGTCACGGTAACGGTCACTTTTTTGTTCGAGCCGTCTGTTGTGACACCGGTAAGCTTTACGGTTCCGGGTTCAAGCGCTTTGAGCTTGATATGACCATCTTTGGACACAGCGGATTCTCCGGGCTCATAATATTCAAAACTTTCCGTAATGCCGAGCATAACTTTCCGGTTGTCTGCAGTCCACTCGATTGACGGAACTGCATTTTCCGGCAGGAACGCAGACACAGAAACTATTCCTTCCTGTAACCCTTCCCGGGTCCCGAGCGTCAGCTTTGTCTTATTGAACGTGATGCTTTTTACCGGCACAAATGTATTTACCACAAACGATGCCGAAGGGGCATCTCCTTCTGCTTTTGTATCCGCGGATTGTGCCGTGATCGTGGCCGTTCCCGGCGACACTGCCTTTACAACACCCTTCTGTGTCACGGTTGCCACCGCATTGTCCGATGAAGTCCATATGAGTGTCGTGGATGCTTTTTTCCTGTCATCCGAGGATCTGAATTCCGTCTTTACCGGAAGCGTCTTTCCGACGGCAAGCCTGTTCGTTGCGGATACGTTTTTAAGCACAACTTCCGTGACGGAAGGCGTTACCGTTACCGTGCAGGTCGCAGAAGGATTGGTTTCCTTGCCCGCACTTACGATTTTCTCACTTGCCGTTACGGTGATCGTGGCGGTTCCGGGATTCAGTGCAGTAACCGTTCCATCAGCATCGACCGTTGCGATGTCTTCATTCAGGCTTTTCCATGTATATCCTGCATTACCGTCCGGATTGACGGGATTCAGGGTGGCAGTCAGCACCGCCGTATTTCCTTTCCCTATCGAGAGTTTCTTGCTCGAGATCTTGATGCCCTTGAGCGGGTTCTGCGCTTTTACCGACACCTTGCAGGTCAGTTTCTTTTCATAGTTATAAGCTTTGACGGTTCCCGTGACCGGGATGTTGTTTGCCGTAGCCGCCCCTGCTTTTGCCGTAACAAGTCCCGACGCGGAAACTAAGAGCGTATTCTCATATTTGGGATCCACTTCCCAGCTGACCGTCGGCTGCCCCTTATTCTCATCTCCGGGAACGGTTCCCGTGGCCTTCTGTCCGGCAACGGCTGAGGTTACGAGAGCCTGCAGCTGCAGACCGTTCGCACCGTCTGCCAGGCTTACGGTTCCCGAAGTCACATTCAGTGCTGCGCTCTTAACCGGAACATAGACCGTGATCTCTGCGGATTCTTTTTTTACTTCGGGATTGGCTGCGCTGGTCGCAACGACTTTAACTTTACCTTCCGAAAGCCCGGTGAGCACACCCTTCTGCGTGATCGTTGCAATCTCGGATGCGTTCTTCGTTTCTCCGTCTGCCTTTATAACAGACCAGGTCACTTCCGCATTTGCGGGCTTCTTATTCCCCGGCCAGTTGACATTCATGGCAAGCGTTTTTCCGGCTGCAAGATCCATTGCATTTCCTTTGCCTGTTACCGTAAAGTCCGGCGCGTCGGCAGCCGGCAGGGGATTTCCCACGGTGAAGTTGCAGACAGCCTTCGCGCCGTTTCCGTACAAAGCCGTTGCCGTGACCTTCGCCTTCCCGGCAGAACCCGCAACAATCATTACATTATCATCTTTACCGGCATCATAGACTTTTCCCTTCCCTGACGGTTTGCCGGATAGTTCGAATCCGGTGTCCATGTCGCACACGGTTACAACTGACGCATCCGAAGTACTCCAGACAATTTGTTGCTGAGAAAAATTGTCTATTTGATAGTATTCAGGAGGAAGGATTGCCGAGAGCGAAACGCTCTCTCCGCTCCCGAAACTCCAGCTGTTCCTGCTAAGCATTATGAGTTTCACAGGATTCAATATCCTAACAAAACAATCTGCCTTAAGATCCGGGTTTTCCTCACTTCTTGCACTGATGATCACTTTTCCGTAGTAATGTCCCGTAACCTTTCCGTCCTGCGTAACCGTTGCCACACCCGGATCGGAACTTGTCCATACAACCCTCTTGTTCGATACTGCATTATCGGCAAACACAGGAATCAGTGAGAAACTATTTCCAACATACAGTATTTTTGTATTGCAGACCTCATGTTTCTGACCCGTTTTTTCATGCAGTTCAAGTGGCATCGAAAAAGTGTTGGTTTTGGACGAGAAGGAAACCATCGACAGGTCAAGCTGCAGGGCAGGGCGCACAAAGGCAACTTCATTCATGGGTTTTTTTGAAACCTTTCCGCTGTCATTCACGAAGTTAACTCTTATTTTATCATAAGTAATATTGCCTACGGGTGAACGAAGCCACCAGTCTGCATTTATTTTTCTGATGTTTTCCGGCAGATTTGCTGCTTCCTCAGCATCAAGAATATAACATTTGACATTATATGCCGTATCAAATATTTCATCGCTATGATAGCTCTTCGTTGTCACGTCGACTGTTTTTATCGCATCAGCCACGGCGAAAAGCTCTCCATCCTCTGTAGTCAGGCGATCTATGCTTGGTTTTATACCTGATTCACTGTATCTTTTACTACCTCTATCGCCTCTGATATCATAATGGTCGCTTTTGAAGCCATCCGCTGCAAGTAACGTGACGGTACCTTCCGTAGCAGAGGTGGATTGATCCTCTATGACATACCATTGATATCCTCCAAATGTTACCTGCTTGGCGGATAAGGCTTTGGCATCTTCCCTGCCTGTCGGAATAAGGGCTGTATACAGAGGCGCAGCCACTGCGTCAGGCACCGTAATATCCACGTCATCCGTAGGAGTTCCGGAGACCGTCACTTTCGTAGCATAAGGTCTTTCGACCGTGACGCCGGATGTGACCTTGTAGTATTCACTCTCCTGTGGGAATGCATACCCTTCATCTGCTGTATAGGTCACAGTATCCATTGCGCCGGTAAGCCCGGACTGGACGGTACTGCCGCCGCTTGCAACCGCGTGATCACCACCGGTCAAAGTAACGCTGAAGCGATTTATTGGCGAAAACGTGTTTACAGAAAACGTGTTTGTATCGGAATCGAAAGCGACGAGTGACAGATCAATCTGCATGGCAGGCCGTATGCCGTACAGTTCAGCGCCGGTAAGATCTATATCATCATATTCTTCAATACAGCCGTCATCTCCTCTGACATTTTCAACATAAGCCGCAAGCCCCACCCGTTCACGACTATAGCTGGGCGTTCGCAGCCACCACCGGTTCCCGGTTGCTTTGGATGCAGGGCTGCATTTTCTGACGTTCTCCGGCAGGGCTGCGGCTTCCGCGTTGCTGAGAAGATAGCATTTGATGTCGTCCGATTTCTCATATAAATAACTATTACCGCTCCCTACGTCGAGTATTGTCTCTACAGAGATCGTTTTGATCGCGTCTGCTACATCAGATAATACACCGCCTCTTGCTGTCAGGGCATCTACAGCCTCTTTGGCAAGGGATGTGCTGTAGAGGTTTCCGAAATAACGAAAATAATAATCGTCAAAGCAGGTTGCATCCCCGATGCATTCCGCAGCAAACAGGGTAAGCGAGCCCTCCGTGGCAGAGGTAGAATCATCTCCTATGATGTACCACCGGTAGCCCCCAAACACCACCTGCTTGGCAGCTAAAGCATCTCCGTCTTCGCTGCCTGTAGGAATGAGTTGGGTAAAGGTCGTGGTCTCAATGGCATCAGGCACCGTGATCGACACATTTCCTGTCGGCGTTCCTGAAACAGTCACGGTCGTCATACCGGTTCTTCTCATGGTGATTCCGTGATCGGTGACATCAGCAAAGTTTTCAAAGAAATAACCGTTATCCGCCGTGTAAGTTACCGTTTCCATCTTCTCATCAAACAACCCGGTCTGGCTCGTGCTACCGCTCGCCGTAGCGTTATTCCCGCCGGTCAGGGTAACACTGTAACCTGACGCCGGGAAAAATTTCTTGGATTCCGGCCGGAAGACTACAGCCGAAAGATCAAGCTGCAGGGCGGGACGCACGCCTAATACGGTATTGACTTCGGTGATGGAGGGTGAACCGCTTTCGCAATTCAGACTCAGAGCGCTGATTCTTCTGTCGCCGGGAGAGCGTAACCACCAATCCGTTGCTATTTTCCTGATATTTTCCGGCAGATTTGCTGCTTCCTCAGCATCGAGGAGATAACACTTGACGTTATCCGCCGTGTCATATATGTCGTCACTCTCATACCCCTTTGTCTCGATCCTTACCGTCTTTATCGCATTGGCAACGCCCGAGAGCAGTCCATCCTGCCCGGTCATGTCATCTAACAATCTTTTTATTAAGGTAGCGCTGTATTCATTTTTCGTATTTTCTTCGGTTTTAGACCTAATGGTAAAATATGATGTACCGATGCAGTCCACTGCAAGCAGGGTGAGAGTGCCTTCCGTGGCAGAGGTTGAATTATCTTCTATGACATACCACTGATAACCCCCAAACGATACCTGCTTGGCAGCCAGTGTCTCTGCATCGTCGCTGTCCGTCGGAATCAGTCCGGAGTATTCTTCCGTAGCCGAAAGCAGACCGGCTTCCGTTTCTTCTTCGGGAGCGGGTAATTCTTCCTGCACATAAACCTCTTCATCGCTGTCCGTTAGGATTAACCCGCCATCTTCTTCCTCACCTGAAAGCAGACCGGCTTCCGTTTCTTCCGTGTCTGCATCAGCGTCGGTTTCCTGCGGGATCTCTTCCGGTGCATCTGCTGCTTCTGCCGCTTCTGCTTCCGTCTCTCCGGCTGCTTCTTCCTCCGCCTGCTCCACTGTAACAGCGGTTTCCTCCGGCAAAGTTTCTTCCTGCGCATAAGCCGCAGCCGGAAGCATGGTGAGCATCATGGCAGCCGCAAGTACGACCGCCGTGCCTTTCTGCAGTATCCTGACAAGTGTTCTCATAAATCTGTTTCTCCTTCCATGAACAACAGCCTATCGTCTATCCAACAGATAAACGATTGGCTGTTGTTGAAATTCAACCCGTGATCAGTTTTCCGGTTTGGGTATCGTGATCACTACTTTTGCTACGGCGTCTTTCACAACGGTATCAGGATTCTGGATTCCCGAATCATAGTTTTCATTCATAATGTTATACCGGATCCAGCCCGTCATCTTGCCTTTGCAGGCATCCCATTCCGCTTTGGTCAGCGGTGTCGTCATCTTGAGCTTGATGGATTTCGTAGCCGGATCATAACCCACCGTCTCAAAATGCGACCTGAAGTTGTTGATTTTGCCCGCATCATTGTTATTCAGACATCCTGTAAGCTCGATTTCCGCAAAATCAGCCGTCTTAAGTGTCACGGCAACCTCATAATCAGCGACATTCCTCCCAAGTGTGCATTTTTCATTGATCTTTGCACTCGGTTTCTTGACAGGCACTGCCTTAAGTGATACCGTGCAAGGCTGTGTGAGTATATTGCCTGCATCATCCGTAAGCATGGCTTCATAAGAGTATGTTCCCGCCGGAATTCCCGCAAGAGCCGCGGTCAGTTCATATTCTCCGTTTTTACCTTCAACTGCCCGAAAAACTGTTGCGCTATCATTCAGCACGGTAAGGATATCCAAATAATTTGATACAAACAGATTATCTTCCATTGCCTCGGCATTGGGTATTGACCAGCTAATGCTTTCATTTACGGCAAATCGTATCTTTTTGACCTTCTCCGGGTTTGCCGCGGTTGTGAAGTAAAACTTAAATTGCGATCCTTCTTTGGCATCTGCCGGGAAGTCCGTCGAGGTCTTCTTCGCAACAGAAAGACTTTCACTTGCTCTTGTGTTGATGATCTTATAGGATTTGCCGTCAAACCGGAGCTCTGTCATATCACCGCTCTTGTTGGGACTGAACCAGTAACTCCAGTTTTGATAGCCTTCACTATCAACCACTTTGGTAATACCGGCAAGTTTTCCTCCTTTTACGGTCGGCTTCGTGGAAAAGTCTGTGCTAAATGGTGCATCAGTCCTTTTGACTGTAACAGCAAACAGTGTCGCATCATTAACCAAATATTGACCTTCTTCTGTCGGAACAATCGCCTCCATGTTTAACAGTTCAGATGCATATGGGCGGACAGTGTATACGTTTGAGATCCCGAGAACCTCATATTTCGGCTTGGAAGCCTTCACCGTAAACTCAAGCACATAGGAACTCTTTCCGTCATCGTTTGCCGTGGCCGTGATCTTGTATTTTCCGGCTTTTGTAATGGATGCGATCTTAAAGGTTGTAGCATCCTTATTTTCAACCGTTAAGCCGGCAGGCACCTTGAGCGTCAGGTCACAGATCTTCACCGGCGTTTTATTGTCAGTAAACCTGAATGTTGCCCCGTAGGCTTTCTCTGCGGTAATTTCACTCTTTTCGGCCAGCGCCTTATCATTCTTGTCTGTGAAGGTCACACCATCCAGATAAATCCTTGTCGTGGTGACTGTGATCGGATCCGTTAACGTATAAGCCGGATTACCTTCAAAATCATCCGCTTCGGCTTTTACACAAAACGTCTTGTAGTTTGCCGTCGGGGTGAATTCTTTCGGGATCGTTACGCTGCCGTTTTTGACCGTGATGCCGTATCTCGGGTCGCTGTCGGAAAGATCTTCCCCTTCCTCATCAACGATCGACCAGTTGACTTTCTTTGAAGCAGGCTTCTGATCCTTGTCTCCGTCTCCGTCCCACCATGGCGTTGCCGTAAGTTTCAGACTTGCCGTTTTCCGATCCTGTTTA
>CACZBD010000021.1 GCA_902779305.1 uncultured Lachnospiraceae bacterium | reverse complement strand
AAAGCACCCTCCTTTGGATTTTGTCTGTCAACTCAATCCTAACACAAGGACCAGGTGCTTTCTCTTTATTTTATTTTCCTACAAAAACTTTACCCTACTTTACTTTTGTGATGGTATGCGTGCCTTCAAACGCATGGATCACGGTCTTGTTGACATTTTCGAGACGGTAATCCGCCGACATGACCTTCGGATACGAAAGATCACAGCTGATGCTGCCGTCAGCATTGACAACGAGGTCGTAGAACCGTACCACCGCATAGCACGGACAGGTCACGCCGTTTGCCTGCCTGATCGTGCACTCGTAGATGATGTCGAGGTCGTTGAAGTGATTTTCACTGTCTTTTAAGTATTCCTCACGCGTGCATTTTAAGTAGGCACTGCGGTAGGTGGGAGAGACCCATTCAAAGGTTGCCTGTTTGTTCACATAGACAGGGACCAGACCCGCCTCGCAGAAGATCCTGACACCGTACTCGTTGGCATCCGTAAAGGCGGACAGGCCGACGGAAGCAGCCTGTTTGACAAAATCAGAAGAGAGCATGGATGCATCCGTGATATAGGAACTGTCTGCAGTGACGGTATATTCTTTTACGCATTCTCCGGAGGGAGTGTCCACGGCATAATGCGCAGCAAGCGCCTCTTCTTCACTGTAGTAGGCCCTGAGCGTAATAACATCCCCTTCGGCATAGGATTCTTTCGGATCGTCCGGCTGCAGGGTGATGCCCTGAATGAACGGGATCCTGCTGTTGTTTTCGATGGTTACCTGTACATCCGGAGAGATACCGCTTGAAACGATCGAAACATCGCGGAACAGGTCTTCCGCGGTCAGGACCGTGACAACGGGAAGGCCGGTCACCGTTACGGTTTCTTCTTCCGCATGCACGTTCAGGTTCAGTTTCTTGGCAAGCGTTTCATCACAGGTATAGGAAATCCTGACACTGTCCCCGTTCTTCAGGGAATCCTGAGAGAGCAGGATGGCCTGCATGCTGTTCCTGAATGCTTCATAGTCCTGATCCGTGCAGGACCTTAAGCGGATCAGCGCATTTTTGTGATCCTCTTTCAGGGTATCCATGGCTTCCGCAAGCCTTTCTTCATCAAGGACCGCTTCGGCGTTTCCCTTTCCGTCATATCCGGAAAAAGACAGGGTATAAAATTGTTTCAGGTCCCAGGTTTCATAGGGACGAAGCATTAGGAAGCAGAGGACAAGCGCCGCAAGAACAATAAAAAAGATCACCGTGCAGACAGTGATCTTTTTTGTGCGCCTGCGCCTCAATTCCCAGCTGGTCATGTGTTTCTGACTCATATCTGTTACAGTCTCAACTTTCGGGAACCGGCATTTTCAGGCTTATTCGATCTCCAGATCGCTCCAGATATCATCCGGAACCAGAGCCACATAGGTTCTGCCGGTGTTCAGGGTGATCTCATTGCCGTCCATGTCATAATATCTGGTCGGAGAAAGCTCTTCGGATTTGGACCAGGTGATCTTGATCGCTTTGCCGTTTGTGATGTAGTAGCCTTCCCTGTTGTAATCGATCGAGTGGAACATCATGTATCCGTGATCGTCAAAGACAACGTAACGGGCATTCTGCAGCAGCAGGTTCTTGAAGGTCAGCGGCTCGTTGTTGTTGCCGGCATCCACATGCTGTGAACCGTACTCGCTGTAGTAATACAGACCGTCTTTGTAATCCAGATACGGCTTGTTGTGTTTGTAAGGCATCTGGATATGTGTTGCATTCACTGCCGTGGAATCGGAACTTAAGTCGATCTGATTCTCTTCGCTCGAGAATTTGTAGTGCGGTCCGGGATAGTACTCGTTGTAAGTTCTGGAATAGCCTTTGTTGTCAAAGTTCTTGTCCAGATCGCCCGGCAGGATGTATTCGGTAAATTCTCTGGATTTTCCGTTGTTGACACGGGAGAAAGTTCCGGAGAAGTTCTCAACATAGTCTCTTGCAAGATAATCATCGATATAGAACGGGCCGCCGTCATGGCAGATGACTGCATTCCATTCCGGGATGATCTGCAGGTTCGTGGGACGAACGCTTCTGATCGAACCGAGCTGTTCGATATTGCCCCAATCCTTGACCAAGACCATCAGACGGGTCACACCGCCGCCTGCTGTGGAGTTGGTGATCTCGTAGATGACATCGGATTTGGAAAGACCAAAATGGGGAAGCGCAGTCTTCTCATTATCGACCATGACTGCGATCGGACGCTGGTCCTTCAGACTCTCGTCGATCCATTCGTTGGTCAGCTCGCTGCGGTACATCCCTTCGCGTGTTTCTTCCTCCACGACTTCCGTTTCTTCTTCGATCGCGGGTGCGGAAGAATCCTCACTGATCACCTGAATGACAGGTTCCGGCGCTGCATCGGCAGCGGGGGTCTCTTCGGCTTCTTCCTTTCCGCAGGCAGAGAATGCAAGTGCTGCGGTACATGCAAACAGAAGAAGCAGCGTTCTCTTTTTCATGATATATTTCCTCCTTTAAAAACGGGTTGGTTCATAAACTCACCACAGGATTATAACATAGTTTTTTGTGTTCGTCACTAGCACATTTCACAAAATATTGTGGTTTCGGGGTCATTTTTTTGAAAATCCGTCACCTTCCTGCCACTTTTTCACCTGCGCCTTCAGCTTGTGACGGGAGGAGCGGGCCTTCTCTATGGCCTTCAGCTTCATGACGTCAAGAACACAGGCAAAAAGATGGGTCAGGATCTTCGTGAGCATTTCCCGTGTCTTCGGATCGACCCCTTCAACCGTGCGCATCATGGCTTTCGGGTCTTTTGCCCAGTCTTCCATCATATGAAACAGGGTATCGGCACCGGTTGAAGTCAGGACGCTGAAGAGGGAATCCACAAACACCTGCGTCTCTTCCTTTGTCAGCCCGTCGATCCAGCGGTTGATGGACTCATCCTTTAAGGCCGTGTGTGCATAGATACTGCTGACTTTCCTAAAGGAAGCATCTTCGACGATCCAGTTGTAGGGATCGTGCTGCAGGACGCCAAAGTGTCTGCATTCCACGATCTCATACGGTTCATGTGATTCAAAGAGCATGCCGACGATCGAAGAGTGGGGGATGTATTTTTGGATGCGGTTTTGGATCGCAAGGAAGCCGTCCGTTTCCATGAGTGTTCCCTTCGGAAAGCCGGGGCCGTCGTGATTGTAGATGGTCAAGATCCGCTTCTGCAGATCCGGATAGCATTTTGCGGCACCGTAAACGGCAAGGTTTCCGCCCTTGGAATGTCCGCCGACCAGAAAGCCGCCGGTGGAACGGGACGCAACGGTGTTTAAGTACTGCACGGCTTTTTCCTGCGCCGGGACCGGAGAGAGCAGGGCCATGTTGAAATCTTCCTTCCAGCCGGTAATGGTCTCGTCCGTGCCGCGAAAAGCAAGATACAGCAGACCGTTCTCAAATGTGAAAGTCAGGGCGCAAAACTGAATTTCCCATTGCCCGTCGGTCAGGCTGATGTAGTTGTTTAGGAGCATCTTTCCAAAGCGCCTGCTGCTTTTCGCCGCGCCCAGAAGCGCGCGGTTTTTTCTGACGCTTACCTTTCCGGCAAACATCGCATCCGCTCCGCTTAGCGCAGATAACTCTTCCAGCGTGCCCCCGGCCCTGTTTTCGGAAGGAGACGGCAGCATGCCGTCAAATTTTAAATAGGAAAGCTGGCATAGGATCAGGGAATCCACCTCGTTAAAAGGCAGCTCCGTTATGGACAGCTCTCCATACTTTTCAATGTAATCGATGATCGATCTCATGATCCTTCTTTTGACGGGGTCAAACCCCGTGTCCTTTCGGCTGCATTATATCACAAAAAACGGGTAGAGAAGCAGTCCAAAAAATGGTAGAATGTTAAAGATTGGAATTTGTCAGATCCTGCGTAACAGGATCTGACCTGCGCAAGGTTTGTGGTACTTTCGCGAAAGAGGAGTGCATATGCCGATACTGACCTGTAAGGATCTTACGATCCGTTATGAAAATACAACCGTGATCCGCGACCTGTCTTTTGCGGTGGACGAAGGGGATTATCTCTGCATCGTCGGTGATAACGGCGCTGGAAAATCAACCCTTTTAAAGTGCATTCTCGGTCTGAAGTCGTATCAGGCGGGGTCGGTTTCGTTTGCAGATACGCTTTCAAAGGATAAGATCGGCTATGTTTCGCAGCTTGATGAGGTGGCGCCGGATTTTCCGGCATCCGTGAAGGAAGTCGTCATGCTCGGCTGCCTCGGCACGCACGGGTTTTCACCCGTCTATTCCGCAAAGGAAAAGCAGCGCTTTAAAGAAGTGCTGAAAAAACTGCACATCGAAAGCCTTGCAAATGCGAATTACCGGGAGCTTTCCGGCGGACAGAAAAAAAGAGTGCTCTTGGCAAGAGCTCTGATGGCGGGAGCGGACCTGCTGCTTCTCGACGAGCCCGTAGCGGCGCTCGATCCGATCGCAACCCGTGATTTTTACGATACGATCTCAAGACTGAACCGGGAAGGCACAACGATCATCATGGTTTCCCATGACATTCATGCGGCCATTCACCGTGCCACGCATATCCTGCATCTTTCCGATGAGAAAGCGGCATTTTTCGGGAAAACGGCGGATTATCTGAACAGTAAGATGGGACATACCTATCTGGATGAGAGCGGAAAATGCGCGCAGTGCGAGAAAAACCTG
Source organism: uncultured Lachnospiraceae bacterium (assembly GCA_902779305.1). Classification (GTDB taxonomy): domain Bacteria; phylum Bacillota; class Clostridia; order Lachnospirales; family Lachnospiraceae; genus UBA2868. Next base: position 75,171 of record CACZBD010000021.1, on the reverse strand, counting down.
CACGAGCATATGCATGCGGATCACTCGATTTTGCCGAAATCGGAAGCGGGGAAATAACAGAACACAGCCTTGCCGAGGATCTTGTCCCGGTAGACAAAGGGCTGGTTCCAATAGCGGGAATCCGCAGAATTGTTACGATTGTCGCCCATCACGAAATAGGCGCCCTCGGGAACGGTGATCGGACCGTAATCGCCATAGGGGATCGTAGCAAGATAGGGCTCATCAAGCGCTTCACCGTCAATATAGACCACGCCGTCCTTCATCTGAAGTGTTTCGCCGGGCATGCCGATCAGGCGTTTGATGAACAGCTGTTTTTCATCATCCGGGAACTTGAAGATCACGATATCGCCTCTGGCGGGATCCTTCTTCAGATAAGCCAGACGGTTTCCGAAGATCCTGTCTCCGGTCATGATCGTGGTTTCCATGGATGCGGACGGAATGACCGCGTTCACGATCAGGAACATGTTCAGAACAACAGCCAGAATGACCGCGACTTCGATCACAATGATCCATTCCATGATCTCGCGTTTGACGGATGTTTTCTGTTCCTTTTTTTCCTGTTTTTCTTTTTCCATAACCGGTAAGTTCCTCAGGTGTTCTTGCGCCGCTTGATAGCGCTTTTCTATTATAGTACAATCGATTTTAGATTACAACAAGGTTTCGGGGGGCAGTCATGCTTTTCAATTCCATAGAGTTTCTGCTGTTTTTTCCGATCGTCTGCGTGCTGTATTTTCTTCTGCCGCACCGGTTCCGTTATCTGCTTTTACTGTTTGCGGGTTATGTGTTCTATGCATTTGCCGATCCGCATGCGGTCGTTTTTCTTGTGCTGACCACTGTGATCACCTGGGTCGGCGGCAACCTGCTCTATAACGGGAAAAAGACCGGGTTTGCTGGCCTGATCCTTTCGATCGGGCTGCTGGCTTATCTGAAATATGTGCCATATCTGTTTTCGCTGTTTCGAAACGGTGAGATTTCCGTGATCCTGCCTGTCGGCATTTCCTTTTATACGTTTCAGTCCGTCACCTATCTTCTCGACTGCTACCGCAAAGAGTGCGAGAGCGAGAAGAATTTCTTAAAATACGCGCTGTTCGTTTCGTTTTTCCCGACGATCCTTTCGGGCCCCATCGCAAGAGCCAAAAACCTTTTGAAGCAGTTTGACGAGGAACATGATTTTGACACCGTCCGCGCCAAAGAGGGACTTTGCCTGATGCTCTGGGGCTATTTTCTGAAGATGGTCATTTCCTCGCGTTTAAGCCTTCTGACCGATCTTGTCTTCGGCTCTGAGGACATGGCAGGCCTCCCCGTGCTGCTTGCGATATTCGCATACAGTTTTCAGATCTACTGTGATTTTGCCGGATATTCCTTCATAGCGACCGGCTGTGCGAAGATCATGGGCTTTACGCTTCCCGCAAACTTCAGACAGCCCTATCTTGCCGTCAGCGTTGCGGATTTCTGGAGACGGTGGCACATTTCCCTGTCTTCGTGGTTTCGTGATTATCTCTACATCCCGCTTGGCGGGAACCGGAAAGGAACGGTTCGCAAATATCTGAATGTGATGATCGTTTTTTTGGTCAGCGGCATCTGGCACGGCGCAAATGTGACCTATCTGTTCTGGGGATTTTTACACGGGATCTACCAGGTGACCGGCGGCTGTTTGTCTTCGCTGTTTCATAAAGATCAAACGGCGCAGCATGCTTCCGGTCCGCAAAAGGTCTTGCGGATCGCAGGTACGTTTTTACTCATCACGTTCAGCTGGGTCTTCTTCAGGGCGCCGTCAATTTCGGAAGCGTTTCTCATTCTGAAAAGGTTTTTTACGGGGCCGTACCTTGGCGCGATCAAAGACGGCACGCTCTTTTCGCTCGGTCTTGGCGTCAACAACCTGGTCTTTGTGTGCGCAGCGCTCCTGCTCCTGATCGTAACGGATCTTTTGTGTGAAAAAAAGCAGTGCGATGTTTCGCGCCTGTTAACGGATGTGAAATGGCCCGTAAGATGGCTGGCCTATTATTGTATCGTAACGATGATCCTGTTTTCCTGCAATCTGAGCACGCAGGAGTTTTTGTACATGCAGTTTTAAGAAGAATAGGAAATCATGAAGAAATATCTGATCTTTTTTGCAAAATGCATACTGGCGGCGCTGCCGTTTCTTGCCGTGATCTTCTTTACGCTGTGTTTTCCGCTCTGTTACATGGACAATGAGTATCCGGCAAGGCTCTACACCCATGAGGTGATCGCTTCGGGAAAAGACCATGACCTGCTGATCCTTGGGGATTCGAGGGCAATGGCGGATCTGATGCCAAATGAGATGCAGGAAGATGCCGTGAACCTTGCGACCGGCGGGGCGACGGCCATCGAGAATTATTTTTACCTGTCGGATTATCTGAAAGAGCATGAGGCACCAAAGACCTGCATCCTGCTGTTTGCGCCGTTTCATTATTCCTATATGGACAATTTCTGGCAGCGGACGGTGTATTTTAACGACCTGTCGGTCAAAGAACTGTCCGAAGTCATGGACGCCGGCAGAAGGGTGAGATCGGAGACAACGGAAAAGGACGGCGCCGGCATGGAACTTCTGTCTGACCGCTTGCGGTTGCCGCATGTCTATCTGCCGGCTCTGATCAATGCGCGCTTTACTGGAAGACTGCAGGAAAACCGGGCGCTTCTGGCATCTTACGAAGAGAGCGCGGGCTATGCGCCGTTTGGGACCGCGGACGGGTCCGATGATCTGAACTATGAAGCAAACTATGACAAGCTGCCGGAGACAAACGATGCGCTGCTGATCCGGCTGTACCTGAAAAAAACGATCGAACTTTGCAATGAGAACGGGATCGAGGTGCTGCTTCTGCAGGCGCCGATGAACCGGGCGAGCCATGAGAAGCTGCAGGAAGGATTTGTGAGGGATTATGCGCTCCTGATGCAGTCCGTATCGGATCTGTATCCAATGATCACCGTGGAAAAGGAGATCCCCAGTTACGAGAATGCGCTGTTTGGGGACAGTTCCCATCTGAATGAAAAGGGCGCAAAAAGATTCACGAAAGAGATCGTGGAAAAATACGGGCTGTAGGAGAAAACGGGTCCGGATATATGATCATCGGAGCAGATAGCTGATCACGCCGTAGAGCAGCAGAAGATGTACGGGATAGAAGAGGTAGAAGAACCATTTGGCGCTTCTGCCTTTTTGTCCGTTATAGAACAGCAGCGGGATATAGGAAAGCGATGCAAACACGCGGGAAGCTTTGGTCATCCATTGCCAGAAGAACAGGATGCCGCCGCCGAGCACGAAAGCGATGCGTTCGGTATGAAAAAGCGGGTAGAACAGGTACAGGGCAGCGATCACGAGGATTCCCTTGAATCCGTAGTCGACCTTGCCGTAGTGGGCAAGCAGTGCGCCGCACGCGACCGGCACAAACATCAGAAGAGAGCGCAGAGACTCCGGAAGGGAAGTGCTGCGGATCTTATCCATCAGGATCAGGACGAGAAGACCGATCGACAGCGTGACCATGACACTTTGCTGCGCCCAGATCGTTGTATCTTTATGCACCAGGTCAAAAGGAAATTCCGAGATCAGCGAAAAGATCAGAAGACGGGAAAGATACCGCCATTTGTTGTGGGTATGGAAGAACCCTTCCACGAGCATGAAGCAGAAAAGCGGGAACGCGATGCGCCCGAGACTCCTGCAGATATCATAGGAAACATCCCAGAATCGCATCATCTTATACCCCATGGTTTCGAGATTGGCTTCTTCATAAGGCAGGATGACGAACGCGCCGACATGGTCGATGAACATGGTCACATATGCGATGATCTTTAAATGAAAAACGGTGAGCCCGCCGGTGCGCTCTTTGGTGGTTTCCATGATGCTCCTTTATCGCTTTGGATTTCAGATTCTGTCAGGGGTTTTGAAAATGACCGCCGACACCTATCCATAATATCATAAAGCGCTGTCTCTCTCAAGTTTGACCTTGGCGCTTTTTTGTCTTGCAAGTGATTTTGATTTTTGTTACATTTTTTTAAGGAAGAAAATTCTGACAGCATAAGCCGGACGCAGTGAAAATACTGCGTATTCCGTGATTTTTATGCGAAAAAATGATCCCGAAGAGGGGAGTCTGTCATGAAACGCGTTAGTTTGGTGTTCCTTCTGCTTGCATGTCTGCTGTTATGTTCCTGCGGCGCAGAGGCTGAAAAATCACAGATCGACCAGGGGATGGATGCACTCGAAGCCCTTGATTTTGCCGCTGCTGCAAACTGTTTTGATGCGGCGCTTGCAAACGGAGAGGATGCGCAGCTTGCTTACCGCGGTCGCGGCATGGCGATGCTCGGACTGAACCGTTATCCGGAGGCAAGGGAGGCGTTTGAAAAAGCGCTTTCACAGTCCAACGGGCGGATCCATAAGATCGAATATGACATTTCCTATTATCTTGCGGTTGCAGAGGTGAAAAACGGCGACCTGCAGGATGCTTACGATACCTATACCGCGATCTTAGCCTTAAACGAAGGGGATGCGGATGCGTATTACCTGCGCGGCAAAGTCAGCCTGAGCATGGGGGATTTGGGAAACGCGCTGCAGGACTATGACCAGTCCATCATTCTTGCGCCGACGGATTATGACGGCTATATCCGGATCTGCAAGGATCTGACGAATGCCGGGTATGAATCCGAGGGCAAGGCTTACATTCAGCGCGCGATGAATACGGACTACAGAAAATCCGAGTACCAGATGGGCGTCTTCAATTATTATGTGGGAGAGTATGAGGAGGCCAGGACCCGGTTTGAGAACAGCCGGGGCAAAGGCGGCAAAAAGGACACCAAGGACTTGATCCTCTATATGGGCAAAACCTACGAAGCGCTCGGAGACTTAAACTATGCGACGGCGCTGTACACGGAATATCTGGCATCGCATCCGGAAGAAACGGAGCTCTTCGTGCAGCTGGGGCTCACCAAAATGCAGCTTGAGGACTACGAGGGCGCGCTTGCGGCATTTGAAGCCGGGATCGCCATCGGGGATGTCGAATACCTGCAGAGTTTAAAGTTCAACGAGGCTGTCACCTATGAATATCTGCTCGATTTCAAAAAGGCAGCGGTGCTCATGAAGGAATATCTGGACGAATATCCGAATGATGAAGTGGCAAAACGGGAATATGAATTCCTGAAAACAAGATAAATACAATATATTTGGGGTGATGAAATTAAATAACACAAGATATAGTATTTTCTGTTGACTTTTCCCGAAGTCGGATGATATACTGAATGCAGTGGGCAATACCTAGGGGAAAATTGCCTAAAAATCAAGTATCTGACGAGGGAAGGGAGTTTTTTTGATGTTTAATGTAGTAAAACGTGATGGGGAGATAACAGATTTCAATCTAAGCAAGATCAACGATGCGATCATGAAGGCATTCGTGGCATGCGAGAAGCAGTACAACAACGACATGATCGATCTTTTGGCACTTCGGGTTACAGCAGATTTCCAGACAAAAATGAAAGACAATATGATCCATGTGGAGGATATCCAGGACAGCGTGGAAACCGTTCTGGAGCAGGCGGGCTATACGGATGTTGCGAAATCCTACATCCTCTACAGGAAGCAGCGTGAGAAGATCCGCAACATGAAATCCACGATCCTGGACTACAAAGATGTGGTAAACAGCTATGTCAAAGTCGAAGACTGGAGAGTAAAGGAGAATTCCACCGTTACATATTCCGTCGGCGGTCTGATCTTAAGCAATTCCGGCGCCGTTACGGCTAATTACTGGCTTTCCGAGATCTACGATCAGGAGATCGCGGAAGCGCACAGAAACGCGGATATCCATATCCATGACCTGTCCATGCTGACCGGTTACTGCGCAGGCTGGTCCTTAAAGCAGCTCATCAAGGAAGGCCTCGGCGGCATCAGCGGCAAGATCACATCCGCGCCCGCATCCCATCTGTCCGTACTCTGCAACCAGATGGTCAACTTCCTTGGCATCATGCAGAATGAATGGGCAGGCGCGCAGGCGTTCTCTTCCTTTGATACCTATCTTGCACCTTTCGTAAAGGTAGACAATTTATCATACAGAGAAGTCAAGAAATGTATCGAATCCTTCATCTACGGCGTGAACACACCCAGCCGCTGGGGCACGCAGGCACCGTTCTCCAACATCACGCTGGACTGGACGGTTCCGAATGACCTTGCGGAACTTCCTGCGATCGTCGGCGGCGAGGAGATGGATTTCTGTTATAAAGACTGCAAGACGGAAATGGATATGATCAACAAGGCCTTCATCGAGACCATGATCGAGGGCGATGCCAACGGCAGAGGCTTCCAGTATCCGATCCCGACCTATTCCATTACGAGTGATTTTGACTGGTCCGATACCGAGAACAACAGACTGCTGTTCGAGATGACCAGCAAATACGGCACACCGTATTTCTCCAACTATATCAATTCCGACATGGAGCCGAGCGATGTGCGTTCCATGTGCTGCAGACTGCGTCTTGACTTAAGAGAACTCCGCAAGAAGACCGGCGGCTTCTTCGGTTCCGGAGAGAGCACGGGTTCTGTCGGCGTTGTTACGATCAACATGCCCAGGATTGCATACCTTTCCAGCACCAAGGATGATTTCTTCGTCAGACTGAACAGGATGATGGATATCGCCGCAAGAAGCCTGAAGGTAAAGAGAGGCATCATTTCCAAACTTCTGGACGAAGGACTGTATCCTTATACCAAGAGATATCTCGGCAACTTCGACAATCACTTCTCCACGATCGGTCTGGTCGGCATGAACGAAGTGGGCCTGAATGCGAACTGGCTGCGCGCGGATATGACAGACAAGCGCACACAGGAATTCACGAAGGAAGTGCTCAACCACATGCGCAACCGCCTGTCCGATTATCAGGAGATGTACGGGGATCTTTACAACCTCGAAGCAACACCTGCAGAGTCCACGGCGTATCGTCTTGCCAAGCACGACAGGAAGCGCTGGCCGAACATCAAGACCGCGGGCGCACCGGGCGAGACACCGTATTATACCAACAGTTCCCATCTGCCGGTCAATTATACGGCTGACATTTTCGATGCGCTGGATATCCAGGATGAACTGCAGACCTTATATACGAGCGGTACCGTTTTCCATGCGTTCTTAGGGGAGAAACTTCCGGATTGGAATGCTGCGGCATCTCTGGTCAAGAAGATCGCCGAGAATTACAAACTTCCGTACTACACCTTGTCACCGACCTATTCCGTCTGCCGTGAGCACGGTTATCTGACCGGTGAGCAGAAAGTCTGCCCGCACTGCGGACAGCCGACAGAGGTTTACAGCCGGATTACCGGTTACTACAGACCGGTACAGAACTGGAACGACGGCAAGGCGCAGGAATACAAGGACAGAGTGGTTTACGACCTGAACTGTTCCTGCATGAAGCGTCCGGCCACTTCGGTCGTGACACTGTCCGGCCTCAAAGAGGACGACCCGGTGGAAGTCGCGCCGGCAGAGGATGTGAAATATCTGTTCACGACCAAGACCTGCCCGAACTGCAAACTGGCAAAGAGCTATCTGCAGGATGAGAAGTATATCCCGATCGATGCCGAAGAGAACATGGAACTGGCACAGAAGTACGGTGTCATGCAGGCACCGACGCTGGTAGTCGTGAATGGGGACAGCTTCGAGAAATATGTGAATGCTTCCAACATCAAGAAATACGCGGAGGAACATGCCTCCATTCTGGTATAGAACAAAGCGATACAAAGCCGCCCGTTCACTGGGCGGCTTTTCTTATGTATATTTTGTGACATTGTATCGTTATGATCATCGATCGTTATACATGCAGGATTGGAAAGATCTGCCGCATAACGGTTGAAGCGGCAAAAATATTATCATATTGATGTGGGAAAGGAGATCATCATGATCAACAAACTTGTGCAGGAGATCAAAAAGAAAAACGCGCCGATCGTCATCGGACTCGATCCGATGCTTTCGTACCTTCCGAAGCATCTTCTTGACGAAGCGTTCAGGGAATACGGGGAAGGGCTGAAAGGCGTTGCCGAAGCGATTTTTACATACAACAAAGGGATCATCGATGCGACGTATGACCTCGTCCCGGCCGTGAAACCGCAGATCGCCATGTATGAACAGTTCGGGATCGAGGGCCTGATGGCTTTCAAAAGGACCGTAGACTACGCACATGAAAAAGGACTGGTGGTCATCGGAGACATCAAGAGAGGGGACATCGGATCCACCTCGACGGCTTATGCGAGCGCGCATCTTGGAAAGATCATGATCGGGGACAAGGCGTATGCGGGGTTTGACGAAGACTTTGCAACGGTCAATCCGTATCTGGGCTCGGACGGCGTGGAGCCGTTCATCAAGGTCTGCAAAGAGGAAAAGAAGGGGATCTTCGTCCTCGTGAAAACTTCCAATCCGAGCAGCGGAGAATTTCAGGACAGACCCATAGCCGACGCGGATAACCGCCCGTTGTATGAGATCGTCGGGAAACAGGTGGCTGCCTGGGGAGAAACCTGCATGGGCGATCCCTACAGCTATGTGGGCGCGGTTGTCGGTGCGACCTATCCCGAGATGGGCAGGATCCTTCGCGATCTGATGCCGAAATCCTATATCCTGGTGCCGGGCTACGGCGCGCAGGGCGGAAAAGGTTCCGACTTAAAACCGTTTTTCAATGCCGACGGGCTCGGGGCGATCGTCAACAGCTCCCGCGGGATCATTGCCGCATACAAGCAGGAGAAATATGCTTCCTACGGGGAAGAAGGCTATGCGGATGCGGCCAGAGCTGCCGTGACCGATATGCGGGATGATATTGCCGCCTCGGTCGGACTAAGTTAATTAACCGCCCGATCTTGCTGATATCATAAAAGTGCTGATCATTCCAGAGAGCGGAACAGGTTCTGCTCTCTGTTTCAACTATGTTCGATAACATTTCATAAAGGAGAGGTTTCCAAATGAACAAGCTCAAAAGACTGTTGTCACTGCTGCTGTGCCTTGCGCTGATTGCTTGCATGAACACCGGCATGGTAAGCGCGGAAGAGATTCCCGAGGAGGATACGCAGGAGCCGTTTTACCGTCTGCTTTCTGCTGAAGAGGAAGAAGCGAAAGAGGCCGCGTCAGCAGACGCCGAAGAAGTGCTGCGTGCGGTCGATGGAGAGGATTATCTTTCGAATGAAGTGATCGCGTTTTGCGAATCGGAAGAGGAAGCCGGAAAGATCGCGGAAGCCTATGAGAAGAGTACGGGCTGCGATGTTGCAGTGGATTCTTTTGCAAGCAATGTTGCGCTTCTGAAGATGTACGGCACGCCCGATGCGGACAAAATCCGTGAGAAAACCGGCAGTGACAGCCTGAATGCAGTGGAGGCGGCCGTAACGATCGGCGCTTCCGGAGCGAACAATCTTCCCGCGGTCTATCCCAACTATATCCGGTATGCGGATATGGCTGATACAGAGAAAGAGGACTTTACGGATCCTTTTCTGAAAAAGAAAAAGGATGACGGAAAGGATAACGGACAGTTTCAGTGGTATCACGAAAAGATCGGGGACAAGTTTGTCTGGAAACAGATCGAGAGCGATCCGGAATATCTTGAGAGGCTTTCAAATGTGAAAGTAGCCGTGCTCGATACCGGCATCAACTGGGAACATCCGGATTTTGGCTGGGATGCCGGGACTGAAACCGGGAATGTGATCTTTCATAAAAACTATTTGGAAGGAAAAGAGATCGATCCGGATCGTCCGGGCCATCAGGTTGACCGAAATGATTATGAGAAAGAGGGCGGAGATACGAACGGGCACGGGAGCAATGTCGCCGGGATCATCGGTAACGCTGCCAACGTACTGGGCGGCCGCGGCGTGGCACCCGGTGTGAAACTCTTATCGTTCAGGGTGCTCGGAAGATGGGGAAGCGGCGCGGACGTAGGGATCCTGCGCGCGCTAGAGGATATCGTAAATCCCGATCGGGCCGATGCTGGTCTCACAGATGAAGAGAAAACAGCTTTGGATGGCGTCAAAGTCGTCAACATGAGTCTTGGCGGCGGTACATATACCACCTCCTATCTCGGTGTCTTTGCAAAAGCGAGAGCGAAGAATATCCTGGTGATCGCATCGGCAGGAAATGATGATACATCCGCAAGAGCCTATCCGGGCGCTTACGAGGATACTCTGTGTGTTGCTGCGCTGAATTCCGATTATGAAAAGGCTGCGTTTTCCAATTACGGGGACTGGGTTGATATTTCTGCACCGGGCGGTGACTACAGGCAGGGCGCAGACTATCCGGGCTTCTGGTTCGAGGAGGAACTGTATGCTGCCGGTCCGGGAGAGGATCCTGAAAAAATACCTGAAGATAACAGGATCGGTAAGCAGTTCAAGGATGAATGGGGAAACTGTTACATCAACATGGCCGGCACTTCGCAGGCAGCCCCTGTCGTCTCGGGCTGTGCGGCACTGCTGTTTGCAAAGGAAGATCCATCCTATTCAAGGGATACGGTACAGGAGATCCTGCAGAGGACCGCTAGACCGCTGACATCGGCATACAAACTCGGAGCCGGCTGTGTGAATATCGCAGAAGCCATGGAAATGGAACCTGAGGTGCCCGCGCCGGAAGCGGATGTGGCATCCGGAGAAGTTGCTCCCGGCACACCGATGGAACTGTCTGTCCCGGGTGATTTTTCTGGAAAAGCATTTTCTGTGATCAAATATACATTAAACGGGAAGATCCCGTGCGATCCGGACACGCCCGAAGAGGAAGTCTATACGTTCTTGGAAGGTGAAGATTACCTGGAACTGAAAGATATCAACGGAACGGGAGAACTGCGGATCACGGCGCAGACGCTGGTATACGGAAAAGCAGGTCCCTGTGCGACGTTTGTATACACTTTTGACAGAACACTGACGGGGATCAGTATCGTATCTCCCGGCGGAAGCGCTGAAGCGGATGTGGCGGAAGGGAAGACGATCGCGCTGCAGGCTGTGCTCGAACCGGCTTATACCGCGAGTACGGATGTGATCTGGAGTGTTGAAGACCCGGCTGTTGCGACGGTGGATCAAAACGGGACTGTCAAAGGCTTAAACCGAGGAGAAACAATGGTGACAGCCACTGTTTCCGGAACGGAGATCTCAGCGCAGAAGATCGTGCATGTTAGGGAAGGCGCGGAAGCGATCCAGTTCGAATTCAGTGCGCTTCATCTGGAGTCCGGGGAGGTGCATCCTTGCAGCGAAGGCGAAGTAGCCATTTATCCGGCTTCTGCAACAGACCTCTATACGCTGACGTCCTCTGATGAGAAGATCGCGAAAGTTGAGCAGGATGCGGAAGGAAAATATTCGATCGCGGCCATTGCGCCGGGACAGGCCGTACTGCGTGCAACGACGGCAGACGGAACCGGCCTTTCTGCAACCGTTCCCGTGAAGGTGTACATCGAAGAGCCTGAAGAAATAGAGATCTACGATCCGGCGGGATATTTTTCGTTAACCGAGAAGCGGGAGCTGGTTCCCGGTGTGATCTTTGACGGGTCCAAAAAAGGGAGCCCTGCAGAAGAAGGCCTTGACTGGACCGTTGTAGAAGGCGATGAGATTGTTGCTTTTACCGAAGAAGGACATCTGCAGGTGACCAGGGAGGTTTCTGAAGCGACCCTGATTAAGATCCGCGCAGAAATGGGGGAAGCCGTATCCAACGAACTGGAACTCATGGTTTGCCCGCTGATGACGCAGGACGATCTGAAGGTCGATCCGGAAGCGAAAGAGAATTCTTTCCTCATCAACAGGTCTATAGGCCTGTATGATATTTTCAAAATCGAAAATGATCAGGTACTGGATGCACTGGAATTCTCCTGTTCAAACAAGACTGTTTTGATCGATCAGGACAAAGGGATCGCCTTTTTCACGAAAGCAGGCAGCTTTACGATCACGGCAAAAGCCATCGACGGTTCCGATGTCAAAGTAAGTGCCAGGATCAAAGCAGAGGATGAAGATCCGGTTGTCCGTGGGCTCGATTTTCAGGCAGGATATTCTCCGGCCGTCTGCCCCGGTGGAACGACAGGCCTCGAGGTCATCATGTCCAAAAAGAGCACGCCGCCATCGGGAAAATATATGATCCCCTTGGAAGATCAATACGCGGAGGAAGATGATTATGTAAAGATTAAAGGAAACAAAGTCATCGGGCAGATCACAGATGAAATTGAAGAGGTCGATCCGGGTACGCCTCATACCATCGCCTGGGGAATGCGTACTTATTCGGATGGCAGGTGGGTCTTTGACGAGAGGCATGCCATAGCGGTCGAACTGTATCCCGTTGCAGTAGAAGAGATCGTGCTTTCATTTGCGGGGGAGGATGATGTTGCGGGCAGGACATTTTTGCTTGAGCCGGGAGAAGTAAATGCCCTTGAGGTGACAGAGATCAAGCCGGCAGAAGCCTGCCAGAAGTATTACACGTTCAAGTCTTCCAATCCGAAGGTCGCAACCGTTGATGAAAACGGCATCGTCAGATCCGTAGCAAAAGGAAAGGCAACGATCACGGTCACGGCAGGAGACGGAAGCCAGAACAGCGCAAAGATCAACTTGGAAGTGGCCAGATATGCCAATACGGTCGAGATCGGCTCCAAGACGGGATCGTTTTCGGTCGCACCCGGAAAAACACTGAATCTGACAGCGACCGTTCTGCCGGATCATGCGGATAATAAGAAGGTAAGTTGGTCGGTTGTATCAGGTCCGGCCACGATCGGAGCAACAAACGGAACGCTCAAAGCAGGCGCGAATGCTGAACCGGGCGATGAGGTGAAGGTCAGAGCGGAAGTTCTGCAGAACGGAACGGTTCTTGCAACAGGAGAAAAGTCGATCCATATTGCGGCCGAGACTTCCGGCATCGCAGTGGACGAGGAACAGGTTAAGAAGAGCGGACTGACAGTTTATACAACAGATGCCGGATCCTGCAGAAAAAAAGCCGAATTCAGTGTTACCGTTACTGCAAAAGCAGACGGGCTGAAAGCGGAACCTGTCGTAAGCTCCTCGAAGGATTGCATTACGGTTGCGCTGAAGGAAACCGAGGATCTTTCGGAGAGACAGACCAGATATACGTATGAGGTGTCTGCGGCTTCCGAGAAGGCCGGTAATGCGGTGATCACCGTGGCAGCAGTCGACGGCAGCAAAAAGAAAGTGAGCGTAAAGGTTGCGCTTTTGGTTCCCGTGACTTCGATCAGCATAGAGGGTAAGGGCGGCCTTACCGCCGTGACTCCCGGCAAAACGCTGACGATGGTTGCTACGACTAACAAAGATGCGAAAATCAAAAAAGTCACCTGGGACTTTGCGCCGGGTGTCGATGTGGACGCACTGGTAAAAACCGGGATCGATGTGGAAAGGTTCAGAAGGACCGGCCAGATCTATATGAAGAAGAACGCGGAACGGGAAGCGCAGATCAGTGATGATATGCGTGTATTTGCCAAAGCGACGGACGGAAGCGGAACCAAATCCGGAGAATTTCTGATCGGGATCAGGCCAAAGGCTGTGAGCAAAGTTCAGATCGCATACGAGCACGGCGATACGGAGAAAAAGCCTGTTAAGGAAACCACGCTCGGCCTGCGCAGAGTACCCGAGGATGAAATGCGTGAGGATGGATTCCGCTTATCGAGAGCGTTCGTCCTAAAGATCGAAACAGGCGGAGAGGACTATCCCGAATATCAGTATGCGCCAATCACCGTGACCAGCTCCAACGAAAAGATCGTGAAAGCACGAATTGAGAACTATAACGGAATCCTTGGGATCTACACTTATGATGTTGTCACCCATGATGGGACGGATCAGACCGGTACGGCGACGGTTACCGTGAAGGCAGCAGACGGCAGCGCAAAATATGCAACGCTTAAAGTGAAGGTCGGAGAGCCCGTCAGAGAGATCCTCCTTTCTGCAGACAAGCCGACCAGAAAGATCGGCGCAAACGGAAAACTGAAAATGAAGGCGACTGTAGATCAGCGCGCGACAAACAAGAAGGTCAGCTGGAAACTGTATGACATGGACAGTCAAGAGATCAAAGCCGCCGATCAGATCGCGACCATCTCCGCATCCGGCGAACTGAAACCGTATGCAAAACTCGCCGAAAGGACAGAGGTTCAGGTCTATGCGGTTGCTACAGACGGTACTCCCACATCTTCCAAGCCTGAAAAGATCAGTCTGTATCCCGCACAGGGCGCGATCACATTCAGCAAGATCAAAGAGGGAGAAGATCCCGAAGTGATCAGCAGGCTGGAGATCGACGCAGGCGGATATGCTGAGGTGATGATCACCGGTGTAGAGAAATCGCTCATGGATTATCAGGTCACCTACCAGACCGGACCTGTCAATGTTGCATATGTTACGGTAAGCGATGACGGCACACAGATCTACATCACCGGTTTAAAACCAGGAACTTCTACCATCACCGCGACCGCAAGAGACGGCTCCGGCAAGAAAGCAAAACTGAAGGTTACCGTAAAGTAGCGGCAGCGCAAACAATGTCCCCGGGTCCGTTCAGCAAAAAATGCCCCCTGCAGAATCTGCAGGGGGTTTGTTATGTAACATATATGTAACAAATGGACCACTAACCCCGTCCCCAAGGGCTCACCGAAGGCTCAGAAGATCGGCACAACGGCGCCGTCGTAGGTGTTGTTGATGTAATCGCGGATCGTGTCGGAATTCAGGGCTTTGACGAGAGCCTGTACCTTGGGCAGATTCTCGTTACCTTCTTTAACGACTAAGATGTTTGCGTAGGTCTGTGCGGCTTCGGAATCGGCTTTCTCTGCTGCAAGCGCGCCGGAAACCTTCAGGCCGGCTTCGATCGCGTAGTTACCGTTGATGACTGCAATGGCGACCTCATCCAGCTGTGCGGGCAGAAGCGCTGCTTCCATTTCCAGGATGTCCACGTTCTTCGGATTCTCCACGATGTCATTCTTGGTTGCGGTCAGGCCGACACCGTCTTTTAACTTGATGATGCCGTTGTCCTGCAGAAGCAGAAGCGCGCGGGCTTCGTTGGTGGTATCGTTCGGAACCGCGATGGAAGCTCCGTCGGGAAGCGCATCCAGGGAATCACAGGTTCCCGCATAGATGCCGAAGGGCTCGTAGTGTACGCGCGTAACGGTTACCAGATGTGTGCCGTTGCTTGCGTTAAAATCATCCAGATAAGGCTGATGCTGGAAATAGTTTGCATCCACATCACCGCTCTCGGTGGATGTGTTGGGGATGATGTAGTCATCCATGACCTTGATCTCCAGAGTGTATCCCTGCTCCGAAAGGATCGGAATGCACTGCTCCAAGATCTCGGCGTGCGGCGTGCTGGATGCAGCCACGGTAATGGTTTTGTCTGCGGAAGAAGAACCTCCGCAAGCGGTCAGCGCAAGCAACGATAAGCCTGCAAGCATTGTGATCACTGTCTTTCTCATCTTTTCCCTCCTCATATTCGGACCCGCCGGTTCATTTTTGCTTTGCAGTAAAAGCAGCGGGCATCCTTCATTTCAAAACATATCCAGAAAATAATAAAACAATCCCTTTGTTTTTTCAATAAAAATCAGAGCGTTTTTATTTTCCACGGATCCGTTTATCCGTTTTTTTGGCAAAGTAATTGAAAGTCACCTGCATGATCTGTACGAGGATGATCAGAAGCAGGGACGAGATATACATGATCTTCGAGTCAAACCGGTAGAGGCCGTACTGGATCGCAAGCTGACCGAGCAGGCCGCTTCCCGCGATGAGGTAAGCCATCGGTGTGTAGCCTAAGATCGTGGTGATGGCGATCGCCGCACCGATGATCAGGGACGGTTTGGCTTCCGGAATGATGACCTTCGTCACGATCTGCCAGTTGTCCGAACCCATGGACTGCGCTGCTTCGATCACGCCGCTGTCGACTTCCCTTAAGGAAGATTCGATCATACGCGCGACATAGGGGAACGAGGCGACGATCAGGTAGAAGATAAATGCGTTGTCCCCGATCTTGGTTCCCACAACGACTTTTGCAAGCGGCTGGATCATGACCAGCAGGATGATGAACGGGATGGAGCGGATGATATTTACAAAAACATCCAGCACCGTACTTAAAGGTTTGTTTGGCCAGATCCCGTTCGAACCCGTGATGTAGAGAAGAACGCCAAGGGGAAGTCCCAGCAGGTAGGAGATCCCGAAACTGACGAGCGTGACTTTTAAAGTGGAGACGATGGCAAGACCGTACATGCCAAGCTGTCCGTTGCCGAATAAAGTCTGGAGGATATTCATGACGGCACCTCCTCATACTTTGTTTTGTGGTCCTGCATGTAGCGGAAGATCCTGGCCTGTGCGCTGCTGTCATCCGGCAGACGCAGCAGGATCTGCCCGTAGGCTTTGCCGCCGATATCCTCGGTGTTGGCGCCCATGATGCAGACGGCTGCGGAACATTGGATCGACAGGTTTGAGATGAAAGGCTCATCGCTTTCCTGTCCGTCAAAGATCACACGGATCAGTTTCCCTTCTTTCATCTCGGAAACCGCTGCACCTTTCGGCAGGATCAGTTCTCTTGCGATATCGGATTTCGGGCAGGTGAAGATGTCACTGACGGCACCTTCTTCCGCGACGACACCGTGGTCGAGCACAGCCACCCGGTTGCAGATCTTTTCAATGACTTTCATTTCATGCGTGATCACAACGATGGTCACGCCCATGGTCTCGTTGATCTCTTTGAGAAGGTCAAGGATCGCTCTGGTCGTATTCGGATCGAGAGCGGAAGTCGCCTCATCGCAGAGCAGGACTTCGGGATCGCTGGCAAGCGCCCTTGCGATCGCGACACGCTGTTTCTGTCCGCCGGAAAGCTGTGAAGGATAGGCTTTCAGCTTGTCGCCGAGTCCCACGACATTCAGAAGAGATACCGCTTTTGCCTCGGCTTCCTTTTTGGGAACGCCGGCGATCTCAAGCGGATAGCAGACATTTTTCAGGACACTCCGCTGTGAGAGCAGGTTGAAGCCCTGAAAGATCATCGAGATCGAGCGCCTTGTCTGGAGCAGCTGTTTGCGTGTAAGGGAAGATAAAGGCACGCCTTTGAATTTCACTTCCCCCTCCGTCGGGATCTCGAGAAAATTCATGCACCTTACAAGTGTCGATTTGCCGGCGCCGGACAGCCCGATGATCCCGTAGATGTCCCCTTTTCTGATGTGCAGGGACACATTGTTGACCGCATCGAGCTTACCGTCATCGGTATGAAAGGTTTTGGATACGTTGCATAATTCGATCAATGAGATACTTCCTTATCTATAGAAATCTTATCAATTCGTATGCTACCCATTATCCACGCCTCAGACTGCTTTGTCAATAAACCCGCGCCATCCTTGCGGGCGCTTTCAATCAATGGTATGATGACAGAGGACAAATCATCATTCGGAGGAAGAGGAGCATGGAGCAGTATAAGCAGAAATTCATCTCATTTATGGTGGAATCGGATGTCTTGAAGTTCGGGGAGTTTACACTCAAGAGCGGTCGTAAATCCCCTTTTTTTATGAACGCCGGGGCTTATGTGACCGGAGGACAGTTAAGCAGGCTTGCGAAGTTCTACGCGCAGGCGATCCACGATACCTACGGCCTTGATTTTGACGTCTTATTCGGACCTGCCTACAAAGGGATCCCGCTGGCTGTCGCGACGGCCATGGCGATCCACGAGCTGTACGGCAAAGAGGTCCGCTACTGCAGTAACCGCAAAGAAGTCAAGGATCACGGCGATACGGGGATCCTTCTGGGGTCAAAATTAAAGGACGGTGACCGTGTTGTCATGATCGAGGATGTGACGACTTCCGGAAAATCGATGGAAGAGACCGTGCCGATCGTGAAAGCGCAGGCGGACGTTGAGATCGTCGGCCTGATGGTTTCCTTAAACCGCATGGAGGTCGGGATGTCGGGAAAAGTAAGCGCGCTGGAGGAAGTCAGCAAAACCTACGGTTTTCCGACGTCCGCGATCGTGACGATGGAAGAAGTTGTGGAGGCGCTCTACGATCAGCCGGTAAACGGCAGGATCGTGATCGATGATCAGATCAAGGCGGCCATCGATCTTTACTACGAAACTTACGGGGCAAAATAAATGGCAAGACCGCGGAAGATCAGAAAGAAAAAAAGTTTCATGTTCACGACCAAGCACCAGTCCGAGAACGGGATCCTATCGCTTTCGGTGGCCTCGCTTTCCCTTGCCGTGATGATCGCAAGCATCGCATTTTCGTTTGCGCACAGGGGAGAGGTGCCGGGGAAACTGGGCGGGGTCGGACTGTTTGCCGCGCTCTTAAACGTGATCGGGATCGTGGCGGGCTCGGTCAGCCTGAAAGAACGGGATATTTTTATCTGGGTGCCAAGGATCGCGTTGATCTTAAATATCGTCCTGCTTCTGGTGTGGACGGCCATGGTTCTCATGGGAACGATTTTTGGAGGATAAGCCATGTTAATGGAACGAAAAGAACTTGCAACGGAGCGGATCAGACAGATCGCAGAGGAGCCGGGATTAAAGGAACCCTTCCGGTCCTGCTTTGAAAAGGGAGCGCAGTTTCTCCTGCTTTTGGAGGAGGCGTTCACGCTCGTTGAAAGCAGGGAACTTCGGAAGATGGATCTAAAAAGCCTGCAGGAACTCAACCACAGGCTTTATGCGGACATCCTTCCTGAAAATTATGAAAAGAGTTTTGCCAACCCTTCCTATGCGGTAAAAGTCTGCAGGGACGCCGGGTATGACGATCTGTACGGGCAGATCTTAAGTTTTCTGCATGCGGAACTGCGCGGCCTGATCCCGTATGTGTTTGAACAGGATCTTGAGGTGTTTGTGATCTTTATGGAACTGTTCATCGAGCTCTACGATCAGTTCAGTTATGAAGAAGACGGCGTGCCGGAAGCGGAAGCGCTCAGAAAGACGATCTACTGGTTTGAAAGCGACAACTGCGATATCCTGATCCCGAAAAGGCTCGAGGAGCATCTGGATCCGTCCCATGATTTTGCCTGCCGCATCATCACGGAATGTGATCTGAGCGATCTGAGGTATCTCTATTTTTACGGGGATCATATCGGTGAAAACGAGATCGGGCTTGCAAAACTGTTTCAGGATATGAAGCGCGAAGAAGTGGAAAAACTGGCTTCGGTCTACACGGAAGGCTACCGGATCGGGTTTGAAAAGGGCCACAAGGATCTTTCCAAAAAAGAAGTGGCTGAGATCCGCTATCCCGTCGGTCTCGAGGCCATTGTGAGGGCTTCGATCGAACAGTTTGCCAAAATGGGTCTGAAGGTCACCATGAAGCGGGAGGGCACGATTTCCTTAAACCGTCCCGCAAGCGGCAGGGTGAGCGGGTTCGGATCGACTTCACCCAACAGGCAGTATGATTTTGATCATAAGGACGATAAGGCGCTGTATCTGGATAAGGATTTTGTGAACCGCAGATTAAGCGTGCTGAAGGCTGCTTTTGAAGAAAAGAAATATCTGGCTAACCATCATGCGGGGCCGGCGTGCATTGAGATCTTCGGCGAGGCACCCTTTGATGCGGTCGCCAAGAAGGAAGCGCTGCAGTTAAGCGACAGGCAGCAGAAGCTCAGCGTGGAGTTCGCGAGTCAGAGCGGCAGACTGACCAATGAATACATCATCGGAAAGGAACGCAGTTTTACGATCATTTCCTTCCCGTGTCCCGCGATCGGTGAGAACTTTAAGGAGATCTTTTATGAGACGGTCAAAGTCAATACGCTGGACTATCAGCGCTACGAGCGGATGCAGCAGATCCTGATCGATGTGCTCGACAAGGCAAAGACCGTGCATATCCTCGGAAAGGCACCGAACGTGACGGACCTGACCGTTGCGTTGTATGATCTGAAGGATCCTGAAAAAGAAACGATCTTTGAAAACTGCGTGGCGGATGTCAACATCCCCGTCGGGGAGGTGTTCACTTCGCCGAAACTGGCCGGGACAAACGGTCTTCTGCATGTGACGCAGGTCTATCTGGACGGCTTGAAATATGTGGATCTGAAGGTGGCTTTAAAAGACGGCCGGGTTTCCGATTATACCTGTAAGAATTTCAAGACGGAAGAAGAGAACAAAAAGTACTTTAAGGACAATGTGCTCAATCACCATGATTTTCTCCCGCTCGGGGAATTTGCGATCGGCACCAACACGACGGCTTTTAAGATGGCTGTGACCTACGGGATCCAGGATAAGATGGACATCCTCATCGCGGAAAAGACCGGGCCGCATTTTGCGCTCGGAGATACCTGCTACAGTTACGACGAGGATCTTGTCACATACAATCCGGACGGCAAGCAGATCGTGGCAAGAGACAACGAGATCACACTGATCAGAAAAGAAGATCCGCTGAAAGCGTATTTTAACTGCCACACGGATATCACGATCCCCTACAATGAACTTGCGGGGATCTGGGCGGTCGATGAAAACGGCGGTAAAGCCGCGATCATCGAGGACGGACTGTTCGTGCTTGAAGGCCTTGAGGAACTGAACAAACCGTTGCTTGAAATGAGAAATTAGGATAGAATAAAACAGTGTATTTCATACAGAATTTTGATTTGATCGAGGAGGCTTAAGGTGAGCAAAGTTGGTATCGTAATGGGTTCCGATTCCGACCTTGGCGTGATGAGCAAGGCGGCGGACATTTTGGAGAGATTCGGTGTGGATTATGAGATGACCATCATCTCCGCGCACAGGGAGCCGGACACATTCTTTTCCTATGCGAAGAATGCGGAGAAAAAGGGTCTGAAAGTCATTATCGCTGGCGCGGGCATGGCAGCGCATCTGCCGGGTATGTGCGCGGCGATCTTTCCGCTTCCGGTGATCGGTGTGCCGATGCATACCACGAGCCTCGGCGGCAGGGATTCGCTGTATTCGATCGTGCAGATGCCGAGCGGGATCCCGGTTGCGACCGTGGCCATCGGCGGCGCGGCTAACGCAGCGCTTCTTGCGGTCAAAATGCTTGCGATCTCCGATGCGGATCTTCTGGCAAAACTGAAGACCTATCAGGAAGAGATGAAGGAAAAAGTCGAGAAAAAAGATGAGAAACTGCAGGAACTCGGATACAGAGAGTACCTGGCAAACAAGGAGAACTGATCATGATGGATTACAAGAGCGCCGGTGTGGATATCGAAGCAGGCTACAAGTCGGTGGAGCTGATGAAGGAGCATGTGAAGAAGACCATGCGCGAAGAAGTGCTGGGAGGCCTCGGCGGTTTTTCCGGCGCGTTCAGTTTAAAAAAGATCAAAGAGATGGAAGACCCGGTCCTGCTTTCCGGAACCGACGGCTGCGGCACGAAAGTCAAGATCGCGTTTCTGATGGATCGGCATGACACCATCGGGATCGACGCGGTGGCCATGTGCGTCAATGATGTCGCCTGTGCCGGCGGCGAGCCTTTGTTCTTTCTTGATTATATCGCGTGCGGCAAAAACGAGCCCGAGAAGATCGCGTCGATCGTCAAAGGCGTGGCGGAAGGCTGCACGATGGCAGGCGCCGCGCTCATCGGCGGCGAGACTGCGGAACATCCCGGACTGATGCCGGAAGATGAATACGATCTGGCCGGTTTTTGTGTGGGCGTAGTGGACAGGAAAGATCTGATCGACGGACATGCGATCAAGGCAGGGGATGCCGTGATCGGGATCGCTTCTTCGGGACTTCATTCCAACGGATTTTCCCTTGTCAGGAAAGTGTTCCCGATGACGGAAGAGAACCTGCATAATTACGTGGACTGCCTCGGCATGACGCTTGGCGAGGCGCTGCTGACACCGACAAAGATCTATGTGAAAGCCCTGCAGTCCGTGCAGAAGGCAGGCGTGACGATCAAGGGCTGCAGCCACATCACCGGCGGCGGCTTCTATGAGAATATCCCGCGCATGCTGCCGGATGGCGCGCTGGCCAAGATCAGCAAAGACTCCTATCCGATGCCGCCCATTTTCAAACTGCTTAAGACCAGCGGGAACATCGCGGAAGAGATGATGTACAACACCTTCAATATGGGGATCGGCATGGCGCTCGTCGTCGATGCAAAAGATGAAAAGAAAACGATCGAGGCGATCGGGGAGGCCGGCGAGAAAGCATACCGGATCGGGGAGATCGTTGCCGGTGAGAAAGGAATCGAATTATGTTAAAGATCGCGGTCCTGGTATCCGGCGGCGGCACGAATCTGCAGGCGATCATCGATGCGATCCGTGAAAAGAGACTCACAAATACGGAAATTGTTCTAGTGCTCAGCAACAAAGCGGATGCGAAGGCGCTGCAGCGTGCGAAGGATAACGGGATCGATCAGGTATGCATCCGGAAGAAGGATTATGTAAACCAATCAGACTATGACCATGCCATGATCGACGCGATCCAAAATGCCGGCGCGGATCTGGTGGTGCTGGCAGGCTTTTTGGTGGTGCTTTCAAGTGAATTTGTCACTGCATTTTCCGGCAGGATCATCAATATCCATCCGAGCCTGATCCCGTCTTTTTGCGGGGACGGCTTCTACGGGCTCAAGGTACATGAAGCGGCATTGAAGCGCGGTGTGAAAGTCACGGGAGCCACGGTGCATTTCGTTGACGATGGCACCGATACCGGCCCGATCATCATGCAGAAGGCGGTGGATGTCCTTGACGGCGACACGCCGGAGATCCTGCAGAGAAGAGTCATGGAAGAAGCGGAGTGGAAACTGCTTCCGGAAGTGATCCAGAGGATCGCCGACGGAAAGGTTTCGCTCGGGAAATCCTGACAGGGTGAAATTTCGGAAAACACACTTTCTCATTCGCTATTCTACGCTCATTCGAAAGGGTTTTCCGAAATTCCTGCAGCAAGGGCTTTGCGAAACACTTTCCGAGCGAACAAAGTGAGTGAAGAAGGATATTGCAGGATTTTACGAAACACTTTCCGGGCGAACAAAGTGAGTGAAGAATGATATGGCAGGATTTTGCGAAACACTTTCCGAGCGAACATGGTGAGTGAGCGAGGAAATGTAGTTTTGCAAAATCCGATATAAAAAACGATACAGGTCGTGGAGGAAGAGAAATGAAAGTTTTGGTAGTCGGTTCCGGCGGCAGAGAACATGCCATCGTGCGTCAGGTCAGCAGGAGCGCACGGGTGGACAAGATCTACTGCGCGCCCGGAAATGCCGGGATCGCAGAGCTTGCGCAGTGCGTCCCGATCCCCGTAATGGAATTTGACAAGATCGCTTCGTTTGCCAAGCAGGAAGCGGTGGATCTTGTGATCGTCGGACCGGACGATCCTCTGGTCGGCGGGCTGGTGGATGTTTTGAAAGATGCCGGTCTGCGCGCATTCGGTCCCGACAAAAAAGCAGCGATCTTAGAAGGCAGCAAAGCTTTTTCCAAAGACCTGATGAAAAAGTACGGGATCCCGACGGCCTCCTATGAGAATTTTGACGATCCCGACAAGGCGCTTGCCTATCTGGAAACTGTCAAAATGCCGATCGTTCTGAAGGCAGACGGACTGGCGCTCGGAAAAGGCGTGCTGATCTGCAATACTTTGGAAGAAGCAAAAGAAGGCGTTGCTTCCATCATGGTCGGCAAACAGTTCGGAAGCGCAGGAAACCGTATGGTCGTGGAAGAATTTATGACCGGAAGGGAAGTATCCGTTTTAGGCTTTTGTGACGGCAGGACGATCCGCACCATGACGAGCGCGCAGGATCATAAACGCGCGCATGATCATGACGAGGGATTAAATACCGGCGGCATGGGCACATTCTCACCGAGTCCGTTTTATACCGATGAGATCCATAAGATCTGCATGGAAAAGATCTATCTGCCGACCGTTGAAGCGATGCAGAAAGAAGGCAGGCCGTTTAAGGGCGTGATCTTTTTCGGACTGATGCTGACACAGGACGGACCGAAAGTGCTTGAATACAATGCCAGGTTCGGCGATCCGGAAGCCCAGGTGGTTTTGCCCCGCATGGAAAATGACATTCTCGATGTCATTGATGCCTGCATTGACGGAACGCTTGATCAGATCGAACTGAAATTCAAAGACAATGCGGCCGTCTGCGTGATCCTGGCATCAGAGGGCTATCCGCAGAAATACGAGAAAGGCTTCCCGATCAGAGGACTTGAAAACTTTAAAGACAGGGATGACATTTTCTGCTTCCACGCCGGCACGAAGTTTGACGAACAGGGACAGGTTGTCACAAACGGCGGAAGGGTGCTCGGTGTTACGGCGCTCGGAGATGATCTGAAGGCGGCCAGGGCGAATGCCTACGAAGCCGTGAAACTGGTTGATTTTGACAATGCATTTTGCAGAAGCGATATCGGACATGCCATTGATGAGGCATGATGTCCGGATATTTGCGGGGCATGGGAATTCATAATATAAGAGGTTGCGTATGGATAAGAAAATCTCATTTAAAGAAGTGCCGTCAGAATGTCCGGAATGCGGCGGAAATATGGTCTATCGCGGTGTCGGGGAATACAGCTGCGAAAAATGCGGGCATTTGATGTATGACGATTACGGGAAGGTGAGAAATTACATCGAACAGCATCCCGGAGCAACGCAGTCGGAAGTGGCACTTGCCACCGGCGTTTCCCAGTCCAGGATCAAACAGCTTCTGATCGAGGAGCGGATCGAGGTGGCGCCCGGTTCCACGGTCTTTATGCACTGCGCGCTCTGCAATGCGGAGATCCGGTCCGGTATGTATTGCGAAGCCTGCGCAAAGAAAGTAAAGATGGGCGAGGATAAGGTGAACAAAGTGGTCAGACAGCAGCAGAAAAAGGCCGGATACCTTTCTTCCGACCCGTATGACGCAAAGGGCCGCAGGCGGTACGAAAGACAATAAGCAACATACAGAAGGCAACAGGCACCATGCGTAAGAAAATGGTTGCCATGCGAAAGACAAAGGCTCTATATCTTGTTGAAAAGGCAGTTGGTGCCAACAAGATATGGTTGACATAAACAACATATGGTTGTATGATAGTGGAGTAAAAAAAGGGGTCTTATATACTGAAGGGGGAATCGGTATATGAATTTTTTGCCACTATGGCAGGATGCGTCTGAAGGGAGGCGTCATCCGTGGCTGCCCGTGTTGTCGGGAGTGATGTTTTCGATCATCATACTGACCATGGCAGCAGTGCCCGCGCGTGCAGATGAGGCCGTAAAAGGGACGGTCAAATGCAGGAGCGGCATTGTGCGAAAGACAGCCTCAACAACAGCTGAGTGCGCCTTTTGCGTAAAAGAAGGAGAGAATATCCTGATCCTGTCGGAATCGGAAGGCTCTGACGGGAATAAGTGGTATCAGATCCGTCTGCAGGACCAGTCCGGATACATCCGTTCCGATCTGGTCAGCAAATCCAAGGAAACCGTTACGCTCAATACGGAGCCGAAGCAAGAGAATACGGCACAGACCGCGGAAGAAAAGCCGGAAGCAAAACCGGAAGAAACCACGGAAACTGCGGAGACCGAAAAGACGGCGGAACAGCCTGACGGCGAAGCAGGAAAAGAACCTGCGGGCGAAGCGGCAGAAACAACCGAAAAGAAAGCGTTTATCAGAGGCACCAGTGTCCGAATCCGGGAAAAGGAAGTCAATGGTGCTGTTGTGGTACAGTTGAACGCCGGTTATGATATCACGGTTTTGGATGAAAAACGGGCGGAAGACAATTATACCTGGTACAGGATCCGCTTCGATCATCAGGGAAGCTTAAAAGAAGGGTATGTCAGAAGCGATTTTGTAAACTTTTCCGGCGGCGGAAGCAAACAGGCGGAGATCGCCGATGAGGATTTCGAAAACTGCATCGCAAAGTTCCCGGAAAGCTACAAGAATCCGCTCCGTCTTCTGCATCAGAAATATCCGAAATGGAAGATCGTTCCGGTAAAGACCGGACTTGACTGGAATAAAACGGTGGAAGAAGAATGCGTCATCGGGAAGAACCTGACATCCATTTCTTCGATCCCGTCTTGGAAATCGAAAGACCCGAGAGCGTATAACAGCGAGAAGAACCAGTGGTACGGTTTTGACGGCGGCGCCTGGGCAGCGGCATCACCGGAAGTGATCTGCTACTATCTGGATCCGAGAAATTTTCTGGATGACAACGGGATCTTCCAGTTTGAAACACTCGAGTACAAGAGCTATCAGAACGAAACCGGCTGCAGCGCGATCTTTGTGAATTCCTTTATGAGCGGTTCCTATACGGACAGCGACGGGATCACAAGATCCTATGCCAACACGTTTCTGGATGCCGGCAAACAGAACGGGATCAGTCCCTATCACCTGGCATCGAGATGCCTGCAGGAGCAGGGCCTCTATGGTAAGAGCGACTGCGTCAGGGGCGATGTGCCGGGCCGTGAAAACCTGTTCAATTATTTCAATATCGGCGCCTATGCGGCAGGCGGGGCTTCCGCCGGAACAAACGGCCTGATCTACGCTTCGGGGACCGACGCGGATTATTTAAGGCCCTGGAATTCCAGATACCGTTCCATCATGGGCGCAGCCAGATATGTCAGTGAAAAGTATGTAAAGAAGGGGCAGGATACCCTTTATTTTCAGAAGTTCAACGTCGTCAATAAGGAAAACGGGATCTATGCGCATCAGTATATGAACAATATCAGCGCGGCCTCCGCGGAAGCTGCCAGACTGAAACGTGCATATGCGGATCCGGATCTGGAACTGGAATTCAAGGTCCCTTATTATGAAAATATGCCGCAGGAGGCTTGTGCGAAACCTTCCTATACTTCGGGAACGGACAACGGACAGATCAGCCTGCAGGCGCTGCAGTGATAATCAAGAAACAGAAGACCGGAACGGCTGACGGACCGGTTGAAAGGAGATTTTATGAATCAGAATAAAAGCGGCCGGGGAGTGTTCAAAAAACTGACAGGCTTCACGGTCATGTTGCTTGTTGCCGTTTTGTGCGCTGTCCCGGTATTTGCCGACGGCAGTATTACGATCACGGCGGACCCGGAAGCTGCGGTTGTGGGAGACAGTGTCAGCGTTACCTATGAGACACAGGCGCCGGACGGTGCTGCAGATACACCGCAGGTCGGGATCAGTTACGATCCGAACCGCCTTTCCCTCGTGGACTGTGATCAGGAATACAGCGGCGGGGACGGACTCGTGCAGCTTTCAAGCGCAAGCGCGACAATGACATTTTCCGTGCTTTCCGGCGGCATCGCGCAGGTGGAAGGCTCCGTGATTTTTGACGAGGACGGAATGGATCAGGCAACGGGCGCGGCGACCATCAGCGTGGAAGGAGAAGACACGGCTGCAGCTCTTGCTGCGGCTGCGGAAAGTTCCACCGGCGTGGAGCCGGGAACCATCGTTTCCAAAGACGGATCCAAGATCATCTCCACCGTGTTTGCGGACGAATACATGCCGCCTCTGTTTACCAAGACCACGGCAACCTATGACGGACAGACAGTGGAAGCGGCTTCTTTTGATTCGGCAGATCTTCTGCTGCTCTATGTAACGGACAACACCGGAGAAAACGGGAACTTCAATATTTACGACCAGGCCACCGAGACCCTTTCGGATTTCAAGATGATCCAGGGGATCGAAGACCGCTACATCATCATCTTAAGCGCACCGGAATCGGTCCAGGCACCCAACGGCTTTACCAAGGCGGCGCTTCAGTGGGACGGCATGACCTTAGAAGCCTATGCGGTGAACGCCATTGATTCCACCGTGATCACGGATGTTCCTGCGACAGACTTTTTCCTGCTCTATGCCATCAGCTCGGAAGGAAATAAGGGCTGGTATCTGTATGACCAGGTCGGCGGCACTTACCAGAGATACCTTCCGATCGCAAACGAAAGCGTTAACAGCCAGGAAGAAGAGGGCGGATTTTTAAGCGTCTTAACAGGCGGAAGCGGCGAGGAAACGGATTACCGCGCTGTCGCGCTTCGCAGACTGATCATCATCGGGGCCATGGCTGTCGTGATGATTGTGATGTTCATCTTTTTACTGAACTTCTTCTTAAAACTCAGGGATTATCAGAGTTACGACTATATCGATGAGGAAGAGGAAGAAGAGAAACGGCAGACCGTGCGCAGGGAGCCTTCCGTTGAGGAAACGAGCAGGATCCGCGCAAGCGAGCTTGCTAGAATGGAAATGGGAGAAACGTTTGAACCGGTTGATTTTGACAAACTGGTCAACGATCCGCATAA
The DNA here is from genome assembly GCA_902779305.1 of uncultured Lachnospiraceae bacterium. Classification (GTDB taxonomy): domain Bacteria; phylum Bacillota; class Clostridia; order Lachnospirales; family Lachnospiraceae; genus UBA2868. Next base: position 47,128 of record CACZBD010000021.1, on the reverse strand, counting down.
AGAACAGACGAGTGTTGCGACCGCGGCGCCGGCCAAGTCCGTGACTACACCGGCGGATGCAGCCGCAAAGCTCGGCACACCGCCTCCGCAGGCAGCCAATCAGGCGGCGCCGGCCACCCAGGCGTCCCAGAGCGCAAACCAGCCTGCAGCGGGCAGCCCGCAGAGTGCGCCGGCAAATGTGGCAGCAGCAAAAGCACCCGCACCGGCGGCAGCACCTGCGCAGCCGAAGGAAAATACCGGGATCAACGCGGCTTCGGTAAGCGATTTTGTCCATCCGGCAAATCAGGCTGCAAATCAGGTCGCACCGGCAGCACCCGCGCCTGCGGCACCTTCGGATCAGGCCGCGAGCGCAAAAGCGGAATTCCACGACGATTACGAGGACGAGGCGGATACCGGCCTGTTCTCGCGCAAGAGCCGTGAGGAGAAGAAGAAAGAAAAGAAACGTAAGAAAGCGTTAGATTTTGATGAGCCCGAAGAGATCGACTGGTCCTCTTTGGAAGGCACGATCAAGGATAACACCGATGAGAGAAGACCGAAGGGCGGAGAATCGCCTTACAGCAAACATGCCGGCGTGAATGCGACTGCTGCGGCAACCGTAGCTGCGGCGGCTGCAGAAGTTCCGTTAAATGCACCGGCATCCGCACCGGCACCGCAAACCGCGCCTCAGTCTGCAGCGCCTGCAAACGCGCAGGCAGCACCGGCAGCACCCAAGGCCCCCGCAAGCGTTCCCGTTGTGGAAACCGCAAAGTCGAAGGTCGAAATTCCGACGGATATCCCGAAACCGGATCATTCCAAGGCCGTGAAGCCGGCTTCCCAGATCCACAAGGAAACGGTTCCGCAGCAGGAAAGCGGATACTGGCAGCAGAGTTCCACGCAGCAGTATACGGAACCGGCCTATGCGCAGGATCAGCAGAGTGCTTACAGGCAGGATCAGCAGAGCACTTACCAGCAGGCAGGAAATACGGGCCAGATGTACGATCCTTACGGACAGGCAGCCTACGGAAATACGGGCCAGATGTACGATCCTTACGGACAGGCAGCTTACGGAAACACCGGCCAGATGTACGATCCTTACGGGCAGGCAGCCTACGGAAATACGGGCCAGATGTACGATCCTTACGGGCAGGCAGCCTACGGAAACACCGGCCAGATGTACGATCCGTACCAGCAGGGATATACGCAGGGTTATCAGCAGGGCTACGATCCTTACGGCCAGTACGGCTATAACCCTTACGGACAGAATCCGTACAATACGCAGAACATCGACCTGGACGACGATTTTGAATTCGAGTTCATCGATATCAAGAGATAGGAGCATCTAACGGATGTCAGGATACACCAAAAATGCAGAAAAGGCACTGAAGATGGCGGCTGCTTTTTCCAGGGATCTCGGTCACGGATATGTGGGGACCGAGCACCTGCTTTTGGGCCTCCTCGAAGAGGGAAACGGCGTCGCCGCAAAAGTCCTTTCGGAGAATGACGTCTCCAAATCTGCCGTGCTGGATCTCATCAGCAAGCAGATCGCGCCGCCCTCTTCCGTTTCCGTCAGGGAGCGGGACGGCTACACGCCGAAAGCACAGCAGATCATTTTCAACAGTCAGATACAGGCAGAACGATTTCATGCAAGCCAGATTGGGACAGAGCATATCCTTCTGGCTTTGCTTCGTGATGTGGACAATTTGGCTGTGCGCCTTTTGAACACGATCTCCGTCAATCCGCAGAAAGTCTACATGGACATTCTGGTGGCCATGGGAGAGAATCCGGCGGACCATAAAGAGGACATTCAGAGCCTGAAAATGCCGCGTTCCACGGAGAAAGGCCGCGATCTTCTGATCGACCATTACAGCAGGGATCTGACGAAACTTGCGATGGACGACAAACTCGATCCGGTCATCGGGCGCGAGAAGGAGATCAACAGGATCATCCAGACCTTAAGCCGCAGGACCAAGAACAATCCCTGCCTGATCGGGGAACCGGGTGTCGGCAAGACCGCCATCGTGGAAGGCCTTGCAAAGCGCATCGTGGAAGGGAGCGTTCCCGAGACCATTCAGGGGAAGCGGGTTCTGACTCTTGACCTTTCCGGAATGGTCGCAGGCACCAAATACCGTGGCGAGTTTGAGGAGCGGATCAAAAAGATCATCGCTGAGGTGACTTTTGAAGGCAACATCCTGCTCTTCCTCGATGAGATGCATACCCTGATCGGCGCCGGCGGTGCGGAAGGTTCCATCGATGCTTCCAACATCCTAAAGCCCTCGCTTGCAAGAGGCGAGATCCAGCTGATCGGCGCGACCACGCACGAGGAGTACCGCAAGTACGTGCAAAAGGACGCTGCCTTGGAGCGCAGGTTCCAGCCGATCGACGTGGAAGAGCCGGATGAGGAAACCTCCATTGAGATCTTAAACGGGATCAAATCCCATTACGAAGAACATCATCATGTAAAGATCACACCCGAGGCCGTGAAGGCCTGCGTTGTGATGTCTTCCCGCTATATCAGTGAGCGGTTCCTGCCGGACAAAGCCATCGATCTGATGGATGAGGCGGCTTCCAAGGCAAAGCTTTCTTCCATGAAGATCCCGGCAGGACTGAAGGAATTAGAGGAAAAACTGCATGATTTTGATGCAAGAAGAGAAGAACTGTTAAGGGAAGGCGACTTAAAGGCACTTGCAAAACTCAGGGAGGAGCAGGACGAGACCAATGTCCGCTACCTTCGCAAGAAGAAACGCTTCGAGAAGACGCAGGAAAGATCACAGGTCGTTGTGGATGAGGAACAGATCGCATCCGTTGTTTCCGAGTGGACCAGGATCCCTGTAAGTAAACTCAAAGAAGCGGAATCCGCAAAACTGGTCCGCCTTGAAAAAGAACTGAAGAAGCGCGTGATCGGGCAGGAAGAAGCGGTCAGCGCGCTCTCAAGAGCGATCAAGCGCGGCAGGGTCGGACTCAAGGAAAAGAACAGGCCGATCGGTTCATTCCTTTTCCTGGGACCAACCGGTGTCGGCAAGACGGAACTGTCAAAGACTTTGTCGGAAGTGCTGTTTGGAAGTGAAAACGCACTGATCCGCGTGGATATGTCTGAATATATGGAGGCCCACACCGTTTCCAAGATGATCGGCTCGCCTCCGGGATATGTCGGCTTTGGCGACGGCGGACAGCTGTCCGAAAAAGTCCGCAGGAATCCGTATTCGGTCGTGCTGTTTGATGAGATCGAAAAAGCGCACCCGGATGTTTTCAATATCCTTCTGCAGGTACTGGATGACGGCCGGATCACCGATTCGATGGGCAGAAGCGTCAGCTTCAAAAACACCGTGATCATCATGACGAGCAATGCCGGCGCAAACCGGATCGTGGACCCCAAAAAGCTGGGCTTTGGTGCCGATAACAGCGAAGAAGCGGATCATGAATACATGCAGCGGGGCGTCATGGAAGAGGTGAAGCGGATCTTCAAACCCGAATTCATCAACAGGATCGATGAGATCATCGTCTTCCGCGCGCTGAACGAAACCGATCTTTCCAAGATCGTGACGCTGCAGATCAAGGATCTTGCAAAGCGGACCAAAGAGGAACTGAACATCACCCTGCATGTTACGGCCGGCGTCAAAAAATATATCGTTGCAAAAGGAACGGATAAGAAATTCGGCGCAAGGCCGTTAAAGAGAGCGATCCAGACTACGCTGGAAGATCTTCTGGCGGAAGAGTATCTTGCCGGGACCATCAAGGACGGCGATGAGGTGGAAGCAAGGCTTCTTACAAAAGGCAAAGAAGAGCGGATCGAACTGACGGTTTTGAAACAGAAGAAAAAACAATAACGATCAAAGGGGACTTATTATTTCGAGGAGGAAGAACATGGCAGAGAAGGAACTGATCAGCGCAAAGGGCGGCAAACTGAATTTCGGCGATCTTGGCCGGAAGGAAAAAGCGAAACTGGACGGATTTTCCCTGGGCGGAAACATCTACAAGGTGAAGACTTTTTGTGAGCTGACCAAACTGGAACGTGACGAAATGTTCGTCTATGAATCGGAACCGGGAACCGATGTCAGTGATTTTGACCAGACAGCGGACGGCCTGGAGTTTGACGTAACGGGTACGCAGGATACGATGATCACTGTCGGCCTCATCGAAGATACCGGTTACGAAGTGTTCGAAAACGGTGTCAGTGTCGGCACGATGAAAACGAACCTCGGCGGAAAGCTGAGCCTGTCCGTTTCCTTGGAACCCGGCAAGACCACAAAGATCAGGATCGTGAAGGCGAATGGCTAAAGAAAAAACCACGGCGTTCTTCTGCTCGGAGTGCGGCGGTGAGTTTTCCAAATGGATGGGACAGTGTCCGGCCTGCAAAGCCTGGAACACGCTGGTGGAAGAGCCGGTCGTGAAAAAAAAGGGCGCAGGATCCGCTGCATCCGGCAGGATCTTTCAGACAGACCATGCCCCGGCAAAACTGTCCGAGATCGACCTGAAAGATGAAGACCATGTCTTAACCGGCATCGCGGAACTTGACCGCGTGCTTGGCGGCGGCGTCGTACCGGGTGCCATGGTGCTTGTCGGCGGCGATCCCGGGATCGGAAAATCCACACTGCTTTTGCAGATGTGCAGAGAGCTTGCGGGCAAAGGTCACCGGATCCTCTATGTCTCCGGTGAGGAATCTTTAAAACAGATCAAAATGAGAGCAATGCGTCTGGGTGATTTTTCAGACGCTTTGTCCCTGTATTGCGAAACGGATCTGACGGATATCGAGAACGCGATCGTGAAAATGAAACCGGAGATCGTGGTGATCGACAGTATCCAGACGATGTATGCGTCAGAGATCTCTTCTGCGCCGGGATCCGTATCACAGGTGCGGGAAGCCTGCGCTGTTTTGCTAAGGCTTGCAAAGAGCCTGCCGGTTTCCGTCTTCATCGTCGGTCATGTGACCAAGGAAGGCACCGTTGCGGGACCGCGGGTTCTCGAACATATGGTGGATACGGTCCTCTATTTTGAGGGCGATTCGAATAACGCTTACCGGATCTTAAGAAGTGTCAAAAACCGTTTCGGTTCCACCAATGAGATCGGCGTTTTTGAGATGTGCCGCGAAGGGCTGACACAGGTTTTGAACCCTTCGGAGCATATGCTTTCCGGAAGGCCGAAGGGGGCTTCCGGCTCGGTGGTCGTCTGTACGATGGAAGGAACGAGGCCGCTTCTGATCGAGATCCAGGCACTGGTGTGCCGGACGAGTTTCGGAATGCCGAGACGTCAGGCAACGGGTGTGGATTATAACCGCGTCAATCTGCTGATGGCGGTTCTGGAAAAGCGGATCGGGATCAAGAGCGGCGACTGCGATGCCTATGTCAATGTGGCAGGCGGGCTGAAACTGCAGGAGCCTGCAGTGGATCTCGGCGTCTGCCTGTGTGTGGTATCCAGTTATGAAAATATGCCCATCGACGAATCGGTTGTCGTATTCGGAGAAGTGGGCCTAAGCGGGGAAGTCCGTTCCGTTTCTTTTGCCGCCCAGCGGATCAAAGAAGCGGAGAAGATGGGATTTTCTACCTGTATTCTGCCAAAGAGCGCATTGGAGAAACAACAGATCGATACCAAAATGAACCTGATCGGGGTATCGGATCTGAATGAGGCCATCAGGGCCGTGAAAAAATCGGAACAAAGAGGAGCATAGCAGTGGTAAGACGGATTTATGTCGAAAAGAAAGAAGCATTTTCACAAAAAGCAGCAGGACTTGCGGAAGAGATCAGATCCTATTTAGGGATCACGGGGATCACAAAGGTCCGGGAACTGATCCGCTATGATGTGGAGAATATCTCCGATGAAGTTTTTCGGCTGGCATGTACCTGCGTATTTTCGGAACCGCCGGTGGACATTCTGTATGAAGAGGATTTTGCAAGGGAAGATACGGATCTTGTTTTTTCCGTGGAATACCTGCCCGGGCAGTTTGACCAGCGGGCCGATTCCGCGATGCAGTGCGTGCGGTTCTTAAACGAGAATGAGGATCCCGTGATCAAGACGGCCCTGACCTATTGCTTCAGCGGAAAGATCACGGATGAGGAGTTTTCCAAGATCAAAAACTACTGCATCAACCCCGTGGACTCAAGGGAGACCGCGGCGAAGAAGCCGGAAACACTTCTGCAGGATTTTGAAGAGCCTGACGACGTGCCTGTTCTTGCAGGCTTTCTTACCATGGATGATGCGGCGTTTAAAGCCTGCTATGAGTCGCTGCATTTAGCGATGACCTATCAGGATTTTCTGCATATCAGAAACTATTTTTCGAAGGAAGAACACAGGGATCCGACCATGACGGAGATCCGGGTGCTGGATACCTACTGGTCCGATCACTGCAGACATACGACGTTTTCAACGGAACTGAAGGAAGTTACGTTTGATGAGGGGTATTTCGGCAAGCCGATCCGAGACAGCTATGAGAAGTATTTAAAGACACATAACGAGATCTTTGCGGGCAGGGACGATAAGTTCGTCTGCCTCATGGACCTTGCGCTGATGGCGATGCGGAAACTGAAAAAAGAAGGGAAGCTGAACGATCAGGAAGAATCCGATGAGATCAATGCCTGCTCCATCGTCGTGCCCGTTGAGATCGACGGGAAGACGCAGGAGTGGCTGATCAGTTTCAAGAATGAGACACACAACCATCCGACGGAGATCGAACCTTTCGGCGGCGCGGCAACCTGTCTTGGCGGCGCCATCAGGGACCCGCTTTCCGGAAGATCCTATGTATATCAGGCGATGCGGATCACGGGCGCGGCAGACCCTACGGGTTCTTTGGAAGATACCCTCAAAGGGAAACTGCCGCAGAAGAAACTGGTGCGCGGCGCGGCTGCGGGCTATTCTTCCTACGGCAACCAGATCGGCCTTGCGACCGGCTATGTTAAAGAGATCTATCATCCGGATTATGTGGCAAAACGTATGGAGATCGGCGCGGTCATGGGCGCTTCTCCGAGAGAGAATGTTATGCGCTTAACTTCCGATCCCGGGAATGTGATCATCCTGCTCGGCGGCAGGACCGGACGTGACGGCTGCGGCGGCGCAACCGGATCTTCCAAGGTGCATACCGAGCAGTCCATTGAAACCTGCGGCGCGGAAGTGCAGAAAGGAAATGCGCCTACAGAACGTAAGCTGCAGCGCCTGTTCAGAAGAGCCGAGGTATCCCGTCTGATCAGAAAATGCAACGATTTCGGCGCCGGCGGCGTGTCGGTGGCGATCGGGGAACTTGCGGACGGACTTGTGATCGATCTGGATAAGGTGCCGAAGAAATACGCAGGACTTGACGGGACGGAACTTGCGATCTCCGAGTCCCAGGAACGTATGGCGGTCGTGCTCGACAAAAAGGACGTGGATGCGTTCTTACGATATGCGGCAGAAGAAAACCTTGAAGCGGTGCAGGTGGCTACGGTCAGTGAAACACCGCGGCTTACCATGCTGTGGAGAGGCAAGAAGATCGTGGATCTTTCCAGAGCGTTCTTAAATACCAACGGTGCGCATCAGGAATGCAATGTCAGCGTGGACATCCCTGATGAAACGAAGAATTTCTTCCGGCAGATAAAAGTCAAAAACGTGCAGGATGCGCTCGATGCCGCAGATCTGAAGAAAGCCTGGATCGCATCCCTTTCGGATCTCAATGCCTGCTCGCAAAAAGGGCTTGTGGAGATGTTTGATTCTTCCATCGGCGCGGCTTCCACACTGATGCCTTACGGCGGAAAATACCAGCTTTCCGAGACACAGACGATGGTCGCAAAGCTTCCGGTACTGAAAGGGGAATGCGATACCGTGACGATGATGAGTTACGGCTTTGATCCGTATCTGTCCTCCTGGAGTCCCTATCACGGCGCGGCTTATGCGGTTTTGGAATCCATTGCAAAGATCGTTGCTACGGGCGGCGACCATAAAAAGATCCGCTTCACTTTCCAGGAATATTTCCGCAGGATGAGTGAGGAGCCGAAGCGTTGGAGCCAGCCGTTTGCGGCACTTCTCGGTGCTTTCGAGGCGCAGATCCGGTTCGGTCTTCCGTCGATCGGCGGCAAGGACTCCATGTCCGGAACCTTCAACGAGATCGATGTTCCGCCGACACTCGTCAGCTTTGCGGTGGATGTGGCAAAAGAGGGCGATGTGCTCACGGGAGAGTGCAAAAAAGCAGGAAACAGGATCGTTCTGATGCGCTCCTTAAGAGACGATTACGATCTTCCGGAATATGAAAAGATCGCTGCGCTTTATGAGAAATTCCATGCGGATGCAGGAAAAGGCCTGTTTGAAAGCGCATATGCAGTCGGAACGGATGGGATCGTGCCGGCGCTCAGTAAAATGGCATTCGGAAACGGTTTCGGTCTTGCGGTTGAAGAAGGCATCAGTGAGCAGGATCTGTTCCTGCCCCTGCCGGGATCGATCCTTGCGGAGGTGGCAGAGGAGAATCTTTCGAAACTGTCGATCCCGTATGAAGTGATCGCAACGATCGATGCGGATCCCGTCTTTACATACCGGGATATGAAGCTGCCGCTTACAGAGGCACTCGATGCCTGGAAAGCGCCGCTTGAAAAAGTCTTTCCCTCCGTCAAAAACGGATCGGGAGCTGTCAGCGCGGAACCTTTTTATGCAAAGGACATTTATGTCTGCAAAAACAAGGTAGCTAGACCGAAAGTGTTCATTCCCGTTTTTCCCGGCACGAACTGCGAATATGACAGTAAAAAAGCTTTTGAGAGAGCGGGCGCAGATGTTTCGACCGTGGTCTTTACGAACCGGAATGCGGAAGATATCAGAGAATCCGTGGAGCGTTACAAAAAAGAGATGGACGAGGCACAGATCGTCATGTTCCCGGGCGGTTTCTCCGCAGGTGATGAACCGGACGGTTCTGCAAAATTCTTTGCAACGGCTTACCGGAATGAGAAACTCAAAGAAGCGGTCATGGGACTGCTTGCAAGAGACGGCCTGATCCTCGGGATCTGCAACGGATTCCAGGCCCTGATCAAGTTAGGGCTTGTGCCACACGGAAAGATCACGGGGCAGGATGAAAATTCTCCGACATTAACGTTTAATACGATCGACAGACATATATCCAGAATGGTCTATACCAAAGTGGTTTCCAACCTGTCGCCCTGGCTGAAGAAAGCCGAATGCGGCAAGACCTATGTCATTCCCGCTTCCCACGGGGAGGGCCGCTTTGTGGCAGATGAAGGATGGCTTAAAAAACTGGCCGAAAACGGGCAGATCGCCACACAGTATGTGGACCCTGAAGGCAACTGTTCCATGGACGGAGAGTGGAATGTGAACGGTTCCTATATGGCGATCGAAGGCATTACTTCCCCGGACGGCCGCGTGCTCGGAAAGATGGGGCACTGCGAGAGGATCGGAAAAGGGGTTGCCGTCAATATTTACGGCGAACAGGATATGAAGATCTTTGAATCCGGCGTCAGCTATTTCAGATAATCTTTTGAGTACCTGTCCCCGGAAACGGGCAGGACGGAGAACAAGCCAATGCGCAAAAAAGAACGAAAGCGTGACTACAATCTGCAATGGAATAAGAATACGACGCTTCTTCTGGTGGGAAGCCTGTTTCTGCTGATGATCTGTCTGGCGCTGGAAGCGACCCATGTTTACAGACTGATCAGTACCTACCGCGGTTTCGTGGATTCTTCCATCACGGGACAGACGGGACTGGATGCGGAACTGGTTTCTTCGAACTTAAACGCGGATATCCAGGTCATCCGTTCCACGGCAGAACAGTTGCAGCAGAATGAAAACTATGACATGGACGAACTGCAGATCTACAAGCTGCTCTTAGGTGTGCGCAACAAGTCCGGACTTGACAGGGTCGTACTGATCATGCGGGACGGGACCACCTATTCCTCGGAGCGTTATTCCACGATGTCCGGTCTTGAGAAACTGATCGATCAGAGCGCGGAGGACGGATCTGCGACTGTTGCAAAAACCTATTTTGATTTCGGCGACGGCATGGCATCCTACTGTATCATGATGCCGGTCGTGCACAAAGGGATCGTACAGGGTTATCTGTTCGGTTTAAATTCCACGACACAGCTTCTGCACGGAACCGAAACGGACACCTATTCCCAGATCTCCAGATCCTATGTCATCAATGAAAAGGGAACGATCATGGCAACAAGCAATTCGGATGTCATGTTCGTGCTGCAGAATGATGATTTTTATACGGATGTATTGAAAGAACTCTCGGAGGAAGAAAACAGGGATCTGATGGAGGAACAGCTGCGCAAGGCATTCGCGCAGGGGACGACTTCCGTTCTGACGTTCCATGCCAAGTCGGATGACTGGAAGATCTTTTTTGCCCCGTTAAGCGAGCCGCGAGGCTGGACCTATGTGAATGTCGTCAAAGAGAGTGACGTGGCGGCGCTTGTCAAAGGGATCAAGGTGGAATCAACGGTTTCCATGGCGCTCGTGATCCTTCTGATGCTCCTGCTCTGCTTTATCATTTTCAAGTTCGTCATGAGCGAGCAGCGTGAAATGTTAAAACTGGCATTTGAGGACAGCTTAACGCAGGCACCGAATGAGCGTTATTTCCTTGCGCAGGCGCAAAAACTGCTAAAAGATTATGCGGATTACGCTTATTGCGTGATCAGTTTCGATATCCAGAATTTCCGCTACTTAAACGAATCCTACGGACACATGAAGGCGGATGAACTGCTAAGGCTCATGGTCAAAAACGTGGAAAAAGACTTAAGCGTCCGGGAAGGATACGCAAGGATCGGCGCGGACCGTTTCGTTGCATTGCTTGTTGATGACGGAAGGATCATCGAACGTGTGAAACATCTCGAGGAGCGCGTTTCCAAGGCGGCTTCGGAAGAGATGATCAACTATCCGATCAAGATCAAGAGCGGCTTCTATGAGGTGACGGACCGCAAGGAAAATGTCGCGGCCATGATCGATAAAGCCAATCTTGCCAGAAAGTCCGTTATCCCGCAGACAAAGGATCTCGTGGCTACTTACGAAGACAGTCTGATGGAGGAGACCAGACGGAGAGAGTTCATCGAATCCAAGATGGAAATGGCATTGATCGCGGGAGAATTCGTACCGTACCTGCAGCCGAAATGGGATATGAAGAACAACCATATCATTGCGGCGGAAGCGTTGGTACGCTGGAAACAGGGACTTGGGGAGATCATCCCGCCCGGAGAATTCATCTCGATCTTTGAGACCAACGGATTCATCGAAAAGATTGATTTTTACATGCTCGAACAGGTCTGTAAATATCTGCGCAAGATGATCGATGAGGGAAGAGAGGTTTATCCGATCTCCGTCAACCAGTCCAGATATCTTCTGCATGATCCGAACTACACGCTCAATGTGCAGCAGATCATGCTCAAATACAAGATCCCGAAGAGCCTGATCGAGCTCGAACTGACGGAGACAGTGTTCTTCCAGGAAAGAGAGCGCATGATCGAGGTCATGGAGGAACTCAAACGCATGAACATGGATCTGTCCATCGACGATTTCGGATCCGGATTCTCCTCGCTGAACCTGCTGCGTGACATGCCTTTTGATGTCTTAAAGATCGATAAAGGCTTCCTCAACGAGACCAATACGAGCGAGAGCGGCAAGTTCATCTTAAAGAAGATCATCGAGATGGCGGACGGCCTCGGCGTCAGAGTCATCTGCGAAGGTGTGGAGACTGTGGAACAGGCTCAGATGCTGATGGAGATCGGCTGTAATTACGCGCAGGGATATCTCTACTCCAAACCGATCCCGATGGGCGAATTTATCGAGAAATACAATGTGCCGATCAACGGACAGGCGGCGCATGAATGAGCGCAACTACCAAAAGGAAATGGAGAAGATCCTTTCCATAGTGTCTGAAAAAGGGGAGCGGCCATCGCTCCTTCTGCATGCCTGCTGTGCACCGTGCGCAAGCGCATGCCTGATGCGTCTGATGGAAGCATGCAAGGTAACGGTCTTCTATTTTAATCCGAACATCACCGACCATGAGGAATATGAAAAAAGGGCGGCCGAGGTTCAGAAACTGATCCGTTTGATGAATGAGGAGTACCGGTCGGATCTGTCTTATATGGCAGGGGCTTTTTCGCCGGAACTTTTTTTTGAGACGGCAAAGGGGCTTGAAGACGTTCCGGAAGGCGGGGAGCGCTGCTTTGCCTGTTACGGCTTAAGACTTCGGGAAACCGTCATGCGCGCGCTTGACGGTGACTTTTCCTATTTTGCGACGACGCTGACCTTAAGCCCTTTAAAGAACGCAGCTAAGATCAATGAGATCGCAGAAGGGATCCTGTCGGGGATCAGAGCGGACGACCCGGACACAAAGCTTTCCTACCTGCCTTCTGATTTTAAGAAAAAGGATGGATACAGACTGTCGGTCGAGTTATCGGAAAAATACGGCCTCTACCGGCAGAACTACTGTGGCTGTGAGTTTTCCAAAAGACATGATCTTGTGATGAGATAAGTCCGAAATACAGAAATACAGAAATACAGAAATACAGAAATACAGAAATACATTCAGATTGGGGAAAATCAAATGGATACGATGATCGAAAAACTGACAAAAGAAGTTGCGGGAGCCTTTGCGAAAGCAGGCTATGATGAGAAATACGGAAAAGTCACCCTGTCCAACAGACCGGACCTTTGCGAGTTCCAGTGCAACGGCGCAATGTCCGCGGCAAAGGAATACCACAAGGCGCCGATCATGATCGCAAATGATGTGGCAGAAAATCTTACCGGCAGCGAAACCTTTTCGGAAGTGAGCGCAGTGGCGCCGGGCTTCCTGAATTTCAAGGTTTCACCGGCTTTTCTGTGCGCTTATCTCCGGGCGATGACGGAAGATGAGAAATTCGGCTATGCGCCTTCTGGCGGCAGGAAGATCATCGTCGATTACGGCGGACCGAACGTTGCAAAACCGCTGCATATCGGGCATCTGAGGGCCGCGATCATCGGGGAGAGCGTAAAAAGGATCTGCAAATATGCCGGAAACGAAGTGGTCGGAGACATTCACTTAGGGGACTGGGGCCTGCAGATGGGGCTGATCATTACCGAACTTAAGAAACGGAAACCGGAACTTCCCTATTTTGATCCCGACTTTACGGGAACGTATCCCGAAGAGGCGCCGTTTACGATTTCGGAACTCGAAGAGATCTACCCCAGCGCATCCGCAAAGTCCAAAGAGGACGAAGCCTATAAAGAGGAAGCGCTCGCGGCAACGCATGATCTGCAGAGCGGCAGAAGGGGATACCGTGCCATCTGGGATCATATCATGCGCATTTCCGTTGCGGATCTGAAGAAGAACTACGAGAACCTGGACGTGCATTTTGAATGGTGGAAGGGAGAGAGCGACGTGCAGCCGCTGATCCCACAAATGGTACAGGATTTAAAAGACAGCGGACTGGCCCACGAGAGCGAGGGCGCGCTGGTCGTGGATGTCAGTGAAGAGGGGGATGCCAAGGAGGTACCGCCCTGCATTATCTTAAAATCGGACGGCGCGGCGTTATATGCCACGACCGATCTTGCGACACTTTTAGACCGTAAGTCGGTTTTTGATCCGGACCAGGTCATCTATGTTGTTGATAAGAGACAGGAGATGCATTTCCTGCAGGTATTCCGTACGGCAAGAAAGGCAGGGATCGTTAAGAAAGACACCGGCCTTGATTTCTTAGGCTTCGGAACAATGAACGGTAAGGACGGAAAACCGTTCAAGACAAGATCCGGCGGGGTGATGCGTTTGGAAACCCTGATTGAAGACATCAATACGCAGATGTATACAAAGATCATGGAAAATCACGAGGCGGATCCGGAGGAAGCCAAAGAGACCGCAAAGATCGTTGCGCTTTCAGCGATCAAATACGGAGATCTGTCCAATCAGGCCACGAAAGACTATGTGTTTGACAGTGACAAATTCACATCGTTTGAGGGAAATACAGGTCCCTACATTCTCTACACGATCGTCAGGATCAAATCGATCCTGCAAAAATATGTGCAGGCCGGACAGACGGATGCGCAGAAGACGGCGAGCCCTGAATTATGTAAACTTATGAATCCGGAGCATGATTCCGACAAGAGCCTGATGCTCGAACTCGTCCGGTTTTCGGATGTGATGAACGAAGCATATACGGAACTTGCGCCGCATAAGATCTGTGCCTATATCTATGATGTCGCCAATGCGTTCAACCGTTTCTATCACGAGAATAAGATCCTCGTGGAAGAGGATAAAGAAAAACAGCAGGGCTGGATCGCACTGCTGCTTCTGACAGAAAAACTTCTGACCACCTGCATCGACCTTCTGGGCTTTTCAGCTCCCGAGAGGATGTAACGTAACAGTTCAGCGGACAGAATAAGGGCAGTCTTTCATGCTTGCATGGATAAGACTGCAATTTACCTGCATCCGGCACACCCTTCACAGCCCGGATTACCGGGTTCGACAAAGTCTTGCACGCCTGAGAGCATGCAGACCGCCTGTGCGCTGATGCCTTCGCCTTTTCCGGTAAAGCCAAGGCCTTCTTCGGTCGTTGCTTTGATATTGACTTGACTTAGATCGATGCCAAGCGCATTTGCGACATTTTCATTCATGGTATCGATGTAAGGCCGAAGCTTTGGCGCCTGCGCGATGATCGTTGCATCGATGTTGTCGATGATGTAGTGATTTTCAAGGAGCAGTTCTCCGACATGTTTTAAGAGTTCGATGCTGTCAGCATCTTTATATTTCGGATCCGTATCCGGAAAGTGTTTGCCGATATCGCCGAGCGCCGCGGCCCCGAGCAGGGCATCCATGATCGCATGTACGATGACGTCCGCATCGGAGTGCCCGAGCAGACCCTTTTCATACGGGATCTTTACACCGCCAAGGATCAGGTCTCGTCCTTCCACCAGTTTATGTACATCATATCCCATGCCGATTCTCATTTGTTTTCTCCGATCATTTTTTGAATTTTTCGGACAGCAGTTCCGTTTTCCGGCTACTGTGTTTTGTATCTTCAGCAGTTCTATTTTAGCGAAAGATTCCGGATCAGACAATAATAAAGAATTCAGATATGCTCAAAAATGATGTGGGCTTTAAAATCTTGTAATTCTTCGGGAAATCTGTTATATTTATTCTTCACACATTGTGCATGGATGATTCCGTGCACGGTCACATATAAATCAAATGATCGACATTTCTGTCAGCGTATTTTTAAGAATCTATGCTTATCCACTTATTTACTTATTCATACGGCAGGATTCTTAAAAGAAAAACAAACAGATTCCTGCCTGCGTAGTCAAATGCAAAGGAGGGATCAGATGAACAAGAACAGAGAATTTAAGAGTGATGTATTCTCCATGCTGATGGAGGATAAGAAAAATGCATTGCAGGTCTATAATGCATTGAACGGATCGTCCTATAGTGACCCGGATCAGGTCGAGATTTTAACTTTGGAGAACGGAATTTCCTTATCGGTCAGAAATGACGCGGCTTTTATCATCGATATGCATTTAAGTATCTATGAGCATCAATCGACGTATAATCCGAACATGCCGCTTCGGACGCTGATCTATTTTTCAACGGTATTACAGGGAATGTTTAAGAACAGGGATCTGTTCAGCCATCATACGATCAGGATCCCGACTCCACACTTTGCAGTATTCTATAACGGGACCGGCAACCGGCCGGCAAGAGAAGTGCTGAAACTGTCGGCATCTTATGCAAAGCCGACGGAAGAGCCGGAGCTGGAACTGATCTGCACCGCATATAACATCAATCCGGGAAGAGACGAAGAAGTATTGCAGAAATGCAATGTATTAAGAGATTATACACGGTTTGTGGAAGCAGTCAGATCATATGAACAGAAAGAGATCGAGAATCCGTTGGAGGAAGCGATCGACTACTGTATCGAGCATGATATTCTGGCGGACTTTTTGAAGCAAAGAAGAGCGGAGGTATTAAAAGCCATGACGATCGACATGACATTTGAGAGGCGGGAAGTGCTGATCCGTGAAGAAGAACGCATTTATGGAAGGGAAGAAGGAAGAAAAGAAGGAAGAGAAGAAGGAAGAAAAGAAGGAAGAGAATCTGCGATCGTTCAATTTTACCGCAATTGCCTGGATCACGGTATGAGTCAGGAAGAAGCGATCTCCTTGTCCGGCATCACACAGGAACTAATAGAAAAGCATTGCAAATGATCTGTTTCAGAGAGGTTTGCGATGGACAGACGACGGCAATTTTATGAACACTGTAATTTATGTCCGAGAAAATGCGGCGTAAACCGCAGCAGGGGAGAACTCGGCTTTTGCGGACAGGACGATCGGATCCGTGTTGCGCTGACCATGCTGCATCACTGGGAAGAACCGGAGCTGTCGGGAGAGGCAGGGTCCGGGGCTGTGTTTTTTACGGGCTGTACACTAAGGTGCATCTACTGTCAGAATCACGCGATCTCATATGCCCGCTTGGACAAAGGCAAAACATACAATCCGGAAGAACTTTCGGAAGCATTTTTGAAACTGCAGGAGCAGGGCGCTTTAAATATCAATCTCATCACCGCAGCCATGCACATGCCGCATGTTCTGACAGCACTCGACCATGCGAGATCAAACGGGCTGCATATTCCGATCGTTTATAATTCCTCCGGTTATGAATCCCAGGAACTTTTGAAGGAATTAGAGGGATATATCGATATCTATCTGCCGGATCTCAAATATCTGAGCACGGCTCTTGCGGCGGCATTTTCGGGCGCGCCGGATTATCCGGAAGTGGCAATGAAAGCGATCGATGAGATGGTCAGACAGACAACGACCATCGTCAGGCATCTGGTCCTGCCGGGGCATGTGAAGGAATCAAAACGCGTGCTTTCCTATCTGCATGACACCTACGGAAACCGTGTGAAAGTCAGTATCATGAGCCAGTACACGCCCGTTTTGGAAGTGATGAATACCGGGTATCCCGAACTGAACCGCCGGATCACCAAGCGTGAATATGAAAGGGTGATCGACCATGCGCTTAAGATCGGGATCGAAAATGCCTATATCCAGGACCGTATGGTGGCAAAGGAAAGTTTTATCCCGGATTTTTGAATCGTTTGTTGATAAGCGCAGGACTGTTTTGGTACAATAAACTTGTATGGCCCAAAAAATAAATATGGGATCGATGGAGGGTTACTTTTTATGGGAAAATTGTTTGCTACAACAACGGATCAGATCAGCGCGTCCGAACAGGCGCACATGGATCTGTCGAGAACACTTGCGGGCGAGTGCCCGGTGCTTTTGGAAAATGACGGGACGTTACCGATACCGGCTGGAAAGATCGCGCTTTACGGGCGTGGCGCCAGAAAGACGATCAAAGGCGGAACAGGTTCGGGGGATGTGAACACGCGCTTTTCCGTGACTGTCGAGGAAGGACTGAAGCAGGCGGGATTTGCGATCGCAACAAACGACTGGCTTGACCGGAACAGTGATTTTTATACAGCAAAAAAATCGGAATACGAGCAGGCACTTCACGCGGAAGCCACAAAGCGCGGGATCCCGGATTTCCTGATGGCATTCGGCATGCCGTTTATGGAGCCTGCGGATCTACTGATCGAGCCTACGGAATTGAAGAAGGATGTTGACACGGCGGTCTATGTGATCTCCAGAAATTCCGGAGAAGGGGCAGACAGAAAAGCGGAAGCCGGAGATTATGCGTTCTTCCCCGAGGAACTTGACAATATCAGAAGGTGTGCGGACTTTTATAAGCATACCGTTGTCGTCTTAAACATCGGCGGCGTCATGGAGTTAAGCCCCTTAAAGCAGATCGGCAATATCGGCGCCGTGCTGCTCATGAACCAGCTCGGCAATATCGGCGGTCATGTGCTCGCGGATATTTTGACAGGAAAAGTCAACCCGTCCGGGAAGCTCGTGGACACCTGGGCCGTGAAATATGAAGATTATCCTTCCTCTGCTATGTTTTCGAGCAATGACGGGAATGTGGATGATGAATTCTATACCGAAGACATCTATGTCGGATACCGCTATTTTGATACCTTCGGCGTAAAGCCGCTCTATGCGTTCGGCTACGGCCTCTCTTACACGACATTTGCGGTCAAAACGCAGTCTGTGGAGCAGGCAGAGGATCAGATCAGGGTGAAAGTCGCGGTCAGAAATACCGGATCATGCGCCGGCAAGGAAGTCGTGCAGCTTTATGTATCAAAACCCGATACGAAACTGGAGAAGCCGTATCAGGAACTGGTTGCTTTTGCAAAGACTTCGCTGTTAAAACCCGGTGAGGAAGAAACACTGACGATCGGTTTTGCGATCACACAGCTGGCTTCCTATTGCGAGACCTGCGCTTCCTGGGTGATCGCCGAAGGAGATTATGTACTGAGAGCCGGCAACGCATCGGATACGGCAGAAGCCGTTGCTAAGCTTACGGTGGCAGAGACAGTCAAGACAGAAGTCTTAAAGAATCTCTTCCCGGAAAGATCAGCCACAGGAGAACTGCTTGGAAATGCATGGGCAGATCAGGAAAAGCTGAGCGTGAAAGCGACGGATTGCAGCGCAAGAAAACAGGCAGATGCAAAGGCTTGCAGTGTGACTTTGACACTGGATCTTGGAAAGACCGCTTGCAGGGAAGTTACTTATTCGCAGGAAAAAAGAACGGAACTGACCACTTCGTTTACGGAAAAACTGACACTTTCGGATGTAAGAAGCGGCAAATGCAGCATTGAGGATCTGGCGGCGCAGCTGACGGTCGAAGAACTTGCGGATCTGTGTATCGGTTCGATGCGTGCAGGTATTGCATCGGTCATCGGCGAGGCTTCCATGACCGTGCCGGGGGCAGCAGGCGATTCTTCGGCAGCATTATTTGCTGAAAGAGGCATCCCGAACCTGATCCTGGCGGACGGCCCTGCGGGATTAAGACTCACACCGCATTTCCGTACGGACCTTGACGGAAAATTGTTAAAGGGCGGCGAGACCTTCGGCGATACGGTGCAGCCGTTTGAAGAAATGGAAGACGGAACCTATATCGACTATTACCAGTACTGCACGGCGATCCCGATCGGCTGGGCGCTGGCAAGCTCCTGGAATGCTTCGCTTCTCGAAGAGACCGGCAAAATGGTCGGCGAGGAAATGAAGCAGTTCGGCGTGGACTTATGGCTGGCTCCTGCCATGAACATCCACAGAAATCCGCTCTGCGGCAGAAACTTTGAATACTATTCGGAGGATCCTTATGTATCGGGGATCGCGGCGGCAGCGATCACAAAAGGCGTGCAGTCCGTCTGTGGCGGCACCACGATCAAGCACTATGCGGCCAACAACCAGGAGAACAACCGGACATACACCAATTCCCACATCAGCGAGCGTGCGCTCAGGGAGATCTATCTCAAAGGGTTTGAGATCTGTGTGAAAGAAGCACAGCCCTTATCCGTCATGACCAGTTACAACCTGATCAACGGCACGCACAGTGCCTGCAATTATGATCTCATTCAGGGAGCGCTCAGGGATGAATGGGGATTCGCAGGCGTCGTGATGACAGACTGGTTTGCAAGCAAGGATATGCCCGAGATCGCAAAGCCGACAGGCGTTTACCCCTGTTCTTCCTCAACGGGCTGCGTCTATGCCGGCAACGATCTGCAGATGCCCGGTGGGCAGGATCTCTATGAAGATCTGGTTGCTTCCGCAAAGGAAGGAAAGGAAGTACTGGGCTTTACATGCTCCAAAGCGGACCTGCAGTTCTGTGTCTGCAATCTGCTGAAAGTGGCGTTGAAAATGCCGAAGTGATTTACATAAATTCAAAAATCCCCTTGTTATTTTAACAAGATTGTATTATAATGTAATAAATTCGTAACATTATTTTACAGCAAAACTGTACGGGGGGTACTTATGGACCAAAAGGAAGCGAGTAAGAAAACAACCTACTTCGCCTTCTCGATGGGAAAGTTTTCGGGTGATTTTAACAAACTGGAAGTCACGATCGGAGCCACGGACTGCAAGGGCAAATATCTGGTCCGGGAGAAGATCGTGGATACGGTTCCGCTGACAAAAGAAGCCTGCGAGAAGTATTTAAGCAAGGTTTTTGCAAGCGGGGTCCTTGACTGGAATGAAGAGTACCGGGGTTCTGCGCAGGACCCGAACGGGAGAAGCTGGGGCGTCGAGATCCGGTTTGAGGACGGAGAAGAACTCTACAAGGGCGGTCTGGATTCTTATCCGGACAACTGGCGGAAGTTCATTAAGGCGGTCAATGCGCTGAAACTTCCGGATATTAAGTAATCATCGAACAGGAAAGGAACTACCGGTTTGGCTTCCTATATTCCGAGGATCAGTTTTCTGATCGCATATCTTGCCGCAACCGCAGTGCATCTGTACGGCTGCATGAAGAAAGATCAGAAGATCAGAAACTATACAAAACCGCTGTTGATGCCGCTTCTGGCAGGCTTTTATATCTTCGGTGCCACCGCGATCGATCCGCTGGTGCTTGCGCTGATCTTCACGAGCTGGCTGGGGGATGTGCTGCTGATGGTTCACGGCATGAAGTGGCTGACGATGGGCGGCTTCAGCTTTCTGGCAACGCATATCCTGCTGATCATTCTTTATACGAGAAACATCAGCTGGAGCCTGCAGTGCCTGACCGTCATGCTGCTCTATCTGATCATGGGGTTCGGGATCATCCGCTCGGAGTATGTATGCCTGAAACGGTATTTGCCGAAACCGAATCTTGCCATGATCCTTTCCTACTTAAGCTGCAACGTGTTGATGAACCTGTTTGCGGCTTTGCAGGTGGTCTCTTACCTGAATAAGGGAAGCGGTCTGATCCTGCTCGGTTCGCTTTTGTTCTTGGCATCGGATTCCATTCTGTTTCTGGTGCGCTTCGACAAGAGAATGCCGTTTTACGGCCAGCATTTTAACGTGATGCTGACGTATTCGCTTGCAAAACTTCTGGTCGTTTTGGGATTTATCTTTGCATAAGCTGTGGGGTGCTTTGAGGGGGCACGTGAGGCTGGTTTGCCGGGGTGATCTTCATCCGTAAAAATCATACCGGCGCATTTATTGATAAGGGGACAACTATGGGGTTTGAAAATCAATACGAAGAAGGGATTCAGGAACAGATCCGTTTGCAAAGACGCAGGGAAAGAGCGCTTCAGTCCAGAAAGAAGAGAAGGCTGAAAAGAAGGATGCGCTGGGTCTTTACGAGGATCGTTCCTTTTTGTTTGGTCTGTCTCCTTCTGCTTGGCGGCATCGTGTTCGGGATCAGAGGGATCGTGATGACGGTCCTTGATCATACTTCCGGAGACGGAAAACAGGCGAAGGCGCCGGCAGAAACCGTGAGCGCTTCGGAAGAAACGGCAGACGCAAATGATGCGAAGGATCAGATCATCGTGGGGGAGGATGCGGCCGGCGATACGGTATCCGCAGAACCCGACGCGATGCAGGCAGATGCCGCGCAGACGGATCTTTCGCAAGCAGACGAGGAAGGAACGCTCGGCGGAAACGACGAGCAGCTTGAAGAAGGGGAAAAACTGGACGAAGTGCCTTCCGATATCGTGGAAGTTCCGTCCGGGGATTATTATGCGGAAGAGACCGGACATACGGTTGATTTTGCTCCGGATGTGCTTGCCGCAAGAGGGATCCTGATCGATCCGAAAACGCATACCATCATCGCAAGCAGAGGCGGCAAAAAGAAAATGGTGCCTGCCTCCATGACAAAAGTCTTAACGCTGCTTGTGGCTGTGGAACATATCAAGGATCTGAACGACACCTTCACGATCACCGCGGAGATCGGCGATTATGCCAAGAAGCATGACCTGAGCATTGTCGGCTTCAGGGAAGGGGAAGTGGTCACGGTAAAAGACCTGCTCTACGGAACGATCTTACCGTCGGGCGGAGATGCAGCGATGGCTCTCGCAACCTATGTGGCGGGTTCCGAAGAAAACTTCGTGGAACTGATGAATCAGAAGCTGATCACGCTCGGACTTTCCGAGACCTCGCACATGACCAACTGTGTCGGGATCTTTGACGAGGACCATTACAGCACCTGCTATGATATCGCGATGATCATGCAGGCGGCTCTCGATAACGAACTGTGCCGCAAGATCCTGACGGAGCGGAAATACATGACCGCTTCGACGGAACAGAATCCGCAGGGGATCGAGATCTCGAACTGGTTTTTACGAAGGATAGAAGATAAAGACTGCGGCGGTACCGTAATGTATGCCAAAACGGGATATGTGAAGGAATCGGGATATTGCGCGGTCAGCTATGCGATCAGCGCTGACGGGGATCCGCTGATCTTAGTCACACAGGATTCCGGCAGCAGCTGGAAATGTATTTATGATCATGTCAGAATTTATTCCGCATTCTTCAGTGTTGCAGGGTAACAGATAAAAATGCGCAAATAAAAAGACCGGTCGGAAACGAACCGGTCTTTTTAACTGTACTGCTTCATTTTGACTTCGGTGCGAAACGGCATTGCCGCTTTGGTATAACCGGATGCGTAATAGGTGATCTCCCGGTTATTCAGCTTCGCACTTTCCTCCTCAAGCTTTCCTGCGAACAGGCCTTTTTCCGCTTTCTTTCTTGCGGTGGTCTCTTCGCGTCTTTTTTTGTCCGGATTACTTTGCGCGACGCCGGACACGATCGCGATGGTCGGCTGTTGGAACAGCTCCTGAGCTACATACGTCATATTCATCCCTCCCTGGAAATACAAGTATGCCAAAATATAAAGTTGTCTGAATCCTTTCATGATATATATCGGCATTTTCGCGGTAAACATAATATTATTTTGCAGAAATTTGCAGATTTTTTAAGTCATTTTTGCAAATTTTTGTGACAATTTTTTCATTGTGACATTTACATTCGGAACGTTGATGATGGAGAACGGTTCCGCTTGTCACATTGTCCAAATATGTGATATAATATTTTAATTGTATTGTAAACTTCAGAGACAGAAACTGACGAAAGAGGATTCGGAATGGCAAACCTGACAGAAGATGCAAAAAAACTGGTCGACCGGATGACGATCGAGGAAGTGGCGAAGCAGCTGAAGTATGATGCGGAGGCCATAGAACGGCTGGGGATCCCTGCCTACAACTGGTGGAACGAAGCGTTGCACGGCGTGGCGAGAGCCGGCGTTGCAACGGTGTTTCCGCAGGCGATCGGACTTGCCGCGATGTTTGATGAAGAACTGCTCTTTCAGATCGCGCAGGTCATCGCCAAAGAGGCGCGTGCCAAATACAATGTGCAGTCTGCACTCGGCGACAGGGACATCTACAAAGGCCTGACAATGTGGTCGCCGAACATCAACATTTTCCGCGATGCCAGATGGGGAAGAGGCCATGAGACTTACGGCGAGGATCCGTATCTGACGGCAAGACTCGGCGTTTCGTTTATCAAGGGGCTGCAGGGGATCGAAAACTATCCGGACTGCGATACGCTGAAAGTCGCCGCCTGTGCCAAGCACTTTGCCGTGCATTCGGGGCCGGAGGGCGAACGCCATCATTTTGACGCGAAGGCAAGTGCCAAAGACATGGAAGAAACCTATCTGCCCGCTTTTGAAGCGGCTGTCAGGGAAGGAAAGGTCGAGGCCGTCATGGGCGCCTACAACCGGACAAACGGAGAGCCATGCTGCGGCTCCAAAGGCCTGATCACGGATAAACTCCGTAACGAATGGGGCTTTGAAGGACATTTCGTTTCTGACTGCTGGGCGATCAAGGACTTCCATGAAAATCATAAGATCACAAACAATCCCCACGAATCCGCGGCGATGGCATTGAACGCGGGCTGCGATCTGAACTGCGGAGATACCTATCTGTGCATCCTTGCGGCATTAAAAGACGGTCTGGTTACGGAAGAAGACATGCGAAAAGCCTGCGTGCGTCTGATGAAGACCCGCATGAAGCTTGGCATTATTGACAGAAGCGATGAAGAGGCTAAGAAAAAGACCGCTCAATATGCTTCGATCCCGTTCCTTGCAAACGACAGTGAAGAAGACAGGGCGCTGTCTCTCTTAAGCGCGCAGAAATCGGTTGTGCTGCTGAAAAATGACGGCGTGCTGCCATTAGACGATACATACAAGACCATTGCCGTTACAGGGCCCACGGCGTACACAAGAACCGTTTTGGAAGGAAATTACGCAGGAACGGCATCCGAGTACGTGACCAATCTGGACGGGATCCGGAATGCGTTTTCCGGCCGGGTCCTCTACAGCGAGGGTGCACATTTATATCTGGATTCCTACAGCGATCTTGCCCTGAAGGATGACAGGCTTGCGGAAGCGGCTGCCGTTACGATGCATGCCGATCTTGTGATCCTCTGCCTCGGTCTTGACGCGACAATGGAAGGCGAAGAGGGCGATACCGGCAACATGTTTGCATCCGGCGACAAGGAGTCCTTAAACTTACCCGCATCGCAGATCCGTCTGGCAAAACGCGTGATCAAAGCGGCAAAGGAAACCGGAAAGAAGGTGGTCGTTGCCCTGAATGCAGGCTCCGCGATCGATCTTTCCTTCTTACAGGATGAGGTGAACGCCATCGTGATGTGCTGGTATTCCGGCGAATGCGGCGGACAGGCTCTGGCGGATGTGCTGTTTGGAAAAATCAACCCCTCGGGGCGTCTTCCCGTCACCTTCTATAAAGACGGCACGCAGCCTGATTTTACCGATTACGCGATGAAGGATAGGACCTACCGTTATCATAAAGGCGAGGTGCTCTATCCGTTCGGCTATGGTTTAAGCTATACGACATTCACCTACGGATTGAGCGGAAAAGTCACGGGCTTTGATTTTGATAAAAATACGGATTATCTGAAGATGCAGGATGCGGCAGTCTTGCTCGAAGTACGCGTAAAGAATACGGGGAAATGCGCCGGGGAAGATGTGGTCTTAGCCTATGTGGACAAGGTGCCGGAGCAGAAAAAGAACAGCCCGGACATCCCGGAAGAATACAGAAACGTCCTGGATCCTGACAACCAGCCCGTGAAGAGCCTCTGTGCATTTACGAGAGTGGCACTGGAAGCGGGTGAAGAAAATACGGTGACGCTTCCCGTCAGCGCGCACAGCCTGACAACGGTGCTTGAAAACGGACAGAGAGTCTTCCTGCCGGGAGAATATGTCTTCATGGTCGGAAACGAGAGGCTCCTTTTGCGATTATAGATTTTATGTGGTAGATTTTCTGAAAATAGTGTATACTTGAAACTGAAATCAATATCATGATCCTTAGAGGAGGATTTTGTTCATGCTTGCTACACTGATTCCTTTATTTGATAAAGATCTGAAAGTGTTCGCATACTCGCTGTTTTCGCAGAAGGTTGACCTTCTGAAGAACCCGGGCATGCAGGGCTTCGGACGCAATGACGGCGCCGGTTCGGTAAACGGACTGGACCTGATCAAAGACATGGGGATCGACACACTGGCCAATGACGTGGATGTGTTCGTGCCGGTCGGCAACATTGCCGTATTCTCACCGGATATCGAACTGCAGAATTTCGTGCCCAGAAAACGGATCGTGCTGCTGTTTGACCATCTGATCACACCGGATGAGAACTATCTGAAGCGTCTCGACGAACTGAAGAATGTCGGATACAGACTGGCAATGCGCAAACTGCAGGTCATGGAATTTGAAGAGTTCAAGCCCGTTCTTTCGAGAATGGATTATATCTTTATCGACTGCAAGAAGGTGGATGTGACCAAGGCGAAGATCTATTTTAAACAGGTGCATCCGAAGATCCGGATCATTGTCGGCAATCTGACAACGATGGAGAAGTTCGATGAACTCAAAGAGGACGATGCCTATGCTGCTTTTGAGGGCGAGTTCTACCGGATCCCGATCACGAAGGGAGATGCTTCGGTCTCTCCGTTGAAGGCCAATTATTTACAGCTTCTGCAGATGGTCAACGACCCCGATTTCGAACTGACCAGAGCGGCGGATGTCATCGGCCGTGATACGGCGCTGGTTCTCGAACTTCTGAAAATGGTCAACCGTATGACCGTCAACAACGGGATCACAACGATCCGCCATGCGGCAGCCATGCTCGGACAGAAGGAACTGAAGAGATGGATCAACACGGCAGTCACCAAGGAACTGTGCTCCGACAAGCCCAACGAGATCACCAGACTTTCCCTTCTGCGTGCGAAATTTGCGGAAGACCTTGCACCGCTTTATGATCTGAAGATCAAGTCTTCGGAACTCTTCCTGATGGGGCTGTTCTCGGTACTTGACATCATCCTGGATATGCCGATGGCAGAGGCTTTGGACAAAGTCAATGTTTCCAAGGATATCTTTACGGCGCTCGTACATCATGACGGACCGCTTGCGCCGGTCATGGAACTGGTGCTCCAGTATGAGAACGCGAACTGGCAGGAAGTCTCCCGCCTGATGATGGTGAGAGAACAGGATACGGACGAGGTTTACCGTGCGTATATCGGTGCGGTGCGCTGGTACAGAGATGTATTTTATGCATAAGAATCCTTGATCAGGGGTTGATAACAGGAGCTGCCCGCAAGGACAGCTCTTATATTTGTGAGGAAACGGAATGAAAAACAAGATCATGCTTTTTTACCCGCCCGGAATGATGTTTCAAAGGGGCGAGGATCGTTGCCAGCAGAACATTAAGGACGCATCAGCGGAAGCAATGCGTGCCTGCAACGATTTAGGATACGGCGCCGCGATCCTTCTGAAGCGCGGCTATGAAGTGAGACTCCGTGATTTTCAGACGGAAGGCGCATCGCTTTCGGATATGTATGAGGAATTTGATGCGTTCAAGCCGGACCTGATCATGATGAGCATCACGAATACCACGATCTTCGATGACCTGAAACTGATCAAAGAGATCAGGGAAAAATATGACCCGGTCATCGTCTTAAAGGGCGCGCTCTTTTACGATCCCGAGCAGGAAATGCTCGATCTGCTCGATCTGAGTCCTGTCGATTACATGATCGGCGGGGAGGTTGATTTTGCGATCGGTGAGATCGCAGACTTAGCCCTCAAGGGAGAAGGCAACGTTGAGGACATCCTGTCGATCCTATACAAAAAAGAGGACGGAAGCTTCGGAAGAACAAAGTTCCATGTATGGGGAGAAGACCTGGATTCGAGATCGTTCCCGGCAAGGGAACTGATGAACAATGCGCTCTATAAGCGGCCCGACACGGACGAGCCCATGGCGACGATCCAGACCGGCAGAGGCTGTCCGTCTTCCTGTGTGTTCTGCTTAACGCCTGTCATTTCCGGAAAATGCGTGCGGATGCGGAGCCCGCAGAATGTCATGGACGAGCTGACCGAGTGTTATGAAAAGCACGGGATCCGCAACTTTTTCTTCAAGGCGGACACCTTTACGATCGATCCGGCGTGGGTCAAAGAAATGTGCGAACGGATCATCAATTCCCCGCTGCACGGCAAGATCGCATTTACCGCAAATTCCAGAGTGAATCCGCTTTCCAAGGAAACACTGCAGCTGATGAAGGATGCCGGCTGTTTCATGGTAGCTTTCGGCTTTGAATCGGGTTCCGATGAGATGCTCAAAACCTTAAGAAAAGGCACAACGGTCGAGATGAACTTAAGAGCCGCAAAATGGTGCCACGAGGTCGGACTGCCGTTCTGGGGTTTCTACGTGATCGGCTTCCCCTGGGAGAATAAGGAGCATATCCTTGCAACCAAGAAACTGATCTTACAATCCGATCCGGATTTCATTGAAGTGAAAATGGCTCTGCCGTTTTACGGCACCCCGCTTTACGATGCGGCGAAGGAATTCGGGCTTTTGGCGGAATCACCGCTCGGATCCGACTTTTTCCATTCGGCCATGAGCGGAACGAAATATCTGACGCAGGCACAGGTGGAGAAACTGCGCAGAAACATTTTGCTGTCCTTCTATCTGCGGCCCAAGTATGTCTTCCGCAAACTCGGGGAGAGCATCAAAACACCGCGGGTATTCGGCAATTACATCAAGTACGGATTCAAGATGCTTGGGAATATCCTGCGGAGAAATTAAAGCTCCTTGTTTTTTATAACAATCCCGAAATATCCTGCGACACATTTTGCGTGAGCGTTCCAAGCGAGCGAAAAATGGTGTTCACAGGATATTAGATACAGAATACGTAATACAGATTACTGAAAAATGATCCTGCAGATTCAAAACGGCAGAGTCGAATTCTCGGGCGAGATCCTGTTTGAGCATGCCGATTTTGTCATCAGAAACAAAAAAGAAAAGATCGCCCTGATCGGACGGAACGGGTGCGGCAAGACCACATTACTGAAAGTCCTGAGCGGGGAGTTGCAGATGACGCAGCATGAAAATGACGCGCCATCTGTGCTTTTGCGTACGGGAAATCCTTCCGTCGGATATTTGAAACAGATCTCTTTTGATGATGCGGATCAAACGCTCGATGAAGAGATCCGGAAGGTGTTTCAAAGGGTGCTCGGCATGAAGGCGCGCCTTGACGAGCTGATCGTCAGAATGGAAGCGCAGCAGGATGAAAAAGAACATGCGGCGCTGATCGAAGAGTATACCGCGCTGGAGGAAACCTTCCGGGATATCGGCGGATATTATTATGAAAAAGAATACGATACGATCTTAAGAAAATTCGGATTTTCGGAAGAAGATAAGAAGAAAAAACTGTCGGAATTTTCCGGCGGACAGAGAACAAAACTGGCCTTTAT
The DNA here is from genome assembly GCA_902779305.1 of uncultured Lachnospiraceae bacterium. Classification (GTDB taxonomy): domain Bacteria; phylum Bacillota; class Clostridia; order Lachnospirales; family Lachnospiraceae; genus UBA2868. The sequence continues at coordinate 18,584 of CACZBD010000021.1, read as the reverse complement.
CAAGCTGCTTTTATCAAAACCCGAAGTCCTGCTTCTGGATGAGCCGACCAACCACCTCGACATCGATGCGATCGAATGGCTGGAAGGATACCTGAAGAGTTATCCCTATGCGCTGGTGGTGGTTTCCCATGACCGGATGTTCCTTGACAGGATCGTGGATTCGGTCTATGAGATCGAGCATCACGCGCTGACCTATTATCCCGGCAATTATACCGATTTTGCCAGACAGAAAAAAGAGAACTTTGAAAAACAGAAAAAAGACTACAACAGGCAGCAGGCGGAGATCAAACGATTAAGCGAACTGGCAGAGAAGATGAAACATCATCCGACCAAGGTGTCGATGGCCCATTCCAAGGAAAAGGCGATCGAACACATGGACAAGATCGAGGCACCCGAGCAGGCGGACACGCGCACGTTCCATGCGGCGCTGACACCGCTGCACCAGCCCGGAAAAGATGTCCTGTCTGTCAGAGACTTGACGATCGGTTATGCGAAAGAGGACCCGCTCTGTACAGTTTCGTTTGAATTAAAACGCGGCGGGCGGCTCGGGATCCTTGGCGGAAACGGGCTCGGGAAATCAACGCTTTTAAAGACACTGGTGGAAAAGATCCCGCCGCTTTCGGGTGATTTTTCCTACGGAGTCAACGTGGAAACGGGCTATTTTGACCAGCAGATGGCACAGTATTCCAGCTCCAAAACGGTGCTGGATGATTTCTGGGACTGCTATCCGAGACTGCTGCAGACGGAAGTGCGAAATGCGCTCGGCGCCTTTTTGTTCACGCAGGAGGAAGTCTATAAGACGGTGGATATGCTCTCAGGCGGAGAAAAGGTCAGGCTGGCTCTGGCCAAGATCTTTCAGGCAAGGCCGAACCTGCTGATCCTCGACGAGCCGACGAACCATATGGACATGATCGGCAAGGAAACACTGGAGTCGATCCTGACGGAATATGAAGGGACCGTGATCTTTGTTTCACACGACAGGTACTTTATCCGCAGGGTCGCGGATACCATCCTGGAGATCAGTCCGCACGAGGCAAAACTGTATCCGTTCGGATATGAGGATTATCTGGAGAAAAGTCACAGGCAGGTTTCTGAAGCCGGAGGGGCAGGCAATATTATGTCAACCGGCGCAGATAAAGATAAAGATAAAGATCCGGCACTTTCGGAAGCTTTAAGAGCGGTACGGACCTACGGCAAGAAACCAGAAGAGCCTGTAAAGGAACCGACCAGAGCGCAGCAGTCCTATCAGGCGGGAAAAGAACTGGCCAGGCTGCAGAAACGCAGACAGAAAACGGAAGAAGAACTGGAAAAACTGGAAACTGAGATACAGGAACTGAAGGACCGGCTGCTGGATCCGTCACTTTCAAGCGACTATATGAAGCTGAACGGGATCCAGGAGGAGATCGATGCCAAGGATGAAGAGATCTTAAGCCTGATGGAGGAATATGACCGGCTGGATACGATGATCGCACAGCTGACAGATAGCGCGGCCAAGGAGAAGGACACTGGCCTGGAAGAAGGGGGAAAACAATGAAAGACAGACTGACGGCTTCCGATATCCGGAAGATGGAAGAAGAGATCCATTACAGAACGGTGGAACTGAGACCGGAACTTTTGGAGCATGTAAAAGTGGCCAGAGCCCAGGGGGATCTCTCGGAGAATTTCGAATATAAGGCGGCCAAACAGGAGAAGAACAGGAACGAGAGCAGGATCCGGTATCTGGAGAAAATGATCAAGACGGCCGTTGTGATCGATGATTCTTCGGCAGAGGACGAGGTCGGCATCAACAACACGGTCACGGTGGAATTTTTAGACGATCATTCCACTGCGGATTATAAGATCGTCACGACGGTAAGGGCCAATTCGCTGAAAGGGCTGATCTCCATCGAATCCCCGCTCGGAAAAGCGCTGATGCGGCACCGCGTCGGGGATCAGGTCACGGTACACGTCGATGCGTCCACATCCTATGATGTTAAGATCACCGCCATCGACAATTCGACGGATGATGAGAATGACGAGATCAGGAAGTATTGATTGTGTTACGTTCCGTTTGGGTTTACAATAGAACGGATAATGAAAAGGATGTATGAGCGATGAGGATCGGTCTGGTTTTATCCGGAGGCATGGCAAAAGGTGCCTTCCAGGTTGGCGCATTGAAAGCGCTTACGAATTTTATCCCCAAAGAAGAGATCACGCATTTATCCTGCGCGTCCGTCGGTGTTCTGAACGGATACGCGTTTACACAGGACAAGATCGATGTGGCAGAGGAAATGTGGAAGAGTCTCTGCATCGAGGATAACAGGTTGTTCATCAGCCAGGTATTGCGCAGCTGTATTCTGCAGGAAGATATCAAGAAAGTCTATCAGGCGCATAAGGGCTTTACACAGAATTTCTATGCAGCGCTTTTGGACTACAGCCATATGAAGATCGTGTATAAGAATCTGGCAAAGGAAAGCAGGGAAAACGTGTATCCGTATCTGAAAGCCAGCGTGGCGATGCCGATCTACAATAAGTCCGTCAGGATCAACAAGGCTTATTATTTTGACGGCGCCATGATCGACAACATCCCGGTCTTTCCGCTGAAGAACAAGAAGCTCGATTACATCATCTGTATCTATTTTGACAATTACAGTTACTGTTTCGAAAGCAAGAATTTTGACGATAAAGTCATTCATCTGACTTTTCCGGACGATGCCTTTATCAAGCATTCGGTGATCTTCAGAAAAGAGAACATCGAAAGCATGATCACCAAAGGTTATGATCATACCAGTTATCTCTTAAACCGGATCCTGGGCAGCGATTACAAAGATATTGAGTCGATCCGGCATGAGATCATCAACCGGGATGAGGATATGAAGATCAGGATCACGGGCGATGTCATCATCACAGGGTTCAATCTGTTTTCGCAGAAACTGCTGCGTAAGGATATCCGCTGAAGGAAGACGATCGCAGGATAAAACCTGTTTCTGCTGTTGCAAAACGGCAACGGCGAAATTATAATAAAGGGACGTTATATAAGAAGGAGAACAGACATGGCATTACTGAAAAAATGGCGCGACATGGCGTATTCCGAGACAGCAAACAAAGGGGATCTGCAGAGACTCTGGGCGGATTATTTTGCCAAGGAAAAAGAGATCTATCAGGAACTGCTGACCACGCCCGATGAAGTGGTAAGCGGTACGGTGAAGGAACTTGCGGATAAATTTGATACAGATATCATGACCATCACAGGATTCCTCGACGGGATCAATGACAGTTTAAAAGAGCAGAACCCGATCGAGGAGATGGAAGAGGATACGAAGGTATCCCTTGGTTTTGATAAAGAACTGCTCTACAAGAACATGGTAAAAGCGGATGCGGACTGGCTCTACAATCTGGAAGAGTGGAACGACATCTTTGACGAGGATACAAAGAAACGCCTCTACAAGGAACAGAAGAGTTCCACGACCTACAGAAGAGAAGGCGCAAAGATCGGCAGGAACGATCCGTGCCCGTGCGGCAGCGGCAAGAAATACAAGAACTGCTGCATGCGCAAGGCGTAACTGCAGCTGTTGCGAATTTGTCGAAACGAAACTCTCAACCGTCGCTTGTGACGCTCCTCTGAGAGTTGCTTCGCCCAAATTCGCATCCTGTTAAGTGCGTGCTTATATGGAGACTGATGAACGTAAGGTTTTGCGGAATGATTTCCGAGTGCCGCTTTATAGGGGGCGGCGCGAGGAAATGCAATGACGCGAAACCGTGACAAGATATATCGAAACGAGGTTACGATCATGAAGATTACTTTAAAAGACGGATCAAGTAAAGAATATGCGGGTGCCATGAGCGTTCTGGATATCGCCAAAGATATCAGCGAAGGCCTCGCAAGAAATGCCTGCGCCGGCGAGATCGACGGAGAGCGGGTGGATTTAAGAACGATGGTGGATAAGGACTGCGCCCTGAACATTTTGACGTTTGCGGATCAGGGCGGCGCGGACGCATTCCGTCATACGACCAGCCATATCATGGCACAGGCGATCAAACGGCTGTATCCCACTGCAAAACTTTCCATCGGACCGTCGATCGAAGACGGATTCTACTATGATATTGAGTTTGATGAATCGATCAACGAAGAGGCATTCGAGGCGATCGAAGCCGAGATGAAAAAGATCGTCAAGGAAGACCTGCCGCTTGAATATTTCACGAAGCCGAGAGCGGAGGCGATCGCTTACATGGAAGAGCAGAAGGAGCCTTATAAAGTGGAACTGATCCGGGACCTTCCCGAGGATGCCGTGATCAGCTTCTATAAGCAGGGCGAGTTCACGGATCTTTGCGCAGGACCGCATCTGATGAGTACCGGAAAAGTCAAGGCATTCAAGCTGACCAAACTGGCGGGCGCCTACTGGAGAGGCAACGTGGAGAACAAGATGCTGACCAGGATCTACGGCACCTCGTTCCCCAAGGCAAGCGAACTCGAAGAGTACCTTGCAAAACTTGAGGAAGCCAAGAACCGCGACCACAGAAAGATCGGAAAAGAACTGTCGCTGTTCATGACGGATGACCTGATCGGCAAAGGACTTCCCATGTTCCTTCCCAAAGGCTATACGATGTGGATGGAACTGGAGAATTACATCAAGGAAAAAGAACGCAATTTGGGTTATCAGCATGTCATGACGCCCTGTGTGGGAACGGTGGCGCTGTACCAGACGAGCGGACACTGGGATCATTATAAAGAGAACATGTTCCCGGCCATGGAAGTGGAAGGCGAGAATTTCGTGCTTCGTCCGATGAACTGTCCGCACCATATGATGATCTATGCGAACAAGCGGCATTCCTACCGGGATCTGCCGATCCGGATCGGTGAGATCGCGCATGACTTCCGCTTCGAGCCGAGCGGATCCTTAAAGGGTATCGAACGCGGACGCCACTTCTGCCAGAATGACGCGCATCTGTTTGTAACGCCCGAGCAGATCAAGGACGAGGTCAGCCGCGTGGTCGATCTGATCTTTGATGTTTATAAGGATTTCGGCATCACGGATTACAGATGCGTGCTTTCACTCCGTGATCCCGCCGACACGAAGAAATACCATCCGGATGATGAGATGTGGAATACGGCCGAAAATGCCCTGCGTCAGGTGCTGAATGAGATCGGCATTGAGTTTACCGAAGAGATCGGCGAGGCGGCGTTCTACGGACCGAAACTGGATGTGAACGTCAAGCCTGCGGTCGGAACGGAATATACGCTTTCCACCTGCCAGCTGGATTTCTGTCTGCCGGCCAAGTTTAACTTAAAATATATCGATTCGGACGGCAGTGAGCAGACCCCTGTTGTGCTGCACCGGGCGATCTTAGGATCCCTCGACCGTTTCATGGCCTATATCATCGAAGAGACCAAGGGCAAGTTCCCGGTATGGCTCTCGCCGGTACAGGTCAAGGTCCTGCCGATCTCTGACAAATATCAGGAATACAGCAAGTCGGTACTTCAGAAATTAAAGGCAGCGGGCATCCGCGCGGAGATGGATTTAAGGACCGAGAAGATCGGCTACAAGATCCGTGAAGCCAGACTTGAAAAAGTACCTTACATGCTGGTTTTGGGACAAAAAGAAGAAGAGAACGGGAACATTGCCGTAAGAAGCAGGTTCCTCGGAGATGAAGGATCCAGAGACCTTGACGGTTTCATCAAACAGGTGCTTGATGAGATCGCAGGTAAAGTGATCCGGGAAGAAGTAAATGAAGAAACTGATCGGAAATAAAGCATTTTACAAACAAGTGCTGGCGATCTCGCTGCCGATCATGTTACAGAACGGTATCAGCAATTTCGTCAGTATGCTGGACAACATCATGGTGGGGCGCATCGGGACAGAGCAGATGTCCGGTGTCTCCATCGTGAACCAGCTGATCTTCATTTATTATCTGTGCATCTTCGGCGCCATCTCTGGCGCCGGTATTTTTACTGCGCAGTTTTTCGGGCAGAAGAACATGAAAGGTGTCAGGGACACCTTCCGCTTCAAGATGATCATCTGCATCGTCATCACGGCGATTGCCGCTGCGATCCTGCTGATCTTCAGGGATCCGCTGATCGGACTGTATCTGCATGACGGTTCCGCGGAAGGGGATCTTGCGGCCACGCTGGTGTATGGCAAAGACTATCTGTGGATCATGCTCATCGGCCTGTTTCCGTTTGCCGTGGAGCAGAGCTATTCCTCGACGCTTCGTGAGACCGGAGAGACCGTTGTACCGATGCGTGCCAGCATCATCGCAGTCTTTGTCAATCTGGTGCTGAACTACATCCTGATCTACGGAAAACTCGGGATGCCCGTACTCGGTGTGCAGGGCGCGGCCGTAGCGACCGTGATCTCCCGTTTTGTACAGGCCGGGATCGTGATCGTCTGGGCGCACAGGCATACCGCGAAAGTGCCTTATATGGAAGGTGCCTACGCAGGCTTTGGCGTGCCGCTGTCGCTGGTCAAAAAGATCGCCATCATGGGACTGCCGCTTCTGATCAACGAAGGACTCTGGGCAGCCGGCATCGCGACGCAGATGCAGTGTTATTCCATCCGCGGCCTGTCCGTGATCGCGGCCATGAACATCAATTCCACGATCACAAATGTGTTCAATATCGTCTTCATCGCGCTCGGAGATGCGGTGGCGATCATCGTCGGGCAGCAGCTTGGCAGCGGGGAACACGAAAAGGCAAGAGATACGGCATACAAGATCATTGCGTTTTCCGTGTCTTCCTGTGTGCTGATCGGTTCGATCCTGTTCTTTGTCGGTCCGCTGTTCCCGCGCATTTACAATACCTCAGATGAGGTAAAATCCCTCGCGGGAAGCTTTATCCGCTGTGCGGCCGCCTGCATGCCGCTGCACGGTTATCTGCATTCGACATATTTTACGCTGCGCTCCGGCGGCAAGACGGTCATCACGTTTTTGTTTGATTCCTTCTTCCTCTGGGTTGCCGCAGTGCCGCTTGCATATGTCCTGACGCATTTTACATCCATGGATATCGTCTGGATCTATTTAAGCTGCCTTCTGATCGAGTGCATCAAGATCGTGATCGGAACGATCCTGCTGAGAAAAGGCGTCTGGATGAATACGATCGTCGACTGAGGCGAGTGCTTTAAAATACGGTGCGCAAAAAGTACTTGCATTCATCTACGCATTGTGGTATGCTTCTCTCACATAACAGACAGATCAGATTTCTTATCTGTTTCTCGTTTCATTTTTCATTTTAATTGTTTGTTTTCATTTTTTAGAAGGAATACGGCATGGAACTTCAGATCCTGTCCGGACAGCGTAGTCTGCCGGAGACAGAACTGCCGGTCCTTTCCCTTGCACCGAACAAAAAAACGATCGAGCAGACCTCATTGCTGCTCAGTATTGCTCCTTCTTTTACGATGGCGATCCCGATGCTGCTTGGATTTTATCTGATGCACCGCGGAAGGAGTGGCAATGCATCCTATCTCTCCATGGGGCTGACCATGGCGATCGGATCGGCAGTTTTCGGAGCGTTGTGGGCAGGGATCAACTGTATCAGGCGGCAAAGAAAAATGCGTTTTGCGGAGCGGCTTCGGAAACGTTCCTACAGATCCTATCTGGCAGGATATGAAGAAGTGCTCCGGGAGAAGATCAATTGTCTGGAAAATCTTATGAGAAACCGGTTTCCGGATTTTCCGGAACTGATCGATCTCAAAAGGCAGAAAGTGTATTGCTTCAGAGAATTGCCGGATGGGGAACTTACGATCCGGCTCGGAATAGGAGAGCAGGAGTTTGAGATCCCGCATGAAGATCAAAAAGGTGCAAACGGTGACATACTTTACAGGGAACGGCAGGATCTGCTCCTGAAGTATGGCAGATTAAAGCGTATTCCGGTCTGCCTCAGGTTACATCCAGGAAGCATCTGCTGTCTGCATGTATCAAAATCACGGCATCTCACAAATCTGCTGCGGCTTCTGCTGATCAGGACCGCATTGACCTATCATGATGGACAGGTAAAGATCCTGCTGTTGTTAAGAGACCCGCTCATGAAAAAACAATTCCGCCATGCTCCTTTTCTGCCGCATATGATGCCGGAGGATGAGGAGATCAAAATGATCCGGGAAGGCAGGATCCTGCTTCTGTTTCTGGAAGAAGGAGAAAAGATTCCGGAATCATTAAGCGCTCATCCGGGACTGATCAGGATCTGTTTTCACACAGAGGATAAGAGAACGGACGGACCGGAGCAGGGGACCGAGAGTGTGATCGTTACGGAACGGTTTGCGGGACTTGTTACGGCGGAAGGAAAACGGATCCCCGTTCTGTTTGACAGGATCGGTGAGAAAGAAGCAGAACTTGTCTGCAGAACGCTTTGCAGGCTGAAGGATCTGGAACGCGAAGAAGGCCTTCCCACCGTGTATCCGATCCTGAGCATGTTTTTAAGGGAAGCAGAAGAGCGATTCCGGGCTTCAGAGGATACACAGATCTCTCCGCCGTCAAAGAAGGATGCGGCTTTAAGAATTCTTGAAAACTGGAAGGATTCCGGCGTGCTGCATTCACTGAAAGTCCCGATCGGGATCCTGAAGGACCACAGTCTCATGTATCTGGATGCGCACGACAAACGGGACGGTCCTCACGGACTGATCGCAGGCATGACGGGCAGTGGCAAAAGTGAGCTGCTGATGACCTATATCCTGTCTCTTGCCTTACATTTCCCGCCCTGGGAAGTGGCGTTTTTCCTGATCGATTATAAAGGCGCCGGCATGGCGGCATCTTTTGAAGATCTGCCGCATGTGATCGGTTCGATCTCGAATCTTTCCGGCAAGACCATATACAGAGCTTTTCAAAGTATCCGTTCGGAAAATGAATACAGACAGAAACTGTTTCTGAAGAACGGTGTCAACCACATTTCGGATTACCACAAAAAATACCGCATTGGAATTGCAAAAGAAGCGCTTCCGCACATTTTTCTGATCGTGGATGAGTTCGCGCAGTTGAAGGCCGAAGAGCCGGATTTCATGCAGGAACTGATCAGCCTTTCGAGAGTCGGCAGATCTTTGGGCATCCATCTGCTGCTTTGCACACAGAAGCCGTCCGGAAGCGTGGATGCGGCCATCATGACCAACGCGAATTTTCAGATCGCGCTGAAACTGCAGGACCCGATGGATTCTAAGGAAGTCTTAAGGCATACGGACGCGGCGGATCTGACGAACCCGGGAAGAGCGATATTAAGGGTCGGAAACGATGAGATCTATCAGACCTTCCAGTGCGCTTACGCATTAAGTCCGGCAACGGAAGAAGAGCGTCTGGTCATTCCGGCGGACGCCTTCGGGCGGATCAGAACGGAACCTGCGCATGTGCAGCAGAGTGTGAACCCGGAAAGCAGTATGGACCGGCTGCTAAAAGAGATCGGAAGGGCGGCTGCAGCCTATGACAGACCTGTTAGGAGGCTCTGGCTGAAAGAACTGCCGAAGGTCCTTGAAAAGGAGGAACTGATGCGCCGCCTGTCAGGGACTGGGGAAACGGTTGAAAAAGCGGGAAAGCATGCGGTACTGATCGGGCTATGGGATGATGCAAAAAATGTCAGGCAGGGACCGCTCCGTTTGGACCCGGACGAGGGACATCATCTGATCTGCGGCCTTCCGGGAAGCGGGAAAAGCACACTGCTTTGCGTGTTTTTGGAAGAATTTGCAAAGCAAAAATCCCGACCGGAGGTCTATCTGTTTGATTTCGGCGGAGGAATGCTCACCTGTCTGGCTGAAAAGCTGGGCCTGTTTGGAAACTGTGTCGGAGAGGAAACAGTTATGCAGACGGAAGAGATGCTGCAAAGGATCCGCGAAGAATCCCGACCGACAGTCGTTTTGATAGACGGTTTCGGCACCATGCAGTCACTTTGCGCGCACACGGTCATGGCAGATCTGCAGGAACTGATCCGGACCGGGATGCGCAAACAGATCCGGTTTCTGATCTCGGCCTGTGGGATCGGCATGACACAGATGCCGCAGAACCTTGCCCTGCATATGGCTGTAACCCTGTGCTTAAGGCAGCAGGAAAATTACCGTTATCTCGAAGTGCTGCAGGGAACGGATTTTAAGGGGGATCCGCAGCTGCCGCCCGGAAGAGGATATGTCAGAAAGGACGGTGAGATCGTGGAATTTATGACAAGAATGTATAGAGGTGCAACAGAATGATCTATGCGGAAGTGGTCCTTAAGGACCAGACGGAACAGTTTTTTCAGCTTCAGGAACATGCCGCGGTGGAAAGGATCGTGATACAGTTGGTTTCGATCCTTAAGGCGGAAAGTCCGGACAGCATGCCAATCTCATGGCATGCTGCGGATGAATTCTTTTTGCTGGATGCGTTCACAAACAGGAAACTCGATCCCAAAAAAACGCTTGCCGATCAGAAGATCGACAGCGGCTGCAGGCTGCGGCTGGTTCCGGCGCGTGAAGATCACTCCGGCCGTAATGAAGGGGCGTAAGAAAACGACGAAGAAAAAAAGAGCAGAGCAGAAAAAACAGTGCAGAAAAAGCAGAACGGAAATGCCTGATACAGACAGGAAAGAAGGATAAGAAATGGATCTGGTATGTGAATATGAACAGATGTATCAAAAGCAGCAGCGTTTTACGGACCTCTATGGACAGCTTTGCGAGCAGTTCGAGCGCATCAGGAAAACAGCAGAGGCTTTGAAGCTTCCTTGGGAAGGAGAAGCCAACAGACAGTATCTGATCCGGCTGGAATCGGATCTGTTGAGGACCGTAAAAACGCTGGATCGCCTGTTCCTGGCCTCCGAACATCTGAAGGAATCCATCGCGGAGTACCAGAAAACGGAAGGCCTGATCCGCGAACTGATCGAAGGTCTGAATGTTTGAAAAGCAGAGAGACAGAAACTCGGAAGGTCAGAGAAGCAAAAAGGCAGAGATACAGAAAGGTGGAAATGCAGAAAGGTGGCGAAATTGAGTAACAGGGACAGGATTGAGATTGATTTTGCAAGAGCCATGGAACGTGCGCAGGAAATGGAAGAGATCGCATGTGAAATGGTCTCGATCGCAAGGACGGGGGTGCCGGAAACGCTGCAGCTGATCGGGGGAGGGTTCGGCGGGGAAAACGGGGCAGCGTTTTACAGGAAGGGGAGTCAATTGGAGCCGTCGCTTTTTGAAACGGCGCAACGGCTTTTGAAGGCGGCGGAATCGGTGCGTTTTACGGCGGAACTGATCTATCGGGCCGAAAAGGGGGCAGAGAAGATCTTCTGAAAGAAGGTGCGGCAAACAGGAATTGTTGGTTAACATAACGCAAATAGTTAACATAATTTCGACGTAAAAAGAAGGAACTAAGAAAATAAGAAAAAAGAAAAGGAGGAAAACAAGATGGCATTTTTTTGTGTGACAAGTTCCGGCCTTAGAAACAGCGCGGAGGAACTGACAAGTCAGAACCAGCGGTTTCTGACAGAAACGGAAAGTCTTGACAGCGCGGAAGCTGCGTTGAAAGGGATGTGGGAGGGAAGCGCTAACGAAGCGTTTCACAGTGCATTCCTTAGGGACAGGGGGCAGATGGAAGCATTTCATACGGCGATCGGCCAGTATGTGCAGGCTCTGCTTGCGATCGCGCAGAAATACGAAGAGGCGGAAGCCAGAAACACGCAGCTTGCTTCCGAGAGACACTACTAGAAGCGCAGAACCTTAGAAGAGGAGGAACGAACATGGAAGGATATTTGAAAGTCACGCCCGAACAGCTTTTAAAAGCAGCAGATACGTTTGCGCAGGCCGGACAGAGCGTAGCCGGACTTACTTCGGAGATGATGTCGGTCATAAGCAGTCTCAAAGGCATCTGGCAGGGCGAAGCGGCGGAAAGTTATATGGGAAAATTCAGCGGTCTGGAGGATGACATCATGCGGATCAACAACATGATCACGGAACATGTGAATGACCTGACGGAAATGGCAAGAACCTACCAGGCGGCAGAAGATGCGTCCCTGGAAGAGAGCGCGGCGCTTCTTTCCGACGTGGTGGAATAAGCCCGGAAGGCCGCTTGCGCGTTTGACAAAAGAAAGGATCATCGAGGGAACAATATGTTGGAATACGGCTGTAAAACTTTGATCCTCGTGGACAACTCCGCCTCGGTATCGGCAGCGAACCGGGAGATCACGAAGGAAACATTAAAATACCTGATCAGAAATGCGCCTGAGGGATCGGACTTTGCCCTGGCGACTTTTACGGAACAGACGGAACTGCTTGTGAATTACGGCAGTGAGGAAGAAGCGTATCTGGAGGCGGTCGATAAGATCGGTTATCCGGAAAAATCGACCTGTTTAACGGATGTGGTGATGAGTACGCTGAATGAGTGGCGGGAAGCAGATTTTGCGATGCGAAACATCCTGGTATTCACGAACGGGCTGGGAAGCGAATCGGCCACATATCCGGTCGAGGAAGCATATTTTATGCTGAATGAATGCGGATATCCGATGTATGTTGTCGGACTCGAACAGCAGAACAACGAATTCGGACTCAAACGGTTTGCTTCCATGGCAAGGATCAGCCACGGCGCTTTTTTTTCGACGGAGTTTGAGGACAGTGAGGCGGAGGTCGAAAAGAAACTGACGGAGAAGATCCTTCATGCAATGGAGGAAAGACAGAAAGCGGAGGAAACAAAACATGCGGAAGAAATACAGCAAAGTGTACCGGAGGAAGTATCCGCGGAATATGAAGATGCGGTTACGGAAGAATATGATGCCGGGGAGTACTACGGGACATATGAGGAGAAGGCAGATGCAAAGATCTTAAAAAAGAGCGGAGAAGATGCCGTTTTGTACCTTGCGCTCGGCGCAGGGCTGTTGTCGGTCATTTTGCTGCTTCTTCTGCTGGTGCGATTTTTCGGCAGGAAAAACAGTACGCAACATTCCGTTTGTGATCCGGAGGATGAAGGAGACGGGAAGCGCATTCAGGTCACGCTGGAGGACATCAACAACCCGGCAAGATTCTATATCCTGCCTGAACAAAACAGGGTCGTGATCGGCGCAAACAGGCGGCTGTCGGATATCGTGATCGAAGATGACCCGGATGTTTCGGACAGGCACTGCGAGATTTTAAGACGCCGGGGAGAACTCTTTTTAAACGATCCGGAAGCGGAAGGAAAAACCTTTCTGAACGGGGAACGTCTGTATTTTGAGACACGGCTGCAGCCTTCCGATGTGATCACGCTCGGAAGAGCCAAACTGATGGTAAAAATGCCTTATGGATGAGAGGAAACTTACAGAACAGGAACTGCTGCTGCTTTCCAATTATGTCTATATGGATGCCAGTACGGATGGAATGACGATCGGAGAATCGATCGGCAGGTTTAAAAATGCGCAGGGAACTTTTGACGAAAACAGCGTGGCAAAAGCGGGGATCGGCGGCGGAATGAGTCCGAAACAGGCAGCAGACCTGTTTACAAGGATGGATGCGATGCCGGATTCTTTCCGGAACCTGTACCCGTCGAGAGTGAAGGATGATGCCGATTTCAGAGGGATCTGTTTTACGGACGGTAAGAAGGACGGCGGTGGGGGAACCGTCGTGTTCCGGGGGACGGGCGGAACTTATGATGCCTGGCACGATAACGTGGTGGGCGAATATCTCCCGTCCACCGCGATCCAGAAAGAGGCGGCTGACTTTGTCCGTTATGACTGCATGGGATTTTCCGATCTGACGGTGACCGGACATTCCAAGGGCGGCAACCTTGCCATGTATACCACCGTCATGTGTCCGGCGAGTGTGGCAGCCTGTGTTTCTTTTGACGGCCAGGGATTTTCGCGCGCATTTCTGGAAGCGTATGCGCAGGCTGTGGAAACCGCATCCGGAAAGATCAGATCGATCAGCGCCCATAATGATTTTGTGAACATCCTTCTGCATTCCATTGCCGGGGAAGCCGTATATGCGAAGAACGGCGCCGGTGGGATCGACGCGCATTCGTCTTACTATTTACTGACGGAAAATGATTTTGACGAAAACGGAAACCTCACAAGTCTTTGCGCGCAGTCTTTCGGCGCATGGGCGCTCAGTGAAGTCCTGTCGGAGATGACGGACTGCATGGACATTCTTCCGGAGGATGGAAATGAAGAGATCTCAAACCTTCTGGCAGCTTATGTGGCGGCGATCATGAGTGAGGATAAAGGGAAAGAATTCGAAGAAGCGCAGATCGAAAATGCAAAATTGTCTACGGGGCAGTACCTTCTGGGATTGTTGCCGGGGGTGAGAACATGCGGGCAGGAAGTGCTCCGGATCGATACATTTAATAAAGATGCGCATACCAACAGGATGGAAGAGGCAGCAGTCGGATTTGAACATGCAGGCAGACGGATCGCGGATCTGGCTATGAGACTGGAGGTGCTTCAGAACAGGATTGATCCGGATGAACATGTGTGGTTTTTTGTAAACCGGATGGTAGCATCTCTTCTTGAAAGAATGAATGATCATAAGGTGGTTCTGGACACATATGCAAATATGCTGCGTCAGATCACGGAATTGTATGTTGCAAAAGAGCAGACCCTGGCAGCACAAATTGCAGGAAACGCGTAAAAATGGTATGATCGGTATATCAATTCATCGGAGAGAAGACCTTGCTGGCATTAAGGATCACGGACATCAAACAGATCATGCGGCTTTTGCTGGATAAGAACGAAACAGCCTTCGACAGTTTTCTGCTGTCGGAGGCATCGTTTACAACAAACGCGCAGATGACGATCGACGGGCATTTTCATCCGGAGTTCTATTCCGCTTCCGAACTCGAAGAGCTGAAGGAAGAGGCCCTTAAGGACAACAGGATCTTTTCCGGGAAGATGATCCGTTTTGCGCAGGTAAAATCGCAGTGCTTTGATTTTATCAAAGGAACCCGTACACCTCTGGGATTTAAGATCACACTTTACCTTGCCGACGAAAACATTGAGAAGTTTCTTGCACAGACTGATACACAGCTTGGCAAAAACGATGTGGACGGCCTTTCCATGACGTTGCAGTATGACGGCAGTGAACTTCGCTGCGTAAGCGGCACCAGTCTGAAGATCTTTACCATGGACCGTTCCGTTGACATCGCCTGGGACAACATGGTGAAGAAATTCTTCGACCGCTTTCAGATCGGGTATGAGGAACTGTGATTAATAATATCATCGATAAGTTTGAGGTATAGAAGAAAGGAGGCTTATCCATGGATGAATTGTATAGCAAACTCAACGCTATCCCCGATTCCTATTATGGCTTTGTAATGGGTATCATGTCTTATGCAAAAAAGAAACCCGAAAGGATTCAAAACGTTCTCGGGTTTATAAATGATAATCCGGATCTATCTACTTCCGATATCGTGAAATTTGTTATGGATCAGCTTGATTTTCATGAGTTTGGCCTGGCAGAAAAAGAAATGGTTGGATGATCACTGTTTTAAGAGCGCAGAAATACATGCACGAAAAGCGCGTATCCGGCTTCGGTTGGATACGTTTTTTATTGAAAAAGAAGACGAAATCGCGTATAATATTGTTGCGTTTAGCACAAAATGTAACAAAACATGTAATATGAGGATAATGAAACCCTGATACAGGCTGCCGAAGCCTGTTAGTCGGAATTAGTTAGGAGATTCAGGTGATGAAGCGTTTATTATCGGCATTTCTTGCGATCGTTCTTTCTCTCTCTGTTGTGGCACAGAACGTGTCTGCAACGGAACTGTTTTCTGCAGGCGGACAGGAAAATTCCGCAGTGGTCGAAAACGGAGAAGAAGCGGATAAAAAAGAATCTGTGGAGGAGCCTGTCGAAGAAGAACCCGCAGATTCCGATGCAATTTCAGAAGCGGAACTTTTGGCGGGGCAGGATGAAGAACCGGAAGCTGCTGATCATGACGAAAAAGCAGAAGAGATCCGCAGAGAATTGGAAGACAAGTCTTCGCGTTATGGGGAGGAGCGCTTTCCCGGCGAAGGCGATGTGGAGAGCATGTCTGTTTACGCGGAGGGTGAAGAACGGCTGCAGGAAATTGATTTAAACAGTGTTCTCCCCTCTCAGTATAAAACTTCAGATTATTGTACATTGCCGGATCTCAGAAAACAGACCGGAGGTACATGCTGGGCACATGCCATGATGGCAACCGCAGAGATCAGCATGATCAAACAGGGTTATGACGTATCCCCGGATTATGCCGAGTATCATCTTGCTTACTTCAGGTATAATACGCCTACAGATCCGCTTGGCGGAACAGTGGGAGATACTACGCTTGACCGTGGGCATGGTATCCTTTCCGGATGGAACGCAGACCGGGCCGGTTTTACAGTTGCTTCATGGGTTGGCGCAGCTGATGATGCACTTGCGCCGGATGGTAATGCTGTAAGAGAAAACGGATTGCCGGATTCTTACGCTTATACGGATTTGGCCCATTTAAAGAATTTTTATGTCGTCAATTATGGTTCGGAAGAGGATCGAATGGCAGTCAAGCGATTGATAAAGGACTGCGGAGCTGCGTATCTTTCATATAATGATGATGATAACGCATATAATTCAACTTATAATTCCTACTATCATTCGACGGGTTCCGGAGGAAGCCATGCTGTCACGGTCGTCGGCTGGGATGACACCTTTTCTAAGTATGACTTCGGCTCAGAAATTCCGGAAGGAAACGGGGCATGGCTGATCCGAAACAGTTGGTGGATACCGGATTATGAAACATATGCCGGGATCGGACAGGAATCACATTACGGCTATTTCTGGATGTCATATTATGATGCGAGCATCCAAGATGTCTACGGATTTGAATACGAAGATGCTACCAATTATAACAATAATTACCAGTATGATGGTTCACCGTTTACCTATTGGTCCGAAGGTAGATATGCTCCGGATGAAGCAATGATGGCCAATGTTTTTCAGGTGCATGCATCAAGTGCGGGAGAAACTTTAAAAGCTGCTTCATTTTATACGGAGAATTCAAACCTGGACTATGAGATAAAGGTGTATGTGAAGCTGTCCGATCCGGCAGATCCGACAAGCGGAGAGTGTGTTTCAACTACATTTGGTTCAACGACTTATCCCGGATATTATACAGCCAGGCTTAGCAGTCCTGTCTCTCTGGAGTATGGGGACACATTCAGTATTGTCGTAAAACTCATAAAAGAGGGAGATATTATAGAAATCTTCAGGGAACAAAGTTATGATTTCCAGCCGTTAGGGGCTAATTATGAGTTTGTATCCTCTTCATCATCCGGACAGAGTTTCTGGTTTAACGGCAGCGTGTGGAGAGATGTAGGGGCTGACGGGAAAGGAAATATCAGGATTAAGGCGTTCACCGATAACGGCGCTGCAGAATCATACATTCCCTATTATGTAAGATTCCATTCCAACAACGGAAGCACGGACAGCATTGTCACACAGACAATTTACAGAAACACATCCACTCCGTTAAGGGCCAATACCTTTACCAAAACAGGTCATTCATTCTACAGATGGAATACAAAAGCAGATGGAACCGGAAACAGTTACAGGGATGGATACAGTGCTTATAATCTTGGCCCCAAATACGGAACCATTGATCTCTATGCACAGTGGACGCCAAATAAATATACGGTAACATTCGATCCGAATGGGGGCAGTTGTTCCACATCGAGCAAACAGGTTACATATGGTAACTCCTGGAGCCTGCCTTCTGCAACAAGAAGTGGTTATACCTTTGACGGCTGGTATACATCTCCAACAGGCGGCACAAAGATCGAAAACAATACTACGATTACGATCACCCGGGATACCACACTGTATGCGCATTGGAACGGAACGCCGTATACAGTAACATTTAACGCGAACGGCGGCAACTGTGCAACGACAAGTAAAACGGTGTATTATGGCAGCACATATGGCGTACTGCCGACACCGACCAGAACCGGATATACTTTTGCCGGCTGGTATACGACAAGTGCATCAACAGGCGGTAATAAGATCGAGAACGGAACAACGGTTTCGATCACGCAGAATTAGACATTATATGCGAGATGGACAGCCAATACTTACACAGTAACATTCAACGCAAATGCGGGAACAGACAGTGTCAGCGGACTGAGCCAGACGACTGTGACTGTGACGTACGGAAGCACTTATGGCGCTTCAGGGTCTCTGCCGACCCCGTCCAGAACAGGATACGAATTTGCCGGCTGGTATACGACAAGTGCATCAACAGGCGGTAATAAGATCGAGAATGGAACAGCGGTTACGATCACGCAAAATCAGACCCTGTATGCGAGATGGACAGCCAGGACTTACACAGTAACTTTTAACGCAAATGCGGGAACAGACAGCGTCAGCGGACTGAACCCAACGAGCAAGACTGTGACTTACAGAAGTACTTATGGCACGCTGCCAACCCCCTCCAGAACCGGCTATACCTTTGCCGGCTGGTATACGACAAGTGCGTCAGCAGGTGGTAACAAAATCGAGAACGGAACAACAGTTACGATCACGCAGGATCAGACCCTGTATGCTAGATGGAGCGTGGGAACCTACACGGTAACATTTAACGCAAATGCAGGAACAGACAGTGTCAGCGGACTGAATCAGCCGACTAAAACCGTGACTTATGGAAGTACATACGGCGCTTCAGGTTCGCTTCCGGTACTATCCAGAACCGGGTATACCTTTGAG
>CACZBD010000020.1 GCA_902779305.1 uncultured Lachnospiraceae bacterium | reverse complement strand
CATGATTGATTATGCGGCGGAACATAAGATCAGCCGTATTGATCTTATGGCTACCGATGAGGGGTATCCAATTTATAAAAAATTAGGATTTGAAGATAAGGTGCAAAAATACAAGGATATGAGATTAGTAGTGGTTAATCAATGAAACTACTGTCGAATGTAAAAATATGATCATAAATACAGGACAAAGAACAGATATACCGGCTTTTTACGCAAAATGGTTTTCAAACAGAATAAAAGAGGGTTTTGTCTGTGTCCGTAATCCTTACAATCAAAGTTCGGTCAGTAAGTACAGGCTGGATCCGTCCGTAGTCGACGTGATAGGGTTTTGTACAAAGAATCCTGCCCCTATGTTTCCTTATATGGATTTAATAAAGGATTTTGGGCAATACTGGTTTGTAACACTTACACCATATGGACGGGATATCGAGCCAAATGTTCCGGATAAACATCGTTTGATAGAGGATTTCAAGATACTATCCGATACCGTAGGAGTGGATTCTATAGGTTGGAGATATGACCCTATTCTTTTATCGGATAAATATACATCGGAGTATCATTTACACGCTTTCAAACAGATAGCGAAAAGTCTGAGGGGATATACGAAGACTGTGGTTATCAGTTTTATCGATCTGTATCCGAAGGTCAGAAAGAATTTTCCGGAGGCAAGAGAAGTTTCGCAGATTGATAGAATAAAGCTTGGGAAAGAGATGATAAAAATCGCAACCGAATGCGACATGACCGTTAAGCCTTGTGCTGAAGGAAATGAACTGGTGGAGTACGGAGCTGATTGCAGTGGTTGTATGAAGATAAGCGATTATGAAAAGGCTATCGGCAAAAGGCTTAAAGCACCAAAGAAGAAAGGCGCCAGAGCTGATTGTGCCTGTTATCTGGCTTGTGATATAGGAGCGTACAACACATGCCTTCATCTTTGTAAATATTGCTATGCGAATGCTGAACCGGCAGTAATATATGCACAGAACAGATTACATGATCCGACATCACCATTTTTGATCGGGAATTATATGGAAGGTGATAAGATACATGAAGTACCGCAGGAATCCTGGATAGACATGCAGGAGAGTATGTTCCTGGGATTATGAAAATGGTGGTTTGGTCATCTTTCATAATGACCGTGAATATGGATGAAGGCCTGAATGTTGGCAGGATATTTGTTGTGCCGGAACATTTCCGAAAAGGATATGGGATCTTTATGATACGGGAAATAGAGAAGATGTTTTTGATATACTGATCAATGCGTTTACAGGAGGATTGATGGGAATGAAAAAAAGTAAACTGACCCAAGCCTTGATCTGTCTTGCGACTGCCATGCTTCTTGCAGGCTGCGCCGGCAAAACAGAAGAAGCAGGCTTTGCAGACAAGATGAAAAAGGTTGAAGAAAAAGTTATTGAAGAAAGTGTTATTAAAGAAAGTGTTACTGAAGAAAATAAGAGCCCCAAAAAGGAAGAACCTGTGAAGGAGAAAAGTGCAAAAGATGAGAAGAAGCCTTCCCCGGTGCCGATGTACTGCATTTCCTTACCCGGCGATGTCGAATGTGAAACGATCCATGTCATAGATGCGGATGGTTCATATGCCGGGCTTTCCAAGGAACTTGAAGCAATAAATGATGATATCGTTAAGTCTGCTTATGATACCGGAACCGATGATACAGTACATAATATCTGTGTCAGAAGGGCGGATGATAAGGTTTTTTCTTTTGTTCATGAGTATCGTGAGCCTAATGGAGAATCGGATCATGTAGAGATGCGCGGATATTCTTTTCTCATAGACAGTGGGAAGAAGCTTGAACTTTCGGATGTAATAGATGACGAGGGTGCTTTTTACAGGATCCTTTCTGATGAGCTATACAAGAATGTGACGGAAGTCATGATGATAATGTCCGGGGAATTCGATATAGATGTCGATGAATTTGATGCAGAGTCCGCTGTAAGTGAGTGCATAAGTGATGACAGATACGGCTGGGTTCTGGATCCGCAGGGTGTAACATTCTGGTTTGAGAATGTCAATGCGCTCGTAGGTCATGCAAGTGCCACGGTATTGTTTTCGACAGATAAAGAAGGTAAGATCTTCAACCGGGAATATGCCGGGAATGCTCCGGATGAGTGGATCATGCGTATACCGGAAAGCTATAGCAGTGAAACATATTTTGACTGTGAAGATGACGGGACCATAGATTCGATCTTCTGGTATCCGGATGCTGATTATCTGGATGGAGAATATCTTGAATCCGGGCTGGGGGTAAAATACAATGGCCGCTATTTTGAATCATCGGAAATATGTCCGGCGGATGAAATGCCATGGAGCCACTACAGGGTATACCTTATGCATAAGGACAATCAAACGGTTCTTGTGAAGCATCATTATGAAGAGGTGGAATCAATATGGGATTCATTTTCGCTTACAAATGACTTCGTCGAAAGTGTCGACAGAGTATACGCTTATCCCGAATATGAGAACTACACACAACTGGAGAGCGGGTGGCTGGTTCCAACCGACATGACAGCGATACGTGTGTATTCGGATCACGGCGGGGATGAAATGACGGAATATCCCGACGAGATACTCACCGTTGCAACCGACGGAAGGATGAAGGTCAGTGAACTCCCGGGAACAGACGGGAAATCATCCGAATGAAGCGTCCGTAAAGACGATCACGAAAAACGGTGGGAAGTATGAGAGGAGCTTTACCTTTGAGGGAGAAGAAGCGGATGTATATTTGATAAACATAAATGTTGTATAACAAAAGTAGCAAAATAGCAACCAATGGCTTATGTATAGTACCCGTGGGAAACTGTATATTGGTCCTGGAGGTGATGATAATGATTTTTTCAGAGAAACTGCAATTGATCCGTAAGAGTATGGGAATGACACAGGAAGACCTTGCGGAAAAACTTGCTGTATCAAGACAGGCGGTTGCTAAATGGGAATCAGGCCAGGCGTATCCGGACATCAGTAATCTTATCCGGATCAGTAATCTGTTCAACGTCACAGTAGACTATCTGGTCCGGGATCAGGAGTGTATGGTTAGTTACGAGAATGTTGAGGATGGTGATATCAGCAAGCTGATTGAGTTCAGACTTGAAGCCAACGTGAATACTTATGCCGCCTATATGAATGAAACAGACTCAACAAGGATCGATTCTCATGATTTTTCATACAGCAGCGGACCATATACATACCATGACACGTATGTTGGTGGTGAAAAGTTTGCCGGTGAAGAAGCGATCTGGGCCGATGGCAAAATTCAGTATGCGATGAATTATCTTGGAAGGGTGCTGGATCAGCAATTCAGCGGTGATTTTTTGAAAGAAGCTCTTCGCAAAGCGGATAAAAAAATGCCATACCGGGGACCTGAATATTATCAGTCAGGTGAATATACATATAAATGTACGGTTACCGGAGATTTTTCCTGGTTTCAGGGATACGAAGAGATCTATTGCAATAACGTAAAAGTATATGAATGCTATTTCCATGGTGGTATCATGATGTAAACCTCTTTTTTGATCTCTGAGATTATGTTCCACGCAGATCAAGACACTGAAGCTTGGGAGACTTTTGAGCGGGTATGGAGCGGCCGTGAAAAAATCCCCTAGCGTAATGCCTTGCTTGTTACGCTGCGTTATGTTGTAGGATACGTGGCGAAAGGAGGTGAAAGCTATGTCAAAATACACAACAGGAGAGATGGCAAAACTCTGCGGAGTCAGTGTACGGACCGTTCAATATTATGACAGCCGCGGCATCCTGATCCCCAGTGATCTTTCCGAAGGCGGAAGACGGCTCTATTCGGAAGACGATCTGAAGCAAATGAAGATCATCTGTTTTCTGCGGGATCTTGATCTGCCGATCAACGCCATTTCGCAGATCCTTAAGGAAGATCATCCGGAAAAAGTGATCTCGCTGCTGATCGGACAACAGGAGAAAACGCTTTCGGATGAGATAACCGACAAAGAGGAAAAACTGGAAAAACTGCGGGAACTGAAAAACGGGCTGAAAAACAGGGTGGAAATTTCTCTCGAATCCATCGGCGACATAGCTTTACTTATGGAAAGCAAGAAAAATCTGAAAAAAATGCGACTGATGATGATCCTGACCGGAATTCCGGTTACGGCGCTGCAGTGGTTCTCCATTATCTTCTGGATCTACAGAGGGATATGGTGGCCGTTTGTTGTTTGGGTGATTGTGGCAACGGTATGGGGCATCATGGTCAGCAGGTACTATTTCAGCCATGTGAAGTACATCTGCCCGGAATGCCACGAGGTATTTAGGCCCGCTCTAAAGGAAGCTTTCTTTGCGAATCATACGCCGACCACCCGCAAACTGACCTGCACCTCCTGCGGCCGCAAAGGCTTCTGCGTAGAGGTGTGGGGAGGCAGTGAGTGATTTTCGCATACCTGACAAATCTTCGCAAACGGGGAAATGTACCTTTTACGGATCTCGTCCAAAATGGATGTGTAAGCAGGAGGACGAAAGCATGGAATGGATCGAAGCATTGCAAAAAGCCATCACGTATATGGAAGACCATCTTCTTGAGGAGATCAATTATGAAGATGTAGCGAAACAGGTGCACACGTCGAGCTACGAGTTTCACAGGGCCTTCAGTTTTGTGACGGGCTTAACGGCCAACGCGTATATCAGGAACCGCCGTCTGTCGCTGGCGGGGAAAGAACTCGTGGAGACCGATGCGAAGATCACCGATCTGGCGATGAAGTATGGCTACGATACACCGGAGAGCTTTACCAAGGCCTTTACGAGGTTTCATGGAGCCGCACCGAAAACGATCAGAGAAGAAGCCGGCAAACTTGTGCTTTTCAATCCGCTTACGATCACATTAACCGTGAAAGGTGGTAAGAGCATGGATTATCGTATCGTTCAAACAAAGGAAAAGAAGTTTATCGCGCTGGTAAGAGAGTTCAGTAATGCGATCATTAATGACGAGGCCAACCATGAAGTGGCAGACTTCTGGGAGGAGTGCAACAGGAAACAGATGCTTTCTCCGATCTGGATGCTGAGGGAGGACGGAAAGCGTGACCTCTATGGCCTTTGCAGTCCGACAACGGAAGGAAAGGATACTTTCGAGTACGGCATCGGCATCATCATCGACGAGGACACTGCAGCGTTCGATCAGGCGGAACTGGAGAAGAAAGGTTTCCAGATCTGGGACGTCAATCCCGGCACATATGTAGTCTTTGACTGCGTGGGTGAAGACGGCGACTGTATCGCCAAGACATGGGTGAAGTTCTACAAGGAGTTTCTGCCGCAGATGGGTTATGAAGCTTCTGAAGAGACGGACTATGAACTTTACTTCGATGGCAGCCGGCCGGAGATTTTCTGTGAGTTGTGGATCCCGATCAGAAAGTAGCTGAGAAAATGGACCACTGACCCCGTCCTCAAGGGACCATTTTGTTGGCAAACCGTGACGCATTGTCACGGTTTGCTTTTTGTTTGTTCCGGGAAGTGTAAGAAAAGCGATCGGGGATGCCGGGATTGAACGAGCAGGGATTTTGATTTAAACTGTATAGAAAAGGTGGATATGCGATATGGTTAAAACAGTTGAAATCGTCAGTCTCTCCAGCGGGATCCTCGGCGATCCGTCGGTGGCCCATGAAGTAAAGATCGGTGTGGACCGCCTTAAGGCCATGGGCGTTAAGGTGAGATTTTCAAAACACGCCATGAAGGGAATCGACTATATCAAAGAACATCCCGAAGACAGGGCGTCCGATCTGATCGAAGCCTATGCGGATCCGGAAGTGGACATGATCCTCTGCGCGATCGGAGGAGATGATACCTACCGCCTGCTTCCGGCGCTGTTTGAACACGATGAGCTGAAAAAGGTAGTCAACGATAAGATATTTTTGGGCTTTTCGGACACGACCATGAATCATCTGATGCTTCATAAACTGGGAGTCAGGACTTTCTACGGACAGAGTTTTCTTTCGGACCTTTGCGAGCTTGACCGGGAAATGCTCCCTTATAGCAGAAAGTATTTTGAAGAACTGATCACTACCGGAACGATCAGGGAGATCAAGCCGAGTCCGGTCTGGTATGAGGAAAGAGAGGACTTTGGCGAAAGCCGGATCGGAGTTCCCCGGATCAGCCACAAAAACGAGGGTTTTGAACTGTTGCAGGGGCCTTCGGAATTTTCGGGGAAGATCCTGGGCGGCTGCATCGATTCGGTCTATGATATCTTTAACAACGAACGCTATGAGGACAGTATCAGACTCTGTGAAAAATACGGTCTGTTTCCTTCGCCTGAGGACTGGAAGGGCAGGATCATTTTGCTTGAAAGCAGCGAGGAAAAGCCAGCACCGGAAACGTATGAGAAGATGCTTCTTGTATTGAAGGAATACGGCGTCTTTGAGAATGTGTCGGGTATTCTGGCCGGGAAACCGATAGATGAGGTGTATTATGATCACTACCGGCAGATCCTTGTCAAAGTGATCGATGATCCCAGACTCCCGATCCTGTATAATATCAATATCGGACATGCGACGCCGAGATGTATCATTCCGTTTGGCGTAAATGCGCATGTGGATGCAGTCCGGCAGGTCATTTCTTTTGACTCTTAAGTACCGGACCGGCTCATATTGGCAATAACAGGTTTACAAATGATGCCGTTCTTCCGATAATATAGTCGTATTATAATTATTTTCAGAGGAATAAACAGGGGTTGTTCAGATGAAGAACGATTGTAAGATCAAGATCATCATTGCTGCGCTGTCGGCAGCGCTATGTGTTACGTCCTGTGCGCCCGTGCCTTCTGATAACGGACACGGTGAGGAGGCATCCGCGAACGAACAGGCATCGGAGATCATGCAGGAGACTGTGAGCTCTGCGGTTGATTTTGAGCATGAGCTGGATTCTTATGTGCCGAAGAAGGATCATTATAATTTCTATTTTACCTATAAGACGGTACACCCCTGGTGGGATGCCGTGGCACTTGGCATGGAAGAAGCGCAGAGGCAGTTTCTGGAAAAAGGCGTCACGGTCACATATGAGTATATGGCACCGGAAGGAGCTTCTGCCGAAGATCAGACCCAAAGGCTCTATGAAGCGGAAAAACAAAACTTTGATGTCATAGGGGTTGATGTTGCGGATGAAGAGATCATTTCTCCGATCCTTGACGAGATGATCGAAAACGGAACAAAAGTCATGACATTTTCCAGTTCGGATGCGAAAGATGGCTGTAAAAGGATCGCATATGTCGGAAATACACACAACTATCAGGACGGCGCGGATCTGACGGAAGCCCTTTGCGAAAAACTGGATTATAAGGGAAAAGTTGCGATCCTGGTGGGAAGTGTCGGCGCGCCCTGTCATGAAGACAGAGCCAGAGGCGCGAGGGATACGATCGCCAAATACGGTGACATGGAAATTGTAGCGACGGAATACGATATGGATTCCGTCGATCTGGCATATGATCTGACACTGAAGATCTTAAAAGACTGTCCGGACCTTGACGGTATCGTCTGCTGTAACATGAGTAACCCCGTCGGGGCCGCCAGGGCGGTTACGGAAACGGAAAGTGATGCAGTCATTGTAGGCATGGATCATGATGTGGAGGCGCTGCGGTACCTGCATGACGGTGTGATCTACTGTCTCGGTGTGCAGGATTGTTATTCGATCGGTTATGACACGATCCAGGTTGCGGTTAAGATCGCAGACGGAAACCTGCCCGGCGAGCTGTTTCCGGAAAAGACAGATGAGATCACGACAGTAATCTATCAGGAGGACGCGGCCCTGATGCTTGAGCTGCTGTATGGTGATATTTTATGAAAGAAAAGAAGCAGATCTCAAATAAAACAATTGTTTTGACAGCGATCGCAGGCAGTCTGATCGTATTGGCGATGGTGACGGCAAATACATTATGGACTTCCCATAAGACCACCATCGCAACGGATGAAGCGGTTTCCACAGTCAGTTCTTTTTATCTGGAAGAAATGGCAGACCGCCGTGCCAGAACGGTCACGAACCTGATCAACAACAATTTTGACCACATGGAAAAAGCGGTTGCATTTATTGCCGAAGAGGGCATTGATTCACAGGACGAACTGCGTGACAACTTAGGTGAAGTCAAGTCGCTCTTAGGTCTGAACAGATTTGCGCTTGTCGATGAAGATAATATCGTATATACCCAATACACAACCTATACGGGCAGAAGCCGGCATGCTTTTTTGTCAGAGGTAGCGAACAACGACAGAGTCATTACCACGGTTTCGGTTTACGGCTCTTCCAAACAGCTTTGCCTTGCGATCCCGACACCGGATCTTACGCTGATGGGGAAACCTTTCAAGGCCTGCTTTGTCCAGCTTGACATCAATGAGATCGTGGATCTTCTTGCTTTTGACGATCATGGTAAAACGCATTTTGCCATTTACGCAAAGAACGGCGGGAATCTGTCCGGAACAGAACTGGGTCCCGTGATCTTGAAAGACAATTTCTTCGAGGCACTGCAGAATATCGTTACCGAAAATGTCCTGGAAAAACATCGTGAGAATTTCGAAAACGAAACAGACGGAAGCATTACTTTTGATTCCGGAGAAGCGGAAGAAACCCTGTTCTATGTACCCATTCAGGAAACAGGCTGGGAGATGGCGGTCCTGATCCGAGAGAGCGTGATCCAGGATCAGATCCGTGATATCAGTATCAGAAATCTCAAAACCAGCAGATATCAGATCGCTTTCACGTTTATATCCGTTCTGGCGCTTGCTACCGTTCTTCTGCTGCAGCTCAGAAGGTTTTCGGGGCAAAAGCTTGAAGAGGAAAAGGAAACCAGCAGAAACTTTAAGCATATGGCGAATACCGACTCCCTGACCGGCGTCAGGAACAAGCATGCTTATGCCGAAAACGAAGCGGTCATCAATGCGAAGATCCATTCCGGCGAACTGGAAAAGCTGGGGATCGTGGTCGGCGATATCAACGGTCTGAAATATGTCAATGATACACAGGGACATGCGGCAGGCGACCGGCTGATCAAAGATGCCTGCAGTCTGATCTGCGAATATTTCAAACAGGGGGCGGTCTTCAGGATCGGGGGCGATGAATTTGCCGTGATCCTGCAGGGAAAAGGATTTGAAACAATGCAGGAAGTGATCGACGATTTTAACAATAAGGTCGAAGAAAATATCAAAGAAAACGGCGTGGTTGTTTCAATCGGCTATTCCGTGTTTGAGAAGGACGATCATCGTCTGCGGGATGTCTTTGAAAGAGCAGACAGCATGATGTACGAACGCAAGAAAGAACTGAAGGAAATGGGCGCCAAGACCAGAGGGGAATAGCCTTCGGACAATGAGCATCAGGACAAACTACGAAAAATGGTATGATCAGGACGAATACTATTGGGGACTTAAGCCCGGTGATTTTCTCAACGAGCTGATCGGACTCTGCCCGCCGTCTAATGATAAGAAGGTTCTGGATATCGGATGCGGAGAGGGAAAAGATGCCGTTTATATGGCGCAGAAGGGATATTCCGTAACTGCTTTTGACTTAACGGACAACGGCATCCGCAAGACCCTGAAACTTGCGAAAGACAGAAATGTCAGGATCCATGCCTATACGGATGACATCAATACCTTTGAAACGAACGAACGGTTTGATATCATCTATTCGACCGGAACGGTTCAGTATCTTTTCGAGGAGAACAAGAAAGCGTTCTTTGAAAAGATCCGCCGGATCACGAAACCGGACGGCGTGGTGTATTTTAATGTTTTTGTCGAAAAACCGTTTCTTACGCTTCCGCCGGACTGGGACCTGGAGGAGAAAATGTGGAAAACGGGGGAACTGTTCACGTTCTTTCCCGACTGGAAGATCGAGCGGCTCGATGAAGTGATCTTTGAAGACATGAGCGGCGGGATCAAACATTTTCACTGCATGGACACGGTCATCTGCCGGAAGGTTGATCTTTAAAGATCAGGGATCGAACAGCTTACAGATCACTGCGGCCGTGACAAAAGTCACGGTTTTCTTGTGGGTGAAACCACTGAAACACCGACCGGAGGCGCAGCCGCACCCGCATCCGGATGACCATAGCCTGCGCACAAACAGAGGATATCCATGAAAACAAGAGAAGAGATACTGACATACGGACTTTCATTTCCGGACACCTATCAGGATGCGCCGTTTCACGATGAGAACTGGCAGCTTGTCAGATACAAAGGAAATCGAAAAGCCTTCCTTTGGACATATGAGAGGGACGGGCTGCTGAATCTGAATGTGAAAGTTGAGCCGGGAAAGGCATATTTCTGGAGAGAGATCTATGCGTCCGTCGTTCCGGGATACCATCAGAATAAGGAACACTGGAATACGATCATTTTGGACGGGAGCATTCCGGAAAAAGATGTCAAAATGATGATCGCCGAGAGCTATGACCTGATCAGCGACAGTCCGTCCAAACGCATCTATGAAGCCGTGAAGAAGATCCCTTACGGGCATGTGGCAACTTATGCGCAGGTTGCACAGCTTGCGGGGGACAAGAAGATGGCCAGAGCGGTCGGCAACGCGCTGCACAAGAATCCCGATCCCGTGAATATCCCCTGTTTCAGGGTTGTCAACGCGAAAGGGGAGTTGGCGGGAGAGTTTGCGTTCGGCGGACCTGGGGCACAGGCAAAACTGCTGGAAGCAGAGGGTATCTCCGTTGATAACGGACGGGTCGATCTTGAGCGGTATCAGTGGAGACCCTAAGGAGAACATAGCGGCATGGATTATGAAAAACTGTTTCACGACATGCATCCTGGTTTTTTCCGGGATGCACATATCAGGAATCTGCCCGAAGACTGGATATACACGGAACTCGTCATGGATCTGAGAACGGAAACACCGAAGGAAGTGCCTTACGGGTATCCTGAAAATATCACGTTTGGCGCATATTCCGGCAGTCTCGAAAAGATCCGGGAGATCGTCAGAAATGTGGAGGATGGCTGGGTTCCGTTCTTTGACGGAACATGCAGGATCTACTGTGCTTTTGATAAAGACAAGATCGCTTCCTTCTGCATCCTGGATGACTGGGGTGTGCATGATCATCTTCGCATCGGGGGTCCCGGGTGTGTCGGAACACTTCCCGAATACCGCAAAAGAGGGATCGGCCTCGAAATGGTCAGACGGGCAACCGTGATCCTGAAAGAAGATGGTTTTGACCTGTCCTGGATCCACTACACGCATGTAGGCCCCTGGTACGAAAAACTCGGCTACAAAACCGTACTAAGTTGGAACAAAAATGGTCCTTTGGGGACGGGGTCAGTGGTCCATTTTTAGCAAAAAGGAGATTTATGGTACTTTATTTCAGCGCCACTGGAAATACCAAATATGCGGCAGAGCAACTGGCGATGCTTCTGGAAGATGAGAGTTTAAACCTTCTTGAGAGGATCAGGAACGGGGATCATTCCGCGATCTTTTCCGAAAAACCGTTCGTGATCTGTTCGCCCGTATATGTCTGTGAATTGCCGCGGTTCCTGACAGACTATCTTAAAAAAACGGAACTGTGTGGAAACAGGGAAGTGTACTTTGTTTTTACCAGCGGCGGTTACACCGGCGTCGGCGGGATCCTTGCCGGCCGGCTCATGAAGAAAAAAGGGATGATCTTCAAGGGATACACAGAACTGAAAATGCCCAGAAATTATATCGCGAATGATACCTATCCGGAACTTTCCGAGGAAGAGATCAGAAAACGCATCAGAAATGCATCGGGCAGGATCCCCGTGGTCGCGGAATCGATCCGGAAAGGCAAAATCCTCAAATACCGGCATGTCTGGCTGTTCGAGCTGATCGTAACGGTGCCGTTTAATCCCGTCTGGTGCCGGATCAGGCAGTCCGTGAAACCGTTTCATGTCCGGGATACCTGCATCGGCTGCCAAAAATGCGCAAAGCTCTGTCCGTTAAATATCATCCGGATGGAAGATAAAAAACCCGTATGGACCGGGAACTACTGCGCACATTGCATGTCCTGCATCCAGAATTGCCCCGTCTGCGCGATCGAGTACGGAAAGATCACGCAGAAGAAAAAAAGATATCATTTCAGAAAATACGGTAAAGACGCTTGAAAGAACCGGGAACAGACAGCAGAAAGAATAAGAGTAAAAATCACAGAAACCGGAGCCCTTGGGGACGGGGTTAGTGGTCCACCCGGACGGAGCGGGAGCCCGCTGGACAAAAAATGAGCCACTAACCCCGTCCCCAAGGGCTCATTATGGTATAATAACAATATGGATAAAATACAGGTACTGATGATCGATGATGATGAGGTGATCGCGCAGTCCACGGCGGAATACTTCAATATGTTTGACGTGAAGACCGCCTATGTGACGAGCTATGAAGCGGCGGTTGCGTTTCTTGAGGAAAACACGGTTTCCCTTCTGCTTCTTGATATCAATCTGGGGGAGAAGTCCGGGTTTGAGCTGTGCAAAAAGGTGCGGGAGAACTATGATATGCCGATCCTGTTCATCAGCGCAAGGACCAGTGACGACGATGTGCTGATCGCGCTGAACATCGGCGGGGACGACTATATCAAAAAGCCGTATACGCTGAGCATCCTGCTGGCCAAAGTCAGGACGATCCTTGCAAGATACGAGCAGGCAAAAAACGCGATCTTAATGGGCAGCAGGGCAGATCTGACAGAAGGATCAGGCGCTTCTTACAAGAGCAAAGACGGTGTGATCAGGCTCAACGGGTCTGTAAGCCTTGATACAAACATGCAGAAACTGACCGGAAAAGACGGGCAGACAAATCTGAAAGCCATGGAATATAAGCTCTTAAAGTACCTGCTGGATCATGCCGGCAGGGTCGTGACCAAAGACGAGCTGCTGAAAAATGTCTGGGAAGATGAATTTATCGGTGAGGGAACCCTTGCCGTTCATATCCGCCATTTGCGTGAAAAGATCGAAGAAGATCCGGGAGCCCCTGCGCTGATCAAGACGGTCTGGGGCGTCGGCTATGTGATCGAGGGAATGGAAGCGCATGAAGAACTACAGTAAGGTTCTGATCCTGCTGTGCGGTTTCTATGTACTCGGGATCGCGGCGGTCTTTCTCTTTATGAGCAGCCGCACCGGTGACCGTACGGGATCCGTCATACAACTGAACGATATCGCCAAGTCGGCAGAGGAAAACTGGGACGATCTTGAAAAACTTCGGGAAAAAGACTTCGGGACCGCTTATGTGATCTTAAGCGGTAAGAACGAGATCCTCTATGAATCCGGAAAGAACACTGCCGCCTCAGGATCGCAGGCGGAATCCCTCAGCGCGGAGACCGCGGTCAAAAAAGGCTATCCCTATGCCTATATCACGCGGGATGACAGGATCCTGGGCCTTGTGATCCTGCCCGATCAGGGAAACGACGTCTACCGCAGGAACATGCACAGGATGCTTGCAGGTTTTGCCGTCACGGGCTTTCTGATCCTGCTCGGCGCCGTTTTGTTCGGTCTTTATGTCAAAAAAAACATCATCCTGCCGTTTCAAAGAATGGAAGGTTTTGCGGAAAAAGTCGCGCAGGGAAAGCTTGACGAGCCGCTGACCTATGAAAAAGGAAATCTGTTCGGCGCTTTTAACGAAAGTTTCGATATCATGCGGGAGGAACTTGCTAAATCCCGTAAACGCGAGCTTGCGCTGCAGAAAAAAGAGCGCGAACTGGTGGCATCCTTAAGCCACGATCTGAAAACGCCGGTCACCGGGATCAAAGTCACCACGGAACTGCTGAAAGCGAAAGCCGGCATGACGGACTCCGGCCAAAACACCGACTTTATCGAAAAACTGGACCATATCGAGAAGAAAGCCGACCAGATCGATGCGCTCGTTAGCGACCTGTTTTCCGCAACGCTTGATGATCTCGGGGAATTCAAAGTCGTCTGCAAAGACGAGGATGCAAAAGTGTTGCATGAGCTGGTCGAAAAAAACGATGACAGGGAGCTTGCAACAGAAGGAAGCATCCCGGAAGTGATCATCAACATCGACAGCAGGCGCATGAGCCAGGTCATCGCGAATATCATCGCGAATTCCTATAAATATGCCGGCACAAAGATCGACGTGGAATACAGGGTCGCGGAAGACCATCTGGAAATGAAGCTTCGGGATTACGGTCCCGGCGTTGCGGCAGACGAGCTGGATCTGATCACCAACAAATTCTACCGCGGAAAAGCATGGGCGGACAGTAAGGAAGAAGGCAGCGGTCTCGGACTCTATATCGCAAAGACGCTCATGGAGAAAATGGGCGGAAAGCTGATCCCTGAAAGTCACCCGGACGGCTTCCTTGTCAGACTCATGATCCCGCTCAGCTGATCCTTTTTTTCATCAATTAAGAATTTGATAAGAATTTCATAGGACTTTTGCAAAGAAGTGTCATGGGAAACCATGTATCATACAACCGTAAGCTGAAAAAGTATTCGGAAAGGATGTATGATATATGGCTTCTTCTATTTTAAGAACAGAAAAACTCAGCAAATCTTTTTCAAATGTCGGCGTGCAGCAGCATGTGATCAAAAACCTGGACTTAGAGATCACGGAGGGTGATTTTACCGTGATCATGGGTTCTTCGGGTTCGGGAAAATCAACCCTGCTCTATGCGCTTTCCGGCATGGACAAGCCTACGATGGGTAGGGTGTTCTACGGTGATGAGCAGATCCAGGATTATTCCAATGACGAACTGGCGGTCTTCCGCCGCAAAAACTGCGGCTTTGTATTTCAGAGCATTTATCTGATGGAAAATCAGACCGTGTTCGATAATGTCTTAACGGGCGCCCTGATCGTGCAGAAAAATACGCCGCAGCTGATACAGAAAGCAGAAAATCTCTTAAAACAGGTCGGCCTGAACGAAGCGGATTTTCATAAGTATCCCAACCAGCTTTCCGGCGGAGAAGCACAGCGAGTCGGGATCGTTCGCGCGATCATCAATGATCCGAAGATCCTGTTTGCGGATGAGCCTACGGGACAGCTGAATTCCGCATCGAGCCGGGATGTTCTGGATATTTTTACAAAGATCCATCAGAACGGACAGAACATCATCATGGTCACGCATGACTTAAAAACCGCGCTGCGCGGCACCAGAGTGCTCTACTTACGGGATGGCGGGATCGAGGGTGAATACAGAATGTGCGCATACGGCGAAGACGACCTGAAGGAACGACGCAGCGGACTGCAGAAGTTCTTAGATGAGATGGGATGGTAAACGACATGAAGATACTGAGACTTTCATTGTTCAATCTGAAGAAAAACAAACGGGAAGCGGCCGCGATCGTATTTCTGACCGCAGTCACTACGCTGATGCTTTCCATTTTTGTTTTGAACACTTCGAAGAGTGAAAAAGCGTTCCGGGAGAGCTTTGAAACTTCCGGATCCGTGAACCGGATCATCCTGTTTGAAAATGGAAAATACCATGATGAGTTCATGGACATCCTGAAAGACGAGTACGGGATCGATGAAGTTTCCGAAAACAGGTACATCGCAAGCGCCTCCACGGATGTCATCGA
This sequence comes from uncultured Lachnospiraceae bacterium, assembly GCA_902779305.1. Taxonomy (GTDB): domain Bacteria; phylum Bacillota; class Clostridia; order Lachnospirales; family Lachnospiraceae; genus UBA2868. Next base: position 36,550 of record CACZBD010000020.1, on the reverse strand, counting down.
GCCTGACGGAAACAGCTTATCCTATAACCTCCTGTTTGTAACGGAAAAAACAGAGCGCAGGATCGAGAAATTTGTAAAGACCGAACAACTCAGTGAAGAAGAGATCGCAGGGCTGGAGCATCCGGTCTGGCTGCCGGAGAACTTTTCGATCGTGAAAGGGTACCGTCCCGGGGATGTGATCACGATCCTGCAGGGCGGGAAAAAATATCCGTTCACCGTAGCGGGATTCTATTGCACGGGTCTGGCTTCTTCGGATCAGTTATTCTTCAAGTGTGTGATAGAAGATACGGATTTTGACCGCCTGTCCATGCTCTTTCACACCTCCTTTGCAGATACCTGGACAGGGCTTTCCTTTGACGGCGGAGAAGATTTCGTATACCGGGAATATATGGACAAATGCAGGGAAGTGTCCGGCGAGAATTTGAGATCGGATTTTAACGATTTCAGTTACGGCAGTGAACAGAGGATCGAGACGCAGTTTTTGAACATCTTTCTCTATCTGATCGCGTTTCTTTCGCTGGTTACGATGGCCTCGGCACTGTTTATGATCAGACATAAGATCAGCAACGATATCGAGAACCAGATGCAGCAGATCGGCGTGCTGGAAGCTTTGGGATACCGCTCCAAAGAGATCTCTGCGTCTTACCTGTATGAATATGTGATCAGTGGCGGGATCGGGGCAATTCTGGGAGGTCTTCTGGCCGTGATCTTTACACCGCTTATGGATCAGGGGATCCGGGTGCTTCTCGGAAGGGAAGTCTCGGCCGACACACAGCCTATAAGGATCGTCCTGGTCGTACTTCTTGTGATGGCGCTTGTAGTTGCTTTTGCGCTGCAAAAAGCACGGACGGTCAAAAAATACCCGCCGGTAACGGCGCTTCGGAAAGGGATCAGAACGCACCATTTCGGAAAGAACCTGTTTCCGCTTGCATCTTCGCATGGAGATATCAACACAAGACTTGCCGTAAAAGGGCTGTTTCATGACTTCAGGTCCGCGATCGGGATCGGCATCTGTGTGCTTTTGTCCGGAACCGTGCTGCTTTTTTCCATGGTCACGTTTATCTTTTTTAAGGACGGAACAAGCGGACTTGAATCCATGCAGTCGGCGGATGTGAATACGGTGTGGGTGAGCGTGCTGCCGAATATCGATCCTTTTGAAGTAAAGGAAGAGATCGAAGCCATGCCTGAGGTCAGGAAAGCGCTTGTTACCTACAATTATAAATATCTGACGATCAAGGGTTCGGAAAACAGCGGGATGTCGATCGTCTATGATGATTTTGCCGATGCGGAGAACATCAGACCCTATCTGGGGCGTCTCCCGGAACATGACAATGAGATCATGATCGCCTTAAGGAGAGCGAAGCAGGAGAACCTGACTGTCGGGGACAGCATCTTTCTGGTCAAAAACGGCATGGAAAAAGACTATGTCATTACCGGTATTGTCGGCTCCATGATGAACGGCGGAACGATCATGTATCTGACAACGGACGGATACAAACGGATCGACCCGGTAACAAAGGCAGACGTCATCACCGCTTATCTTTCCGACGGCGTCAGCGATGAGGAATTTGAGGAAGCACTGACTTCCCGCTTTGGCGGAACGGCAAAAGATCTGAGCAATGCGGCAGAGCATGGCGGAAGCTTGCAGGAGAAGCTTCGGGCCGTTGCGGAAGAAAAGATCGCGGTCCTCATGTCCCAATACGGCGTTACGAGCGCAGACTATGCCGTTAAGATCGGAGATGAGATGATCACCGGAAACAGCGGAGATTTTGTGATCAAAGAGATCCGCAGCTGGAGAGGCAACATCGAATCGCAGATGGCGCCCATTGCAAAGATGACAAAGACGTTCACGTTTCTTGCAGCACTTTTGATCACAATCATTGTAGCCGTGATCTTAACGATCATTGCCTCTTCGAATGTCAGAAGACAGCGGCAAAATCTCGGGATCATGAAGAGCATGGGGTATACCTCCAAGGATCTGATGAAACAGACCGCGCTGAAATTCATGCCGGTGATCACGGTTTCCATGGCCATTGCTTCCGTCATCTGCATCTACCTGAATAAGTTCTTCTGGAGCAGTCTGTTCGGGACGGTGGCGGTGACGGATCCGGTCACGATCATCTTAACGGATCTGGCAATGATCCTGTTCTGCTATCTTGTTACTTATATCGGCGCCGGAAAGATCAGGAAGATTTCCGTGACCGAGCTGATGACAGAGTAGGACCGGAAGGAATGAAGAAAGGAGACCGCAGATGAGAAATAACGGAAACAGCAAATATATCAACAAAAGGCAATTTATAAAAATCACGGCGATCGCATTTCTTGCGGCCATTTTGCTTACAGGCACCGCTGCCTTTTCAAGGACACAGGTGCGCGCGGACAGCGCAGAAGAAAACAGAGAAACTGATATCGAAAAACCGCAGGATATGCAGAGTGATGAAGAGACCGTATCCCCGGAATACATTTACTGTGTGGGTTCGGTCAGCAAGGTCTATGTAACGGCTGCGGTCATGCACCTTGCGGACGAAGGAAAAGTAGACTTGGATGCACCGGTCACAACTTATATCCCGGAATTTACCATGGCGGATGAGCGCTATAAAGACATCACGGTCCGCATGCTGACGGATCACACCTCGGGGATCATGGGAACGACAATGCAGGGTACGTTTCTTTACAATGATAACGATACACTGCACCATGACACGCTGCTGAAGCAGCTGTCCACACAGAGGCTGAAAGCGGATCCCGGAAAATATGCATCTTACTGCAACGACGGGTTTGATCTTTTGGAACTTATCGTGGAAAACGTGACCCACATGCCTTATACGGATTACATGGAAAAGCTTGTTGCGCCGCTTTCATGCAAAGATACAGGTACGGCGATCGATATGATTCGGAAAGAAAACCTGGTTCCGGGCTATTCTCCGGACGGCGTCCTTTATGAAAATACCATGACCATGTGCGGCGGAGCAGGCGGGATCTATGCGAGTGCAGCCGATGTTGCGGATTTCGGGTCAGCCTTTTTTGCCGGGAATCCAACTATTCTATCCGAAGAAGCAAAAAAAGAAATGGCTCAAAAATGGAAAGCGGACGCAGACACATATCTGGATCAAAACGGAAGCGGATGGGACGTAGTCTCTCTTCCGAAGTATGAAGAGAAAAATGTATCGGTACAATACAAGGGCGGGGATACCGGAATGAACCATGCCATTTTATTGACGGCGCCTGAAGAAGAGATCAGCGTGGCGGTTCTGACGAACGGTGGGACCAGCACATACAACGGCATGGTTGCACAGGCGCTTCTGGATGTTGTGCTGCAGGAAGAAGGGATCGATGTTTCCGAAAAGCCGGATCCGGAGGTTCAAACCGTTTCGAAGATCCCGGGATCGTATGATGGCTACGAAGGAGTCTACGCCGTTCAGAATGATCTGGGAGAGGGGGCAACGATCTGCCGGGTGACTTTTCCGGATCATAAATACATGCATGTGGAGAACCACGGTGCGACAAGAACGACGGCAACGGATTATCTTTTGACACAGGACGGGGAGTTTGTAAAACTCGCGTTTGAGATCGAAAACGGCGATCTTTCCACGGCAAGAATTGCCACCGGTCCGGTGTTTGTATCCTTCGTGGAAAAAGAGGGAACTGTTTTTCTTGCGCAAAGAGGCAGGCAGCCTTTGCCGGGCCTTGGTGATCTTGAAAGAAACACTTATGTGGGGCAGAAACTGGAAAAGAATCCGGTTTCACAGGAGGTTCTTGCAAAGTGGAAAGAATTGGAAGTAAACCCCTTTCTGCTTGATAACGATCTGTATTCTTCAGCAGCCTACGATACAGGTGTGGTCAGAGTCTACCTTTCCGATGTGATCGAAGGATATCTGTACTGTGTGACTTCCATGGGATCCAGGATCTTAAAGATTCAGGACGAAACGCTGGCGCTTGCCCCGCTTTCCATCCCCTCGAGCATCAACAGGGATCTCATCGATCTGAAAGTTAAACGCGGAAAGGACGGAAACGCGCTCATACTCAGCAATGGTACGGAATATGTTTTGGCAGACGATGCAAAAGAACTGGCAGGAGATGCCGTGATCGAACTGACCGACTGTCAGGCAGCCTGGTTCCGGATCGGCAAGGGCATCAAAAACAAGCCGCTCAAGATCGCGGAAAGGCCGGAAAACAGCGCGGTTTACGTCTATGACAAATACGGAGAGGTCATCTATAATTCGCACATAAAAGGCATCGGAAACGATCTTCCGACACCTTCCGGCGGCTATATCGCCTTTCTGGGTGAGAGCGGAGACAGCATTACCGTCAGCAGATGATAAAATGCTTATCTTGATCCGCCGCTTAAAACTTCATCATAAATTGCGCGGGATCCGCCGATGAATTTGGGGCGGACTCTTGCGGCTGTGATATGTGCCTGCCCGATCTCATGATTTTGGAGACGGACGGGCACTGCCACTCTTTTTAAGTGCATGCCGATGAACGTGTCCCCGATGTCGATCCCGGCGTCGGCTCTGATCTCTTCAAGCGCAACGGGATGCGAAAAAGTGTGATATGCGGTAGTCGCAAACGAACCGCCTGCTTTAGGCTGCGGAACGACGTTTACGATCTCGATGTCTTTATTTGCGATGGCCTCTTCCTCAATGATGATCGCGCGGTTTAAATGCTCGCAGCATTGGGCGGCAAGATAGATCCCAAGTTCTCCTGTTACGGCATAGATCCCGGCGAATACGGATTCTGCCACTTCCAGATTGGAATTGCTCCCGATCTTATCCCCGCAGACCTCGGAAGAGGAACAGCCGACCACAAGGATCTGTCCCTTTTTCAGGCCGGCTTTTTCACATAGTTCTCTTGTTACCTGTTCTGCCTGTTCTCTGATCTGATCGATCATTCATGATCCCTCCCTTCAGGCTTTGTCTGTTCTCCGGGCCGGTTGTTACCAGGTGCCTGTGCGATCGTTTTTTCAAACAGTTTTCCGATCCCGAAACTGAAGCAGAGGATCATACCGAGCACAGCGCCCGTCACACCCTGCAGGATCTCATAGGGAAGCTTGATCAGCGCATATTCCGGCGTGCTGTAAACAAAGGCTTTTCCGAGCGTGTACCCGACGACCATGATGATCGCGCCGACACTCACGCCGATCCCGGAAGCGAGCTTCCTGTGATTTTTCAGGATCTTATGGGACAGCAGCGAGATCACGACGGCCTGTAATCCGTGGGTCACAAGGGACACAAACATCGGCAGGGGATAGAAGATCAGATCCCCGATAAAGGAACCGATGCCGCCGACAACAAAAGCTTCGAACGGATTCAAAAGGATCGCCGCAAGACAGATGACCATGTCGCACAGATACAGATGTCCGCCCGGAACCGGGATCCCGAAGGAACTGAAGGCGATGTTTAAGGCCATAAACACGGCCGTGATGGTCAGACGAATGGTGGTTTCGCGGGTTGTGTTTCTCATCAGCATGGTTTTGTTCTCTCCGATGGTGTTTTTTGCATACATGGTCGTTGCTCCTTTACTTTTTCTGAAAACGAGCATATACTCATTCTGAACATGTAAAAATATCCAGAATGAAAGAATTTTATAAGACCAGATGAATTATTCCATTACAAAAGACACAAAAGAACCTGCCTATCTCCAGCTTTACCGTTTCCTGATCAGAGACATCACGGCCGGTGTTTATCCGTACGGCACGAAGCTTCCGTCCAAGCGGCTGATCGCTTCGGAGACCGGCCTCAGTCTGATCACGGTCGAACATGCCCTGTCCCTTCTTTGCGATGAGGGGTATGCCGAATCAAGAGAGCGGAGCGGCTGCTTTGTCATATATAAGGAAGCGGATTTTCTGTCGGAAAGCGGACCGGATCCGGAAAGAAAACCACAGATTCCCGGGCCGCAGATCCTTCCGCACAGCGTCGGTGAGTTTCCTTACAGCGTTTTGGCGAAAACTATGCGCAGAGTCCTGCAGGACTACGGAGACAGGATCCTGGTAAAATCACCCGGAAAAGGCTGCATGGAACTCAGACGGGAGATCTGCGGGTATCTGGCAAGAAGCCGCGGGATCCATGTGAACCCGTCGCAGGTCATCATCGGATCGGGAGCGGAATATCTCTACGGGCTGATCGCGCAGCTCATCGGAAACGACAGGGTGTTTGCGATCGAGGATCCCTGTTATGACAAGATCCCGAAAGTGTATGCATCTTTGGGTGTTCGTGTTGATCCGCTTCCTCTGACGGCGGACGGGATCTCGTCGAAAGAACTGAAGAAGACAAAAGCATCGGTGCTGCATGTCACGCCGTTTAACAGCTTTCCGAGCGGCATTTCCGTAAGTATTTCCAAGAAAAAGGAATATCTGGGCTGGGCAAAAGAGCGCGGGGCGATCCTGATCGAAGACAATTATGATTCCGAACTGACCGTTTCCACAAAACCGGAGGACACGCTGTTTTCCATGGCCGGAGCGATGGGCGTGATCTATCTGAACACGTTTTCCAAGACCATAGCGCCTTCCATGAGGATCGGGTATCTGTTGCTTCCGGCATCCATGGAAGCGGCGTTTGAGGATAAACTGGGGTTTTATTCCTGCACCGTTCCGTTGTTTGAACAGTATGTTTTATCCGAACTGCTGCATAACGGCGACTTTGAGCGTCATATCAACCGGATCAGAAGAAATAAGAGAAGGGAGCGACAATTGCTTGTATTTCCAACGAATAAATGCTAAAATATGCGGGGAAATCATGTAGGGGACGCAAAAGCAAAATATCATGCGAAAGCGAAAATATACGGAGGACAGTCATGGAGAGCATTAGGGACAGATTTAGCGGAAGAGACCGGATGGGATCTGACCGCGGCGCAAGAGACCGTTTTGACAGAGGCGACAGGGCCGAGAGAATGGAAAGACCTGACAGAGGCGACATGGGCGATCGTGGTATGGTTGATCGCGGCATGGTTGATCGTGGCATGGGCATGAGCCGCGCAATGGGCCGTGGCGGCTATGAGAGCGAAAGCGCAGGCGCAGGGATCGAAGAGATCGCCGGCGCGATCGAAAAGAGCAATTCCAAACAGTTAGAGATCTTTGCCGACTGCATTGATGATGTCAAAGAGGAAGTCTATGCATCCGAGAAAGAGATCTTAAAGGCCATCGATCAGGTTGCGGCAAATGCGGGAAATGCAGCAAGAGCGCCCCGCATGCAGGAAGCACCGACCGCGCAGATGGATCCCGCTTCCAAAGAGGAGATCTTACGCGCCGTAGCCAATAATACAGATCTGTTACTTGCGATCCGTGAATTACTGAATAAGAAAGAAGAAGCTGCGGCAATCACTGCACCTGCGCCGGTCGAAGAGAAGGCAGAGACAGAAGAAAAGCCTGCCGAAAAAGAAGAAAAGGATAAAGAGAATCCGCTGGTATCCACGCTTGCCCAGTACTACAACAACATGGAAGAGCATGTGCACAAAGAGAACGTGAAATGTTACCGGAACGTACAGGCAGCGATCACGGAACAGGGCACACAGGTCGTGGAACAGAGCAAGAAATCCCTGATCCTGATCAAGATCTTTGCGATCGCTTCAACGGTCATCGGTCTTGCAAATATCGCAGTGCTGATGCTTTATATCCTTGGCTTTATCTATTAAGGCTTTATCTATTCTGTAAGTTTTCCGGAAAGGCCACATGCTTAGGAAGTACTCCAAAACAATAAAATTCAACCATATAGGAGCAATGCTGGTAACGGCATTGCTCGTATTTATGGTCGTCCCCGCGATCGCGCGGTTTTCAGAGGATAAGAATAACTTATTCTCTGTTTTTATTGACAGTAATCTGGTGGGAAAGGTATCGGATCCTTCGAGGGTCGACGAACTGGTCATGGAAGCAAGGCGCAGGATCGCGATGGAAAACAACGGCCTCGTCCTTCTTGATTTTGACCTGACAATGAGCGGGGAAAAGGTGATCTTCGGGCAGATCGATGATGAGGAACTGATAAAAGACAACATTTACAGGGTCTTCCGGGAAAGTATCGCCAAGACCAAGCAGCCGGTCTATGAGATCAAGATCAATGAATTTACCGTAAATCTGAGCAGCAGCGACGAAGTGCTCGAACTGCTGAAACAGGCCAAAAGCAAATATGATGAAAACAACGAATACACGGTGGAAATGGTGCTCGACCCCTCGCGCGAACTGAACGTGCTGACCACGAATGTCGTGAAGACGGCAGACCTTGAAAAGAAAGAGGAAGAGGAGATCTTCCCGAGCGCCGGCGCCATCAAAAAGCTGAATGCGTTCTTCGAAGAAGCGAAAGAGCAGACCCTCGAAGGCTTTGATTTTGGCGTAAAATCATTGGATTTCGGGGAGAATGTCGAAGTGGTCCGCGCTTACGTGGATGCGGACAAGATCACTTCCTTAGAAGATGCGATCGCCGAGGTGACCAAAAAAGAGGAAAAAGACACCGTTTATGAAGTGGAAGCGGGCGACAGCCTCTCCGTGATCGCCCAGAAAAACGGGACGACGGTCGAAAACATCATTGCCATGAACCGGGAAACGATCCCGAACACCCAGGCCATGATCCGGCCGGGCGACATGGTCCGCGTGATGGTCCCGCAGCCCGAGCTTTCCGTGGTCCGTACCGAAGAGATCTACTACGAGGAAAATTACGAGGCGGACGTAGTCTATATCGATAACGACGAATGGTACACCAACCATCAGGAGATCAAGCAGGAACCCGTTGCGGGATTCCGAAAAGTCGTGGCGGACATCATTTATAGGAACGACACGGCTGAATCCAAGAATATCATCTATGAAAATATCGTGGCGGAAGCCATTCCCAAGATCATCGAACGCGGCACCCAGGCGCCTCCGACATTCTTAAAACCGATCTCGGGCGGCAGGCTCACATCGCGGTTCGGAAAGCGGAAAGCGCCGACCAGGGGCGCGTCCACCTATCATAAGGGCGTGGACTGGTCAACACCTGTGGGAACCAGCGTTGTGGCATCCAGCGGCGGAACCGTCATCCGTGCCGGCTGGGGCGGCGGTTACGGATACTGCGTGTATATCGAGCATCCTGACGGAAAAGTCACCCGCTACGGGCATTTGAGCAAAGTGCTGGTCAAGGCAGGCCAGAGCGTCAATCAGGGGGAAAAGATCGCACTGAGCGGAAATACGGGCGTCAGCACGGGTCCGCACCTGCATTTTGAGATCCTGGTGAACGGATCACAAGTAAATCCACTAAACTATCTGTAATATTTTTGTAATATTTGTGCAATATTCTGAAAATGTACCGGGTCAATTTACAACCACTAGATATTGTTATATAATGAAGCAGATGTTATAAAGAAAAGTGTTATTTATTACAGAACGCTTTCAAAAGATACAGGGGTGTCATATTTTGGAACAGTATATCATTAAAGGGGGAGTACCGCTTGTCGGGGAAGTGGACATAGCCGGTGCAAAAAATGCCGCGCTGGGGATACTTGCGGCAGCGACCATGACGGATGAGAGCGTGGTCATTGAAAATATGCCGGACGTCAGGGACACGAACGTGCTGATCCAGGCCATGGAGAGTATCGGCGTGATCGTGGAACGTCTCGACAGACATACCGTGAAGATCAACGCATCCATGATCGACAACTTTACGATCGATGCAGGATATATCCGTAAGATCCGTGCTTCCTATTACATGCTCGGAGCACTTCTTGGAAAATACCACAGGGCGGTTGTTGCTCTGCCCGGCGGCTGCGATATCGGCAGCAGGCCGATCGACCAGCATCTGAAAGGCTTCAGGGCGCTCGGCGCTTCTGTTGATATTTCGGGCGGTCTGATCAATGCGGAAGCAAAACGTCTTGCGGGCAACCATATCTATCTGGATGTCGTAACGGTCGGCGCGACCATCAATCTGATGCTCGGCGCAGCCCTTGCGGAAGGAATGACCATTCTGGAAAATGCAGCCAAAGAGCCGCATGTCGTTGATGTTGCCAACTTCTTAAACAGCATGGGCGCCAATATCAAGGGCGCAGGTACCGATGTGATCCGTATCCGCGGTGTCAACAAGCTGCACGGCACAACCTATTCGATCATTCCGGACCAGATCGAAGCCGGAACCTTCATGTTTGCGGCAGCGATCACCAAAGGCGATATCATGATCCGCAACGTGATCCCCAAGCATCTGGAATCCATTTCCGCAAAACTGATCGAGATGGGCTGCGAAGTGGAGGAATTTGACGATTCCCTGCGTGTTGTTGCAAGCAAGAAACTTTCACATACAAATGTAAAGACCCTGCCTTATCCCGGGTTCCCGACGGACATGCAGCCGCAGATCGCGGTAACGCTTGCGCTGTCCAAAGGCACCAGCGTCGTGACGGAAAGCATCTTCGAGAACCGCTTCAAGTATATCGATGAGCTGGCCCGCATGGGCGGCAATGTCAAAGTCGAGGGAAATACAGCCATCATCGAAGGCGTGGAAATGTTTACGGGCGCAAGCATCAGCGCGCCGGATCTTCGCGCAGGCGCTGCGCTTGTTCTTGCAGGACTTGCGGCAGACGGGATCACCTCCATCGAGAACGTGGTGCTGATCGAAAGAGGCTACGAAGACTTCCCGCAGAAGTTGAGAAACCTTGGCGCCATGATCGAAAAGGTGTCCGAAGAAAAAGAGATCCAGAAATTCCGCCTGAAAGTGGGCTGAAGTTTTTGGAGAATATGATCATCACGAAATAAAAAGATTACCGGGCAGAGGTTTTCCTCTGCCCGGTATTTTTCTGACATATAAGGGACGGATCACAGATACTTCTTCAGATCGTCGACCTTGTTCAAAGCTTCCCAGGGAAGATTCAGATCGTTGCGCCCGAAATGACCGTAGGCTGCGGTCTGCTTGTAGATCGGGCGGCGCAGGTCGAGCATTTTGATGATGCCGGCCGGACGCAGGTCGAAATTCTCGCGGATGATGGAAACAAGCTTTTCGTCATCCACTTTTCCGGTGCCGAAGGTGTCCACCATGATGGAAGTGGGCTGTGCCACGCCGATCGCGTAGGACAGCTGGATCTCACACTTGTCGGCAAGGCCTGCCGCAACGATATTCTTGGCAACATATCTTGCCGCATAGGCGGCGCTGCGGTCCACTTTCGTGCAGTCTTTGCCGGAGAATGCGCCGCCGCCGTGACGTGCGAATCCGCCGTAGGTGTCTACGATGATCTTGCGGCCGGTAAGTCCCGCGTCACCGTGCGGTCCGCCGATCACGAAACGGCCGGTCGGGTTGATGAAGAACTTGGTGTTTTCATCGATCAGCTCTTTCGGCAGAACGGGATCGAAAACATACTTTTTGATGTCTTCGTGGATCTGTTCCTGCGTCACGTCTTCGTCATGCTGGGTCGAAAGGACCACGGCTTCAAGACGCAGCGGCTTGCCGTCCTTGTCATACTCTACGGAAACCTGGCTCTTGCCGTCGGGTCTTAAGTATTTCAGCGTGCCGTTCTTTCTGACTTCGGTCAGCTTTTTGGCAAGCTTGTGCGCTAAGGAAATGGAATAAGGCATGTACTCTTCGGTTTCGTTGGTTGCGTAGCCGAACATCATACCCTGGTCACCGGCGCCGATCGCTTCGATCTCGCTATCGCTCATCTTGTTCTCTTTGGCTTCCAGCGCTTTGTCAACGCCCATGGCGATGTCGCCGGACTGCTCGTCGATGGCGGTGAGTACCGCGCAGGTGTTGCCGTCAAATCCGTATTCGGATTTCGTATAACCGATCTCCTTTATGGTGTCCCTGACGATCTTCGGAATGTCCACGTAGGCATTCGTCGTGATCTCGCCGGTCACCAGTACAAATCCGGTGCAGGATGCTGCCTCGCAGGCTACGCGGCTCATAGGATCCGCTTCCATTAAAGCATCCAGGATCGCATCGGAGATCGCATCGCACATTTTATCCGGATGTCCTTCCGTTACGGACTCGGATGTGAATAAGTATTTATCCATGTTGCTCCTCCTTTGTGTAAAAAATGGAATAAAAATAACGGTAAAGAAAAAAATAATCCGCTCGAATAAGCGGATTCAACAGTTGATCATCAAATCCTCTTATTGTTCATCCGCCGTAAGGCAATGCTCAGGTTGGCACCTTCCTGTAAAAAAGGGGTTGCCGTGGCTTCACGGGTCCTATGTACCTCCACCACTCTGAATAAGAAGAAACAATATGAAATTTTAGTGATCGGCTATAGCATACACAAGTTTTGATGACTCGTCAAGTTCTATTGACTTTTCCCATATTTATAAAGTATGATTACTAAGTAAAATTGTAAGGGGACAACGTATGAAGCGTGTCAGAACAGCGGATCTTCATCCCGGCATGAGGACCGGAGAAGATGTCTATTCCTATAACAACCAGATGATCCTTCCACGGAATACGATCCTGACGGACAAAATGATCACCCGTCTGGAATTCTATTCCGTTCTTGCCATACGTATCGCTGAGGACGGAGATCTTGTCGACGGGGAGAGCGCGCCGCAGGCAGAGCCGGAAACTCCGCTAACCAATGACCTTTCCTATTCCGAGAAGATCAAAGCCAGCAAGGAATTCCAGATCTTTGAAAAGCAGTATCTGAAGACTTCCGAAGAATTCGAGAAGAAACTGAACAATCTTGCGACCGGGGAAGCGGCACTGGATGTGGATTCCCTGATGAGTACGATCACGGATCTGGTACCTCCGGATATGTCTCCTGCAAGCATCCTGAACATGCTGCACAACATGCGTCAGTATGACGATTTTACCTACATGCACTGTATCAATGTTTCCCTGCTCAACAACGTGCTCGGGAACTGGCTGGGACTGAATGCGCATGATATCGAGATCTTAACGCTCGGCGGGCTGCTGCATGATATCGGCAAACTGACGGTTCCGGATGACATCATCCGCAAGCCTTCCAAGTTATCACCGGTGGAATACAACATCATCAAGACGCATACCGTACAGGGATACAAGATCCTGCAGAAATATTCTCTGGACGAGAATATCAAAGATATCGCGCTGATGCATCATGAACGCTGCGACGGCTCGGGCTATCCTTTGAACCTGACCGCAGACAGGATCAGTCCCTATGCCAAGATCACGGCCATCAGCGATGTGTATGATGCGATGACCGCAGCCAGAGTGTACCGTGGACCGCTTTGCCCGTTCAAGGTGATCAGTATCTTTGAGACCGAAGGCTATCAGAAGTACGATTCCAGGTTTATCCTGACTTTCTTAGAGCATATCGCAGAATCCTATATGAACAACCGTGTCCGTTTAAGCAACGGCAAAGAGGGGGATGTTGTATTCATGAACAAGAATGCCCTTTCCAAGCCGATGATCCAGTGCGGCAACGAGTTCATCGATCTCAGCAGGGAAAACGACATCTATATCGAAACTTTTGTATAATATGTCAGCACAGGAATACGCAGCGCATTATTTTGCGCTAAAAGATATCTTACATTTTATGCTGGTGGCGATCATCGGCGCTTTGGTCTGCATGTTTTTCATCCTGCTTACGGCGGGGATCAAAGCGAAAGGACGCAGCAGAGCAGAGAAAAGACTTGATTTTTACGAACGCTCGCTGAACATGGCGCAGCGTTTTGATGAGATGATCTTCTCTGCCACCTCGATCCTGTCGTTTCTGGCAGTCTATTATCTGATCGACCGTTTCGCACTTGACCCGGGATTCCGCACATTCTGGGACCGTTGGTGCGATTTTATTTTGCTCGGCATGATCATCGCCAGCTGCATCGTCAACAATTATCTGGATGTCATGCTGATCCCGCTGAAAAAGATCACACGTGAGGAAAAAGGCTCGGTACGCCTGATCGGGATGTTCTACATCATGGTGATCTTTCTCTACATCAAATTTGTCTACAAGAATGACAATTACAACGGTTTTATCATGTATTTTCTCGGTCTGATCATCGGACGGTTCGCTTATTTTGACGCGTCTTTCAGAGAATCGTTCCAGACGCTTAAAAACGGGTTGAAGAATCTTCCGTTTCTGATCATGGGCCTTGTCTATACCGCATTTATGTGTATCTACGGTTTTTCCACCGACTATCTGCTGATCTCGAACGGCGTTCTGGTCAGTACCTTTATCGCGCATCTTTTCATGGTCGTGGCGATCTTTATCGTTCATCACAGCCATCTGATCAACCTGTTTGCCAGAAAACCCAAGAAAAAGAAACCGGAATCAAGATCTTACAGGCCCTATGAACCCGATGAGATCTACGAGTCATACGGGGACGGTTACGGATATGCCCGGGACCCGGAACAGGCCGAAGACCAGCCGGCGGAAGGCTACGAGGAATACGATTACTCCGCAAGCGCGCCGGAAGATTACGAGCAGGACAACCCCTACCGCTGACGCAGTAAAAATGTTATACTGTTAGAGGGTCAGTAAGGAGGGTTCAATGTCATTTGTCCATTTACACACACATACCGGATACAGCCTTTTGGACGGCGCCAACCAGATCCCGGAATATATCAAAAGAGTCAAAGAACTGGGGATGAATGCCGCAGCCATTACGGACCACGGAGTCATGTACGGCGCGATCGAGTTCTATAAGGCGGCAAAGGAAGCGGATATCAAGCCCATCATCGGCTGTGAGGTCTATGTGGCCCCGAATTCCCGCTTTGACAAGGAACAGGGCGCAGGGGATGACAGATATTACCACCTGATCCTGCTTGCAGAGAACAATAAGGGTTATTCGAATCTTGTAAAAATCGTAAGCCGCGGGTTTACCGAAGGCTATTATTACAAGCCCCGCGTGGACATGGAAGTTCTGCGGGAGTTTCATGAAGGGATCATCTGCCTCTCGGCCTGCCTTGCAGGAGAAGTGCAGAGAGAGATCCTGAAAGGACAGTACGAAAACGCCAAAAAGGCGGCCTTGAAGTACAGGGACTGCTTCGGGGAAAACAACTATTTCCTGGAACTGCAGGACCACGGCATCCCGGAACAGAAAACCGTGAATGCGGCACTCGTCAGGATGAGTGCCGAGCTTGAGATCCCGCTCGTTGCAACGAACGATATCCACTATACCTACGCGGAAGATGCGGATCCGCATGACATCCTGTTATGCATCCAGACCGGCAAAAAGCTTTCGGATACCGACAGAATGCGTTACGAAGGCGGACAGTACTACGTCAAATCCGAAGAGGAGATGCGAAGCCTGTTTCCGTATGCTCCGGCTGCGATCGACAATACACAGAAGATCGCGGACCGCTGCAATGTCGATTTTGTATTCAATCAATACAAACTGCCCAGATATGATGTCCCGGACGGGAAGAGCGCATGGGATTACCTGAACGAGCTCTGCATGAAAGGGCTGAAGGAGCGCTATCCCGATTACGGGCAGGAACTGCTGGACCGGCTGCATTATGAACTGGATACGATCCAAGAGATGGGATTTGTGGATTATTTTCTCATCGTCTGGGATTTCATCCACTATGCCAAGTCCCACGGGATCGCAGTCGGACCCGGAAGAGGAAGCGCCGCGGGTTCTGTAGTCTCCTATGTATTGCGGATCACCGATATCGACCCGCTCAAGTACCAGCTGCTGTTTGAGCGGTTTTTGAATCCGGAACGTGTGTCCATGCCCGATATCGACGTGGACTTCTGCTATGAGCGCAGGCAGGAAGTGATCGATTATGTCGTGGAAAAATACGGCCATGAAAAAGTCGTGCAGATCGTTACGTTCGGTACCCTGCAGGCAAAAGGCGTGATCCGCGACGTGGGACGTGTGATGGATCTGCCGTATTCCTATGTGGATTCCATCGCCAAGATGATCCCGGATGTATTGAACATCACCCTGAAGGATTCGCTGGAACTGAATCCGGATCTGAGGGAAAAATACGAAAGCGACGAACAGGTGAAGAGCCTGATCGACAGTTGTATGCGTCTGGAAGGGCTTCCCAGGCATTCCTCCATGCATGCGGCGGGTGTTGTGATCTGCCCCGAGGCGGCGGATGAATTTGTTCCCTTATCAAGAGGCAGCGACGGTTCGATCACGACACAGTATGTCATGACCACGCTTGAGGAACTGGGGCTTCTGAAAATGGATTTTCTGGGGCTTCGCACCCTGACCGTGATCCAGAACGCCATCCGGTTCATAGAAGAAAACACCGGGAAAAAGATCGATACGGCAAAGCTCGGATATAACGATCCGGAAGTCTTTAACTATATCGGGACCGGAAAGACCGACGGGGTCTTCCAGCTGGAAAGCAGCGGGATGAAGGGCTTCATGAAAGAACTGAAGCCGCAGAACTTAGAAGACGTGATCGCGGGGATCTCGCTTTACCGTCCGGGGCCGATGGATTCGATCCCGAAATACATCAAATGTAAAAATTCACCGGAATCGATCGTTTATGACTGTCCGCAGTTAGAGCCGATCTTAGCGCCGACCTACGGCTGCATCGTCTATCAGGAACAGGTCATGCAGATCGTCAGGGACCTCGGCGGCTATACGCTTGGAAGAAGCGATCTGGTCAGACGCGCCATGTCCAAGAAGAAAAAGAAGGTCATGGAAAAGGAGCGTCAGAACTTCATCTACGGCAACGAAGAGGAAGGCGTTCCGGGCTGCCTGTCCAAGGGGATCAGCGAAGCAGTCGCAAGCAAGATCTATGATGACATGATGAGTTTTGCGGAGTATGCGTTCAACAAGTCGCATGCCGCTGCCTATGCCTTTGTAGCCTATCAGACGGCTTACCTGAAATACTATTATCCCGTGGAATTCATGGCGGCGCTGATGACCTCCGTGATCGATAACTCGGGAAAAGTCGCCGGATACATCTACAGCTGCAAGAATATGGGGATCTCCCTGCTTCCGCCCGATGTCAACGAAAGCGTCGGCGGATTCAGTGTGCAGAATGACAAGATCCGCTACGGTCTTGCCAGCATCAAAGGGATCGGCTGGCCGGTGACGCAGGCCGTGGTAAAGGAAAGAACGGAGAACGGGCCGTTTCTCAGTTTAAAGGATCTGATCGGCAGGCTCAGCACCAAGGAAGTCAATAAACGTACCATTGAAAACTTCATCAAAGCCGGCGCTCTGGATTCTCTCGGCGCGACAAGAAAGCAGATGATGGCGGTCTATTCCATCATCATGGATGAAGTCGCGAAGGAAAAGAAGAACAGTCTGGAAGGCCAGATGACGCTCTTTGAGATCGCGAGTGAAGAGGAAAAAGCAACCTTTGAACTGCATATGCCGGATGTCGGTGAATATGAGAAGGCGGAAATGCTCGCCTATGAGAAAGAGGTGCTCGGCACCTATATCAGCGGCCATCCTCTGCAGGAAGACGAAGGGATCTGGAAGAAAAACATCACGAACCTGACTTCGGATTTTACATATGATGAAGAAACAAAAAGGGCCGTGGTACAGGACGGCCAGAAAGTCATTCTCGGCGGCATGATCGAGAGCAAGACGGTCAAATACACGAAGAACGGCAAGATCATGGCGTTCTTAAGCCTCGAAGATCTGGTCGGGACCGTCGAAGTGATCGTATGGCCGAGCGATTACGAGAAATATTCGCAGCTTCTCACCGAGGATTCCAAAGTGTTCATCCACGGAAGGGCAAATGCGGAAGAAGAAAAAGATGCCAAACTGATCTGTGAAAAGATCGTTCCGTTTTCGCAGATCCCCAGGAAGATATGGATCAAATTCAGATCCATGGATGCGTATCAGCTGCATGAGCAGGAACTGTTCGATGCGATCCGGGATTCCGACGGAAATGACCGGGTAACGATCTACCTGGAAGATACCAAAAAGATCAAGGAATTATCCCTTGCCCACAGCGTACATGCCGACCGGGTGCTTTCGGACAAGCTGAGTGCGCTTTACGGTAAGGAAAATGTTAAGATCGTATGATCCAAAGATGAAGCAGCAACGGGAGGGAGATCATGAGTAAAGAAGTACAGACGATCGGAGTATTGACCAGCGGCGGTGACGCGCCGGGCATGAACGCGGCGATCCGCGCGGTGGCCAGAAAAGCGATCGCATGCGGCAAGAACGTGAAAGGGATCCAGAAAGGGTTCATGGGTCTTCTGAACGAAGAGATCATGGACATGCAGCGGAAGGACGTTTCCGATATCATCCAGCGCGGCGGAACGATCCTAAGAACAGCCAGATGTGACGAGTTCCGCACGGAAGAAGGGCAGCAGAAAGGCGCCGACATCTGCAGAAAACACGGGATCGACGGCCTGGTCGTCATCGGCGGAGACGGTTCCTACAGAGGCGCGCAGGCGCTTGCGGCGCACGGGATCAACACCATCGGCATTCCCGGAACCATCGATCTGGACATCGCCTGCACGGATTACACGATCGGGTTTGATACGGCTGTGAATACGGCCATGCAGGCCATCGACAAAGTCCGGGATACCTCTTCTTCCCACGAGCGCTGTTCGATCATCGAAGTCATGGGCAGAAATGCCGGATATATCGCACTCTGGTGCGGTGTCGCAAACGGCGCCGAGGACATCCTGATCCCCGAAAAATACGAGTTCAGGGAACAGGAGATCATCAACAACATTATCAACAACCGTAAAAAAGGCAAGACCCACCACCTCATCATCAATGCGGAAGGCATCGGCCATTCCACGTCCATGGCCCGCAGGATCGAGGCGGCGACCGGGATCGAGACGAGAGCCACGATCTTAGGTTACATGCAGCGCGGCGGCTCGCCGACCTGCAAAGACCGTTTCTATGCATCCATGATGGGCGCCAAGGCGGTGGATCTGCTGTTAGAGGGAAAATCAAACCGCGTTGTCGGTTACAAGCATGCGCAGTGGGTGGATTACGATATCGACGAAGCGCTCAGCATGCAGAAAGTGATCCCCGAATACGAGTACGAGACCAGCCGGATGCTTGCCATTTAGTCAAAATCACACCGGAGGAAGCCTATGATCACAAGCCTTTCAAATCCGAAGATCAAAAACGTCATCCAGTTACTCACGGGCACAAAATACCGTCGTGAGCAGCGTTTATATGTGATCGAGGGCGTCAAACTGTTTCTGGAAGCACCTGCCGACAAACTGCGGCAGGTGTTTTTGACGCAGGAAGGCTATGAAAAGATCCGGAAGATCAGGCTGGAGATCGCTTCCCTTGTTACGGACGGCACCATGACCAACTTAAAAGGTCCCGCCTGCGAACTGGTCAGTGACGAGGTGTTCAGGCATATGAGCGACACCAAGACGCCCCAGGGGGTGCTCTGTGTGATGAGCATGCCGGATCACCGGGTGAGCGAGCAGATCGAGGCCGCCGATGAAGAACTGCTGGTCCTGGTGCTGGAAGAGATCCAGGATCCGGGAAACCTCGGGACGATGCTTAGGACTGCGGAGGCAGCAGGCGTTTCCTTTATCCTTGCCGACCAGAAAACGGCGGATCTCTATAATCCGAAAGTCATCCGCTCTACCATGGGTGCGATCTTCAGGGTGCCCGTGATCTATACGGAAGATCTTCCGAAAGCCCTGAGAAGACTGAAAGGGAATGGTGTGAAGCTGATCGCGGCCCATCTTGAAGGTAGCAAAAACTTCTGGGACATGGGTTATCCGGAGAGAGCAGCCATTCTGATCGGGAACGAAGGAAACGGCTTAAGTGACGAAATTACGGCGCTTTCTGACTGCGCGGTCAGGATCCCGATGGAAGGAAAAACCGAATCTCTGAACGCATCCGTTGCCGCTTCTTTGCTTCTTTACGAGTGGAAAAGGCAGAACCGGACCCTGTAAAGTTGACATAAACGCATTTCTCTGATACAATGTATCCAAATGTAACAAATTTGTAATCTTTTTAATGAATTCGTAAAGGATGAGAATATGAAAAGAGTCAGTGCACAGCGGTGGCTGACAGGCGTGCTTTTCTTAGCGCTCCTGCTCACATCCGGCGTGCGTACGGCCGAGGCAAAGACCGTAACATTCACTGCGAAAACTTCATATAATACGAATACGACCCCGGTAAAGGTTTCATCTGCAGATAAGAAGGCGCCGACGCTCAATGTGACCAGATCCACGACGGATGAGAAAGGTGCCGTTGTCGGGATCAGTGTCAGCCGCGCGGAGACTTCGGAACAGCCCGAAGAGAAAAACGACGATGTGGTCAAGGTTAATGTCACACCTGAGAACTTAAGCGGTTCGGTTGCGGGGATCCCGTATACGAAACTTGCCATGGCCAACGTGGAAGAGGCGGTCAATGTCAGAGCGGACGCGAGCGAGAGCTCCACTTTGCTCGGAAAACTGTATTCGGGCTGCGGCGGTGAGATCTTAGATCAGAAAGGCAGCTGGACCAAGATCAAGACCGGAAATCTGACCGGATGGATCCGGAATGACTATCTGCTGTTCGGCGAAAGCGCCAAAAAGCTTGCCGATGCTTCCGTGACCAAAACGGCGACTTCCATTGCGGATACGCTTCGTGTGCGCAAGGAGCCCAGTGAATCCGCTTCGGTTTACAGTCTGCTCGCAAGAGGTGATGAGATCGCAGCTGTGGAAGAACTCGGAGAATGGGTATCCGTGGAATATGCGGACGGTACGCTCGCCTATGTATCGGCGAAATACGTAACCATTTCCGATGAACTCGGAAAGGGCGAGACGCTCGAAGAGATCAGCGCCAGAGAACTGGCCGAGAAGAAAGAAAAAGAAGCTGCGGCATCCGCAGAGAAGACCGACAGTAAAGATACAAACAACGCAGGCGGTGTGCCGGTACCCACCAATAACGGCGCCATCGCGGGTGATGTCAACGATGTACAGCTACTGGCTGCACTGATCCAGTGTGAAGCCGGTTACGAATGCTACGAAGGCCAGGTTTCTGTCGGAACGGTCGTGATGAACAGACTCAGAAGCGGCAGATACGGAAACAGCATCTATTCCGTGATCTATGCAAAGAGCCAGTTCTCACCGGCAGGCAGCGGAATGGTCGCAAAGGTGTATGCACAGGGCCCGAAAGCAAGCTGTGTACAGGCTGCGCAGGAAGCCATGAGCGGTGTTTCCTATGTGGGCAATGCCACGAAGTTCAGAAACATCCGTTCCGGATATACGGGGATCGTGATCGGAAATCACGTATTCTGGTAACAAATGGGGTTATTCGTGGATAGAGAAAATAACTCAGGCGGATTCGACGTGCTTGCACGGGAGAAGATGCCTGAGTTTTTTTTCTTGAAGAAATCCACGAATAAAAATTGCGCATGGATTTGAGGCACCCGCGAATAGCAATTCTAAATCAATTGTGATATGATATATCCCTAAGCGCCAAACCAACATGCGGAGGAAAGAAACATGAGTCTTAAAGGAAGGGATTTTCTGACATTAAAGGATTTTACGAAGGATGAGATCAACGAATTCCTCGATCTTGCCGCAGAACTTAAGCAGCAGAAGAAGGCGGGAAAAGTTGATAAACGATATGAGGGCAAAAATGTTGCCCTGATCTTTGAAAAGACCAGCACCAGAACACGCTGTTCTTTTGAAGTGGCCGCGCACGATCTTGGCATGGGCGCCACCTATCTGGACCCGAAGAGCTCCCAGATCGGTAAGAAGGAAAGCATCGCAGATACTGCAAGAGTCTTGGGCTCCATGTTTGACGGGATCGAATACCGCGGATACGGACAGGAGATCGTTGAAGAACTGGCGAAATATTCCAAGGTACCGGTATGGAACGGCCTGACGAACGAATACCATCCGACGCAGATGCTTGCGGACCTGCTTACGATCCGTGAGTACAAAGGGGATCCGACGGGCAAAAAGCTTGTTTACATGGGGGATGCCCGCTACAACATGGGAAATTCCTACATGATCACCTGCGCCAAGATGGGCATGCACTTTGTGGCGGCTTCGCCGAAGAAATACTGGCCGGATCCGGTCCTTGTGAAGGAATGTGAAGCGTTTGCAGCAGAAAGCGGCGCTACCATTACTTTTACGGAAGATGCGATGGAAGCGGCAAAAGACGCAGACATCATCTGCACGGACGTCTGGGTATCCATGGGAGAGCCGGATGAAGTCTGGGAAGAGCGGATCAGGGATCTGACACCCTATAAGGTGACCATGCAGATCATGGAGCAGGCCAAGAGCGATGCGATCTTTCTGCATTGCCTCCCGTCGTTCCATGACTTGAAGACCGAGATCGGCGCTCAGATGGGAGAGCGGTTCGGCATTCAGGATATGGAAGTGACCGACGAAGTGTTTGAAAAATACGCAGGCCCCGTGTTCGACGAGGCCGAAAACAGGATGCATACCATCAAAGCCGTGATGGCGGCAACGATCGGATAAGATGAACAAACGGTATCAGATCTACAAACAGAATATGCTCAAGCAGGAATTCTTCTGGCTGGATATCGTGAACATGATCCTCGGAACGGCGATCATCGTGATCACGGCGCTGGCGCTGTTTGGAAGCGGCGGCGTGTTCCTGCATTCCATGGTCTTTCTACTGGGCGGTTTCATGATGCTGCTCAACACGATCAAGAACCTGAAGAAAAGATCACTGCTTGCCGTGACTTTTGCGATCTTTACGGTCCTGCTGTTCGGGATCTATGCATATGTGTTCTACTACTATTATTATCTTGGAACGAAATGAGAGAAGATCAGATCGTGCTCTGCGGCGCAAACGCCTATGAGCAGAAATACTATTTTAATGAAGCTTTCAAAGCGCTGCCGGAATCCATTCAGGAAGAACTGCACATTCTCTGCGTGCTGTTTACCGAGGAAGTGGGCGGTGTCTTTCTGATCGTTTTTGATGAAGACGGCAGCCTGCAGCTTAAGACGGATGCAGATGAGGGAGACCTGCTCTATGACGAGATCTCCGCGGGTCTGCTTGTAAAAGAGATCCTGAACAAGAAGCAGGAGCTGTTCGAATCCCTGTCGCTGTTCTACAGGATCTTCATTCTGAAGGAGAATATCGATGTTACTGGTGATTGATGTCGGCAATACCAATATCACATTCGGCGTGTATCAGGATACGGAACTTAGGACAACGTTCCGGCTCATGACCGCCGCCACAAGAACTTCCGATGAATACGGAAATATGATCACGGATCTGCTTTACAAACAGGGGATTAGCGTGGACGAGATCGACGGCGCGATCATTGCAACCGTTGTGCCGAACACCACCCATTCCCTGACCAATGCGATCTTAAAGTACGTGAAGTGCGAACCGATGCTTGTCGGAGCGGAAACGGATACCGGGATCCAGATCGATATCCCGAATCCGAGAGAGGTCGGCGCGGACAGGATCGTGGATGCGGTGGCCGCTTATGAAAAATACGGCGGACCGGTCATGGTGATCGATTTCGGTACCGCGACCACCTATGATCTTGTGACCGTGGACGGCAGGTTTACCGTGGGGATCACGGCGCCGGGCATCCGGATCAGCGCGAAAGCCCTTTGGGAAGACACCGCGAAGCTGCCTGAGATTGAGATCAAAAAGCCCAAGAGCATCCTCGCGCAGGATACGATCTCGAGCATGCAGGCCGGACTCGTCTTCGGACAGATTGGCCAGACGGAATATATCATCGACAGAGTCCGTAAGGAAAGCGGATACAAGAATATGAAAGTCATCGCGACGGGCGGACTCGGAAGCATCATCGCAAACGAGACCGACATGATCGAGGTTTATGACAAACAGCTGACACTGGAAGGACTTCGTCTGATCTATGCTCGAAATCGGTAATGTGAAAATCAAACATCCGTGGCTGTTAGCGCCGATGGCAGGGGTTTGCGACCTGCCATTTCGCGTATTATGCAAAGAATGCGGCGCGGGGCTTTTATGCACGGAAATGGTCAGTGCCAAAGCCATTTACTTTCGCAATAAAAAAACTGAGGAACTCATGCAGATCGATCCGTCAGAAGAGCCGGTCAGCCTGCAGCTTTTCGGGCGGGATGCCAAGATCATGGCGGAAATGGCCAAAAAGATCGAAGATAGGCCGTTTGATATCCTGGATATCAACATGGGCTGCCCTGTTCCGAAGGTCGTAGGCAACGGCGAAGGATCCGCGCTGATGAAGGAACCTGTTCTGGCGGGAGAGATCATTTCCTCGATCGCAAAAGCGATCAAAAAACCTGTCACGGTCAAGATCCGTGCAGGCTTTGACAAACAGCACAAGAATGCGGCAGAGATCGCGCATATCGCACAGGAGAGCGGTGCTTTGGCAGTGACCGTGCACGGCAGGACCAGGGAACAGTATTATGCCGGAGATGCGGACTGGGATGTGATCCGAAAAGTCAAAGAAACCGTAAAGATCCCTGTGATCGGAAACGGGGATGTCCGTGATTTTGACTCGGGAATGCGTATGATGCAGCAGACAGGCTGCGATGCGGTGATGATCGGAAGAGCCGCCAGAGGGAATCCCTGGATCTTTACGGAATGCGTGGCAGGGATGGAAGGAAAACCTTATGAGAAACCTTCCGCAGAGATGATCAGGGACATGATCTTAAGGCATGCGAAGATGCTGATCGACTGCAAGGGAGAATACATCGGCATGCGGGAGATGCGAAAGCATGCAGCCTGGTATACACAGGGGATCAAAGGCGCATCAAAACTGCGCGGAAAGTTGAATGAAATCGAACATTTTGAGGAGCTGTCTGCACTTCTTGACAGTGCTCTATAGAATGTTATATAATGCCGTTATTGTGTTGGGAAAAGCGTATAAACAACGCAAAATCGCCTGATTGACGAAGGGAAAACAGTTATTATGGAAGGGAAAAAGAATATTTTAACCTATGAGGGGCTCAAGAAGCTGGAAGAAGAGCTGTATCAGCTGAAAGTGGTCAGACGCGCAGAGGTTGCGCAGAAGATCAAAGAAGCAAGAGAACAGGGAGACCTGTCCGAGAATGCGGAATACGATACCGCCAAGGATGAGCAGAGAGACATCGAGGCGCGTATTGAAGATATCGAGAAGATCCTTAAGAATGTGGAAGTTGTCGACGAGGACGAGGTCGATCTGGAAACGATCAATATCGGCTGCAAAGTCAAGATCCGCGACATGGAACTGAAGCAGGATATGGAATACAAGATCGTCGGCTCCACCGAGGCCAACATCTTAAAAGGAAAGATCTCCAACGAGTCGCCCGTCGGAAAAGCGCTTCTTGGCGCCAAGAAAGGGCAGACCGTGAAGGTGGAGACACAGATGGGTGTACAGAAGTATAAGGTTTTGGAGATCATCAGATCCAATTAACAGATAAGAAGGAACGATCAAATGGGAAACGAGAACGCTGAAAACAGACACGTGCAGGAAGTGGATGTCAATCAGGTCAGAAAGAACAAAAGGGAGAAACTGGCCAACCTTCAGGCAGAAGGCAAGGATCCTTTTGTGATCACGAAGTATGACGCGGATACACATTCCAAGGACATCAAGGACAATTTTGATTCCTATGAGGGCAAACCGGTCAGCATTGCGGGCCGTATCATGCTCAAACGTGTGATGGGAAAAGCATCGTTCATTAACGTTTCCGATCTGAAAGGCAATATCCAGGTCTATGTGGCCAGGGATTCCGTCGGCGAGGAACCGTATGCGGCGTTCAAGAAATATGACGTGGGCGATATCATCGGTGTGAAAGGCACGGTATTCCGCACACAGAAGGGTGAGATGAGCATTCATGCCTCCGAAACGACCCTGCTGTCCAAGAACCTGCAGCCCCTGCCGGAGAAATTCCACGGACTGACCAATACCGATCTTCGTTACAGACAGCGCTATGTGGATCTGATCATGAACGACGATGTCAAAGAGACTTTCGTAAAGCGTTCCAGGATCATCTCCACGATCCGCAAATATCTGGATGGACAGGGCTTCATGGAAGTCGAAACACCGATGCTCGTGGCAAATGCGGGCGGTGCTGCGGCAAGACCGTTCATGACGCATTTCAATGCTCTGGATGAAGACTTAAATCTCCGTATTTCACTGGAACTGTATCTGAAGCGTCTCATCGTAGGTGGCCTGGAGCGCGTCTATGAGATCGGCCGGGTATTCAGAAACGAAGGACTCGATACCAGACATAATCCGGAATTTACACTGATGGAATTGTATCAGGCTTATACAGATTACTACGGCATGATGGAACTGACGGAAAACATGTTCCGCTATGTGGCGCAGGAAGTGCTGGGCACGACAAAGTTTTCCTACGGCAATGTGGAACTGGATTTCGGCAAGCCGTTTGAGCGGATCACGATGATCGAGGCCGTGAAGAAGTATGCGGGGGTTGATTTTGACCAGGTTCCCGACACGGCAGCCGCGAAGAAGCTGGCGGACGAACGCGACATCCACTACGAACCCTATCATCAGAAGGGCGATATCATCAATCTCTTCTTCGAGGAATATGTGGAAGAGCATCTGGTGCAGCCGACCTTCGTGATGGACCATCCGGTGGAGATCTCACCGCTGACCAAGCGCAAACCGGACCGTCCGGATCTCGTGGAGCGTTTCGAGCTCTTTATCAACACCTGGGAAATGTGCAACGCTTATTCCGAGTTAAATGATCCGATCGACCAGAGGGAGCGTTTCAAAGCGCAGGATGCGGCCGCGGCAGCAGGCGACGAGGAGGCCAACCACACGGACGAAGACTTCCTGAATGCGCTTGAGATCGGTATGCCGCCTACAGGCGGGATCGGCTACGGCATCGACAGACTGACGATGCTCTTGACCAACAGCCCGGCGATCAGGGATGTACTGCTGTTCCCGACACTTAAGAGCATTTAGTAAGAAAGTCCTGTATTTACAGGCTTTGCAAGGTGCCGAAACCTATGCCATATGCCAATCGTATGCCAATCGATGCAGAAATGAACAAAAAATGATGCTTTGGGAAGTGGCAATATGATGATTATGATGCCCTACTGTGAACCTGAAATGTTTGCAGTAGGGTTCTTTTTATATTGACTTTATTCCGATAAATGAATATAATTTAAAGTGGTTGTTTGTTTGATTCTAATGAGGTAGATAATGGAATATTTAACATCAGTTGAAATGTCAGAAAAATGGGGTATTACTTCTCGTAGGATCAGCGTCCTGTGTTCCGAAGGTCGCATAGAGGGCGTTATCAAAAAGGGTAAGACATGGTTGATACCTTCTGATGCAGAGAAACCAGCGGATGCCCGTATAAAAACCGGTAAATACATAAAGGAGAACACAAGGAGAAGACCAGTTTATGGAGAGCTACATTGATAAAGTACAGGTCGCAAGACTTGAGAATGGCTTCATCCCAAACGAAGAAAAGGGAGAGAGTGCTGTTGGTGGGAGATTTTTCATCCCTAAATATCAAAGAGGATATAGATGGACTACATTACAAGTCGAGCAGCTTATGGATGATATTAATGAGTTCTCTTATACAGAGGGCTCTGAGAATTATTATTGTCTTCAACCGGTAGTTGTGCAGAGGAACCCAGATAAGGATCAATGGGTTGTTGTAGATGGACAACAGCGGTTGACAACGATTTTTATCGCTTTAGCATGTTTGAGATGTATTGAAGATAGAAAGAAAAAACCATTTTATGAACTGGAATATGATAGTAAGCCAGAATTATGGGATTGCTTGAAAGGACTCGGTGATGAAGCGGATATCGAGTTAGACACAAGCGACATAGATAGATATCACATGACCAATGCATATCGTACGGTTCGAGAATGGGTTCGAAAAACAGTAAACAATCCGGTTGCAGAGGAAAACTTTGCAACAAAGCTTGGAACAAAAATCAAAGAAGGTGTTTGTTTTATTTGGTATGAAGTATCCAGCGAGATAGAACCGGAAACAACATTTACAAGAATAAATATGGGAAAAATCCCTCTAACTAATGCAGAGTTAATAAAAGCTCTTTTGCTGAAAAAAGACAACTTTGTTGATAAACCCGAAGTTAAAGAGGACATAAAGGGGGAACAAACCAAGATTTCAATGGCTTGGGATCTTATGGAGAATTCGCTTCATAAGAGAGATTTTTGCCTTTTTATAACTAACGACAAAGAAGAGGATCAGGACGTACGTATTGAAATGGTTTTTGATATCATGGCACGTCACTTCCTGAAAGATGATATAGAGAGATTGACAGATTATGAAAACTTCAAGGCAAAACTAGAAAAATTTCTTTCTGATAACGATGTTCCGGACTGGGAAAACCTTGCAAGACAATTGGATCGAGAGTGGACAGAAGTATTCTGGAATTTTGTATCTGATGAAGAAAAGAAAAAGGGCGGCGACATAAAGTTTGACGAAAGGATGATGAATTTCATTGTTGCGTATATTTATAATGAATTTGCCTATTATACTATCTGTACAAAGAGAGATGAACTGCGTGCACAGATATAGTTATATTTTTATTCATTATAGTTTTGAGCATCTTAAGCCGGCTGATCAATCTGATCATCAAGGCTGAATGCTGGGTTGCAGGAGTAGGTTTCCTACTCCTGGCAATCTTTGCTGTATTAGCGGCAATAAGCCACCAATGGCTCCAGTTTAGATTGTTTATGGGGATGATGGGAGTTGAAGTTCTTTTGCTCCTATTATTCGTAAATATTCTGATATGTATAGATTTCGCATTGGAAAAGCTAAAATAGATGGTGAATAAAAGAATACACCATATTGTAGCATTGCAGTATAAGTTTTATAATTATCATGTGCTAAAAAACGCACATAACAGAATGTAGTATGGTATTCAAAGAAGAATAAGTTCAACTTAGTTTGGAGATAAACTATGTACGGTACCGGAACAAAGAAAATGCTTAATATGCTGATACTGGATATCCTTAAGGAGTATTCAGACAGCGAACACAGGCTTTTGCAGCAGGATATTATAGATCTTTTAAGTTCAAACCATGGGATAAGCTGTGAAAGAAGGGCAGTAAAGAATAATATCGTGTCGCTAAGAGAGATGGGGTACGATATTGCCTCTGAGAAGGGATATTATCTAAGGACCAGGGATTTCACGGATGCGGAACTAAGACTGCTGATTGACGGGGTTTTTACATCCGGAGCCATTACTGACAAAGAAGCTCATCAACTTGTAAAGAAGCTTGAAAAGTATTCAAACCGGTTTTTTAAGGCACATGTGTCGCATATTCATAGTACGTCCAGCGGGAAAAACGCCGAGAATCAGAACGTAATGGACTCTATAGCGGCTATTGATGTCGCAATATCGAAAGGGAAGAAGATCAGCTTCTCGTATCTGCAGTACGGAATAGACTTCAAATTGCATCCAAAGAGAAGTATCAGATATGTTGTCAGTCCTTACCAAATGATCAGCAACAAAGGGAAGTATTATCTGGTAGGAAACTATGACGAATATGATGATATATCCCACTACAGACTGGATCGCATTACGGATGTTGAAATACTGAAGGAAAACCGTAAGCCCATGAAAACGATAAAAGGGCTTGAAAACGGGTTAAGTATATCAAATTATATTGCAGAGCATGTATATATGTATTCCGGTGAAAGTATACGTGTTAAGCTTCGTACAAGCGAAAACCTTATGGATGCACTTATTGACAGTTTTGGAAAAGAATTCAGGGTCTCTTTTGGCGAAGAAGATGACATCATAGTCAATCTAAAGTGCAACCCTGATGCATTCTTCTATTGGGCAATGCAATATGGTCGGAATATAGAGGTGTTGGAGCCCGAAAGCATGAGAACGCGGATAAAGGAAGCATCCCTGGAGATATATAGGAAGTATAAGGAATGGCATTATGTCTGAAACATATTTTTTTACGCGGTCATATTGTTTATCGTTGATTATCAGACGATCAAATACAAGGAGAATAAGCCTGCTGAAAACTTGTACCCGTTGCGGTACGGGCACTGAAGTTCGGTTACAGGTGCCAATTCATTTTTCACATTAAATTTTTTCTACAGGGTAATTGATTTTATTTTTTATCCGATATATAATAAGCAGGCAGCAAAAGGCTGCGTGATAAAGAAGCAATATTAGGAAATGATCAGAGTGCGGGATAATTATGCTCCAAACTCCGATTCCTGATGTTGGTTCTTTTTTTGTACCTTGAAAACCGAATATCGCTCTCCCTCACCGGAGAAAACCGGGGAAGCACCCGCGATGACCCATCGCAAAAGATGGCGAGCGTGCCAAGGGGAAGGGGGAGAGGAACAACTGTCAATTTTCTTTTATAAGAAAGGAGAACTGTTATGGCTCAGAACATGATCAAAAGCTACAAGGAAGTAAAACTTGACAGAAATGGCCGCGGAGAAGACCGGTTCTACAGGAATCCGCTCACCAGAGTCTTCCAATACGAGTACGCGCTCTACCTTACGGTAGCGGACCTCTTTGAAGCCGTAAGATGCAGATCCATGTGTGTGGACAGCCTGAAGCTTTATTTTCTGGAGCTCGGACATAAGAAGGAGCAAGCCGAAAATGAAGCGGATCAGGCCGTGCAGGGTGAAGACGGAAATAACAAGGTCACCCGAGAGGATCTGTTATCAGAGATGGAACTGCTTGTAAGCAGAGATGTGGTCGGGCACATTATTTTCCCGATGATAGGCAAATGTATCGCAGAAGTACGAACCGTATTGGAAGAAGACGGCACACACAGTTTCATCTTCACGGATGGCATCTACGGATTCAGGCTCCATCTTGATATCCAGAGGAAAGGACATCCGAAGAAGATCGAGGTCACGGACCTGGGAGAAAATGAACAGGTCCATGACCGGATCGAAATCGCTCATGCTGCACACGAAAGTGCGGCATGAGCTTTGTGAAAGCTGAGGGAACGCGTCATCTGTGATTTTAAACCACCGGTTGATTGAAGGCTGCGCATAACCCCTATATAATTGAATAATAGTAGTATGACAATGGGAGAATTGATTTTTACAAAGAGGAAACTTACATATGAATGAAATGATCTGGGGAAAAACCTATGCATTGACAGATGAACTGGTAAAAGAACTTGACCGGATCGATCCGGTGCTCTTAGCTGCGCGGGAATACCAGGAGCAGTTTCCCGATTATCTGATACCGTATTCCTATTGGACGGATAAGAAGGAACGTCTGTATATCAGATGGAATATGGCTGACGGAACCGAGGACAGGCCGGTATGGCGATACTTTTACGATGAAAACAATGTTTTCTGCGCAGAAAAGATTAAAAGGAATTTTTCGAAAAAAGAACTGCTTCGGGGCAAAAATCCTGACGCGCCGGTTATAACGATCACGGGAGATACACACCGGAAATTTGACAGGTTGCTAAGTTTCACCAGGAAATTCGGTGTGGTTGAGGGAGATCTGATGATCATCCTCGGTGACGCAGGCATCAATTATTTTGGCGGCGGCGAAGATGATCTGCTCAAATACCGGTTGTCCAAACTCAGAATCGATCTTTTGTGCATACATGGAAATCACGAAATGAGACCGGAATCGACCGGGCTTTACTCCGAGAAGGAGTGGCACGGCGGAAAAGTGTATGTGGAAGATGCATATCCGTTTCTGATGTTTGCAAAAGACGGTGAGATTTATGACATTGGCGGATACAAAACCCTGGTGATCGGCGGCGCATACAGCGTTGATAAATTTACCCGACTGGCCTGGGGTTATCAGTGGTTTGCCGATGAACAGCCGTCTGATGAAACGAAGGCTTATGTTGAGAAACAACTTGAGAAGAATAACTGGTCGGTAGATGTTGTTCTGTCACATACTGTTCCATACAAATATCGTCCGGTGGATCTGTTTATCAGAGGGCTGGACCAGTCTACAGTCGACGACAGCACTGAGAGATGGCTGGGCGAGATAGAAGAACGCCTGACATACAAAAGATGGTATGCAGGACATTTTCACTGTGACCGCGATGTCGACGATCTGAAGATCATGTACAGAAAGGTCGGACTCTTCATGAAGGACACAGATCTGAAATTTGAGATGGAGTGAAGATATTTTTATTTTTTGGCTTGACCATGACGTAACGTAACAGTTTATGATGTACTTACACGTGAAGGAGATGAAAGCCATGAAGGAGAAAGACCCTGAATCTGCAGAAGTACAGGAACAGGTGAAGAAACTCCAGGGTTTTATTACTGAGCATTTCTATAAGTGCACGAACGAAACGCTTTCCGGGCTGGGCAAGATGTATGCCGGAGGCGGTGAGTTTACCGAGAACATCGATAAGATGGGCGGAGAAGGAACCGCTGCATTTGTTCATCGGGCGATCCGGATCTACTGTAAGTGATTGCATATAGGAGTGTTATACGGTATAATGTATATACATTCAAGGAGGTGATCGCATGGAACAGGTAGCGATAAGATCCTGGGGTAACAGCCAGGGAATACGTATTCCCAAGGACATTTTAGAAAAAATGCAATTAAAGGTTTCTGATGTATTGGATCTGGAAATAAAGGATGACACAATAGTGCTTAGAAAACAGTTTGTTCATAAATCTTTTGAAGAAAGACTTGCTGAATATAATGGACAAATTTCAGTTTGTGATTTTGACTGGGGCGATCCGGCAGGGAGAGAGATTTTATGAACAATTATTCTCAGGGAGATATTATAAAGATTACTGGATTTAAAAAGCAGCTATTTGTTATAGTCAGTAAAAATGCTTTTATAAAAGCAACCGGGATATTTCATGTATGTCCTATGCTTTCCAATGTTCAGGCCGGTCCTATACATATTCCCGTATGCGGAAAAAAAGGTGAGTCGGGAACCGTAATTTGTGAGCAGATCAAAGCAATAGACCCTAAGGCAAGAGAATGCAACAGGGTGGATCTTCTTACATATGAGGATATTATGAACGTCTCCGATGCAGTGCAGGGTATTTTTGAGTACGACTGATGGGGAAAACGATAATGAAAAAGGTGGACGTCCTCGGCTGTTCCGGAAGCGGAAAGAGCACTTTTTCCGTACAACTGCATAAGGCTACGGGCCTGCCCCAAAATGAAGAACACGCCTGGACAAATTTCATCAGGGAATGACAGACAGATGATCAACGAAAACGTAAAGAAATGGCTTGTTGAGAGAGGCCTGGGTGACAGGCTGACAGAGCATAAAGAAATCATAGATACGGTAGAACATGCGGCGCAGCAGATCGGATGCAGCGAGGCTGAGATTGCAAAAACCCTGTCCTTTATCGTGGACGGTGAGCCGGTTGTCATTGTCATGGCAGGGGACGGACGTGTGAACAGTTCCAAGTTTAAGGCTCTTTTTCATACCAAACCGAGCATGATTCCAAGAGATAAAGTCGAGGAACTGACGGGCTTTGAGCCCGGCGGGGTATGCCCTTTCGGCGTGAGCGCAGGCATACCGGTCTGGCTGGATGTTTCGATGAAAAGGTTTGCATATGTCCATCCGGCAGGCGGCAATATGTATACATCCGTCAGACTGACACCCGATGAGCTTGAAAAGTGTTCCGGCGCTGCCGGGTGGTGTGATGTCTGCAAGGGATGGGAAGAATAGTATCTGCAGAAAAGATAAAAGCTTATATATGAGGTTTCATATTTTTACTATATGAAGGTGCCTGATGATTTTGAACCTGTCTGCATGAGCATGACTGAAGATGATCAAGAGGAGTTCCTTCGTTGGATAGATGTGAATGATCCGATGAAATATTACCCGGAGTTCTTTAGAGGCGAACTGTCACATCCAGTGGACGGAGTAAAGCAATTTGTAACTGATGAGAGAGTTTGCTAAAATAGTTTTTTAGAACAAATTATATTCCAGGATAACTGAGGGCAGTTATTTTAAGATATACTCGATGCATTGAGGAGATTAAGGATATGTTTTGGGACAAGATTTCACCTTTATATGACATATTTGAAAATATTTATAACGGCAAGGTATATACCGGTACCGGGAAAAAGGTTGCAGAACTTATAGATTCGTCGGATGAAGTATTGGAATGCGCATGTGGAACAGGTGCTATCAGTATATATATTGCGCAGAAGTGTAAAAAATTGATCGCAACAGACTTTGCAACCGGGATGCTTCGGAGAGCAGCAAAGAAATGCCGAAATTACCCGAATGCTGTGTTCAAGAAAGCAGATATTACAAATATCAAATGCAAAGATGCCCGCTTTGATAAAGTGGTTGCAGGTAACGTGATCCATTTGTTGCCTGACCCGGAGAAGGCACTTCATGAATTGGAAAGGGTAGTTAAGCCGGGAGGTGAGATCATCATTCCGACTTATATCAATATGTCAAAGGGAACGGGAACAGCAGCGGTTAAGTTCATTACTCTTCTCGGAGCAGATTTCAAAAGGCAGTTTGATCTGGATTCATATAAGGCATTTTTTGAAGACAAGGGATATACCGGAGTAGAGTATCATGTGGTCGACGGGCGCATGCCATGCGCTATTGCTGTAATAACCAAAGCTTAGCGTTTTATATCGGAATATAATGATTTACCAATTATTGAATAGTTGTTTTGCTATAAATCCAGGTGTTTATCTGCACCTGGAAATTTTTTGAAAAAATTTAGATGTAACCATTGACATTACAACAAAACGATGCCATATTAATACCATCAGATGAAACCACTACGGTTACATCAATGAACTTTTTAACATTCGAGGATAATTACCTCGCAGGGCAGAGCCCAGAAAGGAAAATAATCATGACAAATAAGGAAAAAGCATTAGCACTCATCGGAACATTCGTATCAGGAGATACCGCAAAGGCAAAGGAACTTCTTGCAACAGGTTATATTCAGCATAACCTCGCATTTGGAACCGGGGCAGATGCATTTGTAGCAGCAGTTGAAGGACTTGCACAGGCACCTGTAAAAACAACAGTTAATAACATTCGTGCATTCGAGGATGGAGATAAGGTTTTCCTTCAGACAGTATATAATTTTGCAGGAGCAGGAGAGCAGGTCGGATTCGATGTTTTCAGATTCGATGCAGACGGTAAGATTGCAGAGCACTGGGATAATCTGGCAGACAAGGCAGCTCCTAATCCTTCAGGACATACTCAGATTGATGGAACTCTTGAGAAGAAAGATGTAGATAAGGAAGAGACACGTAAGGTTGTTGCCGGATTTGTAGGCGATGTACTCCGCGGGGAGAATCCGGATAAACTTACTTCATATTATGACGGAGACAAGTACATTCAGCATAACACAGCAATAGCAGATGGTCTTTCCGGTCTTGGAGCTGCACTTGAAGCTATGGCTAAGCAAGGTATTTCGATGGTTTACAACAAGACACATATGGTTCTTGCAGATGGAGATTATGCTCTTGCCTGCTCGGAAGGAACCTTTGGCGGTGTACCTACAACCTACTATGATCTGTTCCGTGTTGAGAACGGATTTATCGCAGAGCACTGGGATGTAATGGAGACATTAGCTGATAAGTCTACATGGGCTAATGAAAACGGAAAGTTTTAATGTAACCATTGCAACTACATCTGTCACGAAGTAAAATGATGGCAGGAGAGATTAAAAATGCAGATATCAAGCAGATTTACGGTTGCACTTCATATTTTTACATGTGTGGATACATTTAAGGATGAACACAAGGTAACGAGCGATTTTCTTGCAACCAGTATAAATACGAATCCTGTCATCATTAGAAAGATACTTACTCAGCTTAAGAACGCAGGGCTAATAAATGTTATCAGAGGAACAGGCGGAATAGAGCTTACAAGAGAGCTTAAAGATATAACTTTTTATGATGTGTATCAGGCAATTGAGCCTTTGGAGGATGGAGATTTATTTAGATTTCATGAATCACCAAATCCAGAGTGCCCTGTTATGGAATCAGAGATGAAAAAATACACTCTTAATGATTTAAGATCCGGAATGCAGGAACTGTTGGCAAAAGAAGCTTAACAATGAGACTCTGAGGTGTTTACTTCAGAGTCTTTTTTTAGAAGGATGTGGAATATGGAAACTAAGGAATATCTGAAATACATAGTGGAAGAAATTCATACAACTATTGTGGCAACGGTAGATGATGAAGGACTACCTGTTACAGCTGCTATAGATATGATGGATTATGATAATGACAGTTTATATTTCCTTACAGCAAAAGGAAAAGGATTCTATGACAGACTGACAAAGAGACAGTTTCTTGCGCTTACGGCGATGAAAGGTGAGGATACCATGTCAAGTGTTGCAGTATCCATCCGTGGTAAAGTAAGAGACCTTGGACATGACAAGATACCGGAGCTATTTAAGAAAAATCCATACATGCATCAGATCTATCCGACGGAAGAATCCATGAAGGCACTAACAGTATTTCAGATATATGAGGGAACTGGTGAGTGGTTCGATCTCTCCAAGAAGCCTATAGAAAGAGCATCCTTTAACTTTGGAAAAGTAGAGATTAAGCGAGAAGGATATTTTATTAAAGATGATTGTATCGGTTGTGGGAGCTGCTTATCAGTCTGTCCCCAGAGTTGTATTGTCACAGCCAGGATTCCGTATGTCATAGAGCAGGAACATTGTCTGCACTGTGGTAATTGTATGAGCGCCTGTCCCACAGGGGCGATAATTAGGAGATGAAAGCTATGTCAAAGAATACAAAACAGGACGAACGTCTTGATTATCTCGTAAAAGCGTTCAAGGCAGATTCTGCTGAATATAAGGAATTACAGACTCCAAATAGTACGGAAGATAAAAGACGAATCTTAAGGTCGCTTATGAACATCCGTATGCCAAAAGAATTGTCCTCTGA
>CACZBD010000019.1 GCA_902779305.1 uncultured Lachnospiraceae bacterium | reverse complement strand
GGCATCTAAGCGTGAAGCCCCCCTCAAGATGAGATATCCATGAGACCCCTTGAAGACGACAAGGTAGATAGGTCATAGGTGGAAGTGCAGTAATGTATGGAGCTGAATGTCACTAATAGGTCGATCGCATATACAATGATGTGTTCTGATTTGGTATTCGGTTTTGAGGGTTCAAAAATAACACAGATGAGGCAAAGATGAAGAATAGATAATTTGATTTGGTAACTGCAAACATTTTTGATGGCCTGTAACGGGTCTGTTTGCTTATGCCGGATTGGATTATCGTTTTTTATGAAGTCATCTGCCTCTCAACAGGTGTTTTATTCAATATTCGGATCTTCATAGGAACGTGTAATCTGTTTTCGGCTGAAAACAGATTTTTTTATGGCCAAAATCGCACAGGGGGTGATTTTTATGGCATTGATCAATGTGAATGATCTGACTTTTTCTTATGAGGGTGATGCGGACAATGTATTTGAGGGCCTTTCGTTTCAGATCGACAGTGACTGGAGGCTGGGACTGATCGGAAGAAATGGGAAGGGCAAGACGACACTCTTAAGGCTGTTCATGGGCGAATACGAATACGGCGGAAAAATCACGGCAAGCACGAAATTTGACTACTTTCCGTATGATGTCAGCGAATCTGATCTATTAAAAACGGCGGACGAGCTGATCGGCATCTGGAAACCGCAGGTGGAGCCGTGGCAGGTCATGGTCCAGCTCAACCAGATCAAAATGGATGCGGAATGCCTGTACAGACCGTTTGGCACACTCAGTTTCGGGGAACGGACGCGTGTGATGCTTGCGGTTTTGTTCGCCGGCGACAACGAATTTCTTCTGGTCGATGAGCCGACGAATCATCTGGACATGCAGGCAAGAGAGATCATCAAAGACTATCTGCTCACAAAACACGGCTTTATCCTTGTCTCCCATGACAGGGATCTGCTGGATGCCGTATGCGATCATGTCCTGGTCATGAACAGAGCGACGGTGGACGTACAGGCGGGTAATTTTTCTTCCTGGTGGGAAAATAAAGAGCGTAGCGATGCGAATGCGATCTCTGAGAATGAGAAGCATCTGAAAGAGATCGGAAAGCTGAAAAACGCGATGGACAGGACCGGAAGATGGGCGCAGAAAAGTGAAAATGCCAAGATCGGGTTTGATCCCGTCAAAGAAAATGACCGGAGTATTTCGACAAGGTCTTACATAGGCGCAAAGACGAAAAAAGCGCAGGCCCGGGTAAAGTCCTTTGAAAAAAGAGTGGAGCGGGAGATTTCCGAGAAGGAAGGACTGCTTCGGGATATTGAGCGTGTGTCGGACCTGAAACTGACGCCTTTGACGTTTCATAAGGAGGTACTGGTGCGTGCCAACGATCTTTCCCTGAAATATGAAACTGCAGCGCAGGAATTGTTTCAGGGACTGAAATTTGAGATCAGGCGCGGGGAAAGAGTGGTTCTTGCCGGGAAAAACGGATGCGGAAAATCAAGTATCATCCGCGCGATCCTGGACCGGACAGGCTATGATTTTGACAAGATCAAACAAAGTGAACTGCATACAGACGGAAACCTTGACGTTGCAAGCGGACTCGTAATTTCCTATATCAGTCAGGATACATCGCATCTTTCGGGCTCCCTGAGGGACTATTGTGAGAAAAAGAAGCTGGATGAGAGCCTTTTTCTTGCTGTCCTTCGGAAACTTGATTTTGACCGTGAACAGTTTGCAAGGAATATCGAGGACTTCTCCGAGGGACAGAAAAAGAAAGTTCTGATCGCGGAGAGCCTGATCACGCCGGCACATCTTTATATCTGGGATGAACCGCTGAATTATATCGATGTGTTTTCGAGGATGCAGATCGAAAAACTGATCCTTACTTTTGCCCCGACCATGCTTTTGGTGGAGCATGATGTTTATTTTCGAAAAAAGATAGCCACAAAGGTCATTAATGTCTGAATTTACTAAAATTTATGTTTCATTTTTCAAATAATGTGATATACTTATTGCAAGACTATTGTCTGTTATTGGGGAATTAGTCGAATAAAATGCGAGGTGAAGGTATGGATACAAAGATTTTGTTAGAGAATGGAACGAATGAACTTGAGATTCTGGAGTTTCGTTTAGGGGATAATTCCTATGGGATCAATGTGGCGAAGATTCGTGAGATCATCCCGTATCAGCCGGTAACACCGGTGCCGAATGCTCACCCCAGCATTGAAGGTATTTTCATGCCGCGTGAAACAATGATCACGGCTGTCAGCCTGAAAAATGCGCTGCAGCTTGGCGATTCCGGAGAAACCGGGTTATTTATCATTACCAACTTTAACAAGCTTGATGTCGCATTCCATGTAGACGCCGTTATGGGTATTCACAGGGTATCCTGGACCGAGATCATTAAACCGGATAATACGATCAACAACGATCAGGACGGCGTATCCACCGGTATCATCAAGTTTGATGAGAGGCTGGTGATCATCCTTGACTTCGAGAAGATCGTTACGGATATCAGCCCTGAAACAGGACTGAAGATGTCGGAAGTGGACGGATTTGCGGAAAGAGCACGTACACAGGTGCCGATCCTGATCGCGGAAGACTCTCATCTGTTGAACAAGCTGATCTCGGATGCTTTGACCAAGTCTGGATATGTGAATCTTTGCAGGACTGAAAATGGACAGGAAGCATGGGATTATATCCAGAAGGCTCTGGAAGAAGGCGAAGTCGAAAACAGGGTTGCTCTGGTGATCACCGATATTGAGATGCCGCTGATGGATGGACACCGCCTGACGAAACTGATCAAGACAAATGATGCATTAAAGCACATCCCGGTGATCATTTTCTCCTCGCTTGTTAATGACGAGATGCGCGTGAAAGGTGAGGCTCTCGGAGCGGATGCACAGCTGTCCAAACCGGAGATCGGAAATCTTGTAAAAGAGATTGACAGATTACTGGAAAAATAAATCAGGAACAATGTTGCGGGCCGGTTCATTCCGGCCCGTATTTTTTTGATAACTTCTTTATTTTTTCGGTGCCTTATGATAGACTAATATCGAATTTTTGTATATTTGTTTCCGGAGGAATTCATGAGCTCTACAGAAGAATACCTTGACAGTTTATTACGAAGTGTAATGAGTGGGAAAAAAGCCCCTGCACCTATAGAACCGCCGACAGAAGAACCGCTGGCGGCAGAACCTTCTGCGGCCGAAACACCAGTTACAGAAGCACCGGCTGTTGAAACACCGGCTGTTGAATCGCCTGTAGCTGAGGAACCCGTAATTCAAACCCCTGTAATAGAGGAACCTGTAATTGAAACACCCGTTGCGGAATCCCCTGCCGCAGAGATGTTTGTAGACAGTGAACCGGCTGAGAAAGAGATCATCCGTGAAGAACCGTTTGATCAGGAAATACCGGCTCCGGCACCTGCACCGGCGAGAGAACATGTGTCCTTTATCGGCTCGATCATGAGCGAGATTCCGGCATTGGACAGATCGGCGGAAGAGGAAACGCCTGTTGTTGAGGAAGAAAAACCGGTTGAGGTTGCGGCTGAAGCGGTTTACATAATGCCAGACGAGACGCCGGTGGCAGAACCTGAAGTTCCGGCCATGGAAGAGATGCCTGAAATGCCGGTGATGGAAGAAATGCCGGTCATGGAAGAAATGCCCGTCATGGATGAAACTTCGGTGATGGAAGAGATGCCCGAGATGCCCACCATGGAAGAAGCGCCGATCATGGAAGAGATGCCCATGATGGACGAGTTCCCTGCGATGGACGAGGCACCGATGGCAGAACCCGAAATGACTGAGCCGGAAGAAATGTTTGAAATGCCGGCGATGGAAGAAATGCCCGAGATGCCCACCATGGAAGAAGCGCCGGGGATGGAAGAGATGCCCGTGATGGACGAAATTCCTGCGATGGACGAGGCACCGATGGCAGAACCCGAAATGGCTGAGCCGGAAGAAATGTTTGAAATGCCGGCGATGGAAGAAATGCCGGTGATGGATGATATGCCGGTCATGGAAGAAGTTCCCGAGATGCCGGTGATGGAGGAAGTGCCCGTCATGGACGAGTTCCCTGCGATGGACGAGGCACCGATGGCAGAGCCCGAAATGGCTGTGCCGGAAGAAATGCCCGAGATGCCCGTGATGGAAGAGATGCCCATTATGGAAGACCTTCCTGCAATGGATGAGTATGACGGGAATGCCGAGTCTCTTCCGGATGAAGATATTTCCAATCTTCTGAAGACGATCGAGGATATGGATTCACCGTTAGACGCGGTAGAGAATAACGAAGCGGAAGCGGGCGACGAGATGCCTGCATCCGAAGATATACCTGCACCGGAAGAAGCAGCCGCTGTGGATGAGGCTGTGCCCATGGAGGAGATGCCTTCAGTTGATGAAGCCGGCATGGAAATGCCTGCAGAGGAAGAAACAGCTTCCGCTGAAGGAGAAGCATCCATGAACGACATGTTCATGGTGGATATTCCCGGAATGAATGATGAGGCGCCGGCTGCGGAGGGTGCTTCGGAAGAAAGCGGACAGGCAGACGATCTTGCCACATCTCTTGACGATCTTTTGGGACTCGGTGAGGAAGGCGTAGAATCCGCATTGCAGGATGCTGCAAATGGCGGTGAAGGTGAAGAAGCCGGCGGTGAATTGG
Source organism: uncultured Lachnospiraceae bacterium (assembly GCA_902779305.1). Taxonomy (GTDB): domain Bacteria; phylum Bacillota; class Clostridia; order Lachnospirales; family Lachnospiraceae; genus UBA2868. Next base: position 88,344 of record CACZBD010000019.1, on the reverse strand, counting down.
GTCTGGAGGATCTGCTTTCAGGCGCCGAAGGGGATTCGGAACTTTCTGAGATTGGGGATCTGTTATCCATGGATGACAATAACGAGGCAGTAGATGCCTCCGTCCTCGAAAGTGATTCGGAACTGTCGGAAGATGAGATCTTTAATATAGATGAAGCCCTTGAAGAAGATGCTTTGGAAGAGGGCGAAGGAAAGAAGAAAAAGAAGAAGAAAAAGAAAAAGAAGAAAAAAGAGGATTCCGCGGAAGAAGGCGGCGAGAAGAAACCCGGATTCTTTGCTAAGATCATGGAGGTTTTGACGAAAGAAGCCGAAGAACCGGAAGCGGAGGCAGCAGAAGGAGAAAATCCGGCGGTCTTTGAAGAAACCGCTGTGGATGTTGCGGTGGAAACTGCTGCGGAAAATAAGAAGATCCTCGACGAAATGGGCGACGAGGAAGAAGAGGGAGACGCAAAGGGCAAGAAGGGCAAGAAAGGCAAGAAGGATAAAAAGCCCAAAGAGAAAAAGAAGAAACCGCCGAAGGAGATTTTCCCGGACGATCCTTCCTTCAACAGAAAACTGCCCAGGAAGAACGTGATCGTGATCTGCATTCTCTGCTTCTCACTCGGAGTCGTGATTACGCTGGTGACCTACCTGCTTCCGTATTACCGCGATACAAAAAAAGCACAGTCTGCTTATGATCACGGCAATTACATCGAAGCCTATACGGATCTGAAAGGCCATACATTAAATAAGAAACAGCAGGAGATCTACAATAAATCCGTAGTGATCCTGAAAGAAAAGAGAAAGCTGGATTCTTATGATAAGTACATGCAATTGAATATGCCGGCGCAGGCACTGGATGCGCTGCTGCAGGGATTGAAGAATGCGGATGATTTTGGCGCTTACGCCGAGGAACTCGGAGTCAAAGACCAGTTTGATTCCTACACCAGAGAGATCGAGTCGAAGGTGACGGACCAGTTTGGACTTGACCTTGAGACGGCTTACCAATGGTCGCATATTGACGACGCGCAGGAATATTCGCGTCAGATCTATCAGTTTTTGACACCGCAGGCAGGCGGAAAAAATGTCAGCTTTGACACGACGGAGAATCCCGTGATCGTCGGAGAGGAAGAGGAGTTCGCAGAATGATCGCGATCATAGATTATGATGCAGGAAATATGAAGAGCGTGGAAAAGGCTCTTCATTTTCTTGAAAAGGAAGTTTTGGTAACAAGAAACAGGGAAGAGATATTAAATGCTGATCACGTGATCCTTCCGGGAGTCGGCGCGTTTGGCATGGCGATGGAACAGATCAGGGAATATGATCTTGAAGAAGTAATTCATGCGGTCGTGAAAAAGGGAACCCCTTTTCTCGGAGTCTGTCTGGGAGCACAGCTGTTGTTTGAAAGCAGTGAAGAGGATCCGGGAATCGCCGGGCTTGGCCTGTTAAAAGGAACAATCAAAAAGATCCCGAAGGGCGAATATGTAAAGATCCCGCATATGGGATGGAATTCTCTCTCGATCACACCGGGACGCAGGCTGTTTCAGGGGATCGGCGGCGATCATTATGTCTATTTTGTGCATTCCTATTATATTCATGCCAAAGACCGGGATGTCGTTGCCGCAACAACAAACTATAATGTTACGATCGATGCGGCTATAGAGACAGGCAATCTGTTCGGCTGCCAGTTTCATCCGGAAAAGAGTTCCGAAACAGGGCTCGCGATTTTGAAAAACTTTGTCAACTTACAATAGACAGTTTGGATTTGTTACAGATCAGGCGGGAAAAACATGTATACGAAACGGATCATTCCATGCCTTGATGTACACGCGGGACGTGTCGTCAAAGGCGTCAATTTTGTGAATTTAAGAGATGCCGGGGATCCGGTAGAGATCGCGGCGGCCTATGATAAAGCCGGCGCGGATGAATTGGTGTTTCTTGATATCACCGCGTCCAGCGATGCGAGAGATACCGTAGTTGATATGGTGCGTGAAGTTGCCAAAAAGGTCTTTATTCCGTTTACCGTCGGCGGCGGCATCCGGAGCGTGGATGATTTTAAGAAACTGCTCAGAGAGGGCGCGGATAAGATCAGCATCAATTCTTCCGCGATCAATCAGCCGCAGCTGATCCGGGATGCGGCAGATAAATTCGGAAGCCAGTGCGTCGTTGTCGCGATCGATGCGAGGAGACGGGAAGACGGCAGTGGCTGGAACATCTTCAAGAACGGCGGAAGGATCGATACCGGGATCGATGCCGTGAAATGGGCTGCCTATGTGGAGGAAATGGGCGCAGGAGAGATCCTGCTGACCAGTATGGATGCGGACGGTACCAAGGCCGGGTACGATCTGGAACTGACAAGAAAGATTTCCGAAACGGTTTCCATTCCGGTGATCGCATCGGGAGGCGCGGGCACGAAAGAACACTTCTACGATGCCCTGACGGAGGGAAAAGCGGATGCAGCGCTTGCGGCGTCCCTGTTTCACTATAAAGAACTGGAGATCATGGACCTGAAAGAATACTTGCAAGGCCGTGGTATTTCCGTTAGAATATAACACTTGTGAGGGCTTATGGCTGCGATCGCAAATGACTGGCTCGAACCGCTGTCAGTGGAGTTTAAGAAGCCGTATTATAAAGAACTGTATTTGAAGGTGCAGGATGAATACCGCAACCATCAGGTGTTTCCGGCACCGTCCGATCTGTTCAGCGCATACGAACTGACGGAACTGAAAAATGTGAAGGTCGTGATCCTCGGACAGGATCCTTACCATGAATACGGACAGGCGCACGGGCTCTGTTTTTCCGTTAAACCCGGTGTTCAGATCCCGCCGTCTTTGGAGAACATCTATAAAGAACTGCATGATGATCTCGGCCTCTATATCCCGAACAACGGGTATCTGGTCAAGTGGGCAAAACAGGGCGTTCTGCTTCTGAATACAGTGTTGACGGTACGGGCGCATCAGGCAAATTCCCATCGGGGCATCGGCTGGGAAACCTTTACGGATGCAACTATCCGGATCTTGAATGAGCAGGATCGTCCGATCGTGTTCATGTTATGGGGAAGGCCGGCGCAGAACAAACGCGATATGCTTCATAACCCGAAGCATTTGATTTTGACCGCACCGCATCCGAGCCCGCTTTCTGCATACAGAGGATTTTTCGGATGCAGACATTTCAGCCGCGCCAATGCTTTTCTGCGTGAAAATCACGTTGAGCCCATTGACTGGCAGATCGAGAATATTTAGGAGTTTTCATGAATAAAACAGCTGCAACCATTTTGATATCCGTGATCGCTCTCGTACTTACGGGCGCCATATGCTACGGCACCTATTGCGCGGTCAGTTATCGTTCGGATGCCAACAAGATGGCAGAGGAACTGAATGAAGGAAACGGATATATGGAAAAGGGTGATTATCTTTCCGCGATCGCATCTTATGATGCCGCGCTGGAGTATGACCCTGAAAATCAGGAACTGCGGGACGCCATCGCGCACGCTTATGTAATGCTTGGCAGTGTTTACGGAAGCAGCGATGAGGCGATCGATGCATACCAGAATGCTTTGCTTTATAATATCACGAATACGAATGCGTACTGGGGCGTTGCAAATATCTTTGAGGAACGCGGCCAGGAGGATAACGTGCTTTCTGCGCTGAACACCGGATATGAGAACACCGGTGATGAGAACATGAAGCTGAAGGCGGATGCGATCATCGCGGAACGTGAGAGGATCAAAGCAGAAGAGGAAGCAAAGGCAAGAGAAGAAGCGGAACTTGCAGCCATTGAAGAAGCCCACAATGCGGTCTTATCCAAAGTGATGGCTGCATTTGATGCCGGAGACATCGACGATGTAAAAGAACTGCTGCGTACGGAAGAAGTGAAAGACCTAGCGGACGAGATCGTCAACGAGGAGACGTCCTATTATTACGGCGCGAAAGATGCGGATGGCAACAGACAGGGCAAAGGTGTTGCGCTCTATCTGGACGGATACTTCTATTACGGTGATTTTGATAAGAACCAAAGAAGCGGCGAGGGCACCTGGATGCGCGCTGTCTATTCGGAATCCTCCTCGATCGGATCCTACATTTTCAAAGGCCACTGGGAGAACGATCTTCCGAACGGAACAGGAGAAGCAACTTCGAACTTTTATAAAGACAGGATCTCTGCTTCTGAAATGGTCAAGCAGGTGATCAAGGGCGAATATACAAACGGCCTCGAGAACGGCAAGATGTCGCTTTCCGGTTCGACCAAGGGCGGCAATGCCGTGCAGTATTCCTATACATCAGAGGACGGGATCGCCGTAAAATCCAGTTCGGAGGATTCCGGGATCAAAGGGCAGTATATCATCGCAAAATCAAGCGACGGAAAATCAAATCTGACTTCCGACGGCTCCAAAAGAGGCGTGGAAGGCTTTGTGGAAAGATAAAGAAAAGGAGAGAATGAAATGAAGATCGCAATACTCGGGTACGGAAATCTCGGCAAAGGGATCGAGGCTGCATGTGCGCAGAATCCTGACATGGAACTTGTCGGCGTTTTTACAAGAAGGGATCCTTCCACAGTAAAAACGCTCACCAATGTGAAAACGTATCACGCCGATACAATTCTTGACATGAAGGACAATATCGATGTTCTCGTGATCTGTGGCGGATCCGCAACAGATCTTCCGAAGCAGACGCCGGAATATGCCAAGTATTTTAATGTGATCGACAGTTTCGATACGCATGCAAAGATCCCGGAGCATTTTGCCAACGTGGATGAAGCGGCAAAGGCAGGCGGGCATATCGCGATGATCTCGGTCGGCTGGGATCCGGGCATGTTCTCCTTAAACCGTTTATATGCAAACGCGATCCTTCCGGAAGGAAAGGACTATACCTTCTGGGGCAAGGGCGTGAGCCAGGGACATTCCGACGCGATCAGAAGGATCGAAGGCGTGCAGGATGCCAAGCAGTATACGATCCCGGTGGAAGCTGCATTGCATGCGGTCAGAAACGGAGAAAATCCTGATCTGACGACAAGACAGAAACATACCAGAGAATGCTTTGTGGTCGCAAAAGAAGGCGCGGATAAGGCACGCATTGAAAAAGAGATCAAAGAGATGCCGAACTATTTTGCCGATTATGATACGACCGTGCACTTTATTTCGCAGGAAGAACTGAACAGAGATCACGCAGGGATCCCGCACGGCGGTTTCGTGTTCAGGACCGGAAAAACAGGACTGAATAAAGAGCATGATCATGTGATCGAATACAGACTGAAACTTGATTCCAATCCGGAATTTACCGCGAGTGTTCTTGTTGCTTATGCAAGAGCGGCATACAGAATGAACAGGGAAGGCATGAGCGGATGCAAGACGGTGTTTGATGTTGCGCCGGCTTACTTAAGCCCGCTTTCCGCAGAAGAGATGAGAGCGCACTTGCTGTAAAGCGGTTGTCTTTTGTAACCTTGTATGATAAGATAAGTGAGCGCCAAAAAATGGAATCGCTTCGCGATGACCGGCGCGTTACGCGACGATTTCTTCGAAATCGTTGCAAATTGCGGATGTGGCGGAATGGCAGACGCATCAGACTCAAAATCTGACGTAGGTGACTATGTGTGGGTTCAAGTCCCACCATCCGCATGAAAGACCCCGAGCGATCGAGGTCTTTTTTGTTTTGGTCCCTTGGGGACGGGGTTAGTGGTCCATTGTCGACTTTGATGGTTTACAATGGTCCCTTAACCCCGTCCCCAAGGGACCATTTTCATGAATAAATATTCAATTTATACTATGGGGACCCATAAAAACGTAAGAAATTTGTAAATATTTAATGTTCCACTATTGAAAAAAGTGTGTTATAGTATGCTAGAACGTAATAGTTATAATAATTCATAAATATTTCTTTTTATGAACGGAGGAGAATGGATTATGGCAACAACAGCTAAGAAACCCGCTGCTAAGAAACCTGCAGCAAACAAACCCGCAGCAACCAAACCGGCAGCTCCTGTAGCAGCAGCACCGGAAGTTAAAGCAGCTCCCGCAGCAGCAGCTCCTGCTAAGAAGGAAGCACCTGCCAAGAAGGCACCTGCTAAGAAAGCAGCTCCCGCTAAGAAAGCTACAGCAGCCAAAAAGGCAGCTCCTGCTAAGAAGGCTACAACAGCCAAGAAGGCAGCTCCCGCTAAGAAGGCTACAACAGCTAAGAAGGCTCCTGCTAAGAAAGCTACCGCAGCTAAGAAGGACGTGAAAGTTAAATTCGTACTTCAGGGCTACGGCGCAGAGTTCGCTTTAGATGCTCTTGTAAAGAAAGTTTACAAGCTGAGCAAGACGACAGCAACCAAGAGTGTTGATCTGTACTACAAGCCTGAAGAGAACGCTGTATATTATGTGATCGACGGCAACAAGGCAGGCCAGATCAATCTGTTCTAATCAACAGATCCAGAAAAAAGATTTTTGAGACAGCCGGGAAGTGATTCCCGGCTGTTTTGGAATCATCAGACGAGGACAATTACATGTACGAAAACAGAGAATACTATATCACCTGCGACGGGATCGATCTGCATGCGAAACTTGATTTTCCCAAAAACCAGCAGGAAGTGATGCCGCTTCTGATCGTGATTCCCGGGCTGACGGGCCACATGGAAGAGGAGCATATCATCGAAGTGGCAAGGATCGCCAATGAGACCGGTCTGGCATCGCTTCGTGTGGAACTCTACGGGCACGGAAAGAGCGGCGGAGAATTTTTCGACCACAATGTCATGCTGTGGATGATCGAAGCCATGCGTGTCATCGACCACGCAAGGTCTTTGCCGTTCGTGTCTGACATCTATTTAAGCGGGCATTCCCAGGGCGGTTTGACAGCCGTGCTTGTGGCAGGCCTGAAATCGGAAAGCATCAAAGCGCTGATCCCGCTGTCTCCCGCGATCAATATCTGGGACGGGGCGAGAAACGGAGAACTGTTCGGCGTGCCGTTTAACTTAAAGACCATGCCGGAGGAGTTCGGGATGGATGACTGGACACTTTCCACGAACTATCTGCGTGTGGCCAGAATGCTCCCGGTTGAGGATGCCGTGAAGCTTTATCGGGGTCCTGTCCTCATCATACACGGTACGGATGACGAATCGGTTCCTTATCGCTATGGGGAACAGCTTGCCGCCCAATATGAAAACGCGAAACTCGTTTCGATCGAAGACGAGGATCACTGCTATACGAGACACCTGCAACAGGTGACGGATGCGCTCAAGGATTTCCTGCAGCAGCAGATTGCAGGATAAGCAGAACGCAGACGAATTATCAATCAGGAAAGATCAAACGCTGCCATGAGTGACGCAAAACTGACTACACTTTGTTATATCGAGAAGGATCACCGCTATCTGATGCTGCATAGGGTGAAGAAGGCGCATGACATCAACAGGGACAAGTACATCGGTGTCGGCGGACATTTTGAGAGAGGCGAGAGTCCGGAAGAATGTCTTTTGAGAGAAGTTCGTGAGGAAACGGGCCTGACGCTTCTTTCGTACCGGATGCGCGGTATCATCACGTTTCTTTACGGGGATGATATTGCAGAGTATATGCATCTGTTCACGGCGGATGATTTTGCGGGAACGCTTACAGAATGTGATGAAGGAGATCTTGTCTGGATCGATAAAGACAAAGTCACAGATCTCCCTGTCTGGGAAGGCGACAGGATCTTTTTGAAACTGCTTAAGGAAGATGCACCGTTCTTTATGCTGAAACTGGTTTATGACCGGGATGACCGGCTGACCGAAGCGGTGCTTGACGGCAGGCGGCTGTAAATAATCTGTAAAAATCGATATCTTGGGGGTATCATCGCCCATATGACACATGACCTAGTTGCTGACATTTTACTTCAAAACTGCTAAAATAGTAGTGTTACGGGCATTAGGGGCCATCGGGGAGTCACTGAGAAAGAAGGAGGAAATATGTTTCAAAAGGGTGATCATGTGATCTGTGGTGCCAGTGGGATCTGCTCGGTTGAGAGCATAACAGTGATGCGTATGCCGGGTTCCAAAGAGAACTGCGAATACTATCTTTTAAAACCGGTATTCAGCCCGCAGTCGACGGTTTATATTCCGGTCAACTGCCCTGAAGGAAGACTTCGCAAAGCGCTTACCAAAGACGAAGCGTTAAAACTGATCGATGAGATCCCGTCTCTTCCGGAGATCACGATCCCGGACGAGAAGAAACTGGAATATGTCTATAAAGATTACCTGCTTTCCAATAACATTTCCAGACTGGTCATGCTGGTCAAGACGATCTACAGACGCAGGGAAAAACGCATCAAGAAGGGCAATAAGAGCACGGCGCTGGATAACCGTTATTTCAAACAGGCAGAGGACTTCTTAAACGGCGAACTTGCCGTTGCGCTGTCCATTCCCAAAGACGAAGTAAACGATTATATCTTCAAAAACGTCGGCGAGGCCATCGGCTGATCCGGCGCACGATAGCAGAACAAAACATAAAGGATATGAAAAAATATGAAACACCCGCTGAAGTATGGTATGATAGATTCAGCGGGTGATTTTTATCAACACCCATTCTTGAAATCCGGGAGAACATCATGACGATCGAAGAGATCCGTAAATTGCTTGAAGAAGATCAGGAATCTTTGACGGAGTCGAATCTGGCTGAAGTGGAACGCTTTTTTGAAGCGGATGCGGAAAGCGACTGCGCTTATGTGGAAGAATTCCTTGGCGTTTATGAGATCGTGGAGCGCACGCTTGGACTGTGGCATCTCGGCGGCCTGCATTCCTGCACGCAGAAATATGCGGCCCGCATGGAGGACAGTCTGGACAGTGAAAATCAAAAGCTGCCGTATCTGTATCTAAAGGAAATGGATTTCTATACGGCGCTGCATTCCTATTCGGAAGCCTTCCGCTTTGTCAACCTGATCCTGGATCTTGAGAACGCGCCGGACTATTGCGTCGCAGCGGCCCTGATCCAGGCGATCGACCTGTTCATGGCGTGCGGTATGAAGGAAGAAGCCGGACAGTATGTGGACAGGACCAGGACGTTTGCGCTTTTGTGTGATCTGCCGGATACCTATAAGCTGATTTTGGACTGCAACCTCATGCAGGGATATGCCTTTGTCGGAGACCGCGAGAAATGCAGGTTCTATCACAGGAAACTCTATTCCTATGATGATGAGATCTATGACGGACCTTTGGAAACGGCGCTTCGGATCTTCAGCCTTGGCTCAAAAGCGCTGCTGGAGCAGGATATGATGCCTTCTCCGGAAGACCTTACCGAGCTGAAGAACCTGTTTGGTGACGACCTGACGTCCTACGGCGTGTTTGTTGATTATGCTTCGACCGTTGTGCCGATCTTTCGGTGGGTCAAGGGCTACATTCCGGATGAGGACCTGATCCGCTACAGCCTGAAGATGATCGATGTCAGCGCGGCGATCTCGGACAAACTGGATCTGTATGCTTTTCTGATGGATGAGATCGCGCTCGATGCCGTGCAGGAAGCGGATATTCACTGGGAGTACTATGAGACGCTCAGAAGATATTACGAAAACAGTGTGGAAAATCACCGCTACGAACTGCTCGGGGAGATCGTATCCCATGAGATCGGCAGGCAGTACCGCAAAGATTCCCTGACCGACCGGCTTACACAGACCGGGAACCGTTATGCTTATGAACGCGCGCTTGACAGGATCCCGACCGGGGATGATGCGACCTATACGATCTTTGTGATGGATGTGAACGGACTGAAACAGGTCAACGATACATACGGCCATGCCGCGGGTGATGCGTTTATCAAAGGCGCGTCGGAAGCGATCGAGGCCACGCTCGGCAGGGACGGCGCATTTTTCAGGACGGGCGGCGATGAATTTGCGGCGATCTGGATCGATTCCGTGACGAAGCCGGAAGAGGCGGTCTTAGAACTTCATGCGAAACTGTCCGAATGGAAGGATTCCTACGGAAACGTTTTAAGCATGGCCGTGGGATTCGCTTCGCAGGCGGATCATAAGGACTGCAGCGTCAAAGAGATCGTCCGGCTCGCGGATGAAGCCATGTATGCCGACAAGCGCGCTTATTACACCAGAAACGGCAGGGACAGGAGAGCACCGAGAAATTAGTTTTTGTAAAAATCACATATAACGGCATTTGTTTCACATCATAAGATCCTATGTAGAATTTTTAAAATTCTGTGTAGGATTTTTTATTTTGCATGAAAAATCACCCTGTTATACTGAACAGCGTAGGATGAATGGTGGCTTTCACCAAAATGTAAAGGAGGATCTTTTTATGAAGAAGAAATTACTTAGCGTTCTGATGAGCGCAGCAGTAGTTGCATCCCTGCTTGCAGGCTGTGGCGCAGCAGCAGGTACGGCAGCACCGGCAGCAGACGCAGCACCGGCAGCTACGGAAGAAGCAGCACCGGCAGCAGATGCAGCAGCTGACACAGCAGCACCGGCAGCTTCCAACGGCAAGAAGGTAGCGGTTGCAATGCCGACACAGTCTTCCGAGAGATGGATGCATGATGGCGCTAACATGAAGGAACAGTTAGAGGCTCTTGGTTACGAAGTTGATCTGCAGTATGCAGAGGACGACGTACAGGCTCAGGTTTCCCAGATCGAGAACATGATCGCAGCAGGCGCAAACTGCCTGGTTATCGCAGCGATCGACTCCGACGCTCTGGTTAACGTAGAAGCACAGGCCAAAGATGCAGGCATCCCGGTTATCGCTTATGACCGTCTGCTGATGAACACGGACGCTGTTTCCTACTATGCAACATTCGATAACAAGGGTGTTGGTACCAAGATCGGTGAATACATCGTACAGCATTGCGGTGCTACTCCGGATGCTCCGAAGACCATCGAGCTGTTCATGGGTTCCCCGGATGATAACAACGCACATATGCTTTATGCAGGTCTGATGGAGCAGATCCAGCCTTTACTGGATGACGGTTCTTTAGTATGTAAGTCCGGTCAGCTCGCATTTGATGACAACAACACATTAAGATGGGATCAGCAGACTGCAATGAAGAGATGTGAAGACCTTCTGACCAGATACTATGCAGACGAAGACCTTGATATCTGCGCATGCGCTTACGACGGTCTTTCCTATGGCTGCATGTCCGCTCTGGAAGGTGCAGGCTACACAGAAGCGAACTGGCCTATGATCACAGGTCAGGATGCTGAGCTGATGGCTACAAAGCACATCATCTCCGGCAAGCAGACAATGTCCATCTACAAAGATACCAGACTCCTTGCTTCCAAGTGCGTTACCATGGTACAGGCAGTTCTGGAAGGTGCAGAGCCTGAGATCAACGATACCGAGCAGTACAACAACGGTAAGATCGTAGTTCCTTCTTACCTGTGCGAGCCCGTTCCGGTTGACAAAGACAACTACAAAGAAGTCATCATCGGTGGCGGATACTACACAGAAGAGCAGCTGGCTGAATAATCGCCGGTTACGAAAACAAAGATTCAGGAAAAACAGGGTGGCGGCGAACCGCCACCCGTTTTCGTAAATTTATGAACGTTTGATTTTGCTCTAGACAGAATCCGTTCATTTTGGATACAATAATAGTCGGGGACGGAAGATAATTCCGGGCCCAAAATACAGAAGAAGGAGCAGAAGGATGTCGGAATACATCTTGGAAATGAACCACATAACCAAAGAATTCTCCGGCGTAAAAGCTTTGGATGACGTTAACATCCGGGTGAAAAAGGGAGAGATCCATGCGTTATGCGGTGAAAACGGAGCAGGCAAGTCGACGCTGATGAATGTTCTGTCCGGTGTGTATCCTCACGGGACATACGAGGGTGACATCATATACAAAGGCGAGCACTGTGCATTTCACAATCTGAGAGATTCGGAAGCCAAGGGCATCGTTATCATCCATCAGGAACTTGCATTAAGTCCTTTATTGTCCGTTGCGGAAAATGTTTTTCTGGGCAACGAACGTACCAGCATGAAGGGCGTGATCGACTGGACTGAGACCAGGAAACGTGCGCAGGAAATGCTGGCAAAAGTCGGTTTGGAGAATGAAGATGTCAACGTTCCCGTCAATACACTCGGTGTTGGCAAACAGCAGTTGATCGAGATCGCAAAAGCGATGGCTAAGAAAGTTGAGCTTCTGATCCTGGATGAGCCGACTGCGGCGTTAAATGATGAGGAGAGCAGAAAACTGCTCGATATCATGCTGGATCTGAAGAAACAGGGTATCACCTGTATCATCATTTCCCACAAACTGAATGAAATTGAATATGTATCCGATTCGGTTACGATCATCCGTGACGGTAAGACGATCGAGACCCTTGTAAAAGGCAAGGACGATTATTCGGAAGACCGCGTGATCAAGGCTATGGTCGGCCGTGAGATGACGAACCGTTATCCCGAGAGGGAAGGCGTTGAGATCGGAGACGTGATCTTTGAAGTGCAGGATTGGAATGTATTCCATCCGGATGATGAGCATAGACAGATGCTTAAGAACATCAATCTCAAAGTCAGAGCCGGTGAGGTTGTGGGCCTGGCGGGACTGATGGGCGCAGGCAGAACGGAGCTTGCCATGAGTATCTTCGGCAGAAGTTACGGCCAGAAGATCAGCGGCAAGGTTTTCATCAACGGGCAGGAAGTTCATCTGAAGACGGTCAAAGACGCCGTTAAAAACAAACTGGCATATATTTCAGAAGACAGAAAGACCTACGGATTAAACCTGATCGGCGATGTCAAAGAAAACATGACGATCGCCGCCAGACCGTTTTTCTTCTCAAAGCATGGTGTGATCAATGCCAATGATGAGATCGTGGCAGCGGAAGATTACAGAAAACGGATCAATGTAAAAACAAACTCCATCAATCAGGTGGTTGGATCGCTTTCCGGTGGTAATCAGCAGAAGGTTGTTGTTTCCAAATGGATGATGACCCAGCCGGATGTCCTGATCATGGATGAGCCCACCAGAGGTATCGACGTGGGTGCAAAATATGAGATTTACTGCGTAATCAATGAGCTGGCTAAGGCCGGGAAGGCCGTGATCGTAATCTCTTCCGAAATGCCGGAGATCATCGGGACCTGTGACAGATGTTACGTTATCAATGAAGGCGAGATAGCGGGAGAACTGAACAAGGAAGACTTTTCACAGGAACATATCATGCAGCTTATCATGGCTCATATGAGAAAGGGAGATGAAAATGGAAAATAAGAAGACTGTTAATATGGATTTAAAACAATATGGTATGTTTTTGATCCTGATAGTGATTTTTATCGCGTTTTCAATCGCGACACAGGGTGCGAATGCCAAGCCCGTGAATATCAACAACCTGATCATGCAGAACGGGTACGTTGTAATCCTGGCGATCGGTATGTTGCTGTGCGTATTGACCGGTAACATCGATCTGGGTGTCGGATCGGTCGTTGCGGTCTGCGGATCGGTTGCAGGTATCATCATGATCGACTACAAGCTGAACATGTGGGTTGCGATCGGAGCAGCGCTGCTGGTAGGTCTTCTGGTAGGTCTGTTTGCAGGGTTCTTTATCGCGTATCTGGGAATCCCGCCATTTGTCGTAACACTGGCGACCATGCTGATGGGCCGCGGCCTGACATACACGCTTCTGCAGGCACAGACCAAAGGCCCGTTTGACCAGTCCTATAACTTTATCGGTGCAGGTTTCCTTCCTGTTATTAAGATCCCGTTTGGGGATGGTACATTGGATCTGGTGAGCATTTTTGTAGCTGTTGTTGCTTCCGTACTTCTGATCTTCTCGGAGATCAAGAGCAACGCGACCAAGAGAAAATACAACTTTGCCGTGAACCCGACCTGGCAGATCCTGCTGAAACTGGGTCTGATGCTCTTTATCATCTGGTTTTTCTTCTATAAACTGGCAAGGAACAATGGTCTTCCGTTCGTTCTTCTGATCATGGTGATCCTGATCGCGGTTTATGGTTTCGTTACCAGTAAAACGGTAGCAGGCCGTCAGATCTATGCGCTCGGCGGCAACAGAAAAGCAGCCAATCTTTCCGGTATCGATACCCGTAAAGTGTTCTTCTGGGTATATGTAAACATGGGCGTCCTGTCCTCGATCGCAGGTATCGTTCTTGCGGCAAGAAACGGTTCTGCAACGCCGAAGGCCGGTGACGGTTTCGAAATGGATGCCATCGCATCCTGCTACATCGGTGGTGCGGCCGTAGCCGGTGGTGCCGGTACGATCGTCGGTGCGGTTGTCGGCGCGTTCATCATGGGTATCCTGAACAACGGCATGTCCCTGCTGGGATGGTCCACAGATTTACAGAAGATCGCAAAAGGTGCCGTTCTTCTTTTGGCGGTTACGATCGATGTCCTTTCCAAGAGAAAGAAAGGCTGATCAAGATCACACCGTATGTGAAAGCAATAAGAAAGCTGCCGTTTCATTTAGAAATGGCAGCTTTTTTATATGCCTCTCCATCGGCAGCTTCGTAAGTTTGAGCGCATGTTTGGCCTGCAGATCATGATTGACGCCGGTTACCGGATGAAATAAAATAAATACAGATGTTGCCGGAGGGGAGCGGCGTGATTTATGCTGCTCTTTTTTTGTTGCAACTCCGATGTAGTTATCGATCAAATGACAGGAGGGATGTGGCATGAGTAAAATGCTCAGAGGCATGCAGCGTATGCTGACAGGGCTGTTGGCGATGGCAATGATCGTGACGTCGATGCCCGTAAGTGCGCTTGCAGGAGAACGTGCAGTGAACGAGGATCCGCAGGTGGAAACAGCCGTTATGGATGAAAGCATCGCGGAAGAAGCAACGGTGGACGAAAACGTCCCGGAAGAAAGTGAACCGCAGGCAGAAGAAGCAGTGGAAGAAGAACCTGCAGAGGAATTGGTTGAAGAATCTGCGGAAGAGGAAGCAGCAGAGGAACTTCCGGAGGAAGAAAATGTTTCGGAGGCAGAACCGGAAGATGCAGAACTTCTGGGCGACGGAACATATCATGTTAGTTTTCAATTTGATCCTGAGGCAGTGACTGTAACTGCGGAGGGCTTTGACGACATTGAACATGTTAATGTAGAACCCGACAGCACAGTTCGATTTACCGCAGTCGCCAACAAAGGGTATAATATCACGCTGGTTATGTATAATGAAGAGACAATGCTCACTCCTGATGAAAATAGTGTCTATACGATCGGAGGGATTGATGGGGATTCTATGGAGGTTCTTATTGTAACCGAAGCAGTTCCCATGGCAAAACTTACTTATGATCCCCAGATGGTGACGGTCTCGGAAGCAACACCGGAATTGGATAAAGAAAACATGACGCTCATAGGCAATGACGGAATCTTCAAATTCAAAGCTGAGCCGAAGCCCGGTTATCAGATCCGTTATGTGTTGGAAGATAACGAGCGCCCGATCAATAAGAATGCGGAAGGGTACTATGTTGTCGATGAGATCACGGGCCATACGGAAATTGAGATCGAAGCCGGACCTGCTCCTGTTTCAGTGAAGTTCAATCTGAACGGGGCCACGCTTTACAGGTATTTGGAAGGCGAAGGCAGGGGCAGCGAACTTTCTCCTGACGAGGCGGGTGTGCTTCCCGTTGATAAGCAGAAAGATTTTTCATTTTCACTTGAGGTTCCCGAGGACTCCCGGATCGTTGCGGTTAAGGTCGGAACAAAGACACTGCAGGTAAAGGATGAAGGCCGTGGATCTTACTATACCATTGACGGGAGCGATCTTAGGAAGAACACTACGGTTACGGTAACAACAAGATCGATCAGGATCACATCTGTCAGCCTGAAGGGCTTCAGCAACAATAAGGTTACGCAGGTGGCCGGCACAACTGCCGAATACCCCATTACCATCAATAAGGATGGCGATATCGACAGGCTTGCGTTTGCGCTTGTAGACGGAACAGGAGAGAATGCAACTGTTCAAATTGATAAAGAGAATAAGAAGTTAATTGTTAAAACCGCCAAATTGGAGACGACTCCCAGCCCCAAACTTACAATTCAGACAGAACCCTTTACCCTCCGGTTTACAGACAACGATTCCGGAATTGACGGTGCGGAATTTACGATCAATCCCACCTTTAAGATCGCGAAACCTGCCGTAAAAGTCACAAGTGTCAGTGATGTGGATGTTACCTTGTCCCTGACAGCGCCGAAGAATTGTCCGACGAACGCATACTATATGATCACTGCCAACGGAAAAGATGTTCCTGCAGGCATGAAAAGTACAGTGACGAGTTCTATTTCTACGGTGGATATAGGAGGGGAATGGGTATCAACGGCATCATTATCTTTAGCCGATGATCCTACACCGGGGGCCGGCAAGGCAGCAAAATATGACTTTTCAGTCAGCATTGTTCAGGTGAAGAACTTTACCGGCGATGCAGGAACTGATCTTGTGGAAGAAAATAGATACGGAGTAAGCGATGCGGCAAAAGTCAGCACGGCGACCCTGGATCCTTGCTATGAGGTAAAACTTGCACTGAACAGGAAGACCACAACATTTCCTTCGGGACAGAAGGATATTCTGCTTGCTACGGCAAAGTACAGCGCAAAGACCACATTCAGACAACTTGGCAAGGCAGAAATCATGTATGCAAGCGGAATTACTGTTTCGTCGTCGCAGGCACTCAACCCGGTGCTGAAAATTGAAGGGGATGAAATACTGCTGAAAGATTCGACGACTTTTGAACCGGGCAAATACACTTTAAAGGTTTATCCGTTCCTCCCGGACGGAACATATGCGACGCCGGCAACGGTTCCGCTTACCTTGCAGATGCCGATCACAGGAGTTAATGTCAGTATTCCTTCCGAAAAGGTTTATTTTACGGGAAGCAAAAATGTATCATTTAAAGCAACGGCAATCCTTAACGGAGGATTTAAAGAATCTGCACCGGCATCCAAGAAGATCAAATGGACGGTTGTTGATGCTTCCAGCAATCCGGCCCCTGATACGGTTACCGTAAAGAATGGCACGGTAACGATTTCCAAGAACTATGTCATGCAGGATGCCCCGGAAAAGAATACATTCTATGTTGTGGCTCAGGCAGATGATATGGCGGACAATCCTTTTGATGCGAATGATAGAAAATCCTTTACGATCACCAAGGATGCGATCAAGTTCGGGAAGATACAGATCGGCAGTGTTTCTGATTTTAAGGATCCGGTATTAAGCAGCAGTCTGTTGAATACGGGTATTCAGGTTTTTGATGAAAACGCAACCCTCATATCTCCATTGAACTACACATTAAAGGTCAATGATGAGAAGAATTTTGTTATAAAATATAACGCTATGGTCAGTGAGATCAAGAAAGCCGGTAAATATACGCTGACCGTGACAGCAACGGACGGTGGAAAGGCTTCCATCAAACAGGTGATCGAAGTCAAGGCAGCCAATGCGGAAAGCTATGCATTTTCCGTATCGGAATTCAAAGAAGGGGGAAATCTGTTTTTAGTCGATCCAAATAACTATCAGGAGCTGCAGGCCGGGGATGAAGAAGGAGAATTTTATCCGAAGAATTATGGAAATGGCTATTTTCTTCTGAAATCAACTGCTGCAACAGATGCCGCATCCGTATTTACAAATGCTGCTTCTTTCAAACTCAGAAATGCCGTAAAAGTTACGGAATGGCTTTCCGGGGATGGCCTGATCAGATATCAGGTCGTTAAGGCCGGCAACAGTGCCGATAGCTTTACCGTCACGCATTCCTATAAGATTGGAAAAGATTCCAAAAACGAAATCTATACCATTCGGACGGGCCTTAAAAAGGATGTTACATTTAAGGCCGCAAAGGAAGAAAAACTGCAGTTCTATGCAAATGCAATCAATATTGCATACCAATTCGGTTTCAGTACAGAGGGCGAAATTGCATCTCCTGATAAAGTATCGGTTCGATTTCTGCCTTCAGAAGATGCGGTTAAGAATCCTGACCTCAGCAGGTTTGCAATGGATCTGTGCGGTTATAAACAACTGACGCTGGAGAATAATGTGCTGACAATTTCTTATGAACCTTACAGATTCCTCTATTTTCCAAAAGGCAATTACAAGGTATATGCAATGCTGTATGATACTAATAACAAAACATGCCTTACGGGACTTGTTCCGCTGACATTCAAGGCAGTCGCAGCCAAAAAACCGACGGCTAAGAATGCGGTCACAGCAAAGAAACCAGTCGAGATTCTTGATAAAGCGGGTGCATACGCAAGGATTCCCATTACGCTGAAAGACAGTCCCGGGTTTGATCTGGGAAGTGTTGTACTGATGAATAACAACCTGGCCGGAACGGTAAATCAGTTTACAAGGTATTTTTATTGTAAGGTTGGCTATATCAATGGGGAAGGAGCATTGGTTTCGTCATACGATTCTGATAAGCCCATCGGACTTTATCTGTTCAGAAAAGATGTGTCCGGTATCAAGGAAGAAGACTTTGACGGCTGGATCACCTACTCGGTCATCGGGGAAGACAGAATTACGGAGACAGTTTATACGGATCATATCTATGTAAAGTTCAAACCGGCTGACTGATAGGATGCCTTATGTCAAAGTGCCATAAAAAACTACGGTCACAGGCAAAGCAGCCGGATTAACAGAGCCGTAAAACAACAAAGAGGGTGCCAAATGGCGCCCTCTTATGTTATAGTTATAGGTATGAAAATCAGGAAGTGGATCAGTATTCCGCTGTGCTTTTTACTCCTCTTTTTGTCAGCTTGCGCATCAGCGGGTGAGCAGGCAGCAGGACAGGGAGAGGAAGAAACGTGGAATGCGCCGGATGAGGATTATCTGGCGAAACTGTCACAACAGGATCAGGACAAAGAAGGCCCGCGGGAAGAAACAAAGCGGGTTGGCGTTGCTATGCCCACAAAGACTTCCGAGCGCTGGATCAATGACGGCATGAACATCAAGGCCAAACTGGAGACGCTCGGCTATGAAGTCGATCTGCAGTATGCGGATGATGATATCGACCTGCAGGTTTCCCAGATCGAATCCATGATCCGCAACGGTGTCAATTGCCTGGTGATCGCCTCCATTGATTCCACAAGACTGACGGAAGTGCTTTCGCAGGCCAGAGACAACGGGATCGCCGTGATCGCTTATGACAGACTGCTGATGGATACGGATGCGGTTTCCTATTACGCAACCTTTGACAATAAGGCTGTCGGTACCCTGATCGGCGGCTACATTGAAGATAAGCTGGATTTAAAAAAAGCTTCCGCAGAAGGACGTTCCTATACGATCGAATTCTTCATGGGATCGCCGGATGACAACAATGCCGTCTTTTTGTACAACGGTGTCATGGAAGTATTGAAACCGTATCTGAAAGACAAGACACTCATCTGCCGCTCCGGTCTGACGAGTTTTGAGGATACCTGTATCCTGCGCTGGTCGGAAGATACGGCGGAACAGATGTGTACACAGCTGCTGAACGAATACTATCCGACGGGGGATCTGGATATCGCCTGTTCGGCATTTGACGGATTTGCATACGGAATCTTAAAGGCCTGGCAGAAGAAAGGATTTTCCATGGAAGATCACCCGCTGATCACCGGACAGGATGCGGAAAAACCCGCGATCAAAAACATCGCGGAAGGAAAAATGGACATGACGATCTACAAGGATACCAGAGTGCTCGCCTCGAAGTGCGTTACGATGGTACAGGCGCTTCTTGAAAACGGGGAGCCCGAGATCAACGATACGACGCAGTATCACAACAATGTCCTGACCGTGCCGTCCTACCTGTGCGAACCCGTTGTGATCGACGGAGACAACTACGAGGAGATTCTGATCGGCGGCGGATATTACACCAAAGAACAGCTGTTCCAATGATCCCTGTAACATTATAAATATATGATGATCATGGCAGAACACTTTCCGAGAGAGCGTGTCAGCGAAAGAGGAAAGTTGTTCTGCATGATCATTGGGAAATATAAATAAGATCACAGGAGAAAATCATGAACCTGTACAAAGTAATGCTCGTGGATGACGAGGCAGATGCAAGAGAAGCGATCGCAGCATGCGTGAACTGGGAAGCGATCGGGTATGAAGTGGTCGCCGAGGCGGAAAACGGAGAGGATGCGCTCGAAAAAGCGGAACTTTTCGCGCCGGACGTGGTACTCACCGATATCCAGATGCCGTTCATGGACGGTCTGACTTTTGCACGGAAACTGAAAGCGATCATGCCGGATGTTAGGATCATCATCTTCTCGGGGTACGACGAGTTCGAATACGCACAGGAAGCGATCCGTCTCGAAGCGGAAGAATATATCCTTAAGCCGATCAATTCCGATGAGCTTGTAAAAGTGTTCTTAAGGATCAGAGAACGCCTGGATGATGATTTTG
The DNA here is from genome assembly GCA_902779305.1 of uncultured Lachnospiraceae bacterium. Taxonomy (GTDB): domain Bacteria; phylum Bacillota; class Clostridia; order Lachnospirales; family Lachnospiraceae; genus UBA2868. Next base: position 68,110 of record CACZBD010000019.1, on the reverse strand, counting down.
ACAGAAGACATAACATCGACCGCCTGCAGCGGTTCTATCAGGACAGTCTGCCTTTCTTAAAGGAACAGTTCTGGATCGGATTGCTGGAGGGGCGTTTGAGTGCTGATCAGATCTCGCGTTATGCCTCCGATTACCGGATCAAGCTGGATGCGCCGTTTTATACGGTTGCGGTGCTCACAATGGAAGAGGATGTCAACAGGAGCCAGCCGCTTGGTACGGAACTTCTGCGGATCTCCCTGCGCAATATGACGGAAGAGCGTTTTGCGGATCTGCCGGATCATTTCTGCATGAATTACCTGGGGAGCGTTGTTGTGATCGCGGGACTTAAGAATACGCAGGGTCTGCAGGCGTTTGTGTCCGCCATGGACCAGATCTGCAAGTTGTCGAAAAAACAGTTCGGGCTCGAAACGACAGCCGGGATCGGAAAAGTATACGGGAACAGCAGGGATATCTCCAGATCGTTTGAAGAGGCAAGAGAAGCTTCGATGTACAGAATGCTTGTGGAGGGAGATCAGGCGATCTATATCGGCGATGTGGAGCCCAAGAGCTCGGAGGTGATCACGCTTGATGAAAAACTGATGGAGCGGCTGCTTCGTGAGATCAAGATCGGCGATGATGCTTCGATGGGGGATGCGATCTCTGACATTATCGCGCACCTGAAAAAATCATCCGCATCCATTCCGCAGCTCCGCATGTGGTGTACGGAGATCGCGATCGAGCTGAACCGCCTCGCTTCCATGTATCATACAGAGTCGGAGATGGGAAGCCCCGAAGAAATGTTTGATAAGATAGGCGGATTCCATTCCTTCGAAGAAACAGGCGAATGGCTGGAGGGAGTCTGCTCGAAACTGAAGGATTCCATCCGCAGGAACAGACAGGATGCCACGAGGGTGCTTGGCGAGAAAGCCATCGCCTTTATCCGGGAACACTATAAGAATTCCGGCCTGTCCGTTGACATGGTCTGCCAGCATCTTGGTGTGGGTGCGACTTATTTTTCCTCGATCTTCAAGAAAGAGACCGGCATGAATTTTGTGGCTTACCTGACGAAGATCCGTATGGAAGAAGCGGTTTCCCTGCTTGAAAATACGGAAGAGAAGAGCTATGTGATCGCCGGCATGGTCGGCTATGAAGAACCCACCTATTTCAGCTACGTGTTCAAAAAGCAGTTTGGCGTTTCTCCGGCGAAATACCGGCAGACACTGACGAAGGATCAATGAAAATCAGATTCGGCCATTTTTTTGACCAGATCAAAAGAGCATATAAGCAGCGCAGCATCCAGCTGATCATTTCCCTTTCGTTCACAGCGATCGCGGTGTTCGGAATGGTCTTTCTCGGCGTGGCGCTGTATTCGCAGTTTTCGGCAAGAGCCAGGGAGAACACCATCGAAAACGATGAACAGGTGCTCGAACAGGTCAGCTGGAACCTGAATACCTATATCCGGAATATGATGAGCGTTTCGGATTCTTTTTACTATTCCGTGATCAAGAAAAAAGATATGTCAAAGGATTCCTTCTTGGAAGAAATGGACCTGCTCTATGAGGCGAACAAGGATAACCTGATCAGCATCGCCTGCGTGACGGAAGACGGCGCCCTGATCTGTGCATCGCCCGTTGCCAACAGAAAAGAGGGGGTTGATTTTTGCGCGCAGGAATGGTTCAGAAATGCGGAAGAAAAGATCGCCGATATCCATTTTTCCACGCCGCATGTGCAGAATCTGTTCGAGAACAGTAATTACCGCTATTACTGGGTGGTTTCCTTAAGCCGCAGCGTGGAACTGACCAGCCTCGGTAACATCCGCAAAGGCGTGCTGCTCGTGGATATGAACTTCTCCTCGATCGAGCAGATGTTCAGTAAAGTCAATGAGAAGACGAGCGGTTATGTCTATCTGGTGGACAGAAACGGCGAGATCATCTATCACCCCAGGCAGAAAGCGATCTATTCGGGGCTGATACAGGAAAATAACCTTGCCCTCAAGGACTGTGAGGACGGGGTGCATACCGAGATCTTTAACGGCGTGGAACGCTCTGTGATCGTCAAGACCGTCGGCTATACCGGCTGGAAGATTGTCAGTGTCACGCCGACCAGAGAACTCGCGCTGAGCCTGTCGCAGACGAGGATGTTCTCGATCATCATCCTGACCATCACGATCTTTCTGGTGCTCTTCGGTAACATCTTTATTTCTTCGAGAGTTACGGATCCGCTGCGGAAGCTGGATGACAGTGTCCGGAAACTGGAAGAGGGGAATCTGGATGTGGACCAGATCTATATCGGCGGTTCCCACGAGATCATGCACCTTGGCAGAACGATCGATTCCATGGTCAAACAGATGCGCAAGCTGATGGATGACATGGTCAAGGAACAACGCGACAAGCGCCGAAGCGAGCTGGATGCGCTGCAGTCCCAGATCAACCCGCACTTTTTGTATAATACGCTGGATTCCGTTGTCTGGATGATCGAGAGCAACCGGTACAAGGATGCGATCACAACGGTCACGGCGCTTGCAACGCTGTTCAGGATCAGCTTGAGCAGAGGGGATAACATCATCCCGATCCGTGATGAGATCGTGCATGCACAGAACTACCTGAATATCCAGAAGGTGCGTTATAAGAACAAATTCGAGTCGTCGATCGAGATCGAGGAAGGGATCAAGGACTGCTGCACGATCAAGCTGATCGTTCAGCCGCTTTTGGAGAACGCGATCTATTACGGCGCCATGGACGAGGATTCCAGGATCACGGTAAAAGGATATGAAAAGGACGGAGACATCTATATCGAAGTCTCCGACAACGGCATGGGGATGCCCCCGGAAGCGCTTGAGAATCTGCTGAAGGAAAAGACCAGAACCAGGGGCAAAGGCTCCGGGATCGGTCTGTGGAACGTCAACCAGCGTATTCAGCTGTATTTTAAGGGGGATTACGGCTTAAGCATCGAAAGCGAACTGGATGAGGGTACGACCGTCACGATCCATCTGCCGAAGATCCCTTATGCGGAATATAAGAACGAAAAGAACGAGAAGAACGAAAAGAAGGGAGGGGGCGCATGAAACACAGACAGAGACCGCTGCTGATCCTGGCCGTGCTGCTTGCCCTGGCCCTGATCGGTGAACTGACTTACTATACATATTTAAGCAAACGGGAGGATCCGATCCGGCAGATCTCCCTGATCGTGTACGGATCCGATCCCGCAAGATGGGAAAACTTAAGACAGGGCGCGGAACTTGCGGCATCAGATCTGCACGCCGAAGTGACTCTGATCACCATGTCCACGGAAGATGATGCTTTAGAACAGATCTCTCTGATCGAACGTGAGATCGCTAACGGTGCGGATGCGCTTCTGATCGCAGCCTGTGACAGCGAAACGGTCGGCGCCTATATGGCGCATACCAGACCGAAGATCCCTTATATGTTCGTGGAAAGCGGGATCCTTACAGAGGATGTCCTTGCGGCGTCTGATGAAGAGATGGCGTCTTCTTTGGCACACACCATTGACGAGAACGAGAAGGACTGGATCAAAGTCGCCCTGATCGCGGACCACCTTGAGCGGGAAAGCGTAAGGAAGCGTCTCGAGGTCATGCAGGATCCCGGCGTGAAATATGCGGATGAAGTCGTGCTCTGGGAGCGGAACGAGCAGGAAAAGAATAAAAAAGCGCAGTTCTTTTTACAGCGCGAACTGACGGAGGAAGCCGTGGATGTCGTTGTGGCACTTGACAACAGCTCGATGGAGGAGCTGCTGGACGCGACGGTCAACCTGAACAAGGATATCAAGATCTACGGCATTGCGAACAGCAACAAGAGTGTATATTATCTGGATAACCGTCTGATCAAGTCCCTGGTCTTTGAAGATGAGTTCAGTATCGGCTATCTGGGTGTTCAGAAAGTTCTGGATGAAAAGAAGCGGGAGCAGGAAGAAACGATCCGTTTTGAAGTGGTGGGATATGATGCCGTTTATGAGGCGGCCCATCAGAAACTGCTGTTTCCGCATGTGAGGTGATGGTAATGGTTTATAAAAATCACGGGATCCGTGTTATGCTCTCCCTGATCCTGCTGTCGGCGCTGCTTCTGACCTCGGTGTTGTTTGCAGGGTGCGGGAGTGCTTCAGACAACAGGAAGAAAAACAACCTGCGGATCGGGGTCAGTGTCTATGACGGCTATGATACCTTTATTTCCGACATGACACAGGATATGAACGAATGGGCCAGGGAGAAGGAAAAAGAGACCGGCTCCGCGATCCTGCTCGATATCGTCAGTGCCGGGGGAAGCCAGCTGACCCAGAATGACCAGATTGCCAGATTCATCGACAAAGGGTATGATGCGGTCTGTGTCAATCCGGTAGACCGGACCGACACCACGGCGATCATCGATAAGGCCAAAAGCGCGAATGTTCCCGTGGTGTTTTTCAACAGGGAACCGGTGGCGGAAGATCTAAACCGTTTCGATAAGCTTTTCTATGTCGGCGCCAATGCGGAACAGTCGGGCGCTTTACAGGCTTCTCTTGTGATCAATGCCTTAAGCGATCCCGCCCGGTTTGCACAGATCGATAAAAGCGGGGACGGCGTGATCCAGTATGTGATCTTAGAGGGCGAGATCGGTCATCAGGATGCGCTGATCCGGACACAGGTTTCCATCGAAACGATCCAGCAGGCAGGTTATTCCATCGAAAAGATCGGGGATGAGATCGCCAACTGGAACCGCAATCAGGCAAACAGCAAGATGAGCATGCTGCTGGATACCTATCCGACGCAGATCGAAATGGTCATTGCCAATGATGATGACATGGCGCTCGGCGCTCTGGATGCCGTGGAGCATAAAGGCGCGGACCTGCCGCTCATAGTCGGGATCAACGGTGTCGATGAGGCGTTGGAGATGGTCAAGATGAAGAAGATGGAAGGGACGGTCTACAATGATGCGAAGGGGCAGGCGGCCAAGATCATGGAACTGGCTTTTGACCTTTCGGAACCGGACGGTCCGACCGCCGTATTCAGCGCAGACGGAGGCAGCAGGGTCTTTTATGTGGATTACCGCCTGATCGATTATCATAACGTGCAGGACTTCATCCGTCTGAAGGAATGATGAAGGAATGAACAGCAAATGCTGGTACTTTTTCGTTGTGCAGGCACAACATTTAGTGTATAGTATATGAGAGGGATTTTATGACTTGTCAGGAAAGCGAACAATATATACAGGACTTTGTCGATGACAGGCTGACCGGGGATGCGCTGGAGGCCTTTCTCTGGCATATCAATACGTGCAAGACCTGCTTTGATGAGATGGAGACCAGTTTCCTGTTAAAAGAAGCGCTGGCCCGCCTGGAAGACGGGACTTCTTTTGATCTGCATTCCGAACTGAAGGAGAAGATCAGCTTAACGGAACAGTACATCAGGTGGCATAACCGCGGCGCGGTTGTCAGAAGGCTCATCCTGACGGTAGCAGGTCTTATGGTCGCGCTGGAGATGATGTACCTGTATCTGTATTATCTGTGATCCCGACGGGCAAGGTCCTTTTAATTTTAGACCGGATTAAGAACATGCGTGAGAAATTAGTACTGATCGACGGAAACAGCATAGCGAACAGAGCGTTTTACGGGTTGCCGGATCTGACGAACGCGCTTGGCGAACATACCAACGCGATCTACGGATTCCTCAATATCCTGTTTAAGATCTTAAGCGAAGAAGAGCCGCAGTATCTGGCTGTGGCTTTTGATCTGCATGCGCCTACGTTCAGGCATAAGATGTATGATGCCTACAAGGGAACGCGCAAACCGATGCCGAGTGAACTGAAAGAGCAGATGCCTGTTCTCAGGGAACTGCTTGCGGCCATGAATATCCGCGTGGTGACGCTGGAAGGATATGAGGCGGACGACCTGCTCGGGACGCTTGCAAAACGCGCCGAGGCAGAGAACATCGATGTTTCTCTGGTGTCCGGAGACCGTGACCTTCTGCAGATCGCTACGGATCATATCCGGATCCGTATTCCCAAGACCAAGGGCGGCAAGACCGAAGTGGAAGATTACAATACACAGGATGTGATCGACCGTTACGGGATCACGCCGCTGCAGGTGATCGAGTTAAAAGCGCTGATGGGAGATTCTTCCGACAACATTCCGGGCGTTCCGAAGATCGGCGAAAAGACAGCTACGGCGCTCGTACAGGAATACGGCACGATCGAAAATCTGAAAGAACATGTGGAAGAGATCACAAAAGCAGCTGTAAAAGCAACACTGACCGAGCACTTTGATCTTGCCGAACTATCCAAAAAACTTGCTACGATCGATACGGATGCACCGGTCGAAGTGGCAATGAAGGATCTGGCCATAGCGGATCTTTACACGGATGAAGCCTATAAGATCGTAAAAAGACTCGGCTTTAAAAACATGTTTTCAAGGTTTGAAAATAAGCCGTCCGAAGAGGTTACTGCGGATTACTTTACGGTAGAGGATCTGAGTGAAGCGGAAACCCTCTTTACGGAATTTGGCGCTGTGAAACGGTTTTCTTTTCTGCTGCTTACGGAAGGAAGATCGGTTCTTGGCGTGACACTTTGCGCCTCGGAAACAAAAGCGTATTTTCTTCCCGTGCAGGGATTTCTGACACAGGAATATCTGTGCGATCATCTGTTTAAGCTACTCACCCGCTCCGGTGATCTTGATGCTGCCACATTCGGCCTGAAGGAGCAGATGCGCATCTTTGGCATCCTGTCGATGGAAGAAGCGAAAAAGCACCTGTTTGACTGTAAGATCGCGGCTTATCTTTTGAATCCGCTCAAGAGCGATTATGATGTGGAGGACATTGCAAATGAGCATCTGTCCATGATGATCAGCGGCGAGAAGGAACGTTTCGGCAAAACCGCTCTTTCGGAGGTGCTTAAGACGCAGCCGGATCAGGTCAGGGACTATGCCTGCGATCTGTCGCGTGTCTGCTTTCTGACAAAGCCGGTACTCTATGAAAAATTGCAGGAACAGGGCATGATGAACCTGTTTACGGAGATCGAAATGCCGCTCTGTGTCTGCTTATGCCGGATGGAAGCGGAAGGAGTGCTGGTCAGGAGCAGTGAGTTGCGCGCATATTCGGAAAAACTGCAGGAAGAACTGACGGCGCTCGAAAAGACGATCTATGATGAGGCCGGTGAGGAATTCAATATCAACTCGCCCAAACAGCTTGGCGAGATCCTGTTTGAGAAGATGGGACTGAGCGGCGGTAAGAAGACCAAGACCGGGTATTCCACCGCAGCGGATGTTCTGGAAAAACTTGCGGTGGAGCATCCTTTCGTGCAGCACATCCTGCGCTATCGGACGATCTCCAAACTGCGTTCCACCTATGCGGAAGGACTGACGGCCTACATCGATGAGGATGAGCGGATCCGGTCGACATTCCACCAGACGATCACGGCGACGGGACGCATCAGTTCCGCGGATCCGAATCTGCAGAATATCCCGATCCGTATGGAAGAGGGAAGACTGATCCGGAAGGCATTTGTGCCGCGTGAGGGCTGTGTCTTTGTGGATGCGGATTATTCCCAGATCGAACTGCGGATCATGGCGCATATGTCCGGGGATGAGAAACTGATCGAAGCCTACAGACGCGCCGACGATATCCATGCGATCACGGCTTCCGAAGTGTTCCACGTGCCGCTTGATGAGGTAACGCCGCAGCTCAGACGCAATGCAAAGGCTGTGAATTTCGGTATCATATACGGGATCAGTTCTTTCGGACTGTCTCAGGACTTAAGTATTTCCAAGGCGGAAGCGGCGGAATATATCGAACGGTATTTTGAAACCTATCCGCAGGTCAAAGCCTTTGTCGACAGACTTGTTGCGGATGCGAAAAGAGACGGGTATGCGGTCACCATGTACGGCAGAAGACGTCCGATCCCGGAACTGAGATCCAACGTATTCATGCAGCGTTCGTTCGGAGAACGTGTGGCCATGAATGCGCCGATCCAGGGAAGTGCCGCGGACATCATGAAGATCGCCATGATCCGTGTCATGAAACGGCTGGATGACGAAGGACTTCGTTCGAAGATGATCCTGCAGGTGCATGATGAACTGCTGATCGAGACGTATCCGGATGAACTCGACGCGGTCCATAAGATCCTGTCGGAAGAAATGACAGGTGCTGCCAAGCTTGCCGTCACGCTGGAAGTGGACATGCATGACGGAGAAAACTGGTACGCGGCAAAATAGGATCCGGAAACAAAATATAATAGTTTACATAATATCATGAAAAGGATCGGGATCACGGGCGGCATCGGTGCCGGAAAATCAATCATAACGGATTATCTGCAAAAGCGCTGCCATTGCAAAATCCTGCAGGCGGACATTCTGGCCTGGGAACTGGAAGACAAAGGCGGCCCTTGCTACGGGAAGCTGATCAGTCTGCTCGGTGACGGCATTCTGTCAGAGGACGGCCGGATCGATAAGAAGATCATGGGCGCCATGACTTTTATGGATCCCAGGATGACGGCAAAGGTCAATGCGATCGTGCATCCTGTCGTCAAAGAAGCGGCAGAACAGGAAGCACTGAAGGCACAGCAGGAAGGCTATGAGTATTTCTTTTTTGAAGCGGCGCTCATGTTTGAATCCGGCTGTGATGAGATCCTTGATGAGGTCTGGTATATCTATGCACCGAAGAAAGAGCGCATCAAAAGACTGATGAAGGATCGCGGCTATTCGAGAGGAAAAGCGCTTTCCATCATGAGCCGGCAGCTTGACTACAGGGCATTTGCGAAGAAAGCGGACCGTATCATCAGGAATGATGCGGATGTGGAAGAAGTATACAGGCAGATCGATAAGTTGTTAACATAACTTTCTATACTTGGGAGAACGGGAAGTGGCAGAGAAGAAGAAAAATCCGGGACAGATCGTATTCGGTTTGGATATCGGCACAAGAAGCGTTGTCGGGACGGTCGGTTATAAGACGGGCGAAGTTTTTCATGTGATGGCCCAGCAGGTGGAGGAGCATCAGACCCGTTCCATGCTCGACGGACAGATCCATGATATCGAACAGGTTTCCGTGACGATCCGTTCCGTGAAGAAGGCGCTTGAGAAAAAGGTCGGCAGGGAACTGAACGAGGTCTGTATCGCGGCGGCAGGCCGTGTCTTAAAAACACTCACGACGAGCGCGGAACTTGTCTTTGAAACCGATACCGTTGTGGATGCGGAACATATTTATACACTGGAAATGCTCGGACTTGAAAAGGCATACGAGGAATTTCAGGAACAGAACGATCTGGATATGAAGTTCTATACCGTCGGTTATACGGTTGTGAAATATTTCCTGAACGATTATCCGATCACTTCCCTGGAAAAGCATAAAGCCAAAAAGATCGGGGTGGAACTGATCGCAACGTTTTTGCCCGACGAGGTCGTGGACGGACTGTACAGGGCCGTGGAAATGGCGGATCTGACCGTCGCCAATCTGACGCTCGAGCCGATCGCTGCCATGCATGCCGCGGTGCCGGTCATGTACAGAATGCTGAATATCGCGCTTGTGGATGTGGGTGCGGGAACCAGTGATATTTCAGTCACAAAGGACGGCAGTATCGTTGCCTACGGCATGATCCCGAGCGCGGGAGATGAGTTTACGGATGCCATCGCCCAGGCATGTCTGGTGGATTATATCGAAGCGGAAAAGATCAAGATCGCGTCCGGAAACCAGGCGATGATCAAGTATAAAGACATTATGGGTCTGACGCAGCAGATCAAGCCTGCGGATGTATTAAAATCCGTGGAAGGGATCATGCAGGAGATGACCCAGGAAATCGCCGATAAGATCAAGGAACTGAACGGCGGTAAATCCGTCAGCGCCGTGTTTGTGGTCGGCGGTGGCGGCAAGATCAAGGGATTTACCAAGCATCTGGCAGGCAGCCTCGGTATTCCGGAAGAACGTGTGGCGCTGCGCGGATCGGAGGCCCTCAAAGAGATCGATCTGCAGTTTGAGAGCGCGAAACAGGATTCCCTGTTTGTGACACCGATCGGAATCTGTCTCAATTTCTATGACCAGAGCAATAACTTTATCTTCGTGCACTTTAACGGTGAGCGGATCAAACTTTACGACAACGGCCATCTGACTGTTGCGGATGCGGCTCTGCAGGCGGGCTTCCCCAATGACGGCCTGTTCCCGAAACGCGGGAAGGAGCTGCACTTTACGGTAAACGGCAAGCAGCATATGGTCAGGGGAACACTCGGAGAACCGGCGGTGATCAAAGTCGGCGGCAAGGAGGTCAGCATCAATGCGCCGATCGTGGCCGGCGATAAGATCACGGTCAAAGAATCGACGGCGGGAGAGGATGCGTCCTGCGACATCAAACAGCTTCCGGAATACGATTCCACGATCACGGTCATCGTGAATGATCAAAAGGTCCTGCTCCCGAAGTTTGCGCTTGTTAACGGCAATCTGCAGTCGGAATTCTATTCGCTCAAAGAGGGCGATAAGGTCGAGATGTGCAATTACTACACCGTCAAGCAGATCGCGGATTTCATGGATGTGATCTTAAAGAAGGACATGAACATCTACGTCAATAACAAACGCGCCGGTCTGGATACGTTTGTGTATGATAATTTTGCGGTGATCTGGACGATGGAAGAACTGAAGCTTTCGGATGTGGAGAAAGATCAGGAAGCATCGGATGCGCAGGAGGAAGCATATCCGGAAGAAGCGTATTACGGGGAAGACGATGCTGAGGAAGCCCGGGATCTTGAAGGACACGGGGATGACGAACCGGAAGATACGGTGACCGAAGAACACGAAGCAGAGAAGACAGAAGCCGCTTCGGAACCGGAAAATGCCGAAAACAGAAACGAAGCAGAAACAAAACCTGCCGGAGAAGGCGGGGTCGACGTGCTGGTGAACGGCTCTGTCGTACACCTTACCGGGAAGGATTCGTATATCTTTGTCGATGTATTCGATTATATTGATTTTGACTTAAGCAAACCGCAGGGCAAGAGTGTCGAGACACTGTTGAACGGGAAGAACGCCCAGTATACGGAAGTGCTGAAGACGGGAGACAACCTGGAGATCCGGTGGAAACCGTGAGAATTCCTGTACCCGTTTAAGCTTCGTGAGCGGATGATGGGATCGCCTATTGATGAGTGGAGTAAAATGAAAGAGGGGAGAAACTGAAATGGAACTATGCAGCATTGCAAGCGGAAGCAGCGGCAATTGTATTTATGTGGGATCCGATAATACCCACCTGATCGTCGATGCGGGCATCAGCGGGAAGCGGATCGAGGCCGGACTGAACGGGATCGGCCTGAAGACTTCCGAAATGGACGGGCTGCTGATCACGCACGAACATTCCGATCACATCGCTTCGGTCGGTGTGCTCGCAAGAAAATACGGCTTGCCGATGTACGCGACAAGGGGTACGATCGAAGGGATCCTGCAGTCGAAATATATCGGCGAGATCCCGGAAGGACTGTTTCGTGAGATCAGAGCGGATGAGCCGTTCATGATCGAGGACCTCTGTATTCACCCGGTTTCCGTGTCACACGATGCCAATGAGCCGGTGGCTTACCGGATCGAACATGGAGGGCGTAAGGCAGGGATCGTGACGGACCTCGGGATCTATGACGATTATATCGTGGAGAATTTCTCCGGGGTTGATGCGCTGCTTTTGGAAGCCAATCATGATGTGCATATGCTCCAGGTCGGAAAGTATCCTTATCCGTTAAAATGCAGAATCTTAGGCGACAGAGGCCATCTTTCCAACGAATTGTCCGGACAGTTATTATGTAAACTGCTCCATGACAATTTAAAGTCGGTGATCCTGGGACATTTAAGCGCCGAGAACAATCTTGCGGAATTAGCTTATGAGACGGTACGCTTAGAGATCCTGATGGATGATAATGTTTACCAGCCGGATGATTTTAAGATCCGGATCGCGCCGCGCCATGAGCCGATGCAGCTGATCGCGGTCTAGTAATGTAAGGTTTCGGAAGATGAATAAACACTTGATCAGAAGGACCCTGCCGGTCCTGCTTTCTGCAGCGCTTGTAATGTTTGCCGGCTGTAAAGCTGACAGCGTGCAAACAGATGATTCCCTGCAGAAAGTGCTCGACAAAAAAGAATTTGTTCTTGGACTTGATGCAAATTACCCGCCCATGGGGTTCACGGATGAAAATGGGGAACTCGTGGGTTTTGATCTGGACGTGGCACAGGAAGTATGCAACAGATTGGGCGTCTCGCTTGTTAAGCATCCGATCGACTGGGAGGAAAAAGAAAACGAACTCAATAACGGCACCATCGACTGCATCTGGAACGCACTGTCGGTAACGCAGGAGCGTGCAGAAGCCATGAACCTTTCCGAGCCGTACATGCGGAATGAATTGATCTTCATGGTGCATGAAAGCAGCAGTGCCAAGAGCGTATCGGATCTGGCGGGCAGGTTTGTCGGCGTGCAGTCCGGCTCGACGGCGCAGGAGGCACTGAAGGATTCTTCCTTATTCGCGGAGATCACGATGGTGGAATATCCCGATAACATACAGATGCTTCATGACCTGACGGAGGGCAGGCTGGATGCAGGTCTCATCGATTCCGTTGCAGCCTACTACTATATTGCCAGAAGCGAGGACCGGTTCTTTGTTCTGCCGGACAGTTTCGGCGAAGAGAGTTTGGCCATCGGATTCCGGAAGAAAGATCAGGCGTTGCGGGACAAGGTGCAGGAGACCGTAAGCGAGATGAAGGCTGACGGAACACTTGGCGAGATCTCCGTTAAGTGGTTTGGCAATGACATTACGATCGTAAAATAGACGGGAACGGAACAAGAGATGAAACCGCACAGAAAAACAGGATCCTATTATGTACAGACCATGCTTTTTACGTCGTTCATCGTCCTGCTCTTTATCGGGGTGATCCTGATTTATTATGCCCGTCTTTTGACAGAGACCAGAGAAAGGATCGTTAAGATCAGCGAACTGAATGCCGAATCTTCGGCAGAGCAGATCGATAAATATCTCTCGACAGGTGTGGACATCTTAAGACTTGCGGGCTACAGCCTCGATAACATGATCCGTGACGACCGCTCCCGGCAGGAGATCCGTGATTACCTGGTCAACCAGTCTTTTGCGATCATGAATATCACATCCAAAAACTGCGACGGGCTCTACGGATATATCAACGGCCAATATCTGGACGGTACGGACTGGGTGCCGGAGGAGGGGTATGAAGCGACGGAAAGACCCTGGTATGTGGATGCACGGGCAAGCATCGGAAGAGTTGCCATTGTGGATCCCTATATAGATGCCGAAACAGGGACGGTCATGATCTCGCTGGGCAAAACCCTGTGCGATGGAAAAAGCGTTGTTGCGATGGATTTTTCCATTCAGCGGCTGCAGGAAATCGCGGAGGAACTGGCGGCGCAGGGAGACTGCAAAGTCGTGCTGCTAGACCGCAGATACCATGTGATCGCGCATTCCGACAAAGAAGAAGTCGGAAAGGATTATTTCAGCGGGAGTGCAGGCCTTGGCACAGCGATCGTTGATAAGATGCGCTCCACCAATGAGAATTTCTTTTCCCTTGACTATGAGGGATCCGAATACATCGTTTATACGACGACCGTTGCAGACGACTGGTTCTGCTTATCAGTCACGGATGCGACGCCTGCTTTCGATCATCTGAAGAATTCCCTTTTCCTGATCATCGCGGCGGCGATCCTGATCATTGGCGTGCAGCTGTTCATTCTGATCCGCTCCGAGAAAAACACACGGATCACGAAACAGCTCGAAGAAGATCTGACACAGGCCGAGAATGATCTTTATGAACGCGAGGAGGAGATCGGACAGATCAGTCAGGTCGCATTCAGGGATGCTTTGACAGGAGTCGGCAGCAAAGCTGCTTTTGACCGGTTCGCCGGAGAATTTGCGCAGAAGATCGCAACGCAGCCGTCTTCTTTCAGTATTGTCATGATGGACGCCAACAACCTGAAATACATCAACGATGCATACGGGCATGATGCGGGCGACAAATATCTGCGCGGTTGCTGCCAACTGATCTGCAAAGTATTCTCGCATTCGCCGGTATACCGTGTCGGCGGCGACGAGTTTGTCGCTGTTTTGCAGAATACGGATTTTGAAAACCGCTCCGAGTTGTTCCGCCGGCTGAATGAAACCTTTGAAAAGGCATATGCCAAAGAAGATGTACCGGAATGGGAACGCTATTCGATTTCTGCCGGCATGGCAGACAGCAGGCCGGAAGACACTACGATCGAGCGCGCCTTTTCGGAGGCGGATCGCACCATGTATCATGCAAAAGAAGAATTCCGGAAAACCCACGGAAGTTACAGATAGCGCACAAAAATTTAAATATATTTTTTGGGTACAGTAGGAGGAAATATGCAGAAATCAGTCATTACCGTTGTTGGAAAGGATACGGTCGGGATCATGGCCAAGGTATGCACCTACCTTGCAAACAACCGGATCAATATCGAGGATATTTCACAGACCATCGTGCAGGGCTATTTTAACATGATGATGATCGTGGATATGGACAAAACAGACAAGCCGTTTACGGATATTGCGAGCGAACTGGCGCAGATCGGCGAGGAGATCGGTGTGATCATCCGCTGCCAGAGAGAAGAGATCTTCGATCAGATGCACAGGCTGTAGTGGCAACATACTATAACAGCGAAAAGCGGAAGAAGATCATCAATCGCTACAAGGAGTTTTATCATGGTCAATCTACGGGAAGTCAGAGAAACAAATAAAATGATCCAGCAGCAGAATCTCGATGTGCGCACGATCACACTCGGGATCAGTTTGCTTGACTGTATTACGGATGATATCGCGACGCTGCACAAAAATGTGTATGACAAGATCACGACCACCGCAAAGGATCTTGTCGAGTGCGGCAGAAAGATCGAGACGGAGTTCGGGATCCCGATCGTGAACAAACGTATTTCCGTGACACCGATGGCACTCGTCGGCGGAAGCGCAGCAAAGAGCATTGACGATTTTGTCACGCTGGCCAAGACAATGGATCAGGCGGCAAAGGCGGTCGGCGTCAACCTGATCGGCGGCTATTCGGCGCTGGTGTCCAAGGGCATGACGAAGGCGGATGAACTGCTGATCCGCTCGATCCCGCAGGCACTGCACGAGACGGACAGGGTCTGCAGCTCCGTGAACCTTGCGTCCACAAGAACCGGCATCAACATGGATGCGGTGCGCCTGATGGGGCAGATCGTTCTGGATACAGCCGAGATCTCCAAAGAGAATGATTCCGCCGATTGCATGAAACTGGTGGTGTTCTGCAACGCACCGGATGACAATCCGTTCATGGCGGGTGCTTTTCACGGCGTGACGGAGGCGGATGCGATCATCAATGTCGGCGTTTCCGGACCGGGCGTTGTGAAGGAGGCTGTCGCCAAAGTTAAAGGCGAGGATTTTGAGGTGCTCTGCGAGACGATCAAGAAGACTGCGTTCAAAGTCACCCGCGTCGGACAACTGGTTGCGCAGGAAGCATCCAAAATGCTGAATATTCCGTTCGGTATCGTGGACTTATCTCTTGCACCGACCCCCGCAGTCGGAGATTCCGTGGCGGATATCTTATGTGAGATCGGCTTAGAATATGCAGGGGCGCCGGGAACGACGGCGGCGCTTGCGATGCTGAACGATCAGGTGAAAAAGGGCGGCGTGATGGCCTCTTCCTATGTGGGCGGCTTAAGCGGCGCGTTTATCCCGGTTTCCGAGGACCAGGGAATGATCAATGCGGTGGAAGCCGGTGCGATCACTTTGGAAAAGCTGGAAGCGATGACCTGTGTCTGCTCGGTGGGACTGGATATGATCGCGATTCCGGGGGATACGAAGGCAACAACGATCTCCGGTATTATCGCGGATGAGATGGCGATCGGCATGGTGAACCAGAAGACAACAGCGGCGCGTCTGATCCCGGCATACGGGAAAAAGGTCGGGGAAACTGTGGAATTCGGAGGCCTGTTCGGATATGCGCCAGTCATGGCCGTGAATCCGTATTCCTGCGACGAGTTCATCAACCGCACGGGCAGGATCCCGGCACCGATCCATTCCTTTAAGAACTAGTATAAAAATCACGGCAGGACGATGATCTCCTGCGTGTATTCGGAGCGGAACGGATGTGAAAATTTCTGCGCCGCGATCTGTTCGTAGAGTTCGGCGGCAAAGATATCCGAGGAAAGTATTTTAAGAGATGTGACGTCAAGATAGGACGGCGCATCTTTTATTTTGGAGATCAGAGGGATCGAAGTGTGTTCTTTGATCTGCGATAAGAGCGGGGAAGCCTGTTTTCGAAAACCAAGGATGCGTGCATATCCGACATAATCGTTTTCGATAAATTCCTCCATGTCTTCCTTGCGGATCTCAAGCAGGATATGAAGCAGGGCTCTGCTGATGGCGGAATAGGTGATGTTTTTCGTTTTCAGCAGATTGATGAACGGTTTAAAAGCATCAAACTGATTGATGCAGGCCATGATCCTGCGGGACAGCGCATTCGAAACATCCAGGTATCGCGCAAACGAAAATGTATCCGGCACGGAAGTCAGCTGCTGGATTTCCTCGGAATATACCAGTTCCCGGAGTTTGTACAGCAAAATGGAGGAATAATCGTTTCTCGAGATCGGAAATGTTTTCTGGTAATTGGTATGGATCTCCTCAAGTACATAGTCCGGGACCTGTTCCCTTAAGGCTTCGATCTGCCCGGAACGCATCAGGTTCGCACGGACGCTGGTCGCAGAGAGCGCATCTTCGGAATCATCATGATAGTCGGAAGAAGAACGGTAGATCGTATGCGGCAGGATCTGCGAATTGCGCTGCATCAGAGATTTGATGTAGGAGATGCCGAGCAGATTGTTCGGCTGTGCGAGGATCGATTCGAGCAGATTTCTTAACTGCTCATCCTCGCAGGCATCCATCAGAGCGTGCATATTGGCATAGGCAAAACTCTTGCCTTCCACAAGATAACGGTTTAAGGCAATGGAATAAGCGGGCGATTCGTTTGCGGAAAGGGAAGCGATGCCGATTAGATCCTCGATCCGTCCGTGCTCGCTGCCAAAACTTAAACAATTTACAACCCCAAGTTTATCGAGCAGAGCAGTGGCGCCTTTGGCAAAATAGTCCGCCGAGGAAACCGCATAATAGACAGGAAGCTCGAGAACGAGATCCGCACCGGCTGAAAGCGCCATTTTGGTGCGCGAATATTTATCGAGAATGGCCGGTGCGCCGCGCTGCACAAAATCCCCGGACATGACCACGATGATGTAGTCTGCCCCGGTGTCCCGTTTGGCGCGCTTTAAGTGATACAGATGGCCATTATGAAACGGATTGTATTCGGCTACGATCCCGGTTACCGTCATATCACGCTCTCCTGTTTGCGGGAATTCGGTCATGCTCTCATGAAGATCAAGAGCGTTTTGTTCTTTCAATTTCAGTGTATCATTTCCTAAAGCCGCAGGCAAAGTAAAATTTAATCATTGAACGAACATAAGAGGTACAACCCGGACCGGACAGATCCGCGGCTGTACCTCTTTTAAAGTATAGACTTTCGTAGGTAGTGGGAGGTAAAACCGCATGCTATAATACGATGTAGATTGCGCATATGATGTCAGAATTGACAGAGTATTACAGTCATATAAGTCAAACATGAAATGACAGACAGCGGTAAATGAAAGGATGGACAAGTCATGAGAAGCAAGTTTATCACCTGGATCGCAGTTATCACAATGCTCGCGGTAACGGTATTGCCCGAAGTGCCGGTATATGCATCGCAACCGGCAGAAGAACCAATCTCAGTGGAGGCAATGGAGATTGAAAACCCGAGCATCGTTGAGGTACCGGAAGAGCCAGCAGAATCTGAGGAGTCTGTTGAACCTGAAGAGACCATTGAACCTGAAGAGATTGTCGGGGAAACCGGCATTGAGGAAGAAATGCCGGAAGAGATCACTGATGAGGATGCAGCTGATGAACTGCTTGGTGTTCCCGATGGCATCAGTCTGCAGTTTATCGATGAATTCGATAATGTGGCAGGAGCGGAGTCTACAAAAAGAAAGCGTCTTCTGATCCCGATCTGTATCACGGATAACCCCAGAACCGGTGTGTTCAAGATTAAAAATCTGAGTGACGCTCCTGTTAAGATCGTGGAGATAACAGGTGAAACCCAGTCGACTTTTGAGATCGAAAACCCAGACCTGGATCCGGATGAAGATACAACCTGTACAGTTACTTATACGGGTAATGCCTATACTAACGGCTCAAGGGAGCCGGATTTGACCGTAAAACTTGAATCCGGTGGAAACCCCTATACTACGACTTTATATGCATTCTACAGGTTCGGATTCAGAGGAAGGTACGCGGCACAGGATTTTTATGAAGACGGCCGCGTGCTGACTACAATCCCGCTGATCGGTGATACAACGATCGTCCTTGGGGAAGAAGACGATCTTGATATGAGTGGAAAATTCGAAAAGGATATTTATCTGACAAACACTCGTATGGATGGGGATCATCCCATAACCCTGACTTTTACGGGAAATGATAGTGGAAAGCTTTCCACTGCGATCGGTGATGAGACCACACTGGACACGCTGAAGATCGAAGGAGGGGATATCTGCCTGAAGGATAGTATCGGCAGTTCTTCACATTCATCCTGGTTGAACAAACTCATCATGACGGGCGGGAAGCTTGGCATTAACAATACATACTTCAGTGCCCGCATTAAGTCGGTTGAGATTTCCGGAGGAGAGTGTGACTTTTCAAACAGCTGGGCTGTTTATGTGCAGGACTCCTTTAAAGTAAGCGGCGGTAAATTCATCGGGAACAAGCTGGTAAGGAGTAGTAGTGGTGAAACAATCATTCCCGAGGCTGTGATTAGTGGGAATGGCCGGGTGGAGATCACCGGTAAAACCAGCAGTGACTACATGTCTGTAAAGGATCTGACAGTTTCAGACAGTGCAATGATCACAGCAGCATCCAATGCAACCACCCCGCTGGAAATACGCGGCACCCTGACTTTGGAAGATGACGTCAAGGTTCTGCTCCCGGCAGGAGGAAGATACGATCCAACATGGAAAAGGTTCAAGGATTCAGCCGGTCAGGATTATTACGGCACGGTCAAGATCGGACCGGAACCATCCGAGACTCCTGAAAATCCTTCCTTTACGATCAGCACGGAATATGTTGACTGCGGGGCTTATGTAAAAGGCTGTTATCCTTCTTCGTATCCGGAAGCCGATAAGAAAGTGGTTACCGTGACAAACACGGGAGATTCGGAACTCTTATTTTCTGCACTAAGGCCCGAGAACTTTTATTTCAGCGGATATTCCAAGGTAAAGCTTGCCCCGGAAGATACCATGACATTTAAGATCTGGCCGAAAAAAAAGAACCCTTCATCTGCCCAAAGATACGAGGAAAACTTTACGATCAAAACGGATGCCGGAGTATCAGAATCTTTTACGGCAGGATTTTCGGTTGTAGATCCGCAGTACAGTCTTGCGTTTTCACCTACAGCCGTGGAATTTTCCCTTCTGTATCTTGGCTCCAGTCCGACTTCACAGGAGGTGACCGTCAGAAACGACAGCAATCTTCCCTGCACGATCACGGGAGCGAGCGCAACAAACTTTACCGCAAACGTAACCGAGTGGCCGAAACTTGCGGTTAACGAAACCTACACATTTACGGTACAGCCTAAACCGGGACTTGCAGCCGGTGCCTACAGCGAGAACATGGTGTTTGCCATTTCGGAGAACGCTGCAACGTATACGCTTCCGCTTTCCGTGCAGGTAAAGAAAAGTAATGCAAAGGCAGCCTTCACCGCCGTATCATCGGAAAACGATTCTTTCGGTGGTGCGATCGATGAAGAAGACAGTGCAAAAGCGACGGCTGATTTTGGAACGGTCATAGAAGGATATGACTTTACCGGTGGATCCCCACTGAATATAGAAATCACGAATACGGGTGAAGAGTCTATCCAGTTTAATAATGTAACTTCAGAAAAATACACACTCACCTATTCGAGAACACCGGCATCATTAGGTAAGAACTCGAAGATAGTGTTAAGTATTCTGCCGAAAGGCGGATTAACAGCCGGCAGCCATGATGAAACTGTTACATTGACAACGGTTCAGGGCTTTATCATGAATATTGAGCTGAAGTTCGCGGTAGAGGAAGCGACGGTTTCCTTAGAATACACAGACGAATTCGGAAATGCCGCAGGGACGGATTCGGCAAGAAGAAAGCGTCTTCTGATCCCGTTCTGTATTACGGATGAAACTAAAACCTCAAAATTCTATATTAAAAATACAGGGAATGATCCGTTGACGATCTCCTCGATCACAGGTGAAACGAATTCAACATTTGCGTTTGCGGATTCCACCCTTGATCCCGGTGAAGAAACAAAATGCACGATCACTTATACAGGAACTGCCGGGATTAATTCCTCGAGAGAACCGGCGCTGACCGTAAACATCGTCTCCGGTGGAGAAACCTCTACCGGAACTCTGTATGCCTATTACACATTTGGATATAGAGGTGAATACAGACCGCAGGATCTCCCGGAGGGTGAGATCCAGCTGGTCGGGGATACGACGATCGTCCTTGCAGACGGTGATGACCTCAGCCGGGGAAAATACGGGAAGAACATTTATTTAACCAATACTTATATGGAAGGGGATCATCCCGTAACCCTGACTTTTACGGGAAGCAATAACGGAAAACTTTCCACCAGGATCAGCAATGATACCACGCTGGATACCCTGAAGATCGAGGGCGGTGATATCTGCCTTACAGATGACCTCGGAAGTACTTCACATGGCTCCTGTGTGGACAAACTCATCGTAACAGGCGGAAAGCTGCACACAAGCAAAAGCAATTTCAGTGCATATCTGAATTCTTTTGAGATATCCGGAGGAGAGTGTGATTTTTCAAACAGTTTCTCTGTCAGCGTACAGGATTCCTTCACGGCAAGCGGAGGAAAATTTTCGGGAAATACACTGAAAAGAAAAAATGACCTGGCGGGCGGTGAATATATCCCCCGGGCAGCGATCAGCGGAAATGCACAGGTTGAGATCACCGGCAGCAACACAAACGATAGTATGCAGGTAACCGCCCTGACTGTTTCAGACAGTGCAAAGCTTACGGCAGCAGGTAATTCCGAACCGCTCAGGATCGACGGAAGCCTGACTTTGGGAGGTGACATTAAGGTGCTTCTCCCGGCAGGCGGAAGTTTCGATGCATCATCGAAAAGATTTAAGGATGCAGACGGGCAGAACTACAACGGTACAGTCATGATCGGCCCGGAACCGACCGTAGTCACGAATCCGGCCTTTACGATCGAACCTGCGGTTGTTACTGCTGCGTCATTTGTCGAGGGGCAATATCCCGATCCGTATCCCGAAGGGGACAAGGCGATCGTTACCGTCACAAATACCGGTGATACGGAACTGACTTTTGCATCATTTGCTTCCGAAAAATTCGTAGTAAGCGCATATTCAAAGTCAAAGCTTGAGCCGGGTGAGTCCATGACGTTTAAGATCTGGCCGAAGAACATAGAAGGAGCAGAAGCCGGCAGTTACTCTGAGGAACTCACGATCTCAACGAATGCAGGTATTTCACGGACGTTCACCGCAAAGTATGAGATCACGGCGGCGCCTGAACCGGTTTATGGTCTTACTGCCACACCGGCGAGCATTGACTTTGGCGAAAAGCTTGTGAATGAGCTCGGAGGAGCAAGCGGATTTAAGGCTGTGACTGTTACGCTCACAAACACGGGCAATCAAAAGCAGACCATCGCAGATGTTACACAAAATGCTGGTCATAAATTCACTATTTATGGCGGATTACCGGAAGAGGGGAATGAGATCGCAGCAGGAGAGAGCAAAACGTTTAAAGTGATACCCCGTGATGACTTCAATACTTCCGGGACGTCTGATCTATCCCTTGTCATCACGACCGAGCATGGGGAGACCGTTACGATCACGGCACATGCTTCGATCACGGATATTGCGGCCGGACAGCTGATCGTCAAAAGGATCCCTGATGTCGCCTATAACGGAAAGGCACAGAAGCCGGAACCGGAGGTTTACTACGGGTCGTTTAGGCGTAAACTGTCATCTGCCGATTATACGCTTTCTTATTCCAATAACACGAATGCCGGCAATGCAGGCAGCGTAAAGAACGGCAAGCCCATCCCGCCGACCGTGACCATTAAGGGAAAAGGAAACTTTAAGGATACCGCGTCCGTAACATTCACGATCAATCCGATTGATATCGCGTCAGAAGTTTACACGGATCTTGATGAGGCTGTAAAGGAAGGACTTACGCAGGCGCATCTGGTTGTTGCCTATAACAAAGGTAAGCCGGTCAAGATCGCGCCGGTTCTGAAATGCAATATAGACGGAAAGGCTGTTACGCTTAAGAAGGGAACGGATTATACGCTCGATCAGGATACGCTGAGTGACGAAGGAATCCATACCATTAAGGTAAGGGGCGTTGCAGGCGGCAATTTTTCAGGGGAAAGAGACCTTAAGGTTTATGTTGCCAAAGATGAGACGATGATCTCGGCAGCGAAATTCCCTTCTATCCCCGATCAGAAGTATAGCGGAAAGTCATTTGAGCTCGGGGTAACTGAAACTGCATCGACAAAACCGCTGAAGTCCGCAGCAGGTGATTTTAACTGGGATATCACATATAAAAACAAGCCGCTTACAAGCGGAACAGATTACAGGCTGGCTTATGCTGCGAACAAAGAGATCGGCACGGCAACCGTGTATGTATTCGGCATGGGTGATTATGTCGGAATGGTATCGAAGCCATTCAAGATCACGGGAATTGATATGAAGAAGGTAACATTCCTTAAGGACATCACCAAGTCCACAGAATACGCTGATCTTTATGACAAGAATGCGTTTGTTTACACCGGTCTGCCGTTTGAAGTGGCAGGTCCTACGGATGAAAGTGAAACGTATGGGATCGATCTGCAGTATAAATATAAGGAAAACGGGACTCAAAAGTATGACGACCTTACAAAGGGAGAGGATTATACGGTTTCCTATGAAAATAATTCTGAACCCGGAACCGCAACGGTCATCTTTACAGGAAAGGGAAATTATGCCGGCACTGTAAAGAAGACGTTCAAGATCAAAGCACAGGATGTTGCAGAGATGGGAACCATCTCGGTCTATTTGCCCGATGACACCACGAAAGAATGGAAAGCTATGCCGGATGCATCCGAAAATGATGTTCCGAAAAAACCGTTCGTGAAAGGCGGCGTAAAGCCTGAACCGGTTGTGGTTTACAGCTATACGGGAAGAGATGACGAGACCTTGAAGGCAGGAGTTGATTACACCCTTGTCTGGTCCAACAACACAAAACCCGGCGACTATAACGCTACGAATAGATCAAAGAGCATTGCTCCGACCGTAACGATCACCTTCAAGGGCCGTTTTGCTGGAAAGACTGAAAGAACCTTTACGATCACAAACGGAGAGTTACACGATCTTTTTGCGACTGACATTGTGGCTCAGCCGAATAAAACCGGATTGTTCAGAAAAACAAAGATCACGGTGCGTGATACCGGCGGTCAGATCTTAAAGGCAGGAACGGACTACAGCGCAGCAAAAGACATCGAATATACCTATGCGGAAGATACGGTAGTCACCGTGAAGAAGGCAGGTAAATGGGAGGAAGAATCTGTATCGGTAGGAACAGATGTTCTTGACACGCACTGCATTCCGGCCGGAACAAGGATCTTTGTCAGCGTGCAGAGCAAGGGATACTATGATAAGAGTTCCGCCGGAACCTTCTGCTTTGCGGAAAAAGACTTTACCAAAGCAAGCGTAACGATCCCGGACCGGATGTATACCGGCAGCCCGATCACGCTGGGAGCGGATGAGCTGACGGTGACCTTAAAGGGTGTAGAAGAACCGCTGGCATTTGATCCGGAACACCCGGATGATTCCGACTTTACGATCGTATCCTATGATAAGAATACGAATGCCGGAACAGCAACGGTCGTCCTGAAGGGTAATCCTAAGAAAGGATATGCAGGCGAGAAAACCGTAACGTTTAAGATCGTTGCCAGACAGATGTATGAAACGATCCACTATGATGCGAACCTGTACAATGAGGATTCAGATCTGTATACTGCACTTCTTATGGAAGGCATTGTCACTAGTTTGGATGATTTTGAATCGAAATATCAGGTTGTCGGCACCATGAAGGATTCCGTGATCCCCAAAGGCGGAAAGCTTGCGAAGAATGCGTTCAAGGTACAGAAGAAGGACGCCAGGGGCAGATGGGTAACCGCCACGGAAGTGACTTTTGCCGGCTGGAACACGAGGCCGGACGGCACGGGGAAGAATTTTGCGGATCAGGCCGCTTTCACCCCATCCTGGATCACTGCGCTGCTCTACGGTGAGAACTGGACACTGTATGCGCAGTGGGAAGCAGTGCTATAGGGCTCTATCCGGCAAAGCGCATAGAACAGGGCTCATTTCCATTGATAAACCCCGCAAATTGTGCTATTGTACTAAATAGGTTTGCGGGGTTTTCCCGTAATTAAATCCCAGGAAGGAGTACTTATCATGTCATTTATTGATGGAATCAAAGAAAGAGCAAAACAGAATGTGAAGACGATCGTGCTTCCGGAAACAGAGGACGCAAGAACACTGGAGGCGGCATCCAAGGTGCTGCAGCAGAAGATTGCCAATGTGATCCTGATCGGTAACAAGGAAAAAGTGCTTGCGGATGCAAAAGCACAGGGATTGGACCTTTCCGATGTCCCGGTAGTGGATCCTGCAAATTGTGATAAATTCGATACATACGCACAGACACTGTTTGAACTGCGTAAGGCAAAGGGAATGACGGAAGAAGCAGCAAAGGATGCGCTCTTAAACAACTATCTGATGTTCGGCGTCATGATGGTCAAGATGGGTGATGCAGACGGAATGGTTGCGGGCGCATGCCATGCGACACCGGATGTGTTAAGACCGTCGCTTCAGGTATTAAAGACCGCGCCGGATGCTGACCTGGTATCCGCATTCTTTATCATTGATGTGCCGAACTGCGAATACGGCGCAAACGGAACCTTCCTGTTCGCGGACAGCGGCCTCAATCAGGATCCGAACCCGCAGGAACTGGCTTCGATCGCAAAATCAAGCGCCAAGAGTTTTGAACTGCTGGTAGGCAAGGAAGCTAGGATCGCAATGCTGTCCCATTCCACAAAGGGAAGTGCAAAGCACGCGCTTGTTGACAAGATGGTGGAAGCAACAAATATCACAAAGGAAAAATATCCGGAACTGAAAGTGGACGGAGAACTGCAGTTTGATGCAGCCGTTGTTCCTTCCGTAGGCGCATCCAAGGCACCGGGATCCGACGTGGCAGGTTCTGCCAATGTCATGATCTTCCCGAATCTGGATGCAGGAAATATCGGTTATAAGATCGCACAGCGTCTTGCAAAAGCAGATGCGTTCGGTCCTGTTCTGCAGGGTGTTGCACGCCCCGTCAACGATCTTTCCAGAGGCTGCAGCGCGGATGATATCGTAGGCGTTGTAGCGATCACTGCAGTTCAGGCTTCTGTCTGATCTGAGTTTGGCTTTTAAAAAGTCATGAGAACATGTTGCCCCTTTGCGTTTTAGGGGGGAAGAGGTAAGCGTATGAAAAAAACATGGTTCGGTCTTATCATTGCCACGGCACTGCTTTTTTGCACTGCCGTGGCAGTTTATGCTTCAGAGGGACTTTCAGAACCGGAGCAGAACGACGGGAGTATTCCCGTATCGGTTGCTGCGGATGTGAATGTGCTGTCCGTGATGGATGAGGTGAATCAGAACGAATTTCCGAAGATTTCTGATTCCGAGTATGAGTACCTGCTAAGCGATACCACGGTTTCGATCACCATCAGACCTGATCCCAATGAGAAATACCGGCCCAAAGTCCTGGTCATCTATGAAAATCGGGACCCGGAGGAGATTGAACCTGCTGAAGCAGGGGAAGATCTTCATTTCACATTTTCGTTTTCTTCCGACCCTGTACGTGTCGAGATCACCCAGCCGAAACCTAAGACCATTCATTTCATTGGGTATCATGCGCAGATCTCCTGTCAGGAGAGTACGGAGATCACCCCTTCGTCCGACTTATATTGTACTGTAAGAGAAGGCGATCCGGTTCATTATGATGTGATGGCTGATGATGACTATACGCTCGAAACGATTTTCATAAACGGTACAGAGGTTGACGATGTTTCTCTGTTTTCGTATGAGATCGAGCAGGTAACAGAGGATCTGACTGTTGTTGCGACGGCGGTACCTGTAGACCGCATACTGGATTTTGATATGCAGCTTTTGGGGGCATCCTATGAGGTTGCAGAGGAATCGGATCTTACATTCAAGGATTTGGAAAATGAGAACCGTTATCATCTGACCTATAAGGCGGATGGGATCAGGTTTTCAGTGCATGCGCCGGATGATGCAGTCCCCGCGGTTTATTATGTCGGACATGACTCCGCTGTCCGTTTCTTAGAGAGTGACGGCAGGACGGAAGACGGTGCATACAGTTACTACATTTTGTGGAAAGACCTTCCGAAATCTTCTTCCGTGGTCATTCAGGAACAGAGTGCGCCGCGTCAGCTGACGTTTCGGATCTCTTATCCGGTTGGAGAAACCGAATCCGAAGCCGATCTCAAAAAGTATCTTGATTCGGTTTTCCTGCGCAATGGCGATACAGATATAGAGCCTTCTGATGCTTCCTATCAGGGCGGGGAGGAAGGCGCTCCCAAGATCTGCACGCTGACCTACCCTGTTGACTTCGGTCAAACGGTTACCTTTGGCGCAACCGCCGCTGAATATCAGTGGATATTTTATTACACGGTCAAAAGCGTCTCCACAAACCGGTATAGCTGTATCAGAACTTCCAGGAATACTGCATTTTCGAGCAGCCTTCCGGTCATCGGTAATATTGAAGTAGAGATCAAAACGATAGACCGGTACAGAATTGAGATCAAGAGAAAGGGTAGCACTGTTGTTTTACCGATGGCGTATTCCCGCGGCACAAGTATAGATTACTGGCTGGAATGCGGAGATTATACAGCTGAACTATATAAGGGAGAGAAACGGATTTCTTTTAATGATGTCATGCGGCCCTATGCCCATTACGATTGGGAATTATCCGAGGATGGAAAGACCCTTCTGCTGAAAATAGATTCTTCACATGGAAACACTTCCAAATCCTATATATTAAGGTATCCGAATCCGGAATACCCCGAGACGAGCGGACAGGACTTGGGGGTAAGTTTTTCCATAAAAACGGTTCCTACATTAAAAAGCATTTCTACCATAACTTCTCTGCCAAAAGAAGAAGCGACCGGTATATATGAGATCTGTACGGACTCACGTGCGGTGATCAATATCCGGAGCAATCGGAATGCAAATGGCGAAGCGGATGTTAGGGGATTCCCCGTCCTGCTGAACCTTGCGTACAAGATCACATACGGAGAAACGGACGGTGCCCAAGAAGCGGTTGCTGCAGATTCAGATTATGCCAAGGTTGATCTTCAGGTGCCTGGCAAGGCGCTCACCGCGAGACTGAATATTCAGACGAAGATTAAGGAAACGGATGAGAATAAGCTCCTCTATATTCATCTTTATAATACAATGAATGCCGGCACGGATCTGGCGGTTATTCCGCTTCGGATCGTAAAGGACCGGAAGATTCAGGTGCAGACACCTGCCGCATCGGTATGCAAGCAGACGGATGTGTCGTTTACGCTGGAGTTTCCGTCGATCGCGATCGCAAGACCCTATCAGGGAAAAACCTATTACAAGGTAAGTATCACGCCAAAAGCAAAAGAAGGGGTTGTTACTCCTACGGATCTGCTTCTTGCCAAAACGTATTATGTACAGCGCACCTATCCGGTATTGCAGGACTATCCCGATGAAACAACGGATGCGCAGATCGCAAAGATCGATCAGATCAACGATAAGATTACAAAGAACTACCGGCAGTATGCGACTTTTCCGGTAAATTCGAAAATGAGCGGAGAAGGCTTTGCGTGGGATTTTGATGTGTCTGTATCCTGCGTGAATACGCTGCCGGGACAGACTTTATCTTATGATACCGAAAGCGCAGAAAGCGCAGCGGCAAAGATCCACGTGCAGACCGGAGAAGATCACGTTCAGGAATTGAAGGTATCTACGCAGGATCCTGTCTTTGCGACACAGGTGAAGCTGAACAAAAAACAGACAGCATTCTATGCGGGAGAGCAGGATGTGCTTGCCGCGATCTTAAGCTACAGTAAGGGTGCAACCTGTCTGTCGGTAACGGCAGAAGATATCACAGACTGCTCCGATACACAGAAACTTCAGGTCAGGATCGAAGAAGCGAATGACTTTCTGCTTCTGTCTTCTGACGCAAATACGTTGACCGGAAAACATACCATACAGATCATGCCTTACGGCGCGGCACAGCAGATCTATCAGGCACCGGTATCCCTGCAGGTGACGGTCTACAAGGCGATTGATGAGATCACGGTCGAACCGGCCGCAAAAGAATTCCTGAAACAGAAAAACAAGGCGCTGACAATCACAACGAAAACGATCTATAACAAAACGTCAGGGATCAAACCGCAGACGGCAAAAGCCTCCTATTATCTTGTTGATAAAAACGGACAGAGCATTGAGGCGGAATCGTCGCTTTATGATAAGGTCAAGATCACAAACGGGAAGGTTGTAGTTGATGCTTCGTACGAGATCCCGGAAGAGGAAGGCGACAGTGTTTCGTTCTGTATCAAAGCCGTAGCAGAGGATTTTGGCGAAAACATGACTTACGGTATTTCGGCGCCGATCATCATCAAAAATGCGCCGCTTGAGATTGGCGAACTGGTGCTTTTGTCTTATGATGAGACAACGCATAAATACAATAAAATCGGCGAAGACGGAGATATACTGACTACGGAAGAGGCAAACGGCGCGATCCTGGCACCCTTTATGGAGGGGGCTCCGATCAAAGACGATTACTACAGGTACGAACTGTCCGAATACCTGATCGAGCCGGAAAAACTGAAATTTACCACTTCCAACAAGACCGCCATGCCGCTTGCAACCGATCCTTCCTATGTGCATGTTCTGGCCGAAAAGACCGCAAAGAATGTAGCCCTTGGCGCGGCAACGACGGACGGCGGAAATGATAAAGAACAGATCAAGGTCAGCATCACCTACGCGGAACCCAAAGAGATGTGCCTTGCAGTTGACGGTAACGCGGCGGGTCAGGAAAATATCGACTTCGTCGGAACGAAGAATACAGCGTTGCCGGTTAAGGTCATGAAAAAGGACCGGGACAGTGCGGACTGGGAAGCTCTGGATGCATTGACCAATTATAAGCTGACAGCAAAGGGCGGTACCATCCTCAAACAGGATTATGGGACGGGAGAATTCCTGATCAGTGTCACAAAGGATAAGGCAACACTTTCTCTTCAGGATGTACATAATAAGAAGACCGTAAACTATACTGTTACCAATACGGCTTATGCAGACTGCAAGGACAGCACTCTGACGGCAAAAGCCCAGAATGACATCATCAGCGGCATGCCGGGTGAACAGAAGCTGACCCTGATCGTCACTGCAAAGAATTATGATCCGACAGAAAAAGCCATACGCATTTCCTGTGACAGCGTGGATGAGCAGAAAGCGCAGCCATTCTATGCAGATCTTCGGTCCGCATGTCCCGCTCTTAACGGGACCGAGGCGGTTTCGTTTACGCCGTCGGGCACAAAGTACAGCGTGGAACTCAACATATCCGGGTATGTACCGGTCCGTTCCTACAAGCTTTCCGTCGTGCTTGGAAGAGAGGAAGAAGGGAAATTTATCCCGGAAACGATTCCTGCGAGTGTAACGGTAAAAAGTATCAGGCCCAGAGTTGTAAAGGGATCGTTCAGGCCGGCAGCAAGTTACAGGATTTCCAAGAAAACCCCGGCTCCTGTTACACTTTCGACAAACGGAAGAGAGGTCAGGGAACTGTCCTATACAAAAATCTATAACTGCAATGTCAAAGGGCAGCCCAATCACTTCACGGATTACTTTGTGTTTGCCGAAACGACTGATGGACAGCTCGCATCGATCAGTTTAAAGAATGATCTGAGCGAAGAGAAACTTTCCTATATACAGAGCGCAAAAGGTGCGGCTGACCGGACATGCTTTGTGGAATACACGGTGGCACACGGAAATGACGGATACGGAAATCCGCTGGTCAGGACCACAGCCGTATCAAAGATCACGATCAGTTTTATACCTTGACATTTCAGACAGATTTTTGTTGACAAAGCCTGAAAGGGCCTGTATAATCTATCATTTGTCCGAAGAATAAATCTTCCAAGGGAAGAAGAGACAGAAGAAGAGCGAACTGGAAAATGAGCGCTCCGACACTGGTAAAATGCAGCAAATGCGGCGCGCTGATGGTTCCGCACAGAGTATGCAAGGCATGCGGCTCTTATAACAAGAAAGAGATCATCAACACGGAAGCATAAATCATCATGTAAGTTATTCCCCGAGGGTTTTCCCCCGGGGAATTTTTTGTGTGATACGGCTATCAAGTGTGTACCGTGCTTGCGTGAGCACATATTTGAAACCTAGACTTTCGTCGGTAGCGGAGTGCACTGCTCTATGCTAGAATCACTTTGTGAGTGTATCCGGGGAGAGACACCTGAATCAAAACAAACAACGGTTAAGGAGAGAAGAATCATGAAAAAAGCGAATCGGATCCTGCAAAGAGTTTTGACCGGGCTGCTTGCTTCGGCAATGATCCTGGCGGCGCTGCCTGCACAGACTTTTGCAGAAGAAATCGAGCCGGCATGGGCGGATGAAATTATACAGGAAGACGCTTCGGATGAGATTGCAGAACCTGATGCTTTAGAACAGGCGGAAGAGGAATTCATAGCAGAAAATACGGACGAGAGTCAGAATGACACTCCAGCCGATGAGAGTATAATATCGGAACCGGAGGATGCGGTGGAAACCGATGAGAATCCTGTCGAAGAAAGCCTGTCTTCTTGTGAACTGGATGATATTCTGTATCCGACAGAAGATTATGTTGAAGAAGTGATCCCGGAAGAAGCTGAAGAAGCGGAAGATTTCTATGTGTCCGGAGAATATCTGGGGGCTGCAGACGGTGATGAACCGGAAACAAACATTAAGTGGTCCTTTTCCGATGACGGTACGCTTACTCTTAGCGGGAGCGGCGCGACAAGGAATTACGCGAAAAATGGCAGCGGAAGTCCGTCCACATCTGACCAGCCGTGGAGAACTTACAGCGCACAGGTAACGAAACTGGTGGTCTGCGAAGGAATCACAAGGCTCGGTGACCGTGCCATGCAGAATTTTCAGAAGCTGGAGGTCGTCAGTCTGCCGGATTCGCTTGAAAGTATTGGGCTTTGGGCTTTTCAGAATTGTTATGCGCTGACGGACGTGAACCTGTCTGACAGTGTCGTTCTCGATAATACTGGCGTATTTAGCAATACACCTTTTAATGAGGACCTTGCCGCGACAGAAAATGATATTTACAAGAGCAGTTCTTACTACACAACTCTTTTGCAGACAGAACTGACAGGTAATTACCGCGATGATGTAATCGCGATCGCAAGATCCCAGATCGGGTATCATGAGGGAGACAGCGAAGCAGATTATGGCGGCGGCAATACGGACGGAGAAGGCGATGTCAGTGAATACGGAAGATTCCTGGGCAGTTCCGGGAACGCATGGTGTTCGGAATTTGCGAGCTGGTGCATCCGCATGGCAGGCGTGCCCACGAGTCTTGTCAACAGCAGCAAGGGCGCCAATGCCAATACATTTACAGCGGATACAACTGCCGCATATCATCCGTGGAGTGAAACGGTATGGGGCGGCGGTTCCTATACGCCGGGAAAAGGCGATGTGATCCTGTGGGTATGGAAAGGATCCAGTGTGACATACGCGCCGGACCAAAGTCTGAGTCATACCACACTGCTGGAAAGTGTGGAAGACAACGGAAGCACCCTTACGCTCAATGTTGTGCACGGAAACTCCGGCAATGCTGTCGGAACAGGGCGATATGTGGTCAACAAGACAAACGGAAACCTGTCAAACGGAAACGGATATGTCGGTTATTTTGTAGCACCGGATTATGAGAACAGTGATGTGGTCAGATGTACAGTCAGCTTTGATGCAAACGGCGGAACGATCACAGGAGAAACAAGCAAAAGGGTTGCAAAGGGCGCCATGTACGGTTCGCTTCCGCTTGTCACTAAAAAGGGACAGGATTTCCTTGGCTGGTTCAACCAAAACGGAAAGCGTATTACCATGTATTCGCCCTGCCGACTGGAAGAAGGCGAGACACTGAAGGCTCACTGGCAGGCAGAAACAGGCTCGCCGGTACCCTTGCAGTATTTAAGGCCCGGCGCTGTCGCATCCAGTGTCAAAGTATATGACAAGACGCTTGCGGAAAAGGAACTGGGCACCAATGCTTACGGTCAGTTATACAGTTATCTTGCAGACGGAAAACAGTATGTGGCGCTTTATGTTTTTGGCACGCAGAACAACGCGGTTCTGAACAACCAGGGGATCATCAGTGATTCACTCTATGGAAATATGGCAAAAACAACAGTTACGGATATTATCATGGATGATCATATCGGTAAGATTGCCGGTACCTTTTATTTTCAGGAAATGAGAAAAGTGACCTATGTCAGGCTGTCCGAAAACCTCACGGAAATGGGAGGAGGGTGCTTTGCCGACTGTGAAAGTCTTCCTGAGATCACGATCCCGAAAAAACTCGAAACAGTAAGTGCGATGGGAACCTTCTCACATTGTAAGGCCCTGAGAAAGGTCACGTTTGAGACGGGGATCAAAACCATACCGGATTATATCTGCCAGGTGAATGCAGAAGACACTTCGGGACATATTGAAACGGTTCTGATCCCGCCTTCGGTAACCGAGATCGGTGCCAAGGCATTTGAACTGCAAAAGGACCTGACAACAGTCATATTTACGGATCCCGCCAAAACCACACTTGCCAGGATCGGGAACAGTGCATTTCAGGGGACAAATCTTTCCGGTATTGTATTGCCCAAGTTTGGAGGGACATGGACCGACCCTAATCTGCCAACATGGAAAATGGATCCGGTGATTGAGGACGGTGCGTTTAACGGCATCGGAAATAAGAACTTTACGACACTGATCATTCCGGAAGGAGTAAAAAAATTGGGAGCACTGCCCGGAGAAGGCAGTTTTCTTAAGGAGATCTATCTTCCGAAGAGTCTCGTTAAAGATGGCTTTTACAACATATTTGTAAGCCTTCACTATATGGAAACGTTCAATGTACTGAAGATCTATTACCCGGGCACCGAAGCGGAATTCTATGACAAATACGGTGTCACGAAACAGAGCCTTTTGAGCTACGGAAACCAATGGGTAAACAAGATGGAATTTGGAACTGCCGCGCCTGTACAGGTCTCTTCGATCACGGCAAGCGCTGCTTCCATTGTGAAGATCTATGAGGATATGTCGGGAGCGGAAACTGTTCCGGTTACGCTCACTATCGGGCCGGCAAAACATCTGACAACAGAATACGATGTGAAGACGACAGATGCATCGATAGTGGAAGGGACATTATCAGCTGAAGAAAACAATCAGGTGAAACTGACCCTGATGATTAAGAAAAAGATCGGGGATGCAACGGTCACGGTCAGTGGCGGAATGGGAACCGTACGGATCAATGTGGCCATTTTGGAAAAAGAACGTGCAAAAACGCCGTATGTCAAAGCAGTTACAGGAAACGGTGAAGGATACGGAGACCTGTTGGCGCTTCGAACCATAACGGCGGATGCACAGATCTTTTATGCTGTCGATAACTATGACGATATGACATCCACGGTGTTTAACAACCCTGATAATGTGATCACCTGGGATGCAGATGCACAGAGATATAAGCCAAAGACAACGCAGGTCAGGGAATACAGGCAGCCTCTTGTTGCCGGAACGGATATTACCGAATCAAACCCCTGGATTCATGCCATTGCCGTCAGGAAAGACTTGAAATACAGCAGCATAGTGCACGAAAAATGTGAGTATAAGGCCGTGAACCCCTGGGGAGATATCGAACCTGTTGATATAACGGGTGAGTTTGAAGATGAACGTGCTAATTTTACCGCTGATTATGCGGGACTTTGGATCCCGAAGGCACAGTTTGAGGGCTTGGTTTATACCGGAAAGGCTGTAACGATTTCGGATCTGAGAGTATATTACCAGACAACAAAGCTGGATCCCAGAAGTGATTACACGCTGAAATACGCAAATAACGTGAATGCATCCGGCAATGCATCTGTTACGGTGACATTGAAGGGTAATTATTCCGGAAAGCAGACGTTCCCTTTCACGATCCGGCAATATGTGATCGGTGAAAATGATATCACTTATTCGTGCCCTGAAGTCAAGGAAAAAAAGGTGAAGGGAGAAACCGCACCGCAAAGCCCGGATCCGAAAGTGACGCTCAAGGCGACAGGGAAGGTTTTAAAGCCGGGCGTTGACTATACACTGAAATACAATAAGGGCGGGATGCCCCAGGATGCGGTTACAGAACCGGGCCGATATGAGATTGAGATCTCGCAAAAAACAGGTTCCAATTATATAGTCAACGGTACTATAAAAAAAGAATACGTGTATTGTCTGGGGGAAAATAATGTATCCCTTAGCAAGGTGAAGGTATCATCCATTGCTGCACAGGACATTACGGATCCGAAGTGGAAAACAGGCAGCGGCTATCAGGTAAAGCCTGATGAAAATGACTTTACCGTTACCTACAAAGGCGATAAGCTGAATCTGGGAGAGCAGTATGAGATTTTACGATATGAAAATAACAAGTCTGTCGGAAAAGCGTCCGTTGTTCTCCGCGGAAAAGGGAGTACATATTTCGGGGTCAGAACCGTTACATTCCAGATCAAGGGAATTGCGTTCAACAAGGCCAATGTGAAACTTGAAGGTATTGAGGCGAAATATGATTATACAGGAGATAAAGTTATTCCGGCTTACCGGCTGACATATAACGGGGAAACCTTAACGGAGAATAAAGATTTTACAGTTTCCTACGGGAAGAACGGAAATGCGAATGCCGGAACCGTGAATATGACATTTACCGGTATGGGACGCTTTAGCGGAACCATTAAGGCATCTTACAAGATCGCTCCGGCCGATGCATCCAAAGTGACGGTATGTGTTAACGATAAAGGTGTAGAGAAAGACTGGTCTGATGGCAGAGAATATTCCTATCAGAAGAACGGTGTGCAACCTGTATTCTTCTGTAAGTTCGGGACAATACCGCTGGTCGCGGGCAAGGATTATACCGTAAAATACAGCAATAATAAGGCTGTGGGTAATTATGATGCCATGAAAGGCAAGAAATATGTCGGACCGTCCTTTACAATCACTTTTAAAGGGAATTACAGCAAACAGGCGACGAAGTACTTCACAATCAAATCTGTAGACATAGCGGACTTAAATATGAGCCTTGAAGATATGGTCTATGTGAACGCCGCCAATAAATTTGCAAGAAAGCCTGTCATTACGGATGCAGAAGGTACGGTTCTCAAAGCGGGAACGGATTATAAGAAGGATCTTGTATATAAATATGCAACCCTCACAAAAGATGTCACTGTGGTAACGGGAAAAGGAAAGAATGCAGTCACACAGACAGTCGACCGCAAACCGGGCGAGGAGGTGCAGGCAACAGATATCCTTCCTGACAAGACGGAGATCCTTGTATATGCAAAAGGTATCAATAACTATAACGGAACAATCTGCCAGAGTTTTAAGGTTGCCAAGGCGAGCGTTTCGGCACTGAAATTTACTGTAGAAGGAACCTTCGAATATACCGGAAAACCCATTACCCCGGGGATAGGAAAGATAAAAGTCCAGAAGAAGGAGGGACGCAGTTTTACGGATATACCGGATGCGAACGCATCGGATTACTACGACATCATCGGCTACAGCAACAACGTGAAAAAGGGCACCGGCAAGATCACGATCAAGGCCAAAAACGGGTACGCCGGCACAACCACGGTCACCTTTAAGATCATACATTTGTCCGAAGAATAAATCTTCCAAGGGAAGAAGAGACAGAAGAAGAGCGAACTGGAAAATGAGCGCTCCGACACTGGTAAAATGCAGCAAATGCGGTGCGCTGATGGTTCCGCACAGAGTATGCAAGGCATGCGGCTCTTATAACAAGAAAGAGATCATCAACACGGAAGCATAAATCACCATGCAAGTTATTCCCCGAGGGGTTTCCCCCCGGGGAATTTTATTGTCCGGCTCGATTGAAAATCAAATGATTTTTATGGGTTGATTTATAAAAAAATGTCTTGTATAGTTATTTAGGAAGCAACAGGGTAAGGCAGGTAAGATTTCATGATCAAAGTTGCACTGGATGCAATGGGTGGCGACAATGCGCCCACAGAGATCATTAAAGGCGCGATCGAAGCGCTTGCGGAAAGAGATGACATTAAGATTTATCTGTGCGGCCGCATGGATGACATGCAACGGGAACTTGGGCAGTACAGTTATGACAGCGCCCGGATCGAGCTGATCGATGCGCCGGATGTGATCGAGACCGCGGAAGCACCTGTCATGGCGATCCGCAGGAAGAAGGATTCCTCGATCGTTAAGGGCATGCATCTGGTCAAGGACGGAACCTGCGATGCGTTTGTGTCGGCAGGCAGCTCCGGCGCGATCCTTGTCGGCGGGCAGTTTATCGTAGGCCGCATCAAAGGAGTCGAGAGACCGCCGCTTGCACCGCTGATCCCGACCGAAAAGGGCGTTTCCCTGCTGATCGACTGCGGTGCCAATGTGGATGCAAGACCTTCGCATCTGGTCCAGTTTGCCAAGATGGGTTCCGTTTACATGGAGCATGTGATCGGCATTCCGAACCCGAGAGTTGCGATCGTCAACATCGGCGCGGAAGAAGAGAAGGGGAACCTTCTGGTCAAGGAAACCTACCCGCTCCTAAAGACCTGTCCCGACATCAATTTTGTCGGCAGCATCGAGGCAAGGAACATCCCGCAGGGGGATGCGGACGTGATCGTCTGTGAAGCCTTTGTCGGCAATGTGATCCTGAAATTATATGAGGGTGTCGGCGGAACCCTGCTCAAACTGATCAAGGGGAGCCTGATGACAAGCCTTCGTACCAAGATCGGCGGTGCGCTCATCAAGCCGGCACTGAAGAAGACCCTGAAGTCTTTTGATTCCAGCGAATACGGCGGGGCACCGCTTCTGGGACTCAACGGACTGGTCGTCAAGACACACGGATCCTCCAAGGCCAAGGAAGTGAAGAACTCCATCATCCAGTGTGTGACTTTTAAAGAGCAGGATATCAATCGTAAGATTGCAAATAAGATCAATATGCCGGAAGAATAGTCCGGAACAGAAAGGAAGCAGTTATGGAATTTGAGAAACTGAAAAAGATCATTGCGGAAGTTCTGAATGTGGACGAGAGTGAGATCACTCCGGAGACCAAGTTTGTGGATGACCTTGGCGCGGATTCTCTCGATGTATTCCAGATCATCATGGGCATCGAAGAAGAATTTGACGTTGAGATCGCCACGGAAGATGCGGAATCGATCGTGACCGTACAGGATGCGGTAGAGCAGATCAAGAATGCATTGAGCTAAGAGCGCATATCGCATATCGGTGGATCTTTTACAGTGCTCGGAAGACCACGGTTTTTCGAGCCTATATTTATGTAATGAACAGGTTAAACGGATATCAGGAATTAGAGACGAAAATCGGCTATGTGTTCCATGACCAGACCTTGTTAAAACTGGCATTGACACACAGCTCTTTTTCAAATGAACTGAAACTGAATAGGACCGAGGACTATGAGCGTCTCGAATTTCTGGGCGATGCCGTGCTGGAACTGTCGGTCAGTGAATATCTGTATGAACACAATCCGACGATGCACGAAGGCAGTATGACCAAAATGAGGGCCTCTCTGGTCTGCGAACCGACGCTTGCTTACTGTGCCAGGGAAGCGTTTCATCTGGGTGACTATCTGCTGCTTGGCAAGGGAGAAGAGATGACGGGCGGCAGAAACCGCGATTCGATCGTGTCGGACGTTTTCGAGGCGATCATCGGCGCGATCTATCTGGATGGTGGTTTTCAGCCGGCAAAACGCTTTGTGGAGCGGTTTGTCCTGACGGATATGGAGCGCAAGATCGGCTTTACCGACAGTAAGACGATCCTGCAGGAAGTGGTACAGGAAAAAGGAGATAAACTCGAGTACGAACTGCTGAAGGAGACCGGGCCCGCGCATGACCGCGAATACGTTGTCAGGGCGCTGATCAACGGAAAGGAAAGATCACGGGGGTGCGGACGCACCAAGAAAAGCGCGGAACAAAAAGCGGCATATGAGATCTTAAAGGAAATGAACAGGATCCCGATGTCGTCCAAGGAGTAACTGCATGTATTTAAAACGGATTGAAGTGCATGGATTCAAATCCTTTGCAAATAAGATCATTTTCCAATTTGATAACGGGATCACCGGGATCGTCGGGCCGAACGGCAGCGGAAAGAGTAACGTTGCGGACGCCGTGCGTTGGGTGCTTGGAGAACAGAAAGTCAAACAGTTAAGAAGTTCCTCCATGCAGGACGTGATCTTTTCGGGTACCCAGCTTCGTAAGCCGATGGGGTACGCTTATGTGTCCATTACGCTGGATAATGCCGATCACTCGCTTCCGATCGATTTTGAGGAAGTGACCGTATCCAGAAGGGTCTACAGATCCGGTGAAAGCGAATATCTGATCAATGGCGCGCCGTGCAGACTGCGTGATATTTATGAGATGTTCTACGACACCGGTATCGGTAAGGAAGGCTATTCCATCATCGGCCAGGGCCAGATCGACAGGATCTTAAGCGGTAAACCCGAAGAGAGAAGGGAACTCTTCGATGAAGCTGCCGGGATCGTCAAATTCAAACGGCGTAAGGATACCGCGGTCAAGAAACTTGAAGATGAGCGCGCGAACATGGTGCGCATCAACGATATCTTAACGGAACTCGAAAAACAGGTGGAACCTCTCGAGAAGCAGTCCGAGGTGGCCAAGGAATATCTGCACAAGAAAGAAGAACTGAAGATCTTAGACGTCAACATGTTCCTCTTGGAAACCGAAAAGAGCGGGGAACAGTTAAAGAGTCTGGAAGAAAAGATCGAAGTAGCAGGCAAAGACCTTGCGGAAAGCAAAGAAGCCTACGAGAACAGCCAGAAAGAGTACGATGAAGTGGCAAACACGCTTTCTGAGCTGGATGCGCAGATAGAAGAAAAAAGAAAGAAGATGACGGATAACACCGTCTTAAAGGAAAAGCTGGAGGGCGAGATCAAAGTCCTGCAGGAAAAGATCAATTCGGCCAGGACCAACAACGAATATAACGAAGGGCGCAAGAAAAAGCTGGACGAAGATATCGCTGCCAAAGAGAGCGAGAAGAACAGGCAGCTGAGCGCCAAAAAAGAACTTGATGAGAGCGCTTCGGAGCTCTTTGCCAAACGGGATGAAGCCAAGGAAGCGCTTGCACTGATCCAGCAAAAGATCGAAAGCCTGAACGACAATGTCGAGAAGAACAACAGTGAGATCATCGAGACGCTGAATTTGCGTTCCGGCATTGCTTCCACGATCGAACGTTATGAGACGCAGATGGAGCAGATCAATATCCGTCGTGCCGAGATCCAGTCCAAGCTTTTGAGTGCGAAGTCCGAGGACGTCGAGCAGGAAAACCTCATCAAAGAGCTGACGAACGAGCTGAATGAAGTGCTTGCCCTGATCCAGGACAGTGACAGGAAGCAGGCGGATATGGAAGAAGCGCTTGCGGATTTCAGGAAGTCTCTTGAGAACAAGGACAAGGAACTTTCCGCTGCCCAGGTGGATTACCATCAGGAACGGTCGAAACTGGAAGCGCTGAAAAATATAACGGAGCGTTATGACGGATACGGAAGCAGCATCCGTATCGTCATGGACCAGAAGAACAAAAACAGCGGGATCATCGGTGTTGTCGCAGACATCATTGACGTGGATAAGAAATACGAGACCGCGATCGAGACCGCGCTTGGCGGTAACATCCAGAATATCGTTACCAGGGACGAGCAGGTCGCCAAAAAGATGATCGCCTATCTGAAAGCGCAGAAGGGCGGCCGCGCAACGTTTCTGCCGCTGACGACCGTAAAAGGCAGGGGCGATTACGATTACCCCCAGATCGCCAATGAGACGGGCTTTATCGGCATGGCATCCGATCTGGTAAAGGCGGATGGGGACTACAAAAATGTGATCAGCCAGCTGCTTGGCGCGATCGTTGTGATCGATCATGTCGATCATGCGCTGGCGATCGCCAAAAAATACAATTACAAGGTCCGCCTGGTCACACTTGAAGGCGAATATCTGACACCCGGCGGCGCGCTTGCCGGCGGCGCGTTCAAGGATTCGAGCAATCTGCTCGGCAGAAAGCGCGAGATCGAGGAACTCGAGAAACAGGTTCAGAACAAACTGCAGAAGATCGAAGATCTGAAAAACGATATCGTCTCGATCAAAAAGGAACGTTCTGCCGTTCGAGAAGACCTTGAGAAACTGAAAGAAAATAAACAGGAACTGAACATCAGGCAGAATACCGCCCAGCTGAACGTGGACAGCGCGAAGCTGAAGAAAACGGGACTTGCGGATGATTTAAGATCACTGGAAACGGAAAACAACGAGATCACCAGAGAGTTTTCGGAACTTGAAAACAACAGGGAGACCGTAAAGGGCCAGCTGTCCGATTCCGAAAAAAGAGAAGCACAGCTGCAGGAGCAGATCGCAAACATCGGCTCCAAACTGGATAAACTGCGTGATGAAGAGACCAAACAGGTGCTGGTCACTTCCGATCTGGAACTGAAGGTATCAGAAGTCCAGCAGAAACTTGATTTTGCGCAGCAGAATATCGACCGTATCGGGTCTGAAGCGAGCAAACTTCATACCGAGAGAGACCAGATCGCGGAAGAACTGAAAAATTCCGAAGAGGATATCCTGAACAAGCAGAACGATATCCTTGAGATCCAGAAGACGATCTCTTCTTCCGAAAACTTAAGCAGCGATGAAGAGAAAGATCTGAACGAAACGATCGCAAAGAAAGAAGAACTGTCTGCAAAACAGAAGGGCTTTATCGAAAAGAGTCGCGAATTCAACGAAAAGATCAATTCCCTCGACAAGGAAGTGTTCCGTTTAAACAGCCAGAAAGAGCGTCTGGAGGA
This sequence comes from uncultured Lachnospiraceae bacterium, assembly GCA_902779305.1. GTDB lineage: Bacteria > Bacillota > Clostridia > Lachnospirales > Lachnospiraceae > UBA2868. Next base: position 26,884 of record CACZBD010000019.1, on the reverse strand, counting down.
ATCCAGGGAGGGACAGGCTTCCTACATGTGGTCGGAATATGAACTGACGCTTTCGCAGGCGCTGCCGATGAGGGATGAGACGCTGACGGAGATCCCGTCCATCAGAAGAGGCATCCAGAAACTGAAAGAAGACATCAGAGGCCTTGGCGATGTCAATGTCAATGCCATTGAAGATTACAAGAACCTGATGGAGCGCTATACCTTCATGAAGGATCAGCATGACGATCTGGTGAAGGCAGAGCAGACGCTTCTCGGGATCATTGATGAACTTGATGAGTCAATGCGTAAGCAGTTCGACGAGAAATTCAAAGAGATCTGTACGGAATTCAACAAGGTATTCCAGGAACTTTTCGGCGGCGGAAACGGAGAACTCAAGCTGCAGGAAGAAGAGGATATCTTGGAAGCCGGCATCATGATCAATGCACAGCCTCCCGGCAAGAAACTGCAGAATATGATGCAGCTTTCGGGTGGTGAAAAGGCACTGACGGCGATCGCGCTGCTGTTTGCGATCCAGAATCTGAAACCTTCCCCGTTCTGTCTGCTCGATGAGATCGAGGCGGCGCTGGATGAGCCGAACGTCGGCAGATTTGCAAATTATCTGCACAAGCTGACCAAGCATACGCAGTTTATCGTCATCACGCACCGCAGAGGAACCATGGAAAAGGCAGACAGGCTGTACGGGATCACGATGCAGGAGAAAGGCGTTTCCGCGCTGGTATCCGTCAGTCTGATCGATAAGGATTTGGAAGATTAATGGAAAATCAAGGCATTTTTGCAAGATTAAAAGCGGGACTGACCAAGACGCGCAACCAGATCGCATCCGGTCTGGAAGCAGTCTTTACGGCATCTACGATCGATGAGGATTTCTATGAGGAACTCGAAGAGATCCTGATCATGGGTGATGTCGGCGTGCATGCAACGCAGGAGATCATAGAAGAACTGAAAGAGCATGTAAAGACCGCGCATTTAAAGCATCCCGAAGAATGCAGGGAATACCTGACGGATTCCATCAGGAACCAGCTGAAAACGGCAGAGGATGCGTATGATTTTGAAGAAAAACGAAGCATCGTTCTTGTTGTCGGCGTAAACGGCGTCGGCAAGACGACGACCATCGGGAAATTGGCCCTGAATTTAAGGAACCGCGGAAAGCGCGTGATCGTGGCGGCAGCGGACACATTCCGGGCAGGCGCCGTGGAACAGCTGAATGTCTGGGCCGACAGGGCGGATGTCGAGATCATCAAAGGGAACGAGGGACAGGACCCGTCTTCGGTATTGTATGATGCCCTGCAGGCATTTATCGCAAGGAAAGCGGATGTGCTTTTATGCGATACGGCAGGCAGGCTTCACAATAAGAAAAACCTGATGGAAGAGCTGAAGAAGATGAACCGCATCATTGACAGGGAAGCGGGTGATTTTCATAAAGAGACCCTTGTGGTCTTAGACGGCGCTACCGGACAGAATGCGCTGCAGCAGGCAAAACTGTTCAACGAGGCCACACCGGTTGACGGGGTGATCTTAACGAAACTTGACGGAAGCGCAAAGGGCGGGATCGCCGTTGCCATAGAGAGTGAACTGCATCTGCCCATCAAATATATCGGGGTAGGTGAACAGGCAGAAGACCTGCAGAAATTTGATGCCGACAGTTTTGTCGCGGCATTGTTTGAAGATCGGGAGGAGATGGAAGATCATGCTGACACTGGAGAAATTTGAAGAAGCGAGTGAAGTTGTCAAAAAAGTAACGCTTGAGACCAAATTGGTCTATTCGAGCTACTTGAGCCAGCAGACCGGCAACAAGGTGTATTTAAAGCCTGAGAATATGCAGATGACCGGCGCATACAAGCTGCGCGGCGCATATTACAAGGTGAGCACGCTTTCGGAAGAAGAGAAGAAAAAAGGGATCATTACGGCTTCCGCCGGAAACCATGCGCAGGGCGTTGCTTTTGCGGCTAAAGAGTTTAAAACAAAGGCCGTGATCGTGATGCCGACGACGACACCGCTGATCAAAGTCAACCGCACCAAGAGTTACGGCGCAGAGGTCGTGCTGTTCGGGGATGTTTATGATGAGGCCTGCCAGCATGCGCTGGAACTTGCCGAAAAGCACGGCTATACCTTTATTCATCCTTTTGACGATCCGGCTGTAGCCACCGGGCAGGGAACGATCGCAATGGAGATCTTCCAGGAACTGCCTCTCGTGGACTATATCCTGGTTCCGATCGGCGGCGGCGGGCTTGCGGCCGGCGTTGCGACACTTGCCAAGATGATGAATCCGAAGATCAAGGTCATCGGCGTGGAACCGGAAAACGCTGCCTGCATGAAGGCGAGTCTCAAGGCGGGAAAGGTCGTGACACTGGATCATGTATCCACGATCGCCGACGGTACCGCAGTCAAGACACCGGGAAGCGTGGTCTTCCCGTATATCCAGAAGAATCTGGATGAGATCCTGACGGTTTCAGACGAAGATCTGATCGTTGCTTTTCTTGATATGGTTGAAAATCACAAGATGATCGTGGAAAATTCCGGCCTGCTCACGGTCGCTGCCCTTAAGCAGTTAACGGTCAAGAACAAGAAGATCGTTTCGATCCTAAGCGGCGGAAATATGGATGTGATCACGATGTCTTCCGTGGTCCAGCAGGGACTGATCATGAGAGACAGGATCTTCACGGTATCCGTACTTCTTCCGGACAAGCCGGGCGAACTTTCCAGGGTTGCTGCGGTCATTGCAAAGAAGAACGGCAACGTGATCAAACTCGAGCACAACCAGTTCGTTTCCACCAACCGTTCCGCGGCCGTGGAACTTCGGATCACGCTCGAGGCCTTCGGTACGGAGCATAAGCAGGAGATCATGGATACGCTGGAAGCCAAGGGATACAAGCCGAAACTGGTAAGGACGAACATCTGATCCCTGCGTGAGTTTTGCAGTCATTTCCGACCCCGTCAAGGAATTTTACTTGACAGGGTCGTTTTTTTCGTATAAAATCTGTATTCGGGTGTGTTGAAATGGAGAAGATCGTAGAACGGAACCTGCTTTATGATTTTTACGGAGACCTTCTGACGGATTACCAGAAGAAGATCTATGAAGACAGCGCATATGCGGACCTGTCGCTTTCGGAGATCGCGGATACCTATAAGATCTCCAAGCAGAGCGTCCACGATCTGCTGAAACGCTGCGATAAACAGCTGCTTTCCTATGAGGAAAAACTGCATCTGATCAGCCGCCACCGCTCGATCAAGGAACTGACCGAAAAGATCCGCGAAGCGGCAAAAGATCAGGCCGGTGGAGAGAAGATCCTGTCGCTTACGGACGAGATCTTGAAACAGTTATAAGCATATGGCATTTGAAAGTTTAACCGAAAAACTGCAAAACGTTTTTAAGGGACTGCGTTCGAAAGGGCGGCTCAGCGAGGCCGATGTCAAGACGGCGTTAAAGGAAGTGAAGATGGCGCTTTTAGAAGCGGACGTCAACTTCCGTGTGGTCAAGCAGTTCACGAGATCCGTTGAAGAGCGCGCGGTCGGGGCCGATGTGATGAACGGCCTGAACCCTGCACAGACGGTGATCAAGATCGTCAATGAAGAACTGACGGCCCTGATGGGGTCGGAGACGACGGAACTGACCATGCAGCCCGGACAGGCCACGACGGTGATCATGATGTGCGGCCTTCAGGGTAGCGGTAAGACGACAACAAGTGCCAAGATCGCCGGGAAACTGAAGCAGAAAGGCAAAAAGAGCCTGCTGGTTGCCTGTGACGTTTACCGCCCCGCAGCCATCGAACAGTTGAAAGTCAACGGCGAAAAGATGGAAACGCCCGTTTTTTCGATAGAGGATTGCAAAGATCCTGTCAAGATCGCAAAAGAAGCCATCGATCATGCGAAGCAGACCGGCTGCAATGTCGTGATCTTAGATACGGCCGGACGTCTTCAGATCGATGAAGAGATGATGGACGAACTCGTCCGGATCAAAGAAGCCGTCAGTGTGCATCAGACCCTTCTCGTTGTGGATGCCATGACCGGTCAGGAAGCGGTAAATGTTGCGGAAACGTTCAATGACAAGATCGGTGTCGACGGGATCGTACTTTCGAAGATGGACGGCGATGCCAGAGGCGGCGCGGCGCTTTCCGTAAAGGCCGTGACCGGAAAACCGATCCTGTATGTCGGTATGGGCGAGAAACTGTCCGATCTCGAGCAGTTCTATCCGGACCGCATGGCAAGCAGGATCCTCGGCATGGGGGATGTGCTCACCCTGATCGAAAAGGCGCAGGAACAGATCGATATCAGCGAAGAAACCGAACGCGACATGATGGGGCGCATGAAGAAGGGGAAGTTTGATTTTAACGACTACCTCGAAAGCATGAAGCAGATGCGTAAGATGGGCGGTCTTTCCAGTATCTTAAGCATGATGCCCGGCATGGGGATGGGCCTTAAGAACAGCGATATCGAAGCGGCCGTGGATGAAAAGAAACTTTCGCGAACGGAAGCCATCGTGCTTTCCATGACGAAGGCGGAGCGAAAGAACCCGAAACTGCTGAACCCGTCAAGAAAGCACAGGATCGCAAAGGGCGCGGGCGTGGATATATCCGAAGTCAACCGTCTGGTAAAGCAGTTTGAACAGACACAGAAGATGATGAAGCAGATGCCCGGGATGTTCGGCGGCAAGCGCGGCAGATTCAGGATGCCGTTTTAAGAAGCAGATAGATGTTGTAAAGACAAACGTCATTTGCAGCGTATATCATAAATAAACACATAAAACACGGAGGAACAAAAATCATGGCAGTAAAAATCAGACTCAGAAGAATGGGACAGAAGAAGGCACCTTTTTACAGGATCGTCGTAGCAGATTCCAGGAGCCCCAGAGACGGCAGATGCATCGAGGAGATCGGTACCTATGATCCCAACAACGACCCTTCTACATTTACCGTAGATGAAGAACTGGCAAAGAAGTGGCTGAACAACGGCGCACAGCCGACAGAAGTTGTTGCCAAGATCTTTAAACTTGCCGGAATCGAAAAATAATCTTCACTGGAGGTGATGACATGAAAGAGTTGGTTGAAGTCATTGCGAAAGCTCTTGTGGAGAATCCGGATGAAGTAACTGTTACAAAACGCGAGGACGATCATGCGATCGTTCTGGAACTGCATGTCGCACAGTCCGACATGGGGAAAGTGATCGGAAAACAGGGGCGTATCGCGAAAGCGATCCGTGCGGTCGTCAAAGCCGCATCCGCTAAGGAAACCAAGAAAGTAATCGTTGATATTCAGTAAATATGGAACAGTATCTGCAGGTTGGCATCATTTCGTCCACACACGGTGTGCATGGGGAAGTCAAGGTCTTCCCCACAACGGATGATGTCAATCGTTTTAAAAAACTGAAAGAAGCGCTCTTAAGACTGCCTTCCGGGGAACAGCTTCCGCTTAAGATCGTAAGCGTTAAGTTTTTCAAGCAGTTTGCGATCTTAAAATTTGAGGGCTATGATTCCATTAACGACATCGAAAAATACAGAGGCCTGTCGCTGTATGTATCAAGAGAGAATGCTGTCAGACTCGCAAAAGACGAGTACTACATCGCGGATCTGATTGGCATGCGCGTCGTTGATGAAGAGGGACAGGAACTCGGCGAACTGACGGATGTCATGGAAACCGGCGCAAACGATGTCTATGTGATCGCGATGCCGGACGGAAGCGAACTGCTGCTTCCCGCGATCAGTCAGTGCATCCTTCATGTGGATGTGGAGGAAGGCTTCATGCGTGTTCATGTTTTGGAGGGCCTGTGATGCAGATTACCGTTCTGACGTTGTTTCCGGAAATGATCATGCAGAATGCCGGGGTCAGTATTTTAGGCCGGGCGTTGTCGTCGGACCTGATCAGGATCAATGCCGTCAATATCCGGGACTATGCGAACAACAAGCATGGCAAGGTGGATGATTATCCTTACGGCGGCGGAGCCGGCATGGTCATGCAGGCAGAACCGGTCTACAGGGCGTATGAAGCCGTTACAAAGGACCTGAACAGGAAACCGCGGGTCATTTATCTTGATCCCAAGGGCAGGACCTTTGATCAGAAGATGGCGCATGAACTGGCCGCGGAAGAAGAACTGATCTTTCTGTGCGGCCATTACGAAGGCGTGGATGAGCGTGTCTTAAATGAGATCGTGGACGATCATGTATCCATCGGGGATTATGTGCTGACGGGCGGAGAACTTCCGGCCATGGTCATGATCGATGCGATCGCGAGACTGCTTCCCGGCGTGCTCCATAACGGGGAATCCGCGCAGTCGGAGACTTTTGAAAACTGTTTGCTGGAATATCCGCAGTATTCGAGGCCGGAAGTATGGCACGGGGAAAGTGTTCCTGAGGTCCTGCTTTCGGGGCACCACGAAAACGTGGAAAAATGGCGGCATGAACAAAGCGTGAGGAAAACGCTTCAGAACAGACCGGATCTGTTTGAGAAGTATCTCTCGAAAGATCTGTAAGTTTTCCTTGCATTGCCGCATTTTTTGTGATAAATTAGTCATGTTGCCGACAAAACGGCAATGAAACCGGTGAAAGAGACGGTCCTCTGCACAGGCTGCAAGAACGTCAATAATGAACAGGAGGAAGAAAGATGAATACAGAGATCATCAAAGAGCTCGAAGCCGAGCAGATGAAGAGCGAAGTTGACGAGTTTGCAGTTGGCGATACCGTCAGGGTACATGCCAAGATCAAAGAGGGTAACCGCGAGAGGATCCAGGTATTTGAAGGTACCGTGATCAAGAGACAGGGCGGAAGCAACAGAGAGACCTTTACCGTTCGTAAGAACAGCAACGGTGTCGGCGTTGAGAAGACCTGGCCGCTTCATTCCCCGCATGTAACAAAGATCGAAGTTGTAAGACGCGGTAAAGTCAGAAGAGCAAAACTCTACTACCTGCGTGATCGTGTCGGCAAGAGAGCCAAAGTCAAAGAACTTGTGAAATAAAGTCAGATAAACATATAAAAAATGAGCGGATGACCGCTCATTTTTTTATGGATAAACGGTCTGAAATCCTTTATACTGTATTAAGAATGCAACGATGCGGAAAGAATTTGTATCATGAAAAGAAGATCGCAGGATTACAGAGGCGGCATTTTGCATGCCCAGCCGCAAAGGAAAAAACATAATTTCACCCATCTGTACGAAGTACTGACCTGGGTGTTCATTGTCGTCGCAGCCGCTTTTCTCGGCTTCTTTTCCATCTATGCCTTAGGAATCAGGACCAGCGTGATCGGTCCGTCCATGGAACCGACGCTTGTCGCGGGCCAGGAGATCCTGATGGATCAGATCATTTATCAGTTTTCTTCTCCCAAACGCGGAGATGTCATCGTCTTTCATCCGAACGGAAATGAGAATACCCACCTTTATGTCAAAAGGGTGGTAGGACTGCCCGGGGAAACCGTACAGATCAAACAGGGCAGACTCTATATCGACGGTGTGCAGTATGCGCAGGATTACTCGAGCGAACTGATGGAGCCGGGGATCGCGGAAAATGTGATCACACTCGGCGTCGAAGAGTTTTTTGTGCTCGGGGATAACCGGGCCGAAAGTGAAGACAGCAGAAGCGCGGATATCGGGATCGTCAACCGTTCCATGATCGAAGGAAAGGCCTGGCTGCATCTGACCAAAGATGCAAGTGAAGGTATCGGGAGGATCAAATAATGCAGGTGCAGTGGTATCCCGGACACATGACGAAAGCAAAGCGCATGATGCAGGAGAATATCAAACTGATCGATCTGATCATTGAACTTCTCGATGCGAGAGTGCCGCTTTCTTCCAGAAATCCGGACATTGATGAACTCGGGAAAAACAAGGCCAGACTGATCGTGCTGAACAAAGCCGATCTTGCGGATGAAGCCGTCAATGAGGCGTGGATCTCATATTTTCAGTCGCTGGAATATCAGACCGTCCGGATCGACGCCAGAAACAGAGGCAACACGAAAAGCATTCAGGATGCCGTGATGGAAGCCTGCAGGGAAAAGATCGAGAGAGACCGCAAAAGAGGGATCTTAAACCGCCCCGTCAGAGCCATGGTCGTCGGGATCCCGAATGTCGGGAAGTCCACTCTGATCAATTCGATGGCCGGCAAAGCCTGCGCCAAAACCGGCAACAAGCCCGGCGTCACAAAGGGCAAGCAGTGGATCCGTCTGAACAAGAATGTGGAACTTCTGGACACGCCGGGAATTTTATGGCCGAAGTTTGAAGATCAGAAGGTCGGCCTGCATCTGGCGATGATCGGCTCGATCAATGATGAGATCTTAAATACAGAGGAACTGGCGCTGGAACTGCTGACAAGGATCCGGTCTTTCAGACAGGGACTGATCGGAAGCAGGTATGGGATCGATGAGAACGGCAGCGCAGTGGAACTGCTTTACCGCATCGCAAAAGTAAGGGGCTGTCTGAAAAAGGGGGAAGAACCGGACACCGTGAAGGCTTCCGGGATCATTCTCGATGATTTCAGATCAGGGAAGATCGGAAGGATCAGCCTGGAGCATCCGGGCAATGGAATATATGAGTGAGAGAAAAGACCGTAAAAAGAAGAAAAAGTCATTCGGATACCGCCTCCTGAAAGCCATCGTGGATCTTGGCGTATTCTTACTGATCGTGCTGGCATTGTCCTATCTGGTATCCGCATTTGTCATGCAGCGAATCACCGTCCACAACGTTTCCATGCTGGACACCATGGAAGAGGGCGACGTGCTGTTGATGGACAAGATCACATACAGGATCCGGGAACCGGAGCGTTATGAGATCATCTGTTTTAACAGCGAGCATGAGCGGGAAGGACTGATCAAACGTGTGATCGGCCTGCCGGGAGAAACGGTGCAGATCACGGAAGGCATGATCTTTATCAACGGCAATCAGATCAAAGACGTTTCCGGGACCGAGAAGATCGAAGATCCGGGACGCGCCGCGCAGGAGATCCATCTTGCAGAGGATGAGTATTTTGTGATCGGAGACAACCGGCCCAAAAGCATCGATTCAAGGTCGGAGGAGATCGGAAATGTAAAGAAAGCAGACATCATCGGAAGAGCGACCTTGAGGATCTATCCGTTTAACAGGATCGGGGTTTTGAAGAAGAAATGAAATCCATAGTAGAGATCAAAAAAGAATACGAACAGACACCGTTTGAGGAAGTACCCGCATTTATCGATCTTTACGCATCAGACGAAAGAGCCGGCGTTGTAAGCATTCTGAAGAAAGCAAAAAAGCAGATCGACGACTACGAAAAGGAACTTGCAAGAACGCAGAAAATGTATGCGTTTGAGAACGAATATGCAACGTATTCCTATATCTGCGGGATCGATGAGGTCGGAAGGGGACCTCTGGCGGGCCCTGTTGTCGCGGGTGCCGTGATCCTTCCGAAAGACTATCAGATCCTGTATCTCAACGATTCCAAACAACTGAGCGCCAAAAAGAGGGAGGAACTCTACGATAAGATCATGTCTGAGGCCGTATCCGTCGGGATCGGCATGGCGGATCATCAGCGCATCGACGAGATCAATATCCTGCAGGCGACCTATGAAGCCATGCGTCAGGCGGTTACGAAACTGTCCGTTTCACCCGATATATTATTAAATGATGCGGTGACCATCCCGCAGCTTAAAATGAAACAGGTACCCATCATCAAGGGCGATGCCAAAAGCGCTTCGATCGCTGCGGCATCCATCGTTGCCAAAGTTACAAGGGACAGGATGATGGTGGAATTTGATGCGATCTATCCGGGATACGGGTTTGCATCCAACAAGGGGTACGGATCCGCGGATCACATCGAGGCGATCAAAAAGATGGGACCGACGCCGATCCACAGAAGAAGTTTTATCGGCAACTTTTTGCCTTAGCTTATACGGGGAATTTCAATGAGTCTGGAGATCACCACCCGCGAAATACAACAGAATCAAGTGCAGTCTGCGCAGGAGATCCTGTCACAGGAGAGCCTGCGCCAGCTGAAGCAGGAACTGTCGCTTTCCACGGGACAGATCCTGTCCGGACGTGTGACTTCTTTGGACGGAGACCAGATCAAACTCCTGCTGGATTCCAAACAGACCCTGTCCGCGCAGCTGACCGGTGAACTGCCGATCAATGTCGGGCAGATCCTTTCTTTTGAAGTACGTTCCTTAAGCGGCCAGCAGACCGAACTCAGGCCGCTCTATACCAATCTTTCAGGGTCCTCCACCGTCGGCACGGCCTTAAGCGAAGCGTCGCTTCCCATGACGGACCGGAACGTTTCCATGGTGGAACATATGATGGAAGAAGGCATGTCTGTCAGTAAAGAAGCGCTTCTTGACATGGTGGAACATCTGAACGCGCACCCGGATGTGAGCCCGGCGACGATCGTGCAGATGCAGAAACTGAATCTGCCGCTCGATGAGGCGACGATCCGCCAGTTTGAGAATTATCAGAACTTTGAACATGAGATCGAAAATGATGTCAGGGAGATGAATGAGGGCCTTGCCTCCCTCCCGCAGGAACTGATCGCGGAGGGAAAGGAGGATCTTGCGTTTCAGACCCTGTCAGACGTTCTGCAGATGGCTTTTGAAGAGGAAGGGATCCCGGAGTCGCAGCTTCCCGTTCCCGAGACCGTCGAGCAGCTGTCCGCCCTGATCAATGCGGAAAAAGGCGCGGAACTTGTGGGCAAAGAGGGCGTGCAGGTATCGGAAAAAGAGTTCCTGCCGCTCGAAGTGGATAAGCCGGAACCTTCCAAAGAACTGGCACTGGAAGACCAACAGGTTGCATCGGATTCCGGACAGGGTTCCCAGACAAATTCCGCGGGACAGGAGATCGTGAAACTGACCGCGCAGCTGATCCATGCTTACAGACTGGATCCGTCTTCTTTTTCTGCTGAAGATAAGGAAATTCTGAAAGAAGCCCTGAATAACCCACTGTTTAAGGATGCGCTTTCCGGCAGGCTGACTTCCAGGCTGCAGCTTTCACCGGAGGACGTGGCCAAAGAAGGTAAAGTGGAAGAACTCTACAAGAAGATCGTGGAGCATTCCGCAAAAGCAACGGAGATGCTGAATGAGAGCGCAAATTCGCAGAATGCATTAAAGAGCGCGCAGAATCTGTTTGATAATGTGCAGTTCATGAATCATCTGAACGAAATGATGGCTTTTGTACAACTGCCGCTGAAAATGAGCGAGGAAAATGCGCACGGGGATCTTTACGTTTATGCCAACAAGAAGAAGCTTGCCGAAAAAGACGGGAATTTCTCGGCGCTTCTGCATCTGGACATGGAACATCTCGGACCGATGGACGTCTATGTGGCCATGCAGCAGGAAAAAGTATCCACGCATTTTTATATGAAAGACGAGAAGACGCTTGATTTTATCGAGGCGAATATCCATATCCTGAACGAGAGACTGACGAATAAAGGGTATCACATGAACACGACGGTCAGCGTCAAGGACGATCCGAAGAGCAGCGTGATCGATGAATATATGAAACAGGAAAACGAAGAGGGCTCCTTTGCCCCCGTGATCAGCACAAAGTCATTTGATGTGAGGGCCTGATATGGCGGAAGAAGAGAAAAAGAAAGTCAAACAGGCCATCGCCTTAGAGTACGATCCGAACGAGGTCGCGCCTAAGATCATCGCCACGGGACGCGGCAAGATCGCGGAAAAGATCATCGAGGCTGCGCAGGATGCCGAGGTTCCGGTGCATCAGGATGACAAACTGGCGGATACGCTTTCCAAGCTCGATATCGGGGATTTTATCCCGCCCGAGCTCTATGAAGTCGTTGCCGAGATCCTGGTCTTTGTCGACCAGATGGAGAAGATCCGTTCCAAGATGGGACAGTAAGGGATTGTGATTGAATAAACGTGCACTTGGCGGCAGATTCGAGGAACTTGCCGCCGATCATCTGATAAAAGCGGGTCTTGTGATCCTTGAGAGGAATTACCGGTGCAGGATCGGTGAGATCGATCTGATCGCAAGGGATGAAGCCGGCACCATCGTGTTTGCGGAAGTCAAATACCGCAAAAGCGCTTCTTTCGGCCAGCCGTATGAAGCTGTGGATCTCAGAAAAAGAAAGACCATCTGCAGAGTTGCCGATCATTACAGGCTCTGTCACGGTGGTCTGAAAGGTCATGATTTTCGCTTTGATGTCATCTCAATTCTGGGTGAGGAACTCACCTGGTTTCAAAACGCATTTCCGTACATGCTATGAATCTGTTTCATCCATTCTGGAATTGTATTTATCGAGGATCTGGCGGATCTTATCGGTCGGCGTATGAACGGCCGAGAGCGCAGCATCATGGTTTAGGAAATCAATGATGGAGGCGAGGAACCGGCTGAGATTGGCTTCGATGAAGTAGGGTCTGCTGTTGATCTCGGGATCGTGATAATTTAAGTTGGTAACGATGATCTTGTCAAAATAGCAGTTTTCGTAGGCTTTGTCGAAGGCCGCGATCCCGTCGGTGAACAGACCGAAGGTGCAGCAGATGAATACCCGCTTTGCGTTCATTTCCTTTAACTGCTTGGCCGTATCGATCATGCTGCCGCCGGAAGAGATCATGTCGTCGATGATGATCACGTCTTTGCCGTCGATATCGTCCCCTAAGAATTCATGCGCAACAATGGGATTCTTGCCGTTGACGACCTTGGAATAGTCCCTGCGCTTATAGAACATGCCGGTATTGACGCCGAGCACGCCGGCAAAATAAACCGCGCGGTCCAAAGCGCCCTCATCGGGCGAGATCACGATCAGATGATCCTTGTCGATGATCAGGTCCTTCTCGTAATGGATCAGTGCCTGAATGAACTGATAGGGCGGCGTGAAATTGTCAAATCCGTAAAGGGGCGTTGCGTTCTGTACTTTGGGGTCGTGCGCGTCAAAAGTTACGATATTGTCGACGCCCATGCCGTGCAGTTCCACGAGAGCCGTGGCGCAGTCTAAAGATTCCCTGCCAAAACGCTTATGCTGCCTGCTCTCATAGAGAAAGGGCAGGATCACGGTGATCCGGTGCGCTTTTCCGGCGATGGCGGCGATGATCCGCTTTACATCGGAATAGATATCATCCGGGGACATGCGATTTTCATACTGATTGATCCTGTATGTCAGGGAATGATTGACGACATCGGCAAGGATATAGACATCTTTGCCGCGAACGGATTCTTTGAGCTCGGCCTTGCCTTCACCGGTCCCGAAACGCGGACAGACGAAACTTGTCATATAGGTGTCGCGTTCGTAGTCGTGATATTCCGGTGTGGATTTATATTCGTGATTGAGTTGTTTGCGGGATTCCACAAGATAAGCGTTTACTTCGTCGCCGAGTTTCCTGCAGCTTTCGTGAACGATCAGTTGCAGGGGAGCGACCTGCATCTTATCCTGTAACAGGTCTGTAGCAGCCATGAGGTCTCCTTTGTGATGCGGTATTTGACATAGATATTTATAACATTGTTAAGTGCATACGGTCAAGGTTGTCCCTTGATTTTTTGCAAACGGTTGCGTATTATGGAAGTTAGCGCAAACCCCTGTCAAAGAGTGCTCTTTTGACCGGGGAAGATCGTGCGCCGTGGTATGAAAACAGGAAAGTGAGAAAGAGATAGGATATGAAGATCAGAACCAGATTTGCTCCGTCTCCGACAGGCAGGATGCACGTCGGAAATTTAAGAACCGCATTGTATGCGTATCTGATCGCCAAGCATGAAGGCGGCGATTTCCTGCTTAGGATCGAAGATACGGACCAGGAAAGATATGTGGAAGGCGCTGTTGACATCATCTACAGAACCCTGCAGAAGACGGGCCTTATTCATGATGAGGGACCCGATAAGGACGGCGGCGTCGGCCCTTATGTACAAAGTGAGAGACAGGCTGCCGGGATCTACATGAAATATGCCAAACAGCTTGTGGATGAGGGCAAGGCCTATTACTGTTTCTGCGACAAGGAACGTCTGGAAAGCCTGACACAGAAAGTGGGAGATAAGGAGATCAGCGTTTATGACAAGCATTGCCTGCATCTTCCCAAGGAAGAGATCGAGGCGAACTTAGCGGCCGGTAAACCATTCGTGATCCGACAGAATAACCCGCAGGAGGGGACCACGACGTTTCATGATGAGATCTACGGCGATATCACGGTCGACAATATCGAACTCGATGATATGATCCTGATCAAATCGGACGGCTATCCGACCTACAACTTTGCAAATGTCGTGGACGATCATCTCATGGGGATCACGCATGTGGTGCGCGGCAACGAGTACCTGTCCTCTTCGCCGAAATACAACAGGCTCTACGAGGCGTTCGGATGGGAAGTGCCGGTCTATGTGCACTGCCCGCTGATCACGGACGAGGAACACAAGAAACTGTCCAAACGAAGCGGACATTCGTCCTATGAAGATCTGATCGAACAGGGCTTTTTATCGGAAGCGGTGGTGAATTTTGTCGCGCTTCTCGGCTGGAGTCCGGAAGATAACGAGGAGATCATGTCCCTTGCCGAACTGATCAAGAAGTTTGATTATCATCATATGAGCAAATCTCCCGCAGTGTTTGATTTTACCAAGTTAAAATGGATGAACGGCGAGTATTTCAAGGCCATGGATCCGGACCGCTTTTATGAAATGGCTGAGCCCGTGATCAAAAGCGTGATCACAAAGGATCTTGACCTGAAAAAGATCGCGAAAATGGTACAGAGCAGGATCGAAGTCCTGTCGGATATCAAGGAGCACATCGATTTCTTTGAAGCCGTACCCGAATATGACAGCGAAATGTACTGCCATAAGAAAATGAAAACGGATGTCAGCTCCAGCCTTGCGGTATTGCAGGAACTCCTGCCGATCCTGGAGAACCAGGAAGATTACAGCAATGATGCGCTCTATGCGATGATCTCTTCCTATGCGCAGGAAAAAGGATACAAGAACGGCTATGTTCTCTGGCCGATCCGTACGGCGCTTTCCGGGAAGCAGACAACGCCCGGCGGTGCAACGGAACTGATGGAGATCCTCGGAAAAGAGGAGAGCATCAGCAGGATCAGATCAGCGATCGGCAAGCTGTCCGCTTAAAAAGCAAATCAGATTTTATAGTCATTGTTGATGCAGTTTCACAGAAACCTCATCGATCACGATCAGACGAGTCTTCGGATCTTCACCTATAGATCCGGTCAAATGTAAGGAAATTCTATGGTACATCTGAATAAGGAACAGATCAGGGCCGTCCGCCACAAAGACGGTCCCCTTCTGGTTCTGGCAGGACCCGGCAGCGGCAAAACCGCGGTCCTGACAGAACATATCCGTTTTCTCATCAGGGAGCAAAGGATCGATCCTGCAAGGATCATGGCGCTGACCTTTTCCAAAAAGGCCGCTTTGTCCATGCAGAAAAGACTGAAGAGCAATGATTCCGTTACGTTCGGGACGTTTCATTCTATCTTCTATAATGTATTGCGGCGATACAATTCGAAAGAGATCAGCCTGATCAGTGAAAAAGAGCAGATCAGGATCCTCAGTGATATCGGAAGAAAACTGAAGAACGATGAAGAGATCGACAGGGCCTGGTGCTTTGCAAGACTTGAAGAGATCGGAAGATATAAAAATACGGGGAAAATGCCGTCACACATACCGGAAGAGGAAGCGGAATTTGAGCAAATCCTTAAAGAATACGGCAGGAGGCTTGAAAACGCGGGCCTGATCGATTTTGACGATATGATCATAAACTGCGTCCTGCTGTTCCAAAAGGACCGGGAGGTGCTGGCAAAGCTGCAGGACAGGTTCCTGCACATCCTTGTGGACGAATTTCAGGACTGTAACGATCCTCAGTATGAACTTTTGCTGCTTTTAAGCGCCAAACACCACAATCTGTTCCTGGTCGGGGATGATGACCAGTCGATCTACGGATTCCGCGGCGCAAACAGCGGCATTGTCAGACAGTTTACATGCGATCACCCGCAGGCGGAAACGGTGCATCTGATCAGGAATTACCGGTGCAGCCCGGAAGTGATCGATCATGCGGACAGGCTGATCAGAAAAAACAGCCTTAGGATCCCCAAACCCAAGCAGCTGCCGTCTTCGTTTCGGGAACACGGGACGGTGGAGATCCTGGAGGTAAAGAATGCGGCAGAAGAAGCCATGCTGGTTGCGGCAAAAGTCCGCGAACTGCTGGATGGGGGCCTGCATCCAGCGGATATCGCAATCCTTTACAGGACAAAAACGGTTGCGGCTGCTCTGGAAGAGTGTCTGAAGAAGGCAGAGATTCCGTGTGGACGTAAGAAGGAAGGTTTTTTGGAGACGGATATCGTAAAAAAGATCTTTGCATATCTGGAACTGTCGCAATACCGCTTTCTAAGACCATACTTCTATGAGATCCTAAATCATCCGGAACGGGATCTGGTGCGGGAGTGCATAGCAAAAGAAACCGTTACGAAAGAAGAGACATTGGCATATTATGCGGATGATCCCGGCAGGCAGAAGACACTTGCAGAGCTGTTTTCGGATCTTGAGAGAATGCATGACCTGCCGCCTTTTGCGGCCCTTCATTATATTTGGAAAAAGATCGGATTTGGGAAGGAATATGAAGACAATACCGTCCTTTTGAAACTGTCGGAGTTGAGCAGAAATTACCGGACGGTGGATGCGTTTTTAAAAGGGATCCGTTCGGAACAGGAAAACAGTGGGACAACGGAAACAGAAAGCGGCATCATCCTGCAGACGATCCATGCCTCCAAAGGACTCGAATATGACACGGTCTTTGTGATCGGGCTGCAGGACGGGATCTTACCGCATAAAAAGGCGATGGATCTTGAGGAAAGAGAAGAGGAACGAAGGCTTTTATATGTGGCCATGACACGGGCCGTTAACAGGCTGTATCTGTTTGCAAGGGGAAACAGGGAGATCGGAAAACGGATCAGCCCGTTCATCGATGAGATAGTTCAATAAAATAACGGTCGTGTTCTTTGCCAAACAGGACAGCGGTATCCTCGAAATGAAATCCGAGGCGTTTCAGGAGTCTGACGCTGTCATGATTCTGACGGATCGTGAACGCGTTCAGAGCGCTCATGCCAAGCTGTTCTTTTGCATAGGATATGATAGCGGAGCAGACTTCATATGCGTACCCTTTGTGCCTGTAGGAGATGGCAAAGACAAAACCCAGTTCCGCATACTCGTAGCCTTCCCGCCTGTCAAGACCGGCGCGGCCGATGATCTTACCGGTGGCTTTGTCGGTCACGATCCAGATCCCGTATTCACAGAAGCGGTACTGGTGATCGATATAATCTTTGGTATACTGTTTTTCTTCTTCGGGATCTTCGTACAGTTCCCCCGCATATTGGAAGGCTGCTGGATCTTCGCCATAGATATTATAAAGCGTATCGACATCATCAACCATGATCTCGCGGATGATACAGCGCTTCGTTTCAAGGATCTGCCAGGGGAGTTTCAGGTGGCGAAGGAGCATCCGGTCGATCTGAAGGAGCGGGAGAGAACTGATCTCATCCACGGAATATAAGGCTTCCGGAAAAGAAGCGCTCCGGCTCTTATCATTCAGATAGACGGCAAAGCCGATGCCAAGGCTTGCGGCCAGATCTGCCACCGTCCTGTCATCCGTAAAGACAAAGGTGTGTTCTTTTAAGAGGCTCCGGCCATCCTCTGAACTGCTCAGAATATGAGAGGACGTAAAACAGGAAAGCCCGAGCTCTTCAATATGAGTCCGGGCTTTATCAAGCGTTTCATTCTCGTTATACTGACCGATCAGTAAACCGACGTTCCCTATCATTCTTCCATTTCATCAAAGAGATCGCTGTCGAGGAATTCGTCAAAAGCATCCTCAACGGCTTCGTACTCTTCGTCATCATCGATATAGGTTAAAACAGGTTCTGCGTTTACATCGTTTTCATCTTCTTCATAGCGGTAGAACCAGACTTCACCGTCTTCGCTTTCCCCGTCATCATTGGTGGGAAGCAGGACGATATAGTCCTTCTCATTTACGGTTAAGATCGTGAGGATACTGCAGTTGACCGTTGTTCCGTCTTCCAAAATGATATCCACACTCATGTCCTCATCGAGGAATTCTTCTTCGTTGTTCTCAATATCAGCCATATTCGTCCTCCTTGGGATTGAAAGGTTTCCAACATTTAATGTAACACATCGGGGCGTACTCGTAAAGTATTGCATCCGAAAGGTTTGCCGTGTTTTATGCGATGTGTTACAATACAAAAAGTGAGTCAATGACCCGGCATGTCATTGCAACAGATGACATTGCTTAATATGAAAAAGGAATCCCCCATGAACAGACAACAAGGAAATCCGGTATTCGAAGAGCAAACAGCAAACGGCTGGCAGTTTACCTGTGTAAGTGACTGCAGGTCTTCCCTGTTTCTGCATATTTATGATAAAGACCAGAACGAGATCCGCCGGATCGACATGCTGCCTTATCACATCAGCGGGCAGGTGTATTCCGTATCGGTGGCCGGTGTGGACATGCGGGATAAATTATACCGGTTTGAGGCCGATGAGTGTTTTGTGTCTGACGGATACGAAAGAGGCATGTATCCGTTCCGGGAATGGAATACCAAAGAGGAAAGCCCGGAGAACCTGTATTTCAGGACCTCCGTTGTGAACATGGAGGATGATCGGTATCCGGCGATCCCGCAACAGGATGTGATCGCGTATCTTCTGCATGTCAGAGGCTTTACAAAACATGCTTCTTCCAAGGTGAAATATCCCGGGACGTTTTCCGGGATCACGGAAAAGATCAAATATCTGCAGGGCCTTGGCGTCAACCAGCTGATCCTGATGCCGGCATATGAATTTGATGAACTTGACCCCAAAACAGGAAAGCTGAATTACTGGGGATTTACGAACAACAACCGTTATTTTATGCCGAAAGCAGCCTATTCCTATGATAATCCGGAAGAGGAGTTTGCGGATCTTGTCCGGAAACTGCACAAAAAAGGCATGGAAGCCGTGATGATGTTTTTCTTCCCGAAGGAAACGAATGCGCTGATGATCGCGGAGTGTCTGGCTTATTGGCATCAGGCCTATCATGTGGACGGGTTCTGGCTGCTCGGGGAAAACATCCCTGCGGCGTTTCTGATGACGCATCCGCTTCTGACCGATGCCAAACTCTACTTCGAGCAGACGGAAATGATCCCTGATTCCGAAAAGATCGTCAACCGGAATGTTTCCGTTACGAATACCGGTTTCATCAAAGATATCAGGCGTTATCTTAAGAGCGATGCGGACACGCTGCAATCCTTTGCCTACCAGATGCGGAATTATCCGAAGCCGTTCAGGGCGCTGAACTATATTTCCAGTTTTAACGAATTTTCGTTAAGAGACCTGGTGTCTTATGATTTTAAACACAATGATGACAATCAGGAAATGAACCGGGACGGAACGAACAATAATTTCAGCTGGAACTGCGGCGAGGAAGGTCCCTCCAGAAAACAGGCGGTCATGAAGCTTCGCAGAAACCAGATGTGCAATGCCGTGGCGATGCTGTTTCTGGCGCAGGGTACGCCGATGATCGTGGCAGGAGACGAGTGGGGACAGACTAGGCTCGGAAACAACAACCCGTACTGTCAGGACAACGAGATCTCATGGCTGAACTGGAAAAGTGACCGGACCGGAAAAGCAGTCTTCAATTTTACGAAAGAAATGATCGCATTCCGGAAGGAACATACGATCCTGCATATGCGGGAGCCGCTTCGTCTGATGGATTACAGGGCATGCTCCTATCCGGATCTGTCCTATCACGGAGAACAGGCATGGTATCCGCAGTTCCAGGAAAATGTGCGGCATATCGGTATGCTGCTTTGCGGGAAATATGCGAGGACTTCCGAGAAAAAGGAAGATGCGACACTTTATCTGGCTTTTAACATGCACTGGGAGGACAAGACCTTCGGACTGCCTGCGCTTCCGAAAGGCAGAACCTGGAAGTGTGTGATCGATCCCATGGGACAGGCGCAGGAAGAGTACAAAGAGAGCTTCACGATCAGAGGACGCAGTCTGGTCGTGCTCATGGGCTGACAACGGCCTGTGAGCAGCCATGTGACCATGCGCCCGTGCAGACAGCGGGCTTGAATCAAGATATATAAAGAAAAATATAGAAAAATAAAGAAGGTAAGATCATGATCGACAACAAAAAAGTATTGTTTTCCGGGATGCAGGCAACAGGAACGCTGACCATCGGCAATTATCTCGGAGCACTGAAGAACTGGGTGGCATTAAGTGAAGAGTACGAGTGCTTTTATTCCGTGGTGGATCTGCACTCGATCACCGTCAGACAGGACCCGGCGGAACTTCGGAAGAGAGCCAGGGCTTTGCTGACGCTCTACATTGCCGCAGGGCTTGATCCGAAGAAGAACTGCATTTATTATCAGTCCCATGTCAGCGGACATGCGGAGCTGTCCTGGATCTTAAACTGCTTTACCTATATGGGAGAACTGAACCGCATGACGCAGTTCAAGGATAAATCGGCAAAACATGCAGACAACATCAATGCAGGCTTGTTCACCTATCCTGTTCTGATGGCTGCGGATATTTTACTATATCAGACGGATGTGGTACCGGTCGGGATCGACCAGATGCAGCACCTAGAGATCACAAGAGATATCGCGCAGCGTTTCAATGCGATCTACGGGGATGTGTTCACGATCCCGGAGCCTTATATCGGCAAGGTCGGCGCCAAGATCATGAGCCTGCAGGATCCGGTAAAGAAGATGAGCAAATCGGACGAGAATCCGAATGCCAGCGTTTATCTGATGGATGATCCCGATACGATCATGCGCAAGTTCAAACGCGCCGTGACGGATTCGCTTGCGACCATCCGTTATACGGAAGAACAGCCGGGTATCCGGAATCTGATCGATATTTACAGCGCCTGCACCGGAAAGACACCTGCAGAAGTGGAGAAGGAATTTGACGGGAAAGGGTACGGAGACTTTAAGAGCGCAGTCGGTGAGGCTGTCGTATCCGTTCTGAAGCCTGTTCAGGAGAGATTCTACGAACTGGAGAAAGATAAAACCTTCATTGATTCGATCATTAAGGAAAACGCAGAGAAAGCCAACTACTTTGCGACCAAGACACTGCGCAAGGTGCAAAAGAAAGTCGGCTTTCCCGAAAAGATCAGATAGGATCGGATTAAGATCCCGGAGTTTAAACAACTATATACGTTTGGATATGCAGGAGGTCAGATCAGTTTGATTTGACCTCTTTCCATAGTTCGTTGTACATCGCATCCGCATCCTCACCGAGGTAAAGATAGGCTTCAAGGTCCGGACACTTTGAAAGATCCGGAAATGCGATCGGAGAGTCTTTGATGTCCGCATCCTCGATCAGTTCCCTTGCAGCTTTGTTCGGTGTCGAATAGGTGATGTATTCAAAGTTTTTCAGCGCGATATCGGGGCGGCACATATAGTCAATGAATTTTTCGGCATTTGCAACATTCGGCGCGTTTTTCGGGATCACCCAGGAATCGATCCAGATATTGGAGCCTTCCTTGGGGATCACATATTCAAGGTCCGGATTTTCACGCTGCGTGTAAATGGCTTCACCGGAATAGATGACGCCGATGGCTGCTTCATTTCCGATCATCTTATCACGGACTTGATCGACCACATAAGCCTGCACCAGCGGCTTCTGCTCGATCAGAAGGTCCCGTGCCTCTTCCAGTTCGGCTTTATCGGTGGAGTTTAAGGAATGTCCCTTTAATTTCAGCGGAACCATAAATGCATCACGGACGGAATCCTGCATCAGGATGTTATCCGCATACTGTTCATCCCAGAGGACGCTCCAGCTGTCGATCTGCTCATCCACCATGGTCTTGTTGTATAAGATCCCGACGGTCCCCCAGCAGTAGGGAACGGAATACTTGTTCTCGGGATCGAACTGTCTGGATTCGTTCATATACTGCGGGTCGATATTGGTAACATTCGGGATGTTTTCCAAATGGATCTCCTGCAGAAGATCATGTTCGATCATCTTTTTGATCATGTAATCGGAAGGGCAGATCACATCATAGGCGGAAGCGCCGGACTCTACCTTCGGGTACATGATCTCATTGGTCTCAAATTCGTCATAAACCACTTTGATCCCCGTTTCTTCTTCAAATGAAGTCAGCACATCCGGGTCGATGTATTCTCCCCAGTTGTAAACGATCACTTCCTCACCGCTTTTTGCGCTGCCGCATCCGATGAGAGGAAGGATGCCAAGCACTGCCAAAATGAGGAGGGATTTAGTGAACCATGCCTTTTTCATAACGCGTGTTCTCCTTTAGATTCTTTTCCTTTTGAATGTTTGGAATATAATTCACCAGAATGATCAGGATCAGCACGGTCAGAAACATCAGTGTGGACAGAGCATACATTTCCGGTTTGATCCCTTTCTTGACTTCCGTATAGATCTTGGTGGACAGGGTGTCCAGCCCCGGTCCTTTGGCAAAGTGTGTGATGATAAAGTCATCCAGCGACATCGTAAAGGACAGGAAGAAGCCGGCGATGACACCCGGCAAAATGTCCGGGAAGACCACTTTGAAAAATGCGTACGCGGGCGTGGCGCCGAGATCCAGAGCGGCCTCGTAAACACTGCGGTTGGTCTGCTTCATCTTCGGCAGCACAGATAGAATAACATACGGTATGTTAAACGTGATGTGTGCCAGCAGCACCGTGGGAAACCCGAATGTCGCATCAATGGCCAGAAACAGAAGCATCAGCGAAATGCCTGTTACGATATCCGCATTCAGCATCGGGATGTTCGTGACGGCGGTAAAGTACATTTTGATCTTTGCCTGCATGCTGTTCATGGCGATGGCGGCAGCCGTGCCGATCAGCGTTGCGATCAGTGCGGAGAGGAGCGCTAAGAGCAGTGTAGTGTAGAGCGCGTTCATGACCTGCTCATTCCGAAACAGGGATGCATACCATTTCATCGTAAAGCCGCCCCATTTCGCTCTGGTCTTGGAAGCATTGAAACTAAGAACAACAAGTGTTATTATTGGTGCATATAAGAGTAATAAGATCAGGAGGACATACAGTTTTTTCAGCGTAGCTTTCATATCAGAAGTAACTGCCTCCTTCCTTATCGTATTTCGCGGTCAGACCCATCGCGAGCAGGATGAACAGCATCAGGACGATCGACAGACCGCTGCCGACGTGCCAGTTGTTGGCCTGCTTGAATTCCTGCTCGATCACGTTGCCGATCAGCAGGATCTTCCCGCCGCCTAACATATCCGAGATCACGAAGGTGGTCAGCGCGGGCACGGAAACCATGGTAATCCCGCTGATCAGTCCCGGAATGCTCAAAGGGAAGATCACGTTCACAAAGGTCTGAAAACTGTTGGCGCCAAGATCCCTCGCTGCTTCGATCACGCTCGGATCGATCTTGGATAGCGCATTATAGAGCGGAAGGATCATAAACGGCAGGAAGTTATAGACCATGCCGAGCACAATGGCATACGGCGTATTGATGATGTTCAGTACCGGCAGATGCAGAAAGTGCAGGATCATGTTGATCACGCCGTTCTTTTCCAGAAGCGTCTGCCAGGCAAGGGTGCGGAGCAGGAAATTCATCCACATCGGCAGGATGAACACAAAGATCATAAAACCGGACTGCTTCATGCCGGACCCCGAGAGGATATAGGCTAACGGGTAGGAGAGCAGGACGCAGATCAATGTGGCGATCAGTGCCAACAGGATGGATATGCCGAGCGCTTTCAGATTTTCGCCTTCTACGATCGAGACCACATTTGCAAAAGTAAACCGGTTTGTCTTATCCGTAAAGCCGTAAAAGAAGATCATGCAGAGCGGGATGATGATGAAACCGGCCGACCAGAGCAGGTATGGAAAGGCCAGAAGATTCTTTTTATTCTTCAACGCCGATCGCCTCCTCATCTTCGGATTCCGGCTTGTGCATGGTCTGGATATTGTACGGATCCACTTTGATCCCGACGGGAGTTCCGACCGGGAACATGGATGTGGATTGCACCAGCCATTCATGACCGTTTGCCATGACTTCCATTTCATAGTGAACGCCTTTAAAGATAACATGCGTTACTGTTCCCTGAATGATCCCTTCCTCAGGTTTTACCAGTTCCACATCTTCCGGGCGGATCACGACATCGACCGGTTTGTTTTTGCCAAAGCCCGCATCGGTGCTGACAAACCTTGCACCGAGGATCTCCACAAGATAATCTTCGATCATGGTTGCGGAGATGATGTTACTGTCGCCGATAAAGTCGGCCACAAAGGCATTTTCCGGCTCGTTGTAGATCTTTTCCGGCGTGCCGATCTGCTGGATATAGCCCTGGTTCATGACCACGATCGTATCCGACATGGTCAGGGCTTCTTCCTGATCGTGCGTGACATATAAGAAAGTAATGCCGAGCTCGTTCTTCAGGCGGATCAGCTCATACTGCATGTCCTGTCTGAGTTTTAAGTCGAGCGCCCCCAGAGGCTCATCCAACAACAGGACCTTCGGCTCGTTGACGATAGCTCTCGCGATCGCGATCCGCTGCTGCTGGCCGCCTGAAAGAGAATCCGGCATACGGTTTTCAAAACCGTCCAGATTTACCAGCTTCAGGGCATATTTGATCTTATCCTGAATATAGGTTTTCGGCTTGTTCTTGATCTTTAAGCCGAAAGCGATGTTTTCCGCGATCGTCATATGCGTGAACAATGCATATTTCTGAAAGACCGTGTTTAAGGGCCTTTTGTTCGGCGGAAGATGGGTAATGTCCTGCCCGTCAAAATACACGGTTCCTTTATCCGGCGTTTCGAATCCGCCAAGGATCCTTAATGTGGTCGTTTTTCCGCAGCCGCTTGGTCCCAAAAGCGTGATAAATTCATTTTCACGGATATAGAGATCCAGATCATCCAGAACGAGCTGGTTTCCGAATGACTTGGAGATGTGGTCCAGTTTGATCAGTTGTTTGTCTTTTGCCATGTGATTCACCCGATGTATGTTTAAAGTAGGAAGGAACATTTCAGAAGCTTGGCGGCGTGCTTACCCAGATGAGTGTCGCGCCCGTTTTGCTGTCTGCACTGATATAATGGCTTGCCCGCGGGACAAAATAGAAAGATTCCCCTTTTTTGGCTTTATAAACGCGCTTTCCGATATGGATCCTGATCGCGCCGGAAAGAACATAACCGAATTCTTCGCCTTCATGCGGAATATCCGGATAGGTGGAACCTCCGGGGGCTAAGGTCAGCCGGATCGGCTCCATGGCGTTTTTCTGCGCATTCGGGATGATCCATTCGATCTTGCTTGAAAGGTCCGTATCGATCTTTTCAAAATAGTCCTGATCTTTGAAGACGATCTGTTCTTCGCCTTCTTCTGAAAAGAACGAACTCAGATCCGAACCGAGCACCTGAAGGATATCCGTCAGGGTGGCGATGCTCGGGGATGTCAGGTCCCGTTCGATCTGGGAGATGAATCCTTTTGACAATTCCGCCCTGTCGGCCAGTTCTTCCTGCGTCAGTCCTTTCTGTATGCGTAATTCCTTGATCTTGTTTCCGATTTCCATATCCGTCACCCGAGTCAGAAAAAAAGAAATGATAAACAAAAAGTTTACTATTTCTAAACAAACGGCAAATAGAATTATACACGCATCTATATAAAAGTCAATGAAATTATGATATAATCGGTGAGTGGGAGATCCGCAGGTAAAAAACGGCGTTTGATCTTCCGGATTCGGAAAGAAAATTAGGATGCGAGGCAGGAGATTACGAGATGGCAGAGAAGTATGTGGCGTATGTTTCCACTTATACCAAAGGGAATAACAAAGGGATCCGGATCTATGATGTGGATATCAAGTCCGGAAGACTGACGGAACGCGATCAGGTCACGATCACGAATTCTTCCTATGTAACGATCGCCCATAACCAGAAATTTGTGTATTCCATTACAGACATGGGTGTGGAAGCATTCAAAGTCCTGCCCGACGGAGGCCTTGAGTCCATCGGCTCCGCGCCGATCAACGGCATGAGAGGCTGCTATCTGTCCACGGATTATACGGATACGTTCCTGTTTGTGGCAGGATATCATGACGGAAAGATCACGGTCTTACGGCTTCGTGAGGACGGAACGGTCGGCGAGATCTGCGACGAGATCTTTCACCAGGGCGTCGGAGAAGTGACGGAGAGGACATTCACGCCGCATGTCAGCTGCGTAAAAATGACAAGAGACAACAAGTATCTTTGCGCCGCGGATATGGGGATCGACCATATCAAGATCTACAGACTTGACCATAACACCGGAAAACTCAAGCTGGCAGATATCGTCAGATGCGAGCAGGGCAGCGCCCCCAGGCTGATCAAGTTCAGAGGCGACGGTAAATATGCCTATGTGATCAACCAGCTGCATCATAATATCGAAGTCTATGAATATAAAGAAGTGAATGACTATCCGGAATTCACGAAGATCCAGCAGATCACGACCGCGAACGATTACCATACATCGGACACGGCTGCATTTGCTCTGAAATTTTCCATTGATTTTAAATATCTGTTCTGCACCAACGCCGGGGACAACTCGATCGGCGCATTTAAGATCGATGCCAAAACAGGCCTTTTGGAGAAACTGTTCATTCTTCCGGTCAGCGGTGATTTTCCCAAGGATATCGCCGTTTTCCCGGATACAAAACATATCATCAGCTTAAACCACGAGTCCGGCACCATGTCTTTCTTTGACTTAAACCTTACGGACAATGTGATCGTCATGAACGGTCCGATGATCAAGGTTCCCAACGGAAACTGCATCATCATGAAACGGATCCAGGAATAAAAAAGTTGGCTATTTTCGTTTTCGTGGTTGACAAGAGAACAAGTGTTCGATATAATCAAAGCATCGAACAGTTGTTCTCTTGTAGGCCTCACATATGTCAGAACTGAAAGATGTCATAACTTCATACAACAACCTGTCATTCAGTGATCGTATTGTGTTTTATACCACCATCTCAAATGATA
>CACZBD010000018.1 GCA_902779305.1 uncultured Lachnospiraceae bacterium | reverse complement strand
ACTTGTTAAGTTGATTGAACCGCCGTGTACCGAACGGTACGCACGGTGGTGTGAGAGGACGGAATTTCTCATTCATGAGAAATTCCTCCTACTCGATTGTGATCAGTGATCATATTATGCGCAGGTTGAATATATACATGAATCCGATTAGAATAATGATGATAAGTGTAATATCAACCCATATAAAAGGAAGCAGACCATGAGTGAGGCGATCAGAAAGCATACGGTCCTGTCATGCTGTGTGATCTTTGCGGTGCTGATCCTGGTTCACGGGATCGAGGCCATCGTGATCAAGACGGACGAAACCGTTTTGGGAGAAAACTGCATCAACAAGATCTTCGGGATCCTTGTGATTTTTGTGATTTTGCGGATCCTCGGGTGGAAATGGAGTAAGGTCGGGTTTACAGGAACCGGATTCTTTAAGAATATCGGTACCGGCTTTTTGCTTGCTGCGGTATCTTTTTTTATTTCCTACGGTGCGGAACTGATCCTTCTGAAAACGCAGGGACACGGCATCCGGCTGGGGATTTTTACCACGGGATTTTCCTTAACGGGCGAGTCGGCGGTTCATACCGGCATCGGTTTCATCCTGATGTGCGTGTTCTTTAACATCATCAACGTGGTCATGGAAGAAGGGACCTTCCGGGGACTGTTTTATCAGATCACCCTGACAGATCATCCGTTTCGGTATGCGATGTTTTTTCAGGCGTTGCTGTTTGGGATCTGGCATATCGTAACGCCACTTCACAACCTGATCGACGGAGATATCGGGTTTGCATCTTTTGCAGGACTCGGTATCGGTTATATCATTCTGGCAGGAATGATGGGTATTAAATGGGAGCTGTTATACCGCATGACCGGCAGTCTTTATGCGGGAATGGCGGATCACTTTTTCAATAACTGCATCGCGACGAATCTGCTGCATGTGATCACGGAAGAGGGGATCGATGACATGATGATCGTCCGCGTGATGATCGCGCAGCTTCTGTCGTTTGCGGCAGTTCTGATCATCTGGAAAAAGAAGAAAAGAAAGGCCTTCTGACGATCGTTGATCACAGAAGACCTTTTAAACTTACCACTGCATATCGCGGGCAAAACGTTTCTTGTATTCTTCCGGTGTTAATACGGTGGTGCTCAGGTTGTAGGCTTTTGCGTACTCAACCGCTTTTTCCAGAGAAGGAGCGGGTGCAAGCAGGGTGCCGTCCTGTTTGATGACGCCGTACTTGTTCTGCGCCTGATCGCCAACCACAAACCCTCCGGCGACCTGTTCGAGTTCTTCGGGATTCAGTTCATTCAGGTTTTTATTCATTTGCTTCATCTCCTTTATTGGGTTCTCGGTGCTTCTGCTTCGTTTCCTTTTCCATCTGTTTATACGATGCACCGGCTAAGATGGCTATATTGATTTTTTCTGTCACATTTGTTAGTATTATAACAGTAAGTAACATGTTAGTAAAGAGGATTTTTGCAGAGGGTTTACTTGTATGGGTAAAAAACAGATCCGCGTCGGCTGCATGTTCTGGAATTATCTTGCAGACCGGACGCAGCAACTGGTCAGGGAGTTATGGGACTGTTTTGAGGAAATGGGCGTATCCGCAAAATTCTTCCTCGGAACGGAAAACCATTTTTATATGAACGAAGTCATGACGGATGCCAGCAAATACGATTACCAGTTTTCCTGCCTGTCCGCCTACAGCCGGTATGAAGAATTTGATCTTCTGATCATTTCCGGCGGAACGCTTACGATCAGCAGAAGCAGGGAGGAAGCCGAACGCGTCCTGTCCATGCTTCCGAAAGTGAAGACGATCTTTCTGGAAAATCAAAGGGATAACGCCTACAGCAGAAGCCAGGTCCTGGACAATGCCGGCGGGATCAGGCAGTGTACGGAGCATCTGATCACCGTGCATGGCTGTAAAAGAATTGCATTTCTTTCCGGCCCGAAGGAAAACATCAGCGCGATCGAGCGTAAAAAAGCGTTCTGCGAGACCATGGAACAATACGGACTTCCCGTGGAAGAAAGGTTCATGGCGCAGGGGAATTACGGGGAAAATGTCGATGAGGCGGTGGAAGAGCTCTTTGCCGGTCCCGACTATCCCGAGGCGATCGTATCGGCCAATGATGAGATGGCGTTTGCCATATACCGCGTGGCCAAAAAACACGGTCTGACGATCGGAAAAGATCTGCTCGTGACCGGATTTGACGATATCAGTGTGGCTGCTTATATGGATCCGCCGCTGACGACGGTCAGACAGGACTACCACGAAATGGCGGAACAGGTTGTGAAACTCGGCATGCAGATGATCGAAGGAAAGATGCCCGAGTCTGTTGTCTACAAGCCCAAAATGGTGATCCGCGCTTCCTGCGGCTGTAAAGAGTGCAGGAAAGCGGAAAACACGGAAGAAGCGGAAGAAGGACGGGAGAAACTCGTCAGCAGCTTTGTGAAGCTGAGGAACATGCGTCAGCGGATCTTAAGCGGCGCGGCCATGAACCGTGCCATGCTGAATGCGCGCGATCCGATCTCCTACAATGCCATGATCGCATCCATGATGCAGATCGATCAGCTGAAGAGCGGCCGTATGCTGCTCACAAAGCCGAGCCGCATCTTGAAGCGCGAGGACATCTTCGAACTGCCGCAAAAGATCTATGTGGCAGCACAATGTAAAGACGGAAAGAGCATCACCTATCAGGATCCGGAAATGCCGGAGCTCCTTCTGGATCATCCCGATGCGGGTGATTTTTCCGAAGGATGCAGCGCCGTATTTCTGCTGTTCTTTGAGGAATATCAGTACGGGGTTCTGGAACTGGAGATCAGTTACGAAGAGATCGAGCACTACTACATGCTGGCGCTTGAGATCGGGCAGGGCCTGCGGTTTATCGACCTTCTGAAGGCCGAGGCCGAAGCGAGGGCGGAGCTCGAGGATAAGAATAAGAAACTGGATTTTGCCGCCTATCATGATGCGCTGACGGGTGTGTTCAACCGTAACGGCTTTCTGCAGCAGGAAAGAGAAGTGCTTCGCCGCTACAACGGGAAATCCGTCGCGGTGCTCATGGCGGATCTGGACCATCTCAAGCAGATCAACGACGCCTGCGGACATGCGCAGGGAGACCATGCGATCACGCTGACCGCAGAAGCGCTGCAGGAGGTCCTTGGCAAATATGATCCCGTGATCGGCCGGACGGGCGGAGATGAATTCTCGGCGATCTTCCCCGTGGACGATGATTTTGATGCGGCCGAATGCACGGAATCGATCCACAGATACTGCGAGCATTTCAACCAGACATCCGATCTGCCCTATTATTTTGGGGTTTCCGCCGGATGCTTAAAATTCAAGGCGAATGAAAATATGAAGCTGCGTGAGCTGTTCACGGAAGCGGATGTGCTGCTGTATGCGGACAAGAAGCGGCGCAGGCTCATTATTTTAAAAGAAGATTAAAACCAAAAATCACGAAGAAACATCTTGCATAAGGGTGACATATCATGTTATCATTAACATGTCAGTCGAAAGTAACATGTTAAAAAGTCGGATAACAGACATATGTTTAAGCCATATGATCAGTTGAGGTGCATTTGAATTCCGAAAAAGGAGGATCTGCCATGTATGTAAGAAATCAGGACAGGGAAAGCAGGGATCTTGGAGGCGGAACGCATCGCAAGGTGCTTGCATACAGTCCGAATCTGATGAACGTGGAACTGCATTTTGACAAAGGCGCCGTCGGTGCCATGCATTCCCATCCGCATGAGCAGATCGGTTATATCATCGAAGGCTCTCTGCTCTATAAAGAAGAGGGCTGCGAGGATGTGGTCCTGAATACCGGAGATTCTTATCTGGTTGCACCGAATGTAAAGCATGGGATCGAATGCTTGAGCGAAGTAAAGTTGTTGGATATTTTCACACCGATGCGTGAGGATTTTATCTGAAAAAGACATCGGGAGGTTTACCGGGATGAACAGTTCATTAAACCAGCTGACATATGAATACATGAAAAAGGACATCATGACCTTTGCCTTAAAACCGGGTGAGCCGGTATCGGCCGCAAAGATCGCGGACCGGTATCACGTCAGTCGAACACCCGCCAGAGAGGCGCTGGTCAAGCTGGAAACGGAAGGGCTGGTGGATATTTTTCCGCAGTCCAAATCCGTCATCTCAAAGATCGATGTGGACAGGGCCAAGCAGGAATGGTTCATCCGTAAGACGCTGGAACTCGGCATGGTGGATGATCTGTTTGAAAGTGTCAAAAAATCGGACATCCTGAAGATGCGCTCTTTCTGCAGAAAGATGGAAGAGATCGCAGAAATGCCCAAAAACCACGATCTTGCATACGAATACCTTCGCTGTGACAACGAATTTCATTCCATGACGTATTACATCGCCGGACAGGGCCTGGCGGCAGAACTGATCGCCAACACTATGACACATTACAACCGGATCCGTTTGCTGATCGATCTGGACAGTTACTATAAGGATCGTACCGTTACCACACATGAGCAGCTGATCCGCTATGTTGAGGAAGGGAAGAAAGAAGAATACAGGGAACTGCTGAGAAAACATCTGGGCTACATCACCCAGGATATCGCAGACATGCGCCGGCAGAATCCTGATCTGTTTAAATCCTGAATCAACGTTTCCGATGATTATCAGGAGGTTACATGATGAAGATGACACTACGCTGGTACGGACCGGGGTTTGATTCCGTGAAGCTTTCACAGATCAGACAGATCCCGGGAGTATCAGGAGTGATTACCACGCTTTACAGCACCAGCCCCGGAGAAGCGTGGGAACTGGAAGATATCCGCGGGCTGAAAAAAGTGGTCGAGGATGCGGGACTCGCCATTGAAGGGATCGAATCCGTCAATGTTTCGGATGCGATCAAAACCGCAGGCGCTGACAGAGATCAGCACATTGAAAACTATATCAAAACGCTGGATCGTCTCGGTTCTGAGGGGATCCGCATGATCTGTTACAATTTCATGCCGGTGTTTGACTGGACAAGGTCGGAACTTGCAAGAGTCCGTCCGGACGGCGCCACCGTACTTGCCTACAATCAGGATGTGATCGACAAACTGGATCCGGATCATATGAAGGAATCCATCGCATCCATGAGTAACGGCTTTGTAATGCCCGGCTGGGAGCCGGAACGTCTGGATGACCTGAAGGAATTGTTCGCACTCTATCAGGATATGGACGAGGAAACGCTCTTCAAGAACCTGGTGTATTTTCTGGAAGCGATCGGACCGGTCTGTGAAAAGCACGGCATTCGTATGGCTATCCACCCGGACGATCCCGCGTGGCCGATCTTCGGTCTTCCGCGCATCGTAACGGGTCTGGATTCTTACCGTCGTCTGTTTGCGGCAGTGGATAAACCGTACAACGGCATCACGCTCTGTACAGGGTCTTTAGGCACGAACCCGGGGAACGATATCCCTGAGATTATCCGCTTTGCAGGCGACCGGATCGCATTTACGCATGTCAGAAATCTGAAGTACAACACGCCGCGTGATTTTGAAGAAGCGGCGCACCTTTCTTCTGACGGTTCCATGGACATGTATGAGATCATGAAGGCTCTTTATGATGTGAAGTTCGACGGCCCGATCAGACCTGATCACGGCCGGATGATCTGGGGAGAAGACGCGATGCCCGGCTACGGCCTTTACGACAGGGCTCTTGGCAGCCAGTACCTGCTGGGCCTTCTGGAAGCGATCGATAAAAATCATGAGCGGGGGGATTCGTAATGGAACTGAAGATTGACAGCCTGCAGAGTGATTTTTACAAAAACAATCAGATCAAAACCCCGCGCTATGATGTCCTTTCGGTCAGGAAAAAAACCGTGAAAGAGCCGGTCTGGGTACATTTCGGGATTGGCAACATCTTCCGCATCTTTATCGGCGGATTGCAGGACGAACTGCTGGATCAGGGCCTGTCCGACCGCGGGATCATCTGCGTGGAAACCTTTGACCACGACATCGTGGAGAAGATCTACAAGCCCTATGACAACCTGGTCCTGGGCGTTACCTTAAAGTCGGACGGCAGTACGGACCGGCGCGTGATCGGATCTCTTGCGGAAGCGATCACGGCAAAAAGCGGGGACACTGTGGAATGGAACAGGCTGAAAGAAATCTTTGCTGCGCCCACGCTGCAGATGATCTCCTTTACCGTTACCGAGAAGGGTTACGCGCTGAAGGGTTCGGACGGATCGTACCTTCCTTATATCGTGCCGGATCTTGAAAACGGACCGGAGCGTCCCGTCAGTGCCATGGCGGTCGTGACGGCGCTTTTGTATCACAGATTCCTGTCGGGAAAATGCCCGGTTGCTGTCGTTTCGATGGATAACTGCTCGCACAACGGGGAAAAACTGCAGAATGCGGTGCTTACCGTAGCAAAAGAATGGGCAGAGCGGGGCTTTGTGACGCAGGAGTTCTGCACATGGCTGTCCGACGAAAAAACGGTTTCCTTCCCTTGGTCCATGATCGATAAGATCACGCCGCGTCCGGATGAGACGATCGCGAAGCAGCTTGAAGGGATCGGACTTACCGGCATGCAGCCCATCGTTACCGGCAAGAAAACTTTTATCGCGCCGTTTGTAAACGCGGAGGGACCGCAGTATCTGGTGGTGGAAGACAGTTTTCCGAACGGCAGACCGCCTTTGGAAAAGGCCGGCGTCTACTTTACGGACCGCAAAACCGTGAATGACGTAGAAAGAATGAAAGTGACGACCTGCTTAAATCCGCTGCATACCGCGCTTGCCGTATACGGATGCCTTTTGGGATACACTTCGATCGCTTCTGAGATGAAGGATGAGAACCTGAAAGCGCTGGTGGAAGGGATCGGCCCGAAAGAAGGCATGGAAGTGGTCTGCGATCCGGGAATCCTTTCTCCGGATGACTTTGTAAAGGAAGTGCTGACCGAGCGCCTTCCGAATGCGTTCATTCCCGATACGCCGCAGAGGATCGCAACGGATACCTCGCAAAAGGTCGGGATCCGTTACGGGGAAACGATCAAATCCTATGTGGAAAAATACGGCAGCGCCGAAAAGCTTCATTATATTCCGATCGCGATCGCGGGCTGGATGCGCTATCTGCTCGCTGTGGATGATGAAGGGAAGCCGTTTGAGCTCTCTCCGGATCCCATGGTCGAAGAGCTGACCGGCATGTTAGCCGGTGTGCATTTGGGGGACGGCAAGGAGGCTGCAAAGGCCCTGAAGCCGATCCTGTCCAATGCCAACATCTTCGGAAGTGACCTGTACAAAGCAGGCATCGGAGAGCGGATCGAAGCGCTTTTCGTGGAAGAGATCGCAGGGATCGGCGCGGTCAGGAAGACGCTTCAGAAGGAACTTTGAAAACGGTGAAAAATGAAAATCGTCATTTTTAACTAAAATGTTAGTTGCGATTTGTCAATTTTGACATCTTTACACTAACATGTCAGGGTGCTATATTTTAACTATCGACTGACATGTTACTTTATACAATTTTTACCAGGCAACAAAAACAAGCAGTAAAAACCAGTATTTCAAAAGTAATTGGAGGGAAAATTCATGAAGAGAAAAATCTTATCAGTAGTTCTTGCTGTAACACTTGCGGCAACCATGCTGAGCGCATGCGGTCTTGAGAGCGCACAAGCTCCCGCACAGGAAGCTCCGGCAACAGAAGAAGCAGCACCTGCAGAGCCGGAACCTGCAGCAGAAGAAGCAGCACCTGCGGAAGCAGAAGAACCTGCAGCAGAAGAAGCAGCTGCAGAAGAGTTCCCGGCAGCAGGCGATCCGGAAGTTACCTTCGTTATGGCAGAGGTTAACCCGGTTGACGGAACCATCGTTGGTGCTATGGATGAGAAGTTTAAAGAAGAGTGCGAAAGACTTTCCGGCGGATCCATCAAGATCGACCTGCAGGCAGGCGGTGTATTAGGTTCCGAGAATGATATCCTTGACGGTATGCTTGCCGACAACGGAATCTGTGATATCTCCCGTATTTCCGCATTCTCTCTTACCAGCTACGGCGGAGACAAGTCCTTACTGCTTTCCCTGCCTTACACATTCGTAAACAGAGAGCATTTCTGGAACTTCGCAATGAGTGATCTTGCACAGGATTTCTTGAATGAGCCCCAGCAGAACGGCAGCGGCGTACGCGGTCTGTTCTACGGCGAAGAAGGTTTCCGTCATTTCTTCACGGTTAACGAGATCTCCGGTATCGACGATCTGAAGGGCATGAAGATCCGTGTTTCCAACGACCCGGTTATGAACGGTCTGGTTGAAGGCCTTGGCGCTTCCCCGACAGTCGTAGCTTTCGGCGAACTGTACTCCGCACTGCAGACAGGCGTTGTTGACGCAGCTGAGCAGCCGATCGCAAACTATAAGTCCAATGCATTCCCTGAGGTTGCAAACAACATCATCCTTGATGGCCATACACTTGGCGCTGTTCAGGTGATCATCACAGATTCCGCATGGGATAAGATGACAAGCGCACAGCAGGATGCAATGATGGAAGCAGGAAAACTTGCCGCTGAATACTGCCACCAGATCTCCGAAGAAAAAGAGAACGAAGTACTTGAGCAGTTGAAGGCTGAAGGCTGCAACGTGATCGAAGTATCCGATATCAAGCCTTGGCAGGATGCCGTTGCAAAGGTTATCGAGGACAATGTGAAGACAGACGACATGAAAGCTCTGTATCAGCAGATCCTTGACATGCAGTAATTAAGAACATTGATTTAAGAGAAGCAAGTATTACTAATCTGTAGTTATCATCTCGGGCACAGCCTTCGTGCTGTGCCCGAATTGTCAAAAAAGGTGGGATCACAATGTTTGAGAGGTTGGATAAGATAAAGCCTGTATATGACTTCATATATAAGGTGCTTCTGGTTATCTGTAAGGTCCTTTTGATCGCGGATATCCTGATCACGACCCTGTCGGTTCTTGGAAGATACATCCCGTTTATTCCGGATCCGTCTTGGTCGGAGGAAGTTGTCCTTACGCTGATGTCTTATATGGCAGTACTTTCTGCCGCGCTTGCCATCAGAAGAGGAGCGCATATCAGGATGACGGCTTTTGACCGTTACCTGCCCGAAAATGCACTGAAGGCGCTGGATCTGATCGCAGATCTTATGGTGCTTGCATTTGCGGTCGTAATGATGGTCATCGGAAGCAACTACGCGGCAACGATCGGTTCAAAGGGCAGTTACGTGTCGATGCCGAAGATCTCAAGGATCTGGATGTATCTCCCGATCCCCGTTGCCGGCGTATCCATGATCGTTTTTGAATTGGAAACAATATACTCGCATATCAAGTCGATGGTTCTGAAGAC
The DNA here is from genome assembly GCA_902779305.1 of uncultured Lachnospiraceae bacterium. GTDB lineage: Bacteria > Bacillota > Clostridia > Lachnospirales > Lachnospiraceae > UBA2868. The sequence goes on along the minus strand of CACZBD010000018.1, from coordinate 80,186 downwards.
ACCGTATCTGATGGGAGCGGTGGAAGATGAGAATGACGAGATCGCTGAGGCTTTGAAAGAGGCGGCGGCAGAAGAAGCTGCAGCCGGAAATGATCAAGGGAAAGGAGGGGAAATGTAATGAGTGTACAGACACTGGCAATCATCGTATTACTCGGCAGTTTCCTGCTGATGGTAATTCTCCGTTTCCCCATTGCATATGCAGTAGGTATTTCATCGGTCCTCTGCCTTCTGGTACAGGGACAGTCTCTGGCGACCGTCTGCCAGTATATGGTCAAAGGGATCAGTTCGTTTTCCCTGATGGCGGTTCCGTTCTTTATCACCATGGGTGTGCTCATGGGAACCGGCGGGATCTCCGAAAAACTGATCGCCCTTGCGGACTCGATCGTCGGCTGGATGACCGGTGGTATGGCAATGGTTAATATCGTTGCATCTTATTTCTTCGGCGGAATTTCCGGATCGGCGGCTGCGGACACCGCGTCCATCGGTTCGATCATGATCCCGATGATGGTCGATCAGGGCTATGATGATGATTTTTCCACAGCGGTCACGATCACTTCGTCCTGTGAAGGACTGCTGGTCCCGCCCAGTCATAACATGGTCATCTATGCGATGAGCGCGGGCGGCGTATCCGTAGGCGCACTGTTTTTGGCGGGTTACATCCCTGGCGCACTGCTTGCGGCTTCCCTGATGGTCGGCTCTTTCATTATTTCCAAGAGGCGCCATTATCCCAAAGGGGAAAGATTCTCCATCAAACGCTTCGGCAAACAGCTGATCACTTCCTTCTGGGCCCTTGCGGCTGTCCTGATCGTTGTTGTCGGCGTGGTAGGCGGTGTGTTCACGGCTACGGAGTCTGCAGCCGTTGCAGTCATCTACAGTCTGATCGTATCCGTATTTATCTATAAGGGCCTGAACTGGAAGGGCGTATGGCATGCACTCGACAAATGTATCGACACGCTGTCGATCGTGCTGATCCTGATCTCGACCTCTTCCGTATTCGGCTTCTGTTTGACAAAACTGCACGTACCGGATATGGCCAGCCATGCGATCCTCGGGATCTCGACGAATCCTTACATCATCGCATTGCTCATTGACCTGATCCTGCTGGTACTCGGATGCATCATGGATATGGCTCCGATCATCCTGATCGCAACACCGATCCTGCTTCCGATCGCAACCTCCATCGGTATCAACCCGATCCAGTTCGGTATCATCATGGTATTGAACTGCGGTATCGGCCTCCTGACTCCGCCTGTCGGCGCTGTCCTGTTTATCGGCTCGGCAGTCGGACACTGCAAGATGGAAAAGGTTGTCAAAGCAACATTGCCGTTCTACCTTTGTATGATCGCAACTCTGTTACTGGTAACGTTCATACCTGAGATCGCAATGTCCTTACCGAATCTGCTCGGACACTGAGAAGGTGTCCGTGCAGGCCGGAAGGCTCTGTAGACGGCAAAGCATTTATTACAGAAAGAGAAAATCATGGCAGCAGAAAAAGTAATACAATTCGGAGAGGGTGGATTCTTAAGAGGTTTCGTGGATTATTTTCTGCAGAAACTCAATGAAAAAGGCCTCTGGGAAGGAAAAGTCGTGATCGTGCAGCCTCTGGCAAAGGGGATGTGTGAAATGCTTGCGCAGCAGGACTGTTCCTACAACCTGATCTTAAGAGGCATCGAGAACGGACAGGTGGTCAACGAACGCACGAAGATCGATGTGATCAGCCGGTGCGTGAACCCCTATGAAGAGTTTGATGCCTACATGGAACTGGCAAAGAATCCGGAGTTCCGCTTTATCGTATCCAATACGACGGAAGCCGGGATCGAATACCTTGGCACGGAAAAGCCTGACGATCGTCCGGCGAAATCCTATCCCGCGAAACTGACGCAGTTATTATATGCGCGTTTTCAGGCCAAGCTCCCGGGATTTATCCTCCTCCCCTGCGAACTGATCGATAAAAATGCAGACGCTTTAAAAGAGTGTGTGTTAAAGTACGCAAAGTTGTGGGATCTCGGAGAAGAATTTGAAAACTGGATCCAAACGGAAAATGATTTCTGCAATACTTTAGTGGACCGGATCGTGACAGGGTTCCCGAAAGATGAAGCGGAAAAGCTCTGGGACGAGATCGGGTATCGGGACAATCTTCTGGATACCGCGGAGATCTTCCACCTGTGGGTGATCGGCGGACATCATGAAGAGGAACTTCCGCTTCAGAAGGCCGGCTTCCATGTGGTCTGGACGGATGATGTTGCGCCATACAAACGCAGAAAGGTCCGGATCCTAAACGGGGGACATACGTCCATGGTGCTCGGCGCCAGCCTGTACGGGCTGGAAACGGTCGGCGAATGTTTAAAGGACGAACTGGTTTCGGCGTTTTTGAAGAAGTGTATATTTGACGAGATCATCCCGACGCTTGGCAATACGCAGACGGACCTTGATTTTGGCAACGCCGTGCTGGAGCGCTTTTCCAATCCGTTCATTAAGCACATGCTGCTGTCGATCGCATTGAATTCGGTATCCAAGTTCCAGGTGAGAGTGCTGCCGACGATCCTGGAATATCATGAGAAATTTGGCAAATATCCGAACGCGCTGACGTTTTCCCTTGCGGCGCTGATCGCGTTTTACAGAACGGATAAAGCCAATGACAACGAAGAGATCATGCTATTTATGAAAGATGCGCCTGTTTCTGAAATCCTGAAACGAGTGGATTACTGGGGACAGGACCTGTCAGACCTCCTTCCTTTGGTGCAAAAGTATTATGATCGGATCAAAAATGACGGTATGAAGCAGGCGTATCTGTTTGTTTTAAATGAGGGAAAAGATGCCTGATAAGATCCGGATCAACGAACTGGATAATGTCGCCGTGGCTCTTGAGAAGATCACGGCGGTAGATGTGATCGAAAAAGGACACAAGATCGCGTTAAAGGATATACACAAAGGGGAAGCCATCATCAAATACGGCTGCCCCATCGGAACGGCAACGCAGGAGATCCCGGCCGGCGCGCATGTGCATACCCATAACATGCGCACCAATCTCGGCCCCGATCTGAGCTATACCTATCAAGCCGCAAAACCCTGGCAGAAGAAAAACATACCTGAAGAGCTTAGTTCCTTCATGGGATATGAGAGAGCAGACGGCAGTGTGGGGATCCGGAATGAGATCTGGATCGTCCCCACGGTCGGCTGCGTGAACGGAAATGCAAAAGCGATCGCCGATGCATGCAGGGATCTCGTATCGGATGGGATCGACGCTGTGATCCCGCTTTCCCATCCTTACGGCTGTTCGCAGATGGGAGATGACCAGGAGCATACCAGAGAGGTGCTTGCGGGGCTGATCAGACATCCGAACGCGGGCGGCGTGCTGGTGCTGGGACTCGGCTGTGAAAACAGCGGTGTCGATGTCATCAAAGGATATCTGGGAGACTATGATACAGAGCGGATCCGGTTTCTCGTCTGCCAGGATGTGGAAGACGAGATCGAAGAAGGCAAAAAGATCCTTCATGAACTGGCCGAACTCTGCAAAAAAGACCGTAGAACAAAGCAGCCGGTATCAAAGCTTGTGATCGGCTTAAAATGCGGCGGAAGCGACGGCCTTTCCGGGATCACTGCCAACCCTGTTGTGGGAAGCTTTTCGGACCTGATGGTATCCGCGGGCGGCAGCACGATCTTAACGGAAGTGCCTGAGATGTTCGGCGCGGAGACGCTTCTGATGGAGCGGGCAGAAAACCGGGACGTTTTTGAAAAGACAGTATCCTTGATCGGAGACTTCAAGGCATACTTCCGCGCAAACGGCGAGACGATCAGTGAGAATCCTTCCCCCGGCAACAAGGCCGGCGGGATCTCGACGCTGGAAGACAAGGCGCTCGGCTGTACGCAGAAATCCGGAAGCGCGCCGGTCACAGAGGTGCTTCGTTATGCGCAGCGCGTGGGAGCAAAAAAGGGCCTGCACTTATTGGAGGCACCGGGCAACGATCTGGTCGCAGCAACCGCGCTTGCCGTAAGCGGCGCGCAGTTGATCCTGTTTACGACGGGAAGGGGAACGCCCTTCGCCTGCCCCGTACCGACCATGAAGATCTCGACCAATTCGGAACTTGCGAAAAAGAAGAGCCGCTGGATCGATTTTGACTGCGGAAGGCTTCTGACGGAAGAGATCACGAAGGAAGACATGGCGAAGGAATTGTACGAACAGGTACTCGCCCTGGCAAACGGATCATGCGTCAAAAGCGAGCAGGCAGGGTATGCAGACCTTGCAATCTGGAAACAGGGTGTTACACTTTAAAATACAGGAGAAGAAAAATGAAAGCTTTTATGGATGAAACTTTTCTGCTCGGCACAAAGACCGCGCAGGAACTATACGATAAATATGCAGCGATGCCGAAGATCCCGGTCCTGGACTATCATTGCCACATCAATCCGCAGGAGATCTTCGAGGACAGAAAGTTTGAAAACATCACGCAGGTCTGGCTGGGCGGCGACCATTACAAATGGAGGCAGATGCGCACCAACGGCGTGGACGAAAAATATATCACCGGTGATGCGCCGGACCATGAGAAATTCCTGGAATGGGCCAGGACTCTGCCGAAGCTCATCGGCAATCCGCTCTATCACTGGTCCCATCTGGAACTGCGCTACTATTTCGGCTATCAGGGAAACCTGAATGCCGATACGGCGGAGGAAGTCTGGAATCTGTGCAATGAAAAGCTTAAGAGCCCGGAATGCTCCGTGCGCGGTCTGATCAGACAGTCCAATGTCAGGCTGATCTGCACCACAGACGACCCGGTGGATTCCCTGATCTGGCATGAGAAGATCAAAGCGGATCCTGATTTTGATGTTCAGGTTCTGCCGGCGTTTCGGCCGGATAAGGCTATGAATGCGGAAAAGCCGGACTTTACGGACTATATCGCAAAGCTTTCCGAAACATCCGGGGTGCAGATAACGGATCTTGCATCCTTAAAGAAAGCGCTCATGAACCGGATGGATCACTTCGCGGATCACGGCTGCACGGTTTCCGACCACGGCCTGGATTATGTGATGTACGTGCCGGCTTCGGATGATGAGGTGGATGCGATCTTCAAGAAAGCGCTAAAAAAACAGCCGCTTACGGAAACGGAACTGCTGCAGTACAAGACCGCGTTCCTGCTGTTCGTGGCAGGCGAATACTGCAGGAGAAACTGGGTGATGCAGCTGCATTACGGCGCCAAGAGAGACAACAATGGTTACATGTTTGACCGTCTCGGACCGGACACCGGATTCGACTGCATCAACAACCATACACCGAGCGCACAGCTGGCGGATTTCCTGAATGCGCTGGCATCAAAGAACACGATCCCCAAAACGATCGTTTATTCCTTAAATCCCATCGACGATGCCGCGATCGGCAGCGTGATCGGATGCTTCCAGGGCGGCGGCGTCAAAAACCGCATCCAGCAGGGAAGCGCATGGTGGTTCAACGATCATTTCACGGGGATGACGAACCAGATGAGATCCTTGGCAAGCCTTTCGGCGCTGGGCAATTTTGTCGGGATGCTGACAGACTCCAGATCGTTTTTGTCCTATACCAGACACGATTATTTCCGCAGGATCCTCTGCAACATGATCGGTGACTGGGTGGAGAACGGAGAGTATCCTTACGAGGAAAAGATTCTTTCGGATATCATCCGCGGGATTTCCTATAACAACGCCGTAGAGTATTTCGGATTTGACCTTCAGAAAGTCTGAGAGCACTTTATAAGAGGGAACCTATGCAATTTAAGTACCAATACCGGGTAAAAACTTCAGACCTGTGGCAGGCATCGATGTACTATGCTTATTCTTCTTATCTTGCCGTTATCAACATCGTCTGCATTGTCGCATCCGTTGTCCTTTTGATCAGGCTGTGGGCGACATCCCCGGCGTGGTTTCGCGGATTTCTGATCCTGTTTCTGATGCTGTTTACCGTGATTCAGCCGCTGATGGTCCTGCTCAGGTCCAAAAAGCAGCTGGCGGGAAATCATCCGGATCTGACGCTGTGCTTTACGGATCATGGGGTCCAGATCACGGCAGACGGAAAGTATCAGGAAAAAAAGTGGGAAGAAGTTTTGGGGCTTGCCAAAAAACCGACGATCGTGGTCGTCTACATGGCGGACGGAAACGGCTATATCCTGCGTAACAGCGTGCTTGGTGACACAAAAAAGGAATTCGTGGAGTTTGCCACGCAGAAGATCAGAGAGCATCATGTCCGCAAACAGGCGGAAAATAAATAAAAAGAGGAGAAACAAATGAACCGGGTATTAGAAGAGATCTACAGGATCGGTATCGTGCCGGTCATCGCGCTGCATGACGTGAAGGACGCCGTGCCACTTGCAAAGGCACTTGTCGAGGGGGGACTTCCCTGTGCGGAGGTAACATTCCGTACCGAGGCTGCGGAAGAATCCATCCGCATCATGGCAAAAGAGTTTCCGGATATGCTTGTCGGCGCAGGAACCGTGCTCACCACAGAGCAGGTGGACCGTGCCGTTAACGCCGGCGCAAAATTCATCGTCAGTCCGGGCCTTAATCCCGAGGTCGTAAGATATTGTGTGGAGAAACAGATCCCGGTATGCCCCGGGACGAGTAATCCAAGCGATGTGGAACAGGCGATCGCTCTGGGACTTGATACGGTAAAGTTCTTCCCTGCAGAGGCAGCAGGCGGGATTGCCATGATCAAAGCCATGGCGGCGCCCTACACCAACATGAAGTTCATGCCGACCGGCGGGATCAATGCCAAAAACATGAACGACTATCTGTCTTTTGACAAGATCATTGCCTGCGGCGGCAGTTGGATGGTGAAATCCGATCTGATTAAGGCAGGAGAGTTTGACAAGATCCGCTCTCTGACGAAGGAAGCGGTCGAAAATATGCTTGGATTCGGCGTGAAGCATGTCGGGATCAATGCACAGGATGCAGACGAGGCTTTGTCCACGGCGGATGCGCTGTGCGCGCTGTTCGGCTTCGCCAAAAAAGACGGAAACAGTTCCGTATTTGCCGGTAACGGCGTGGAGATCATGAAAGCGCCTTATCTTGGCACGAACGGTCATATCGCGATCGGGACTTTCAATGTGGACCGCGCCGTTTATCATCTTGAAAAACGCGGTTGTAAGTTCAACATGGATACAGCAAAATATGATGAGAAAGAACATCTGAAAACAGTTTACCTGCAGGGTGAGTACGGCGGGTTCGCACTTCACCTTGTCAAATGGTAAGTGATCTTAAGGAGGAAGGAAATGGGAAAGGTAATTACTTTTGGTGAGATCATGCTGCGCCTGGCGCCGGAGGGCTACTACCGGTTCGTACAGGCGGAAAAATACGGCGCGACCTACGGCGGCGGAGAGGCCAATGTGGCGGTATCCTTAGCAAACTACGGACTGGATGCGGCATTTGTCACAAAACTTCCCGCGCATGAGATCGGACAGGCCGGTGTCAACGCACTGCGCAGATTCGGAGTGGACACTTCCTACATCGCGCGCGGCGGAAACAGGGTCGGCATCTATTATCTGGAAAAGGGCGCGAGCCAGAGACCGAGTAAGGTGATCTATGACCGCGCGGGCTCTTCGATCGCAGAAGCGCAGAGCAGTGATTTTGACTGGGAAAAGATCTTTGCGGATGCGGAGTGGTTCCACTTTACGGGGATCACGCCGGCGCTTTCTGACAACATGGCAAAGATCTGCCTGGAAGCCTGCAAAGCGGCCAGAGAAAAAGGCGTTACGATAAGCTGCGACCTGAATTACCGGAACAAGCTCTGGAGCAGGGAAAAGGCCGGAAAAGTCATGGCTGAACTCTGTGAATATGTGGATGTCTGCATTGCGAACGAAGAGGATGCTGCCGATGTGTTCGGGATCCGTGCCGCAAATACGGATGTCACCAAGGGAAAAGTAAACCATGAAGGATATAAGGACGTGGCAAAACAGCTTGCGGACCGCTTCTCTTTCAGCAAAGTTGCCATTACCTTACGCGGATCCATTTCCGCAAACGACAACAACTGGGCGGCCATGCTCTATGACGGAAAGGATTACTATTTCAGCAAGGAATACCTGATCCACATCGTCGACCGCGTGGGCGGCGGGGATTCATTCGGCGGCGGGCTGATCTATGCCTGCATGAACGATTTTGCGCCGCAGGAGACGATCGAGTTTGCGGTTGCTGCAAGCTGCTTGAAACATTCCATCGAGGGTGATTTTAACATGGTAAGCGTTGACGAGGTAAAGAAACTCGCAGGCGGAGACGGCTCCGGCAGAGTGCAGAGATAAGCCTGGGATATCATCCGGAAAAGAGGACCCTAAACAGAAAAACAAGACCGTGGCAAATGCCGCGGTCTTTTCTTTATAAATCGTTTACGGATCTCAGCCGCCGATCTGCGTTTTGGCCGCTTTGGGCAGTGCGCCGGGCGAATAGGAGGACCTGTAGAAAACATACCGGATCCATGCGGTCAGGCCGCTGATCAGCCATACGATCCCGGTGGACCACCAGATACCGGCTTCCCCGAAGCTAAGATATGAGGTCAGCAGCAGGGGGATCGTGAACCGGCCGATGACTTCCACGATCCCGTTGAAGAGGGAAAAGAAAGCATCGCCCATGCCGGTAAGAACGCCGCGGACCACATAGATCATCCCGAGCGCAAAGTAGAAGAGGCTGGTGATCTTAAGTCCTTTGGCGCCGAGTAAGATGACGTCGCTGTCGGAGACAAACAGGCTTGTGATCGCATTGGAGAATAACTGCATGATCAGCATCAGAACAACCGTGAGAGCGGTCATGATCAGGAGCGCTGTTTTATATCCCGTATAGACACGGTCATATTTTCTGGCACCGAAGTTCTGTCCGCTGAATGTGGAAAGCGATGCCGCAAGCGTCATATAAGGCTGATGGATCAGCTGTTCGATCCTGCTGGTCGAGGTAAAGGCGGCAACCGCAGTCGTTCCGAAGGAATTGACAACGCGCTGCAGGGCCATGGTGGAAACGGCGATCAGCGCAAACTGTATGGACATCGGAATGCCGAGCCGCACGATCCTGTAGGTCATCTGCAGTGTTATGACAAAGTCTTTTCTGTGGAACCGGAAATAAGGATTGGTCCTGCAGGCGTGAACCGCGCAGAGCAGGACGGATAAAAACTGCGAGATCACGGTCGCAAGGGCCGCGCCGCGGATCCCGTAGGAGAACACACAGACGAAAAGGATATCCAAGACGATATTGATCACCGTCGAAATGATCAGAAAGTACAGGGGCGTTTTTGAATCACCGAGCGCTTTCAGCATCGAAGAAAGATAGTTGTAAAGCGAAACAAAAAGAAGCCCGATGCACATGTAGCGGGTATAGAGGACGGCATCGTTCAGGATCAGGGCAGGCGTCTGCAGCACCTTCAGCAACGTGGGCGCAAGAAGAAATCCGGTCAGGCCGAAGATGAAAGGCGTGATCAGCATAATGAGGCCGGTATTGACGATACAGTTTTTGACACGGTCATCGTCATGCGCGCCGTAGTACTGCGATGCGACGATCCCGCCTCCGGTTCCGATCCCGTTGCAGAGCGCAAAGAAAAGGAAGGTGATGGAGGATGTGGCGCCGACGGCGGCAAAGGCTTGAGAACCGATGAAGCGTCCGACGATCACGGAATCGGCAAGGTTGTAGACCTGCTGAAAGATATTGCCGATCAGTGTCGGCAGCGCAAACCGCACGATATGTTTGGCCGGACTGCCCAGTGTCATGTCCGTGATATTGCTTTTCATATGTATTCCTCTCCTGTTTCCGATAAGAATTATAATACCTGTTTTGGGAAAAACTTATCATGAACCGATATGCGACTGCTCATTTTTTGATATTTCAAAATCAAAAAGTGAACAGAACATGACAGAATTTAATTAGCCTGATAACCGGATCTCCGATATAATGAAACCACATGAAAAAAGGAGGAGGATTGGAACATGTTTGATTTTAACTATTTTACCCCGACAAAAGTCGTATTCGGCAAAAACACGGAAAGCAGGGTCGCGGACCTGATCAGAGAATTCGGAGGAACGAAGATCCTGATCCATTACGGCGGCGGAAGCGTTGTCCGTTCGGGACTGTTAAAGTCCGTAACGGATACGTTGGATGCGGCAAATATCGGCTACGTTACGCTCGGTGGTGCCGTTCCGAACCCGCACCTTGGCCTGGTCTATGAAGGCATTGAGCTCTGCAGAAAGGAAAACGTGGACTTCCTGCTTGCCGTCGGCGGCGGAAGCGCCATCGATTCTGCCAAGGCGATCGGTTACGGACTGGCAAACGAAGGGGATGTGTGGGATTTTTATGACTATAAACGCCAGGCAAAAGGCTGTATGCCTCTGGGTGTCATCTTAACGATCGCGGCGACGGGAAGCGAGATGAGCGATTCTTCCGTCATCACGAAAGAAGACGGTCTGGTGAAACGCGGATACAGCAGCGATTACGGGCGTCCGAAATTTGCGATCATGAACCCGGAACTGACCATGACGCTTCCGGATTATCAGACGGCGTGCGGCTGCACGGATATCATGATGCATACGATGGAACGCTATTTTACAAACGGCGGAAACATGGAGATCACGGATGCCCTGGCGGAAGGGTTACTTCGTACGGTTAAGAAAAATGCCGTGATCTTAAGGGATGATCCCAAAAACTATGATGCAAGAGCAGAAGTCATGTGGGCCGGAAGCCTTGCGCACAACGGCCTGACCGGCTGCGGAAATGACGGCGGCGACTGGATGACGCATAAGCTGGAGCATGAGCTCGGCGGACTGTATGATGTCGCGCACGGTGCGGGACTTGCGGCGATCTGGGGAAGCTGGGCAAGATATGTCTATAAGGACTGCCTTGCGAGATTTAAAAAGTTCGCGCTGAATGTCATGGAAGTGGAAGATTACGGCAGCGATGAGGAGATCGCGCTCAGCGGGATCGAAGCCATGGAAGAGTTCTACAGGAGCATCAACATGCCGACAAATCTGCGGGAACTGGGCGTAGAAGCAACGGATGATGACCTGGTCCTGATGGCTAAGAAGTGCGCGATCGGCGTCGGCGGTCAGATGGGATCCGCGAAGGTGCTTGATGAGAAGGCAATGCTTGCCATCTACCGGGCAGCCATGTAAAGCGCAGCATGTCCGATGCGCAAAAGACAACGGAAGTAACAGAAGAAAATACAAACAGGAGAAGGAGAAAGAAATGACGGTAAAATGGGGTGTTCTCGGTACGGCAAATATCGCAAGGGGCTGCACGATCCCCGGGATCCAAAAAGCGGAACAGTGTGAACTCTATGCCATTGCCGGGCGTGAGGAAGAAAAGGTCCTGAAGTTTCAGAAGGAATTCGGATTTAAAAAGGCATATGTGGGATATGAGGAACTGCTGAAAGATGCGGATGTGCAGGCAGTCTATATCCCGCTTCCGAACCATCTGCATAAAGAGTGGGTGATCAAAGCGCTGAAAGCGGGAAAACATGTTCTCTGTGAGAAACCGCTGGCGCTGAACGCAAAAGAAGCGGAGGAAATGTTTGCCGCAGCCAAGGAAAATCATGTGATCCTGATGGAAGCGTACGCATATCTGCACAGTCCCTATATCGCGTCCCTGAAGCAGGACATAGCAAGCGGCATCATCGGTGAGGTGGATTATATCGAAACGGCTTTTCTGACGCAGGGCTATAAAGAAGATATCCGTCTGCATAAGGAAATGGGCGGTGGCGCCGTTTATGATCTCGGGTGCTACTGCACGACCATGATCCTGTCGCTGACGGACAGTGAACCTGAGTATGTAAAAGCAAACGCGGAATTCGGGCCGACCGGCGTTGATGTTTTTGCCGGCGCGCTGATCAAATTCCAAAACGGCGTCAGGGCGGCATTCAATGTCGGCATGCTTTTCCCCGCGGGGTCGAATGACAGAATGGACAGACTGTATATTCACGGTTCGAAGGGGACAATCCGGTCCGAAGTGGAGTATAATGAAGCAGGAGAACTGAGATACAGGATCACGGCGGACGGAAAGATGATCGAGCGGATCGTAAACGCAGAGCAGAACTATGCGCTTGAGACCGCGCAGCTTGCCCGCTGCATCGAAAACGGCGAAACACCACATATCACACCGGCGTTTTCCATCAAAAATGCGCAGCTGCTGGATCAGGTTTTTGAACAGATCGGATACTAGAAAATGGATTACAGCACTTATGAGATCTATGATTTTGACCGTGTGAGCGCTTTTCACATGTCCACGGGCTTTAAGGAGAGAAGCTACCAGGCACACTGGCATTCCTACGGGGAGATCCTGCTGGTAGGTCCGGGAAAAACAAATATCTACAAGGTCGGTAAGAACACATATGAACTGTCGGAAGACGATCTTGTGATCGTATGGCCGATGGAGATGCACGCGATCGTGGACGCAAACAGGGAAGAATCGCTGGTGATCCAGTTTTCCAATGCGTTTATCAATTCCCTGTTTGATCTGCGGCGCATCATGCGGATCTACAGGAACCTGCATGTGATCTGCGTCAATGCCCATCCGGAGCTTGCCGCAAAACTGAAAGCACTTACGGGACAGATGAAAGAGATCTTCTTTGCGCAGGGACAGGGCCGGGAGATCAAATGCTGCATGCTTCTCATGGAATTTATGCTGACGCTTTTGGAATACAGGAAAGAACTGGCGCCGGAACTGGATGAGGATGACAGCGGTTATACGGATGATGTGATGAGGCGGATGCTGTCGGTTACGGATTACATTAAAAACAATCTGACGTCGGATGATCTGTCCCAGGGTGCCATGGCGAAGATGGCCGGGATCAGCAGGGATTATTTTTCAAGACTGTTTAAAAGCATTACCGGAATGAATTACAGTAAGTGGCTGAACCTGATCCGGCTGGAGAAAGCTTCCGAGCTGCTGGCGCAGGAAGGAAGGACACTGACGGAAGTTGCGATGCTTTCCGGCTTCCAGAGCATTCCGAGTTTTAACAGGGTATTTCGTGAGGAAAAGGGCATGGCGCCCAGAGAGTACAGGGCGCTGTTTGTCGGAAACGATCCGGAACAGACGGAGAAAAAACCGGCCCGGAAGAAGGTAGAAGAATAGGATGGGAATACTGAAGGCAGTCTTTGCATCTCTGAATACGGAGGCAAAAGACCAGTGGAAAGAGTTTTTTTATTGTAATTCGATACCGTCCGAACTGCTCATGGTGCGTGGCATGAAACAGGCCTCAAAGCAGTCGGCAAACAAGGGGAGCGATGACATCATCACAGACGGCTCCGTGATCGCCGTTTCTGACGGGCAGTGCGCGATCGTTGTCAGCAACGGAAAGATCATCTCGGTATTTCGTGAAAGCGGCGAAAACATTTTTCGAAGCGGGGAAACCTTCGGGGCATTTTCCGGCTCTTCCATGAAACAGCTCGGGAAGGAAATGGGGCGAAGGATCTCTTTCGGCGGTGACATGCCTGCGATCAAACAGAGAGTGTATTACCTCAATACAAAAGAGATCCCCGGGATCCCGTTTGGGATCAAAGCTCCGTTCCGCATTCAGGATGAAAACCTTAAACTGGATATCGACTGCACCCTGGAAGCTTCGGGACTGTTTTCTTTCAGGATCTGCGAACCCGAGATCGTCTATAAGAAGCTGATCGGCAATGTCGAAAGGGTTTACGGGGTTTCCTGGTTCGTCTCGCAGATGAAAGCAGAAGTGAACGGCATGATCCTGTCCGCGTTCAAAGATTTCTGTGAACGGTCCGTAAGACCATCTGAACTTGGAGATCTCATCCCGCAGATCGAAACCTATGTGGTGGAAAAGGCGAATGAAAAGCTCAGGCAGCTGCGGGGGATCGAGATCGTCTCCCTTGCCTTTGAGAAATTCTGCCTGATCGATGCGGACATGCAGATGATCAAAGAACTGCAGAGAAATGCGGTGTTGACAAATCTGAATATGGCTGCCGCAACGCTTGCGGGAGCGCAGGCGGAAGCAATGGTGAATGCGGCGCAGAATCATTCGGCAGGAGCACTTCTCGGACTGGGAATGATGGGGTCCGTCATTTGACCTGCAGTCCGGTTATTCAACTCTCAGCATACGATAACCGATCCCGACGTGTGTCTGAATGTATTCGGGAGAATCGGGACCCTGCTCGAGTTTTTTGCGGAGCGTGACCATGAAGACTCTTAATGAGGCGACGTCATTGTCCCAGCTTCTTCCCCAGATATTTTGTGTGATGTAAGTATGCGTCAACACTTTGCCGGTGTTTTTGGCAAGAAGACAGAGCAGCTTGAATTCGATCGGCGTCAGCTTCAGCTCTTCCCCGTTTAAAAATGCACATCCCGCGGGAAAATCAATTTTCAGATTTCCATTGATATAGACGGAACTGTCAGCACCGGTGTCAGTATTCATCATGGAAAGCCGTCTGATCGTTACCCGAAGCCTTGCAAGCAGTTCCTCCACCGAAAACGGTTTGGTCAGATAATCGTCGGCGCCTGCATCCAGTGCGCTGATCTTATCCTCATCTTCGCTTCTTGCGCTGATAACGATGATCGGCATGTTGGACCAGCTTCTGATCTGCCGGATCACATCGATGCCGTCCATGTCCGGAAGGCCAAGATCCAAAAAGACGACATCCGGGTTGTGGGAACTGGCAAGCATGACGGCTTCCTGTCCTGTCGGCGCTGTCAGATATTTATATTCGTGTGTTTTCAGCGTCGTGATCATCAGATTACGAACGGGCGCATCATCCTCAACAACAAGTATGGTCGGTTTATTCATCGATATTCACCTCCTGCGCGGGCAATGAAACCGTAAAGCAGCAGCCGCATGGAACATTGTCCGTCAGTATGATCTTTCCCCCATGAGATTCCACAATGGATTTACAAAGCGCAAGACCCAGACCGATCCCTCTTCTGCCGTCCGAAACACGGGTCTGTCCCGTGTAAAACATTTCGAAGACATGCGGCTTCACCTTATCCGGAATGCCGGGACCGTCGTCTTTGACCTGTATATGGATAAAGGATTCATCTTTTCCGCTTGTGATCTCGATCCTTGAACCTTCCGGCGTGTTTTTTACGGCATTGTTGATCAGATTGATCAGAACCTGCATGATCAGCCTTGCATCCATTCTTGCGATCAGAACATCCGGACTTAAGGATACGATGATGTGATGTTTTGCGGCATTCTTATCGATATGCTGCAGGGCTTCCTCGATCACATCATTCACAACATCCGGCGAAAGGTTCAGATCCATCTGTCCGTTTTCGATCCTTGAAATGGACAAAAGATTCTCGACCAGATCGATCAGCCACTCCGAATCGTCATAGATGTCGGTAAAGATCTGCTTCAGCGTATCGTCATCCAAATGCCGGTAATGCGAGAGCAGATTGCTAACGTTTCCGGAAATGGAAGTCAGAGGCGTTCTGATATCATGAGAGATCGAACGCAGAAGGTTCGAGCGGAGCTGTTCGTTCCGCATGGCCACTGCGGCCTGCTCTTTTTCCGCGGCGTTTCTGAGTCCTTCCAGCGCCAATGCGCATTCACCGACGATCGAGGTAAAAACGCTGTACTCGAATGCTTCCGGACGTTTACCGCTTAAATATACGGCGATCACGCCGTAGCGGTATCCGTTGATGCTGATCGGGTAGTACAGCGACTTTGCATGTTCAAATTTTTCCATATGCGCGCCGGCAGCGACCTGATTGGAAAGAACCCATTCCGCGATCTCGGATTCATTCTCATCCCGCTCTGCCGGATCGCCATTCTGCAGCAGAGGTTCCGGCTGTGCGCCGATCATTCCGGGCCCTTCTTTTGTTGCCGGGAACACCACAACTTCGCGGTCCAAAAGGGTCTTCACCTGCTGCGCACCGATCCGGAACACATCTTCTGCGCATTCTGCCTTCTGAAGCAGCTGGTTGGTATCGAAAAGAACCTTCGTACGGAAGGCTTCCCTGGAAGACTGCCTTGCGCTGCCTTTGAGTTTGTTGGCAAGCGTGCTGGTGATCAGGGAAGAGATCAGCATGATCCCGAAGGTAACGATATATTCCGGCTCGTATGTATGGAAACTGAGCCGCGGTTCGATAAAAAACCAGTTGAACAGCAGGACACCCGCAAGAGAACCGATTGCGCTGTAGATGGGATTTACGGTGAAAACAGCGATCAGTAAAACACCAAGGATAAAAACGGTGATGATATTTGCTTCCGAAAAGCCGAAATATGTGAACAGAAGGCCCACAAGCGTGGAGGCGGTCAGCAGAAAGAGCGTAAAGAGTGTGTCTTTTAAGGTCGGCCGGATCAGGCCTGCCATGCTGAGCTTCAGCCTTCTGTTCTGCTGTCTGATATCCGCGGAAGAATCGGGTATGATGTATACATCCACATCCGGCGCGTTCAAAATGAGCTGCTCCGTCAGAGGGGACTTGCTCCAGAAATGCTGTTTTTTGGCGATACTGCGTCCCACAACGATCTTTGTGGCGCCGGAAATATGCGCATATTCCGCGATCTGGGCGGGGACATCGTTTCCGATGACCGAAATGATCGTTGCACCGTTTTGTTTGGCAAATTCGATATTGTTCTGCAGCCTTAAGCGGTCCGATGCAGGAAGGGAATCGTAATTTACCGGCTTTACATGGATCGCAGTGAGTGTCGCATGAAAGGCTTCCGCCATTTTTGCCGCAGCGCCGATCACTTTTTGGTTTGAAGGGGATGAAGAGAGGCAGACCAAGATCCGCTCGCTTCCTTCCGATATTTTTTCCATTTTTATTTGCCTGAGTATTTCTTGCCGTCCGGATTTTTGCAGAGCATAACGGCTCGAGTTTTTATTTTATCACAGCCTGTCCTCTGATTCCACATCATCCGCATCCTCCGCTTCATCATCCGGCTCAGACGTTTTGCCGGGTGACTGATGTCTTGCCCGGATCACGTCAGTCAGAAATGATCCGAAACGCGCGACCACGAAATATCCGGAAGATAAAAAGAGTACCGTAACCAGTGCCAGTATCAGATCCTGCATGCGTTTTTCCTCCCCTGCCGAATGAAATGCTATATCTTAAAGCATTTCTGCATGGCTTTTCGTTCCCCGAGCACGAGCATGGTCATGCCTTCGCAAAAGATCGTTTCGGAAGTAACGGACAGATCCATTTTTCCGTTTTGTTTTACAGCCATGATGTTGATCCCGTAGCGCTTCCTGATGTCGATCTGACCGACCGATTTGCCGATCCAGTCTGCGGGAACGGATACTTCATAGATGGCATAGTTTTCATCCAGACTGATATAATCCAGAATGTGGTTGGATGCATAGCGGATCGAAGCCCATTTCGCGATCTGCTTTTCCGGGTTGATCACTTCGTCCGCGCCGTTTCTTAAGAGAAACTTTTCCTGCACGTCCCGGTCTGCTCTGGATACAACGAATTTCCCGCCGAGTTCCTTCAGCAGGGACGTTGTTTCCAGGGAACTCTGAAAGTCGCTGCCGATCGTCACGATACAGACGTCAAAATTGTTGATCCCCAAAGACCGTAGAAAAGTTTCATTTGTGCTGTCCCCGATCTGCGCATCCGTGACCAGAGGAAGAATGGCATTGACTCTGGATTCGTTCTTGTCCACGGCCAGTACCTGATGTCCGAGATCGTGCAGCTGTTTTGCGATCATGGTTCCGAGGTTGTTCAGCCCGATCAGCAAAATTGATTTCATTTTGTAAATCCTCCTTTATCCGACCATGATCTTTTCGACCGGTCTTTGTGATACTTCCGAACTGTTTCTGTTTAAGGCGGCATAAACCAGCGTCAGCCCGCCGACTCTCCCGAAGAACATCAAAAGGATCAGGATCAGACGGGAGATGAGTCCAAGGGATGGCGTGATCCCCAGCGACAGACCGACCGTTCCGATCGCGGATGCCGTTTCAAACAGGGACGCGGAAACGGGAAGTCCTTCGTTCAGGCTGATGATGGCAGCGCCGAGCATCGGTAGTGTCAGATACATGATAAACAGCGTCGCGGCATTTCTGATCGCGCCCTCTTCCACCCGTCTTCCGAACATCTGCACATGATTTTTCCTTCTAAAGACGGTAGAGGCGTCTGAAAGCAGAACGGCCAGAGTGGTTGTTTTCATACCGCCGGCAGTGGATCCCGGAGATCCGCCGATCAGCATCAGCACGATCAGAAGCATTTTGCCGGTGCCGGATAATACCGTGAGATCTGCCGTGTTAAAACCTGCGGTTCTGGGCGTCACCGCCTGAAACAGGGAAAGGAAGAGCCGTTCCCTGACAGGACCGCTGTCATATTCCAAAAAGAAAAGAAGCAGGGTGGGAACAACAAGCAGGATCAGGGTTGTCACAAGAACGACTTTGCTCTGCATGCGGTAACTGCGGAAGCGGAATCTGTTTTCGGTAAGATCCTTCCAGGTAAGAAAGCCGATCCCGCCGGTGATGATCAGAAGACTGACCGGGATGACGACCCACGGATCCGTTGATAAGCCTGTCAGCGAAGAAAATGCCCCGGTCTTATCGCCCATGATATCGAAGCCGGCATTACAGAAAGCGGATATGGAATGAAAAATTGACATCCAGATCCCGTATGATCCGTAACGGGAGCAGAATGCCGGCAGCATGAGAACGGCGCCGGTAAGCTCGATGATCAGCGCGGTCTTAAAGATGAACCCGGTCATTTTCACGATCCCCCCGATCTGGTGGGCGGATATGCTGTCCTGAAGCATGCTGCGTTGCAGCAGGGAGATCTTTCTTCCGGAGATCATGGCGATGAAAGCCGCAAAAGTGATGATCCCGAGTCCGCCGACCTGGATCAGCGTTAAGATCACGACCTGACCGAAGACAGACCAGTATGTCGCGGTATCCCGGATCACGAGCCCGGTGACGCAGACCGCGGAGGTTGCCGTAAAGAGTGCATCCGATAGTGATGCGCCGGTCCCGGAATCCACCGATACCGGAAGCATCAGAAGAATGGTCCCCATCAGGATCACCCCAAGAAACCCAAGGATGATGATCTGGAAAGAAGACAGTTTTTTCCTTATGGAATCCAAAAACATTTGAATTGCCTCCCCTTTATCCGTCAAGTCATTTTACAGCCTGGGCTGCAAAGATGACATTAAGGGAAGGGGCATCGGTATTAAGATAGGATTAAGAAAATAAAAAAGCCCGCCGTTTCTGCGACAGGCCGTAAGAGAGCGTTTCCCGATCTACAGGATCCGTCCGCCGCCGAGAACCGTATCGCCGTCATACAATACAACGGCCTGCCCAGGTGTGATCGCGCGCTGCGGCGCATCAAACGTGATCTTTACCTGATCATCAGAAAGCGGGAAAGCGGTTGCGCTCTGCTCCTTCTGGCGGTAGCGGATCTTGGCATGACATCTGATCTCACCGTCAGGGACCTGTCCGCTGATCCAGTGAAAATCAGCCGCTGTCAGGGTATCTTCGTACAGATCCGCATCTTCCGCAAGCGTTACGGTATTGTGTTCCACATCAATGGACTTGACATACATCGGCGTTCCGAAGGCGATCCCAAGCCCTTTTCTCTGCCCGATGGTGTAGCGGATCACGCCCTGATGGGTGCCCAGAACATTGCCTTTTGTATCGAGAAAATCACCGGGCGCATAGGTTTTGCCGGTATATCTTTCGAGAAATGCGCCGTAATCACCGTCGGGAACAAAACAGATGTCCTGGCTGTCCGGTTTTGCGGCGTTTAAAAACCCGTTTTCTTCTGCAAGTGAGCGCACTTCGGCTTTCTTCATGCCGCCGAGCGGAAACAGGGTGTGCTTTAACTGTTCCTGTGTCATGGAATACAGGACATAACTCTGATCCTTGGTCTCGTCAACTGCCTTTTTCAGGAAAAATTCCCCGTTTTGTTCTTCGATGCGCGCATAATGACCGGTCACCACATAGTCGCAGCCAAGCACTTTTGCGCGTTCAAAGAGTTTATCGAATTTCATGTAGCGGTTGCAGTCGATGCAGGGATTCGGCGTCTGAGCGTGCTCATAAGCGCAGACAAATCTGTCGATCACGTTTGTCTGAAAATCATCCGTAAAGTTGAACACATAATACGGAATGCCGATATGGTTTGCGACGCTTCTGGCGTCTTCGACATCATCCAGACTGCAGCAGGTATGTGCGCGGGAAAGACCGATCTCTTCGTTCCCGTACAGCTTCATGGTACAGCCGATGCAGTCATATCCCTTATCCGTCATTAATTTGGCCGCGAGTGAGGAATCCACCCCACCGCTCATAGCGATCAGTGCTTTTTTCATCTTGTTGTTTCATCCATGGAATTTAGAGTTGAATCAATCGTACCACAAACCCGTGGCAGAGAAAAGTCAAACGGAATCAGCCGGGACTAAAGGCTCTGCGCATCGATCTCAAAGATCATGATCCGGTTCCGGTCATCCTTTTCAGAAAACAGATCGGTGCAGTCGATCTCATCATAAAAGGACAGCCGGTCATGCGCATTCAGAAAGGCCATATAGGCATCCTGCGGATAGTAGAAGAACAGAAAAACCTGCCGCGGCGCTTCATAACAGGATGCAAGGATCCGTTCCAGGGCAGCAGTCAGGATCTCTACGGAAAACGGATTGAAAAAGAAGATGCGGTTTACGTCAGCCGGCACCCGGTACAGAGAGGCGTTTGTTTCCACGATCTGAATTTCTGAAGGCCGGTCCGGGAAAAACTTACGGTAGCCGGACAGGTTCGATAAAGCTTTTTTATAGAACACATCGACATATTCAATGCCGATCGCGCGGCATCCAGTTTGATGGGCAACATAGAGCGGGACCCGGCCTTTGCCGCAGCCGTAATCGAGCAGACAGTCGCTGCCTTGGATCAAACCGCTTTCGATCAGCCTGTCCAACACGGTGTAGGTGGTGGCTTCATAAGGGTAGATATGCGGATCGGAATACCGGTCATCGCGCCCCGTGGTCTCGATATGCAGCTTTGCATCAGTCAGGTAGTCTTCAAAATCGGCTTTCATGCTTGTATCATATGCGGGGATTGCGTTTTTTGTCAATGAATTCGAAATTCGCCTAATTTATTGATAATATCCCGGATTTGTGTAAAATAGTGAGTAGAATCTATATATATCGGAAGAAAGGGAGGTGCTTCATTATGAAAAACTGCAGAGATCAGAAACCATCTGAATATCTTTTGAGGGCCTCGGTTATTTCTTATTAGGATCAGGAGTGGTTGATCGCCGTGGTTATAAACCACGGTTTTTTGTTCCTCATGGATATTCATACAAGAACTTGTAACTAATGAAATAAGAAGATCCTAAGGAGGAAAACAATGATCGAACTTAAAAAAATCACGGAAGAGAATTTTATTGACGCATTTAATCTCAGTCTTGCGCCCGGACAGGGGAAATTTGTTTCTCATCCGATCCGCAGCCTTGCGCAGGCATATGTTTACAGGGACCAGTGTCAGCCGTTTGGCATCTGCCTTGACGGACAAATGGTTGGCTATGTCATGGTGATCTATGACTATGATATTCCTGAGTATGACATCTGGCATATGATGATCGATAAGAAATACCAGGGCAGAGGTTATGGAAGGGAAGCCCTGCGGCTGGTCCTTGATTATATCGCCACCAAGCCGTTTGGAGATTCAGACAAGATTGCGCTGACCTGCAACAGAGATAATTCTGCCGCGCTGAAACTGTATGAGAGTATGGGCTTTTCTGCCACGGGCCAGGAATACGATGACGAGATCGAATTGGTTATTGACAATGCAAAGATACCGGGGTCAACACGAGCTTAGCTCTTTCATAAGGATGAAGAAAGTATTAGTATTGGGTTGTTCCGGAAGCGGAAAAAGTACCTTTGCCGTAAAACTTCATAAGCAGACGAAGCTTCCGCTTTATCATCTTGACAGCATCTGGTGGAAAGCAGACAGGACGCATATCACAAGAGACGAGTTTGACGAATATCTTGATGAGCTCGTAAAACGTGACAGCTGGATCATAGACGGTGATTACAGCAGAACCTATGAAAAGCGGATCGCTGCCTGTGATACTGTCTTTTTTCTGGATTATGGCGAATCTGTCTGTATGGATGGGATCGCGTGCAGAGTGGGAAAAGAGCGCCCGGATATGCCGTGGACAGAGGACACATTGGATCCGGAGCTTGTGAAACTGGTAAGAAATTACGAGAAAGAAGATAAGCCGAAGCTGATGGGATTATTTGCCAAATATCCCGAAAAGACCGTAATTACATTTAAAAACAGAGAAGAAGCAGAAAAATGGATCAGCAACCGGGCAGGTGATATGATGCCTACTATCTATATCGGATGAAAAGAAAAATGGCAGTAAAAACAGGTAAAATAGACATTTCACAATTGAATACGCCGCCAGAGAAACATGAGTTTGATACAGCAAAGTTTTTCGCTGATATGGGCAAAGATATAGTGTTTTTAAAGCCGAGCAGTATTCCCAATATGCACACGCCGGATATTATTATGGATGGCATAGAGTGGGAGATGAAGTGTCCTACCGGCAATAGTAAGCGGACGATTGAAACAAACCTGAGGAATGCCGCAAAACAATCGCAATTTATTATCTTTGATCTTAGAAGAGTTCAGTTGCCGGAAAAACAATGTCTGGCTCAACTTGAAAGGCTTTTCAGGTCTCGATCGGATATTCGCAGATTATTGATTATAAAAAAGAATAAGGTGTTGGAAGAGTATTCAAAATGAATTTGACTTTTCCGATAAAAGTGTTATGATAAAACCAAGATAGGACTCGACCCACTGCTGAATAGCGGAGGGCCCAGAGTCCTTTTCTTATCATTGCATCAATGTCGATCATAATACCTCCAGCTGAAGCGCTTATGTTAGACAAATCGGTATTTTGGAAAGAAAAAAGAGCGGGAAACCCGCTCTATTCTTCATCGGCGTGACAAGATTTGAACTTGCGACCTCTACGTCCCGAACGTAGCGCTCTACCAAACTGAGCCACACGCCGATCTTCCTGTTCCTGCGGCATATTGCACCGCGAACAGTCCTAGTATATCATAAAAAATGAAAAATACAACAAAAAAAACAAAAAAAAGCACCAACATCCCAGCAAACACTGAAACATCGGTACTTACGTGCGCGATCAGGGGCTCGAACCCTGGACACCCTGATTAAGAGTCAGGTGCTCTACCAACTGAGCTAAGCGCGCATGCCTTTATTTGACGCAAGTGTTATTATATTATATGGATGACATAATTGCAAGCAGAAATTAAAAAATCTTTATAATCCCGAAAAAGGGCGATTTTTATGATCATTGACACACATACACATTATGAAGACGAACGCTATGATGCCGACAGAGACGAACTGCTGCAGAAGATGAAAGAAAGCGGTATCTTAGCGGTAAATGCGGCAACGGACAGAAAAAGCATGGAAGCGATCATGCGCATGATCGACAGGTATGAAAATCTGTACGGGATGCTTGGGATCTATCCGGAATATGTCGGAGAGAACACGGAAGCCGATCTGAACCTGATCCGGGAACTGGCAAAGCATCCGAAGATTGTTGCAATCGGTGAGATCGGACTGGACTGTCATTGGGAAGAAAACCTGCCGAAGGAAGTACAGATCGAATGGTTTCGGAAACAGATCGCTCTTGCTAAAGAAACCGGACTTCCGATCAATGTACACAGCAGGGATGCCGCCGAGGATACGCTGCGCGTGATCCGGGAAGAAAATGCGGCTGCATGCGGGGGGATCATTCATTGTTTTTCCTACAGCAGTGAGATCGCAGGAGAGTATGTAAAACTCGGGTTTCATATCGGTGTCGGCGGCGTCGTGACGTTCAGCAATGCCAAAAAACTCAAAGAAGTGGTGGCAAAGATACCGATCGAAAACATCGTTCTGGAAACGGACTGCCCGTATCTTGCGCCCACGCCGCACAGAGGGGAGAGAAACAGTTCCCTGTATCTTAAGGAAGTCATTGCGCAGATCGCTTTGATCAAGGATATGAGCATAGAGGAAGTGGAAAGGATCACCGAAGAAAACGCAAGAAAGGTATACGGAATATGACCAAACTGGCCAATGCGCAGGATACATTTCAGGTGCTGCAGAAGTACCACTTTTCCATTCAGAAAAAATACGGGCAGAACTTTCTGATCGATACGCGTGTGCTCGATAAGATCATGGAAGCGGCGCAGATCACGGAGGATGATTTTGTGATCGAGATCGGACCGGGACTCGGAACGATGACGCAAAGACTCTGCGAATGCGCAAGGGAAGTGGTTGCGATCGAGATCGATGCGGCGCTGATCCCCGTGCTTTCCGATACGCTTTCTTCTTATAATAATGTGACCATCATTCACGCAGATGTTCTGAAAACGGATCTGAAGCAGCTGATCGATGAAAGAAACGGTGGGAACCCGGCAAAGATCGTTGCGAATCTTCCCTATTATATTACGACACCGATCATCATGAATCTTTTTGAAAGTCACATCCCGATCGATAGTGTTACGGTCATGGTCCAGAAAGAAGTGGCGGAAAGGATGCAGGTCG
The DNA here is from genome assembly GCA_902779305.1 of uncultured Lachnospiraceae bacterium. GTDB lineage: Bacteria > Bacillota > Clostridia > Lachnospirales > Lachnospiraceae > UBA2868. Next base: position 55,743 of record CACZBD010000018.1, on the reverse strand, counting down.
GACCGGGCACGAAGGATTACGGGGCGCTGTCTTTGGCCGTGCAGTACTATGCCCGCCCGCAGATCGTTGCCAATGTTCCGCCCAACTGTTTTGTGCCGCGGCCGAAAGTAGGGTCCGCCGTGGTCAATCTGAAGGTGTTCGATTCCCCGCCAGTCCGGGTGCAGGATGAGGAGCACATGTTCCGTCTGATCCGCGCTTCTTTTAACCAGAGACGCAAGACGCTTGTGAACGGGCTGAACAATTTCAGGGAATTGCCGCATACGAAAGAAGAGGTTGCAAAGGTCTTAAGCGACATGGGGCTTGCGGAAACGATCCGCGGAGAAACTCTGACGCTTGAGCAGTTTGCAGAGCTGTCCAATCGGCTTTTGACATTAAATTAGACGTATGATACACTAATGTAGAATGCATAGATATTGTTGTTTTGGGGAAAAGAGGACACAATATCTGTTCATGCATTCGGAAACTGAAGGGGAATTTGTATCGCAACAGGGGTCAGGTGAGATCAATTGGACAAATATGAATATCAGGTTTGCGCCGATCAGATTAAAGCCCTCGTAAGAGAGAAGAGAGTCGTTGAGGCAATGGAGATTGCTGACAAGATTGACTGGCGACGGGTGAAGTCCGTTTCCATGCTCAAAGAAGTCAGCGAAGTCTACATGGCCAACAGGCGTTATGAAGAAGGCAGGGATATCCTGCTGCTTGCATATGACCGTTATCCCGAGGGAAAATCGATCATATACAAGCTGTGCGAAGTATCCATTAAACTGAATGATGTTGTTTCGGCTGTGGAGTATTACAAGCAATACATGCGCATCGCGCCGGATGACACCAGCAGTTATATCTTACTGTACAAAATCTATGAGGCTCAGGACGTTACTTTGGAGGAGCGCATTCAGGTACTCGAAGAGTACAAGAAGCGCAATTACGAAGAACGATGGGCCTATGAACTTGCATATCTGTATCACAAAACCGGTCAACAATCCAAATGTATCGCAGAATGTGATGAGCTGATCCTGTGGTTCGGCGAGGGCAAGTATGTCCGCAAAGCCATGGAACTGAAGATGGAGCATACCGATCTGACGCCGGAACAGCGCAGGAAATATGAAGGCAGACCGGATCCGCAGATCGTGGAGGCATACGGGAAGCCGATCCAGACGCCTTATGATCCGTATGCACAGCAGCAACAGTATCAGCCTGAGCAACAGGACTATCAGCAGCAACAGGGGTATGCCTCGCAGGAACTGTATTCACAGGAACCTTATACGCCGCCGCAGTATGTGCAGCCCGATTATGGGGAAAACATTCAGGTGCAGCCTGTCAACGCCGGAAAATACAGCACCATGAACCTGCAGGAAGAACTTGCCCGCAGCATGGAAGCCTTTATGGCGAACGAAAACGGCACGGAGCAGGGGGCATACTACGGACAGACCTCGCAGCTCTATGAGCCTGCGCAAAACACCGGACCTTATGCGAATGCTTACGGCAACGACTATGAGAATTCATTTTCCGTTCAGAACAATATCTCCCGTCAGATGTATGAGCAGGGTGTTTACGAACCCGTGATCTCTTCGGAGCCTGCGCAGATGCCGCAGGAGGCCTATGCCGCGCCGCCGCAGGAAAGCGTAAAGCCCAAAGAGATCTCCGTGATCTCCACGGGTAAGAAATACGAATCCATTCTGAAGCAGGAATATGACGGACAGATCTCGATGAGCCTTCCGGATACGGAGATGGTGGAACGCCAGATCACCGGACAGCTAAATCTGGATGATATCCTGAACGGATTCGAGGACCGCAAGAGAGAAGCGGAACAAAAACAGGAAGAAGAGAGAAGACTCGAAAGACAGCGCCGCAGGGAAGAACAGCAGAAAGCCATGAACCAGACCGGCGACATCATGTCGCAGCTTGCCGGCGTGATCCCGGGAACGACGGGAGGCGTATTGCCTTCCGGCAGGATGCTGACCTTAGAAGAGGAATACGGCGGAAACCTTTCGAAGATCCGGGAAGAGGATGCCAAAGCGCTTGAGGCTGCCGCGCAGGCGGATCAGAAGATCGACGGACCGGTACCGGAGCCGGTTTCAGAGCCTGTGACAGCAGAACCAGAACCGGCGGCAGAACCTGCGACCGAGCAGCAGCCCGAAGCTGAGGCAGCAGAGCAGCCCATAGAGCAGCCGATGGAACAGCCTGTCGAAGCAGTAGTGGAACCGGTAGCAGAGATCCCTGTGGAACAGCCCATCCTGCAGGAGGAAGCACCCGCAGCGGAACCTATAGCAGCAGAGCCCGAAGCAGCAGAATTCGTGGCGGCAGAACCCGAACCGGTTGCAGAGCCTGTGGCCGAACCGCAGCCTGCATTTGAGACAGCAGAGCAGCCCATAGAGCAGCCGATGGAACAGACGGTCGAACCGGTAGCGGAACCGGCAGCAGAGATCCCTGTGGAACAGCCTGTCATGCAGGAAATGCCCGTCATGCAGGAAATGCCTGCCATGCAGGGATATTCCGCCGATCCGATGGGGATGTTTGCGGCAGAAGATTACGGCGAGGTCGAAGAGATCGAAGATATCGAGCAGCCTGACGATATCGACGACATGATAAAGACCAGCAATATGCCGATCGCTGATATCGAAAGGCTGGCACAGGCCAAGTACGAATCCGGGATCGAAACGGAGGATGAAGAACCGCACAGGAGAAATCATCCCAGCTACATGACGCTTGAGGAAGCGGTACACAGCAGGCGGGAATTCAATGAAGACGAAAAGAAGATCTTCGTCCGGTTTGAGGGCATCGAAGCGCTGAAGGCGCAGATCGTGGATGCCATGGACACGCTCAGCATGGAAGCGCATCACGGAAACGTGATCGTAACGGGCGCGGACAATTCCGGAAGGAAGACACTGGCGCTTGATATCGTAAAAGCCATTCAGTTAAGGGATCAGCAGTTCTCCGGGAAGGTCGCCAAGATCTCCGGGGAAGCCCTGAACAAGAAAAACATTCCGCTTACGATCAGAAAACTGCATAACGGCGCATTGATCGTCGAGAATGCGGGCGGACTGACCATAGAATCCGTAAACATCATCACGGATGCGCTCAGACAGGAAACGGAACCGGTCCTTGTCGTTCTGGAAGGAGCGCTCGAGACGATGCATCCGGTATTGCACGGATCCCGTTATATGCCGGAAGTCTTTAACGCCAGGATCGATATCGCGCCTTATACGAATGACGATCTGGTCGCTTACGGCAAGGGTTACGCCAGAGAGCAGGAATACAGCATCGACGAGATGGGCATGCTGGCGCTCTACACAAGGATCGGGGAAATGCAGTCTCTTGACCATCAGGTTTCCATTGAAGAGGTCCGGGAGATCGTGGATGCCGCGATCAGACATGTCGATCGGAAGAACATGTCGCATTTTATGGACGTGCTTCTGGCAAAGCGGTATGATGATGATGACTACATCATTTTAAGGGAGAAGGACTTTACCGTTTGATCTTCATAAACAGTGGCAATACTTGCAGGGGGATTACGTATGCCAAAGATTACAAAAACACCATTCATCACGGAGTACGACCAGTATCTGTTCGGCGATGGGACGCATTATGAGATCTATAACAAGTTAGGCGCGCACGTTGCCAAAAGAAACGGGACGAGCGGCGTCTATTTTGCCGTCTGGGCGCCCAATGCCAAATCGGTCAGCGTCGTGGGTGATTTTAACGACTGGTCCGAACAGGCCAACCCGATGAACCGGCTCGAACCGTTAGGGATCTATGAAACTTTCATCCCGGAACTCGGCGTGGACGAACTGTACAAATATGTGATCGTATCCCAGAACGGGGAGCGGCACTACAAGGCAGACCCGTTTGCTAACAAAGCGGAGCTGAGACCCGGAACCGCGTCCATCGTAACGGACTTAAAGAAGATCCGTTGGAGCGATTCCGCATGGATGAAGAAAAGAAGCGAGAAAGTCATGCAGAAAGAGCCGATGGCGATCTATGAGTGCCATATCGGTTCCTGGATGCGCCACCCGGGCAGAAATGACGAAGGCTTCTATACTTACAAACAGTTTGCGGACCGCATCACCGAATATCTGCTGGACATGCATTATACGCACATCGAGCTGATCGGGATCGCGGAACACCCGCTGGATGCTTCCTGGGGGTATCAGGTAACGGGCTATTTTGCACCGACGACCAGATACGGCTCCCCGGAAGAGTTTGCCTATCTTGTCAATAAACTCCACAAGAATAACATCGGCGTGATCTTGGACTGGGTTCCCGCGCATTTCCCGCGGGACGAGCACGGTCTGGCGAATTTTGACGGCACGCCGTTATACGAATACGCGGATCCCAAGAAGGGTGAGCATCCGGACTGGGGCACGAAGATCTTTGACTACGGAAAGAGCGAGGTTAAGAATTTCCTGATCTCCAACGCCATCTTCTGGTGCAAGGAATTCCATGTCGACGGTCTCAGGGTGGACGCGGTAGCTTCGATGCTGTACCTTGATTACGGCAAAAAGGACGGGCAGTGGATCGCCAACAAGTACGGCGAGAACAAGAACCTGGAGGCGATCGAGTTCTTCAAGCACCTCAATTCCCTGCTGCTCGGCATGTTCCCGGGCGTGGTGACGATCGCGGAAGAATCGACGGCTTGGCCGGGAGTGACCGATGCGCCCGAAAACAACGGTCTCGGCTTTTCGTTCAAGTGGAACATGGGCTGGATGCATGACTTCTGTGATTATATGAAGCTGGATCCGCTGTTCCGCAGAGACAATCATTATAAGATGACCTTTGCGATGAGCTATAACGAATATGAGAATTATATCCTTGTGCTCTCGCACGACGAGGTCGTTCATCTGAAATGTTCGATGCTGAACAAAATGCCCGGCTACTATTCTGATAAGTTTGCGAACTTAAGAGTCGGCTATACCTATATGCTCGGGCACTCCGGGAAGAAACTGCTGTTCATGGGACAGGAATTCGGGCAGGATGCGGAATGGGACGAAAAGAAGGAACTGGACTGGGCCCTTCTCGAAGACGATCTGCATGCCGGACTGCAGAACTATGTCCGCGAACTTCTGCATCTTTATAACAAATATCCGTGCCTGTACGAGATCGACAGGGATCCGAAAGGATTCCTCTGGATCAATGCCAACGATACCTACAAGAGTATTTACAGCTTTGTCAGATACGGGGAAAATAAGAAGAACAATCTGCTGTTTGTCATGAACTTTACGCCGATCGCAAGAAGCGATTACAGGGTCGGGGTTCCGGAACTGAAGAAATATAAGCTTCTTCTGAACTCGGATGAGGAACGCTTCGGCGGAAACGGAACGGTCGAAGAAGAATGGTATGTCGCGGAGGAGATCCCGTGGGATACGCAGGAATATTCCATTTCCTATCCGCTTCCTGCTTACGGCGCGGCAGTATTTGTATTCTGATCATTTGAAAATCGCCTGCTCTGCGTTTTGCAGAGTGGGCATTTTTTGTGGGAACGACATTTCATGAACAGATCCTGTAACATAAAAATCACCGCATATAAGATCATCCGGCCGGCGCTGGCTTGTCTTGCCTGCGCTGTTTTTTCGGGGTGCGCAGCAAACAGTACGTATGAGATCGCGCCGGTCAGCAAAGATGTGTATCAAAAAGCGCAGTATAAGACGGTTACCGTGCAAAAGGGCGACATGTCCCCGACGGTGACACTCAAGTTAAAAGCACGTCTTGCGGATCAGATCAAATACTCGATCGACATTACGGACGCGGAAGTGGAAGAGGTGTTCGTCAATGCAGGCGAGCGCGTACAAAAGGGCCAGCTTCTGGTATCCTTTGCATCCGAAAAAACCGAAAAAGCCATTGAGGAATACAGCAGTGAACTCGAAGAGAAACAGCTGCTGCTGGACCACTATACGCGAATGTCGATGTATGATCTGCAGCAGAGAGACTACATCGTCAAGGAAAAGAAAGAATACCCCCTGTTTCAGCAGCAGGAGGACGAGATCATCGCGGACCGCGAACGGGAAGATCTTGTCAGGAAATATACGGATTATTCGCTGACTTTGGAGCAGCTAGCAGAAGATGTGAAAGTCGCGGGATTGTTCCTGCAGGAGGAAAAGCAGAAACTGGAGAGATGCCGGTTGAAGGCGGAAGAGGACGGTGTGATCACCTATATCAGCAAAGGTCTTCTTTCCGGCTATGCGGAGCCGGGAAGTCTGCTGATCACGGAGACCTGCGGCGAAAATGTTTATGAAGCCTATACGGATGATGATTTTGATTTTCAGATCGGAGACGTCTATCAGGCCGAGAGGGCAGGGCTGGTCTATGACATGAAAGTTTCCGGGATCGAGACGGAAGGGGAGAAGAACAGGGTGATCCTGTTTTCGCCCGATGAAACGCTTCTCAATCCGCCCGAAGGCGACACGCTCGATATGACGATCAAAAAAGAGACACTGCACAACGTAGTCTATGTGGAACGCTCGGCCGTTCACAGTAAAGATGAGAAAGAGTTTGTATATACACTGACGCCGGAAGGATTTTTATATCCGCTTTATGTTGAGACCGGTGAGGTCGTGGAGGACCTTGTCGTGATCAAAAGCGGACTTTCGGGAGGCGAAGAGGTGGCGATCGTTCAATGAGAAGCAGGCATGCACAATTCAACCGGATCGTTCTGGCGGGGCTTATCGCTGCGCTTTTATCGGGCTGTGCGAAACCGGTTGAGATCCCCGTGCTCGAGGATCCCGTAGCGGTCAATGTAGCCTACCGCCCGGTGGAAAAACGTTATGTCGGAAAATACAGTGTTGCGGTGGGCAATGTTGTGCCTGTCGAATACTGTCATTTTTACAGAAAAGTCACCACTCTGAAGGAAATCTGCTGTGATGTGGGACAGTATGTCGAGGAAGGCGATGTCCTTGCAAGCGCGGATGAAAAGAAGCTGAAGGAAGAATTGCAGGATCTTGCGGCGGAGCGCGCGCTGACGGTCAGCCTGCATGATGCGGGACTGGGGCTCTATGCGCTGAATCAGGACCTTGTGGATCTCGACAAAAAAAGCTGCGTGAACGTCGAGGATTTCAAGGGCGCCGCGGAATGCGAGAACCGTCTGAATCTGGAAAAAGAAAACTATGTATACGACGAAAAACTGTATGAATATATGCTGAAGCAGTATGACCGCAAGATCGCGGACATCAGCAAAGACATTGAAGAATGCACCCTGAAAGCCTCACATTCCGGCTATGTGACTTATATCAAGGACACTTCCAAAGACAATGTGGCCAAGATCAATGAAGCGGTCGTGATCATCGCGGATCCGTCGGAAACCTATATCGAAGTTCCGGACATGAACGTGGACAATTATCTGTACCGCAACTACGAGATGAAATATGCAATGATCGGGAAAGAGGAAGTCCCCGTGGAAGAGTATGAGTACACCGGAGACGAATCTGTTTATGCGATCGCCCAGGACAGTTATCCGAATATCCGGTTCAAAACGGTTTCGGATCAGGGACTGAAGGTCGGGGATTCCGTTGTGCTTTTCTTTTACAATAAAAAGCACCAAAAAGAGCTCTGCGTAGGCGTCGATTCCGTGAACAGCGATGACGGCGGCAGCTACGTGTATGTCAGGGGAGAAAACGGGGAAAAGGAGAAACGGTATTTTACAAACGGCCCTTCCGATGACCTTTATGTGACGGTGATCGACGGCCTTCACGAGGGAGAAGAGGTCTATTATGTGCAGGAGGCCGCTTCTCCGGCCAGATACAAAGAATATACCGTAAGCAGGACGGATTATGTGCAGGAGCTGGAAACGGCCGAGATCCGGCAGGCGCAGACACTGAATACGGCGTATTTTGCACCCTGCAGCGGAACGGTCGAGGAAGTGTTTGCCGAGTCCGGCAAAGAGGTGAAAAAGGGCGATGTTTTAATGGTGATCGACAGCGGCGGCGGCAGATCCGCCATCAGCGAGCTTGAAAACGAGAAAAAACGCGCGCTGTCGGAATTTGAAAAGAAGATCAACAGTCTGGATCAGGAAGCGTACGACCTGAACGCCCAGATCAAAGTCCTGACACTGGAGACGGCCAATTATCATCTGTGCGAACCGGAATACCGTTTCCAGACGGAGAAGATGAAGGATCAGGCCAAGATCGCAGTTATCGAAAAGCAGCTTGCGCAGATCGAATATGATGCTGCGACGCAGAAGTACAACCGCCTGCTGTCCAGGATCAGGGAAAACAATGACGGCAAGGGAAAGATCAGTATTGTAGCCAAAGATGACGGCATCGTGTCGGCCGTTTATGTCAAAAAGGGTACACTTGTAAAGGAAAATGAGGAAAATCACCTGCTTTTGTCCTGCTCAAAGGCAGTGCCCGATAAGATCGCCGTTCTGACAGCAAAGGCTATCACGCTTCCGATTACCGGGAAAAAGCTTGGCGCGGCGGCTGTCGGTACCTCAGTTTCGATCGTAAACAGCAAGGATGGAACGGCATACGAAGGAACATGCATCTGTAATGCGTGGAACGCAAAAAGCTATGCATTTACCGAGGACGAAAAAGCCAGACTGTCCACCGTATCCATGGAAGAAAAGAACAACGGAAGGATCATCGTTCAGATGGATCTGAAGGACTTTACGGATCAGGCGGATATCAGGAGCTGCAGGGCTTTTGTCAGAACGCTTGCATTAAAGGACGCCATTGTGCTGCCCGGGGACCTGGTCTATACGGAGAAGATCCAGGGTGGAAACAAGACGAGAGAATATGTATGGAAACTGATCGGCGGCGAGCCGGTGAAACAATATGTAACGATCGGAACCGAGTTCGGGATCGGGAACGGACAGGAAACGGTGATCCTTTCGGGCGTGGAAGAGGGAGATCTTCTGGCCGATGAACTGAATGTACAATAAAGGGTAAGCATGATTCCATTTATCGCAAAAAAGATCAAGAATAAAAAACTGCTGAACATCTGTCTTTTGATCGGGACGATCCTTCTTGCGGCATTTCTCTGCATCTATCCGATGTTTCGCGAGGGAAGCCTGAACAGGCTGATCAAAACGCTTTTCCTTGCGCAGCAGGAAGAAGAAGGGGAATACCCGGCTGTGATCTCGCTGAAGGAGACCTTGTCTTATGAGGAATTTTCCTCCGTTGCAGAGACTTCCAGGCGGTTAAAGGAGACGGGGGATAAATGGTGTGCGGATCTGAAGGCCGATTCCGTTATGGAGCAGCAGGTCTTTACCTACCACGGAGGCAGCGCATCCTCAAGATTCGGACCTAAATCGAGAGTGATCAACCTCGGATATGTCACGGATCTTTACCGGTATGCGGATGTTGTATACGGTGTCGGAGCTGAGGAAGCGGATAGAAGCGAAAACGAATATGTAAAAGAAGCGCTTGAAAACGGCGCATACCCCTGCGTGATCTCCCAGAAGACCATGGACGATAACGGGCTCATCGTCGGAGAACTGCTGTCCTTTAAATACAGGATCTACGATGACACGCAAGGTATGCTGGACTTTGTGATCACCGGCGTCATCGAAGAAAAAGAGGATGCCGGCCTGTTCTGGCATATGCGCCTGAACGATCCGGAGAAGACCGTTTATTTAAGAGCATCCGATTTTGATAAGATCGCAAGGGAGAATGAGATCGGCGAGATCAATGTTACGGAAAACAGGATGCCGGATTATTCGAAGATCGACCATAAAAACGCGCAGGATTACAAGTCCTATCTGGAAAAGATCACGAAAGAGAACACACACATCAGCGTAAACTTTTTGACAACGCTTACTTCCTACAAGGAGCAGGAAAAAGAGATCAGCATGATCCTGTTTGCGTTTGAGATCCCGATCGTTGCGCTGCTGTTGCTGTTTTTGTATATGGTATCCGGAAGGATCCTGGAAATGGAGACCACGGAGATCGCCATGCTCAAGAGCCGCGGGATCACAAGAGGCCGGATCATCGCGATCTATGCCCTGCAGTCATCGATCATTGCAGGGATCGGCAGTCTCATCGGCATTCCGGCAGGCTTCCTGATGTGCCGGCTGGCGGCAGGGACCGACGGGTTCTTATCTTTTACCTTAAAAGATGTGAGCACATATGATTTTTCCCTGATGATGTTCCCCTTTGCGGCAGGCGCGTTTCTCCTCGGCGTGCTCTTTATGACGTTGCCGGTGATCGGGCTGTCCAAACTGACGATCACGGACAGAAAGGGGCTTCGCGTTTCCTTAAAGCATACGCCCTTCTGGGAAAAGTATTTTCTCGATGTCCTTCTGCTGCTCATCAGCGCCTATCTGCTGTACAACTATTACAAGCAGAGTACGGTCATGTCCGAAACGATCATCGCAGGCGGTGGTGTCGATCCGGTCATTTTCCTGGATTCCTCGCTGTTCATTCTTTCCTGTGGGCTGGTTTTCCTAAGACTGTCCGGATACCTTGTCCGCCTCATCTACAGGATCGGGCAGAAAAGATGGAAGCCGGCAGGGTTCGTCGCATTTTTGCAGATCATCCGCGGCGCCAAAAAGCAGGGCTTCATCTCTGTTTTTCTGATCATGACGATCGCCATGGGCGTGTTCAATACCAACCTTGCAAGAACGGTTAACGAGAATACGAAACAGCGGATCGAATACAATCTGGGCTGCGACCTTAGGATCGATGAAGTGTGGAGACTGATCACGATTCGAAACGGGGACGAGATGAACTGGAGCTACCGCGAGCCGGACTTCGGAAGGTACGATGTCTTAAAAGAATACGGCGCAAGCGGCATGACGAGAGTCTTAAGAGATGAAAAGACGGATATCATCATTGGTACGAAAACCGAAAAAGGCAATATCCTGATGGGGATCCATACGAAAGAATTCGGCACGATCGCGAAATTACCGGCGGATGTGAACAGCCGGCACTGGTTCCACGACCTGAACGCGCTTGCAAAGGATCCGAAGGGCGTGATCATTTCTTCCAATCTGGCAGAAAAGTACGCGCTGAAGACCGGAGACAAGATCAAATATGCCAGATACGGTCCCATGAGCGACAAAGAGCCGTACGCGACGGTGGAAGGAAGAGTCTGCGGGATCGTCGATGCTTTCCCGGGATATGAAAGCACGGATTATACGGTCGGAGAATCCGGGGGCGTGGAGGAAAAGGAAAAATACCTGCTGGTCGTCAATTATGCGACCCTGATCAGTGATTTTTCCCAGACCCCTTATTCCGTCTGGGTAAGTCTTGATAAGGACGCCGATCCGGATAAGATCAGGGAAGCGTTGAAAGAAAAAATACCGGCGATCGCTACGATGCGGTTTGGCAGTGAAGAGATACAGAAGAACAAAGATTCCGCCATGCTGCAGATCACGAACGGCATGTTTTCGGTCGGCTTTATCGTATCGCTTCTGATCTGTGTGGTCGGTTTCCTGATCTACTGGATCTTAACGATCCGGGAGAGGGAACTGCTTTACGGGATCTACCGCGCGATGGGCATGAGCATGAAAGAGATCGTGAAGATGCTCATCACGGAGCAGATCTTCAGCTCGTTCCTTGCAACACTCAGCGGATTCGGCGTCGGCGCGCTGACGACGGTCCTCTTTACAAAACTGCTGTCCATTGTATATCTGCCGAGAAAGCATAATCTGCCCATCACGATCTTTTTCAGGTTACAGGACAGCATCCGCATGATCGCCATCATTGCGGCAGCTTTTACGGTATGCTTTTTCATCATGCGCAGACTGATCCGCAACATGAACATCACCACGGCGCTGAAGATGGGAGAAGACTGATATGGCATACATGATCGAGACCAAAAATCTGCATAAAAGCTTTCCCCTCGGAAACAAAGAAACGCTTCATGTGTTAAAGGGGATCAACTTAAAGATCGAGACAGGGAAACTGACGATCTTAAAAGGCCGCTCGGGTTCCGGCAAAACGACGCTCTTAAATATCTTAAGTATTCTGGATGCGCCGACGGAAGGGGAACTGTTCATTGACGGACAGGATATGGGCAAACTTGGGGAAGCGCAGAAAGAAAAGATCCGCCGCTACGAGATGGGCTTTGTCTTTCAGGCGGTCGCGCTTTTGCCGATCCTTTCCGCTTACGAAAATGTGGAATTCGGCTTAAAACTTGCGGAATATAAAGACAACAGGGATGAACGGATCAAGGAAGTCTTAAGGATCGTGGGACTTGAAAAAAGGATGCACCACATGCCTTCGCAGCTGTCGGGCGGCGAACAGCAGAGGGTGGCCATTGCCCGTGCCGTGGCACACCGTCCGAAGATCATCTTTGCGGACGAGCCGACGGGCGCGCTGGATACGGATTCCGGGATCGCGGTGATGAAACTGTTCCGGGAACTGGTGGAGAAAGAAAAGATCACGATCGTCATGACCACGCACGATCCGAATCTGATGCAGCTTGGTGATACGGTCTATGAGATGGAAGACGGAGAGATAAGAGATGCCGGAAGAGAAGACTGAAAGCATTCTGGTCTGTGACGGTCTCGTCAAGATCTATAAAACGGAAGATGTGGAAGTGATGGCGCTGCAGGGCCTGGATCTTACGATCAACAAGGGCGAACTCGTTGCCATTATCGGCAAGAGCGGCAGCGGAAAAAGCACCCTGCTCAACATGATCGGCGGGCTGGTCAGACCGACGGCGGGCCGGATCTATGTAGACGGAAAAGATCTGTTTTCCATGACGGATCAGCAGCTGGCCGCATACCGGCAGAGCACGGTCGGGTTCGTGTGGCAGAACAGCGCGCAGAATCTGTTCCCGTATCTGAATGCGCTGCAGAATGTGGAAGCACCGCTTTATTTTGTCAGGATGACGGAAAAGGAGCGCCGGGAAAAAGCCATGGAGCTCATGAAGATGACGGGCATCGACCACAAGGCGCAGTCTTATCCCATGCAGTTGTCCGGCGGCGAACAGCAGAGAGTGGCGATCGCGGTCGCGCTGGCGAACGATCCGAAGATCCTGCTCGCGGACGAGCCGACGGGGGCCGTGGACTCCAAGACATCGAACATGATCCAGGATCTGTTCCGGAAACTGAATGAGAAGATGGGGATCACGATCATCATCGTCACCCACGACATCAGCCTTGCCAACAAAGTATCGCGCGTGATCATGGTTTCCGACGGAAAGATCAGCACGGAAAAGATCATGAAGGAAGCTTATAAAAAGAAACTGGATGACCTTTCGACGGAGACTCTCGCGGAAATGGATTCCCACGAGGAATACTCCGTTCTGGACAAGGCCAGACGCGTGCAGCTGAGCGAGGATGCTCTGAAAGCCGCCGGGATCGATTCCCATAAGGTCCGCGTTAAGGTGGAAAACGGAAAGATCATCATTTCAAAATAGCGTCTAAAGATTTGGAAACGATCAACCGAAATATAGAGTACGAAACATTTTGATCATGATATCGAGGGTGAAGCATGAAAGTCGAACTGCAGAATATCAATCAGAATGTTGACATGGAAAAAAGTACATACAGAGTCCCGGATTCCGAAAAAGACGCAAGGATCGCGGAAATGAATGCGGGATATTCCTTAGACATTATGGGCAGAGTTACGGATAACCTGACATATGAGGACGGCCTGAAGTCCGCCGAGGACGTGATGCAGGCTGCCGGCCGGTTAGATGTAACGCAACAGCGAAATTACATGGCCGTAATGTCTAATTCTATGTCAACGGAAGATTTTGCAAAATTACAGGAAGAAGGATACCATCCCGGGGATGTGTCCGTGGAAGATCTGGTCACGAACCTGGATAAGATCAAGGCGGCCATGGCAGAGAGCGGCACCGTGATCGAAGGGTACAACGACGATCTGAGTGAAGAAGATCTTGTAAAGATCACGGGAAATGCCGCTTTTGCAAGAGAGATCGCGGATGCGCTTACCGTCAGTGATCTGCCGGTAACGGAAACGAATGTCAAAAACATGACCGAAGCGCTGCAGGAAGCGGAAGCGGTTTCCGATCTGACGGACGGCATGATGAAATATCTGCTGAAAAATCACATGGAGCCCACCGTGGAGAATCTCTACAAGGCCGAGTTCTCGGCAGCGGAGACGCCGGAGCGTGCGGCAAAGGGATATTTCAGGGACGGCGCAAACGGCTACTTTGTGCAAAGGGCGCAGGAGATCGACTGGGACAGGATCGCACCGGACGTGGAACGGGTAACGGAAGAAGCCGGCTTAACAGGACAGGACGGTGTCGCTGAAGATGCCAGATGGACCATAGAGGCAGGGATCCCGCTGACGGCACAGACGTTAAGGGAACTGCATGAACTGAAGCAGGTGACTTTTCCGATGGAAAGGGATGTGCTTCTTGACAAGATGACGGATGCCCTGCGTGTCGGCAGAACACCGCAGCAGGCAGATCTGTCCAAAGAGAAGCAGACACCGCTGCACTTAAGACGTGTGATGGAAGAGACCAGACTGCAGATGAGCATTGAAGCAAACCGCTCGCTGTTAAGAAAAGGCCTGATGATCGAGACCGCAGAACTCGAACGCGCCGTGGACCAGCTGAAGGAAGCGGAAAAAGAACTGTTCGGACAGGCCATGGACGTGATCACGGAGATCGCCTACCAGCCTGCGGAATCCATCCAGACGGCGGCCTTTGATACACAGACCTTTACATTAAAGAGCCTGCATGAGATCGGGCAGCCCCTGCAGAAGACCTACGAACAGGCCATGAAGACTTACGAAGCGGTCTGGACGGCTCCGAGAGCGGACATGGGAGATTCCATTCAGAAAGCATTCCGGAATGTGGATGACATCCTTACGGATCTGGGCGGCGAGCTGACGGAAGTGAACCGGAAAGCGGTCAGGATCTTAGGCTATACACAGACAGAGATAACCGGAGAGAACTTTGAGCGGGTAAGAGAAGCAACGCAGACCGTGCTCGATGTGATCGAACAGATGACACCGGAAAAGACGCTGCAGATGGTAAGGGACGGCTTCAATCCGCTGAACGAAAACATTTACGATCTGCTTGCCTATCTGAAACAGAAACCGGAGTCCGAGCGGATGGAACGCTACAGCGAATACATCTGGAAACTCGATAAGAACGGACAGGTCACGGAAGAGGAAAAGGATGCGTACATCGGCATCTACAGACTCTTAAGACAGATCGAAAAGAATGACGGCAGACCGATCGGTGATGTGCTGAGTTCGGATGAGGAACTGACACTGCAGAACCTGCTTTCGGCAGTCAGAAGCCGGAAGATGAGCGGCATGGATGTTTCCGTGGATGACGCGTTCGGAATGCTTGAAGAATTAAAAGATAACGGCACCAGCATTACCGGACAGATCAAGCAGGCTTTTGAGAGGATCTTAAATACCGCGCAGTCCGATGAGGCCGATCAGGCCTATGCCAAAGAACTGAAGCAGGAAAGTCTGGAAGCCGCAAGGGTTTCCGACAGTGTGATCCAGACCCTGCTCGATGCGCAGATTCCGGTGAATACGGACAACCTTCTGGCAGCGGACGGACTGATGCATTTCAGAAACGATCTGTTTAAGAAACTGATCCGGGAAGAGGATCCGGCAAAAGAGGAGAAGAAAGAAAAACTCCGCGAAAAGGGATCGGATTTTGTGGAACAGCTGGATGCAGACAGAGCACCTGAGGAAGCCTATTCCGAACTGATCGATCCGCTCCTTCCCACTGAGGAAGAGCTGTATTTGAAGACGGATGCGATCGAGGTCAGGGAACTCCGCCTGGTACATAAGCAGTTAAGCGTGGCAAGAAAACTGTCGCAGAGCGAAAACTTTACGTTTGCAATGGAGATCGGCGGAGAGCTGAGCGGCGTAAACTTAAAGATCATCCGCGGGAGCGAAGACGCGCATGCATCCGTACGGTTTGACAGCATCCTGTACGGAAGTGTGGAAGCAAGATTTTTCCTGCATGGCAGCGCCGTTGCAGGATATGTATCAGGGACCTCGGAAGAGGGGATCGCGATGTTGGCTGGAAGACAGAGTGATTTTGCAAGACTTGCAAACCGTGACATCAGCGCGGTTTCCTACCTGAAGGCAGACAGCCTCCCTGATGAGGCGGAAGTATCCGATCAGGATGAGCATGCAGACGTGAAACAACTGTACAGCGTTGTAAAAGCATTTCTTAAGAGTTTGTAAGAAAAAGTCGATATAGTAATTGTGAATTGAAAGTGCAACGGAGGAGACAACATGAAGATTAATTCCAACATCCAGGCGATGATCACCAATAACGTGTTAAGCAGAAACGAAAGTGCCCTTTCGGCTGCTTCCGAAAAGCTCAGCAGCGGATACCGGATCAACAGCGCAAAGGACAATCCGGCGGGCATGGCGATCACAAACCGGATGAATTCGGGGCTGAAGAGCCTGAATAAGGCAACCCAGAATTCCAAGAACGCAAAGAACGTGATCGCTACCGCAGAAGGCGCGCTTTCCGAGATCCAGGACATGGTGCAGAGAATGAGCGAGCTGGCGGTCAAGGCTTCGAACGGAACCAATACGTCAGCGGACCGCGCGGCGATCCAGAAAGAAGTGGATGCCTTAAAGGAGGAGATCAAACGTGTGGCCGGTGAGACCGAGTACAACACGCAGAGTCTCTTAAACGGCGAACAGAGCTTAAGAGGATATACCGACAATGAGAAAGTGAATGTGACACTGTATAACAGCAGTTTCCCCGCAGATAAATACAACGTTACGATCGACAAAGACTCGGAAGGAAAAATTCAGGTATCCGGGTTTGCCGGAATGGATGTCAAAGAGGAAGACGGTGTCGTCACCGTGACCAACAGGATGGGCGGCGAACTGAAATTCAGTTTCGATACGGAGGCAGCGCTTCCGATCTCGACGGAAGTGAACCTGATGGGCTCCGGCGGAATGCATATCCAGGTCGGCAGCAAAGAAGGACAGGAGATCCAGATCGTGATCCCGGAGATCTCTTTGGAGAACATGGGGATCAATGCGATGGATATGTCGACGGAGGAAAGCGCCCAGAAGGCAATGGAGCAGTTAAAAGGCGCGCTCTCGTTCGTTTCCTCGGTCAGATCCCAGCTCGGCGCTTACGAAAACCGTCTGGAATCCACGATCTCCAATCTGGATGTGTCCACGGAAAACCTGACGGAATCCTATTCTACGATCAAGGATACGGATATGGCGGAAGAAATGGTGGAATACACCAAGCTGCAGGTACTGGTCCAGGCCGGGACTTCCATGCTGACACAGGCCAACGAACAGCCGCAGCAGGCACTTCAGCTTCTGCAGTAACTGATACGGGGGACAAGGGATGACAAGCGACAGGATACAGGATTATACCAGACGGATCTCGCAGGCAAACCGCTCACAGATCATCGTGATCGTATATGAACTGGCCGATCTGTATATAAACGAAGCAAAGGATGCGTTTGCATCCGGGAAGACGGACGAATATACGGAAAACTGCCATGCCGCAATGCGCTGCGTCAGTCATCTGATCAATGCGCTCGATGATTCCTATGACCTTGCGGATCCGCTGATGAGCCTCTATGTTTATCTGAACAAAGAGATCAGCATGGCATGCGCAAGATATGATACCGACAGGCTTTCCAAAGCGCAGGAGCAGCTTCTGCAGCTGTCGGAAGCGTTTAAGGAAGTGGCTAGAGCCGATGCTTCCAGACCGGTCATGGAGAATTCCCAGACGGTGTATGCCGGTCTGACTTACGGAAAAGGACATCTGAACGAGAACCTTTCCGATCAGGGCGCGGGAAGAGGATTCCGGGCATAACCTTCGATATCTTTTACAGAACCGATCCAAACAACAGGAAAATTGGTAATGATCATTCGTGATTATTACCAATTTTTTCTTTATGTAAAATTCACATAAAACGTTGATTTTATGCGCTTTTTACAAAGCTGAAAAAGTTTCGCTCAGGATATAGACAGCGCTAAAAAAAACGATTACAATACAGATCACCAATCGAAAACACACGGCGAAAGCCGAAACAGATCTTGTGCGTGTGCACTAAGAATCCGACAGGTAAGAAATGGAACTGTATATGTTGACCGCCATCTTGACGATAGCGGCAGTCTGGGATCTTTTCCATGGAAAAATACCGAACGTTCTGATCGTTTCAGGTTATATCCTGGCATTTTGCAATGTGCTGATGCAAAGTGCAGGGCAGTTTGACCGGCTTCTCGGGCTGATCCTGCCGCTTCTTATGGGGTATGTGTTTTTTGCGATTGGAATACTGGGGGCAGGTGACGCAAAACTGTTAAGCGTTACCGGCGCGTTCCTGGGTGTGAAAGAAGTTTTGCATTGTATCGGCGGCGCCATTGTAGTGGGTGCAGTGATAGGCGGTATAAAGCTCGTGATCAAGACCGGACGGCAGCGGAGGTATCCGCAGGGGATGACCATTCGATTTGCGCTGCCGGTATTATGCGGAACGATGTACAGATTATTTGTGACGATGACGGGGTTTGACGGGTTGAGAGGATGGCGATGAATGCAGCGGAAACGGCAAAAAAAGAGACCGAACTGATCCTGTGTGATCCGGATCATGAATTTGCGAGACGTCTGATCGTGTTTTTAAGAGGACGCAAAGAGCATGACTTTATCATCCACTACTACCGGGACTTTGAAGAACTGGCAGAGGATAAGCCGCTTGCGGATCATCTGTTGATCGAAGCCGGCCAGTATGGGAAACTGATCGAAGCAAAAGACGGCGCGATCTATGCGGGACAGATCCATGTTCTGTATGCGGACCGGGGGAAGGAATATCCAAAGGGGAGTATCTATAAATACCAGTCGGCCGGCGCGATCTTAAAGGAACTGTCCTGTGCGGAGGAGAAGCCTGCCGCCATGCAGGATGTGCTGTCCAACGACCGGAAGAGCAGACTGAAAGAGGAGATCTTAAAGCGGCTGTCCAGACAGAGGCAGGAATCCGAAGACGAGGTGTACCGCGTGATCGATGCCTGTCTGATGCGGGAGAACCAGCAGCATCCGATGCGGATGGAGGAACAGGAACTGCTGCGGCGGGAACTGTTCCATGCGATCAAGGGACTGGATGTGATCCAGGACCTTCTGGATGATGAAGAGATCACGGAGATCATGATCAACGGCCATGAGCATATCTTTATCGAAAAGGGCGGCAGGCTGTATGAGAGCAACCGGTCTTTTGAATCCAAAGAGCGCCTGATGGATATCATTCAAAGAGTAGCGGCTTTTTCCAACCGCAGCATCAACCTTGCCTCCCCCATTGTGGATGCGCGTCTTGCCGAGGAACAAAAAAGAAATATACTTTATTATAAATAATAAAATATACAGGAATATAAAGCATTTATATTATAATGTTGAAATAAGATAAATTAGACGATATAATAATGATAGACATTATATATCGTTTATTATTTGAGGAAAGAAAACATGAAGGCAAAAAAGATAGTAGACTTTCATCCTTTCAGCAAACAAAATTATAGTTTTATTAATAGGAACGTAAATATTCGTGAAGAAGAAGGTAATGGAACTACTACGTTTCCTTGTATTGTGTTAATCGATAATAACAATGATATTCCAGTTGCTTATACCGGATATGAGAAATTCATAAATGATTTATCACAAACTGCATCACTTAGTGGTACAACGCTTTCAAAAAAAGCGTTTGATATTTGTAAGTTTCTAAATTTCATTCTTCATAATACAAACATAGATAGAATATCGGATTGTACCTTAAACGACATAAGGGAATTTCTTCTGGCTTCAAAAAAGAAAAATGGAAAAGAAGATTATGCTGAAGATACTTGGAATAGAAGACTTCAAACAGTATATACTTTCCTGCGGAATTATTATTTGGCTTATCGTGACATTTATGACTTCAAATATGATGGAGAAGATCTCCAGAATATTATTTTTACGAGAGACAAAGATAACCATAGGATGATTAAATTTGTGACCAATCAAAAGTTAAGCGTAAAAGCGCCCAAACAAAAGCACAAAAAAAACAGAATGTTAGTCTATGGATATTTGGAATTACTGCTATATGAAGCACTTAAATATGATCCAATGATAGCGCTTGGAATAGCATTACAGTCATTTTCCGGAGCAAGAGAAGGAGAAGTTGTTAACTTAACTGTTGGTGGGGTCGCAATAGTGCGTGCCACATTTTCAGCGGTGTCTGGAATTGAACTTGACTTGTTAGAAAAAGCAAGTTTTTGGGAAAAATTCGACAGAAAAACTCAGCCTGGTTCAATCAAAAAATATCGTAAAGCTAGGATATATGATGCCTTCGTTAAAAGAACAGTAAAACTGTACGAAGATCATGTATTATTTTTACAGGCAAGGGGATACAGTACTGAGCCTGACGCCCCATTATTCCTTAATAAGTATGGGAATCCCATGACGGTACAGACATATTCCAGGAGAGTAAAAGAACTCTTTTATGAACACTTTTTGCCCCATCTAAAGGAGACATGTGAACGACAGAATACATGGGCAGAAAATGCAGCATATATTGAAACATATGAAAAGGAGTATCCCGGAGCACATA
Source organism: uncultured Lachnospiraceae bacterium (assembly GCA_902779305.1). Taxonomy (GTDB): domain Bacteria; phylum Bacillota; class Clostridia; order Lachnospirales; family Lachnospiraceae; genus UBA2868. Next base: position 35,306 of record CACZBD010000018.1, on the reverse strand, counting down.
TGTTTCGCCATTGGTTTACTATGTATCTTATTACCAAGGCACATTTAAAAGAGGAAGAAATAGCCAACTTACGTGGTGATAAAAGTATAGAATCTATGGCATCATATATTCATGAAAATTCAGATTTAATTGAAATATATAAAACAAGCGCGTATAGGTTCCAGGAAAAGATATTAGAGGAGATCAATAAACTAGATGGCAAATAAAGAACAATGGACTAACGAAAACACCATATTGATTGTTGACGCAGCAAAAATCATTGGGATTAAGAAAGAGGTAATACAGTATTATGCGGATGAAGGTGTAATCGAATGCCATAACGGCAGGATTCTGAAAAGGCTGTGCGAGGAGATAAAGAATCAACGAAATACATATATTGGTTTAAAAGAGTTTATTTTGATGCATGATACCGAAAGGTTTGATGCAAAGCACGTAAAAGACAGAAACAAATATATTGATTATTTAGAGTATCATGAATACTTTGGAATCGAGTTATATCTGGATCAAGTATTATTTTGCCTTCCAAACGCAGAAGAAGTCTATTTTAAAAGAGATGACATTAATTTTCTGAATTATAAAAGCATAGATTTTTTTGAAAACTTTGGTCTGTCAGGAAAGCAGATTGTTGACAGAATAATATATGAAAACCGTAATCACCCCAAAAACATATACTGGTTTAAGAGGATCGACGAATTATTTTCGGAAGAAAAGAAATATACACCATCATATATTGATTATGCGAAAGCTGTTTTATCCGCAGAAGAAATAGATGTTATAACAAACGAAGATATTGCTTTACTGATAGATGAAGTCGAACATGAAACAGCAAAACAATATATTGTAAACTTCTATAAAAAGGTAAGAGATGAAGAATTTGTTAAGTATAACGCGGCCACACTAAAGAGAAAAGAGAGCGCAACAATCCAAGCGTACTCATATGAAATATTTACTAAATTGGCTAGGTTTTTTTTCAGTCAGAAATATGATGACGAACACGAATTGACCATAAAGGCGTTAAATAATCATATATATTCGGAGATGTGGTTGTTTTTGGCACTTCATTATGTATGCGGATGGAGAACACCGGACAAGTGTAATGATTGGGTATATTTGGATTTGCAGGATGCAGATAATCCGTTTGGAATAGATCCGGAACACCTATATGACGACATTGTAAATCATAGAATATCCGACAAAACATATGCGGATATTGCGCTCTACGCGATAACAAAAATAGAAATGTCCTGGATGCTTGCAGGTAAAACACATAACAGCAAGGGTGGAAAACTGAGATCTGTAGTGACGCCTGAGTTACGTGTTTTCTATGGGAAACTAATGCTTATTGCGGAACATCACCATGTTTCAACGGGTGAGGGATATATGAAGGCAAGTCGTGTTAGTCGTTACGCAAATTGGACGCAACTAAGAGATTTCTTTGGCGAAGAAATACTAGAAGTAATTGGAAGGCATAATATATCCCCAAGAAGACTTAATAAATCATATTTACAAGGGGTGGAAAGCACGGCGAGAGAAAATGGAGAAACACCGCTTGTAGCACATATTGTAGCATCACTTGCACGCAACCACATAGATGTTAATTCTACCATTGCATATTTGAAGGATCATGGTCTTACGGGGGAAAACGCAGATGTTGTGTTATATATGATGATGCAACGAGGAGTAATGGGCGTGTATTTATACAAGACACTTTTATCTGCATTTCCTGATCGATTTAGATTGTTAACTTCTGAAGAACAAACGAAATTGATAGGTTTAATAAATACTTCGGCGTATGAATTGGAAGCTATGGGGATGGGAGCAGTTACGAGCGACAGGTTGTATTCCGATTTTTCACAAGGGGAAACAGAAGAGCCGACTGATATACTGAAGGCCATGTATTCAATTGGACAAGGACGTGGTGTCGCGAAGGATCCAGGCATTTATTGTCTGAAGCGAGCGTTAGGATTCAGTTGTGCTAATCCTACATTTGAATCCTGCATCGCTAATGTTTGCCCTTATCATGTATTTACGAGAGAAGGGGTTCCTTCATTACTTCGTGTAATTAAAGAGTTTCGTGAAAAACCGGATCCAACAGGAAAGAATAAGTATAAACTTGCATTAAAAAAGATTATTATTCCGGCCTTCCAGAGTATTATTAACGAGGTGCTCAAGGAAATGTCAGATCAAGATAAACAAGGGATAAAAAAGATGATAGAGGAGGGACTTGGTGAATAAGACATTAAGAAAAATAGAAACAGAAGATATTATTATTTTCACTGAAAATACATTCAGCGTATCATTTATGAACAGTTGCAAAGAGGTGTTTCAATCCTTAGTTGACAAAGGGGAGATCAAAGGCCAGTTCGAAGATGATAAATGGATGGCATATTCTGGAATCAAGTATTTTGGATTATGTTTTGAAATTGATGATTATTTGTATAGCAGCCATATCGGAAAAGTGTTTGGAATACCAAAAGATACGATGATCAACATGCTTAAATGCTATGTCATATACTGTAATGGCGTGTATATTTACCAAACTATTGAAAAAAATAAACTAAACGTGCTAAGGGAGTTTGTACAACATTATGGAGATAGAAAATACCAGATTTCAGAAGAAAATTTAATTGCACTAACCGATTTTCTCGCTTTTATCAATACACCCATGAAACAAATCGATAAGATTACCAAAGGAGTAAAGATAACCAAGTCAGAATCTTCGCCGCAAAGGAAATTGAGTCCGGTAATAAATTATCTCGCTATAGAAAACGAGATAAACAAAATGTATGCAACGAGCATTGAGGATGAGGATTTTATAAAATGGTTTCCGATCTATTTTTGGGTAAATATCACCTTTGTTTTACCGCTCAGGGCAACAGAAATGCTTGTTACCCCCTTAAATTGTATAGAACGAAAAGGTGACAGTGTATACTTGAGCATTAGACGAACGAAACTGAAAAAGGGGCGCAGAACTGTATATTATGATGTTGAGAAGGATTACTCTGTTTTCTCGTATAAGGTACCAGATACTCCTGTGATATCGAAAATTGAGAAATATATTGGATTAACAGCGAAACAGGATAGAAGGTTTTTGTTTGCATATAGCAAGTCAATGGTTAACAAGATGTTGTCATTGCAGGCATTTAATGCCCTTTTGGCCGGATTTATGAATACCCATATTATTGGAAACAGAAGATATGATTTTGTCAGATATGCTTCGGGAATCAAGGAGTTTGAGATTGTTAGTGCAGGTGACAGCAGACCCATCGCGTTAACTAATCTTATGTTTCAAGATGCCGGAGAAGACATATGTCGACAACTGGCAGACCATGAATCTGTTCAAACTACTTTTGGATATTATACAAATATCACCGAAACAATTCGAAACTCATCAATAATACAATTACAGAACAGAATGGAAAGTCAGGAGCAGGATTTGTATGATGAATTAATGAAATCAGCAACGCTGGCCGTCGACTTGAACCGCTCTGTTTGCACAGCAGAAAAAAGAGAGAAGGACAACGAAAACTTTGATGACTGTATAAGGCATAAACATGTGGGAAACTGTATTGGCTGCAAATATTACATTCCCACAAAAAAAGAAATGGACGAATACATGGATCCATTAATGCAAATGACAGAAGAACACGCAAAGATGACAGTAGATTATTTGAACGGAGTCTTAAGCATCAAGAACAATGGAGAAAAGACATTAGAGGAAATGCTTTTGCAGGTACAGACAGATGTTTCAAGGTATAAGGTGGGCTGCGATATCAGGACTAAGGAGGTAGCAAAAGAATGGCTAAAACACAAAAATTCCCCGAAGATTTACTATTAGAAGCGGTAGTTAAATTCGCCGAACAGGAACGAAACAAAATCAAAGCTACGGAATTAGCAGAATGGTCGAGAAATAATATTCCAGGACTTGAAGAAGTAAGAGACTATCATTTTACACGACCAATCAAAGGGAAGGATCCAAAAACAAACAAGCCAGTAGAATATACAAAAAGTTGCACAGTAAAGATTAATGAGATTAATAAATCTAGAAGCATTGTTTCCAGCGTTAACAGGAACACGCTTTTGAAAGCGGCAAACATCGATGCCTTTTTTGAATTGCCTCTGATCGTCCAAAAGAAATTGGTTGTTGAGACGAGGGAAACCTTTAATAAACTTCTTTCGAAAAACGGATATCTTTCTACAGAGAATGAGGCTTTGAGAAGGCAAAACAGGGAGCAGGAGACTGTTATTAATGAGTTAGATATTAAAATTAAATCAATAACGCAAAAACAAAAAAAACTTGAGAAAAGGCTAAATTATATCATACGAGTAACGGATGAAAATAGCCGCCGGGAAATGCTCGAAAAAATGGGAATAAACGATGGAGAGATAGATATAGACAGATATCAACAAAGTATCAGCGAAGAGATAGGTGAAATGTTTGATATTGGTAAGACGCTTAAAGGATATCAAAAACAAGTGTTAGCAGAAAAAGCAGAAAATCTTGCAGAGTTAACATTGAAAGGGATCAATTTTGATTAAGAATGGGCTTATTGATAAGTATCCAAGTTTAGTTAACGAGTGGGATTACACAGAAAACATTGAGATAGATATAAAAAAGATCACATATGGATCTGCAAAAACGGTTAATTGGATATGCAAAAAAGGACATAAGTGGAAGGCACAGGTTAAAAAACGGGCGATCAGAGGAGATGGCTGCCCATATTGCTCTGGGAAAAGGCCAATTGCTGGAGAAAATGATCTTGCGACGTTATATCCAGATGTAGCAGACCAATGGGATTATGAAAGCAATCAATCAGATCCATCAGAATATTTACCAAAATCAAACAAAAAGTGTTATTGGATATGTGAAAAGGGTCATAGATGGAAGAGTGGAATTAACACAAGAACAAGAGGAAGGGGTTGTCCATACTGTGCGCACAAGCGAATTGCCATAGGTGAAACGGACTTACAATCTAGACATCCAGAAATAGCAGAGCAATGGAATTATGAAAAAAACACAGGATTAAAACCAACCGGTGTCTCTTACGGATCAAACCGCAGGATTTGGTGGAAATGTGTTAATGGTCATGAATGGAGTGATACGGTAAAGAACCGTGTCAAGATCACACATTGCCCGCTGTGTGTTCCTGAAAACAGACTATCAGTAATTGCTCCAGAAATTTTCCAAGAAATTCATCCTACAAAAAACGCCATAAAAGTAACAGATATATCAGCTCAGTCTAATCATTTTTTGTGGTGGCGATGTAAAGAAGGCCATGAGTGGTATGCACAAGTTTATAACAGATTCAGAGGAGACGGTTGTCCATATTGCAGCGGAAAAAGAGTCATCACTGGAATAAATGATTTAAAATCCTCTGATCCAATACTGTGTCAGGAATGGGATTATGTTCAAAATCATAACAAAAGACCTGAAAACTATGCCAGGTTTTCAAACAAGAGGGTGTGGTGGATATGTAAAGAGGGACATAGATGGAGAACATCTATTGACCATAGATCGAATGGAACAAGTTGTCCATATTGTAATTAGCGGCAAAAAGTCATCAAATTCTTACACATATAACATGGAGACTTATGGAAAATGAAGTCAAATCACATAGAATACAAAAAAAGCCTAGCATGCTTATATCCTCAATTAGCTAAAGAATGGCATCCGATAAAAAACGGAGATTTGGCCGCATCTGATGTGTCCCCCACTTGTTGCAAGAAAGTATTTTGGCTGTTGCCATATGATGATCCGAAAACAGGAAGGCACTTTGACTTTGAATGGGAAGATACAGTAAATAACAGAACAAGCGGGCATAAGGTTTGGCCGGGGTATAACGACCTGGAGACATATTGCAAGTTGAACGGAATGGAGAATCTGCTTGACGAGTGGCATCCCACAAAGAATGGAGATATAAAACCTTCGAGTATATCTGCAAAAAGCCAAAAAAAAGTATGGTGGATGCTGTCTTATGACGACCCCATAACAGGAAAACACTTTGACTTTGAATGGGAGGCAACACCAAGCAGTAGGGTTAGCAAAAAATCAGGTTGTCCATTTTTGTCCGGGCAAAAGATTTGGCCGGGGTATAATGATTTGGAGACATATTGTAAGTTGAACGGAATGGAGAATCTGCTTGATGAGTGGCATCCTATAAGAAACGAGATTATATTGCCATCAGAATTATCGCCCAAGGGAAATACAAAAGTATGGTGGATGCTGCCTTATGACGACCCCATAACAGGAAAACACTTTGACTTTGAATGGGAGGCAACGCCAAAAGAAAGGGTTAGCCTGAAAGTGGGCTGTCCATTTTTATCCGGACATAGGGTTTGGCCGGGGTATAACGATCTGGAGACATATTGCAAGTTGAACGGAATGGAGAATCTGCTTGACGAGTGGCATCCCACACGAAATGGAGACTTAAGGCCGTTGGATGTATTGTATAGAAGCGAAGATAAAGTGTGGTGGTTTATGTCATATATAGACCCTGAAACGAGTAGAAAGTTTAATTTTGAATGGAAGATGAGTCTTTATAGCAGAACGCAACAGAAATCAGGCTGTCCATTTTCGGAATGGAGAATCTGCTTGACGAGTGGCATCCCACAAAGAATGGGGAAAAAAGACCTTCAGATGTGACACCTAAAAGTAGTAAAAAAGCATGGTGGATGTTACCCTATGATGACCCCATAACAGGAAAACACTTTGACTTTGAATGGGAAAACACAGTGGTCAATAGAATTGATAAAAAAGAAGGTTGTCCATTTTTGTCCGGGCAAAAGATTTGGCCGGGGTATAACGACCTGGAGACATATTGTAAGTTGAACGGAATGGAGAATCTGCTTGATGAGTGGCATCCCACAAAGAACGGAGATATAAAACCCTCGAATATATATGCAAAAAGCCAAAAAAAAGTATGGTGGATGCTGCCTTATGACGACCCCATAACAGGAAAACACTTTGACTTTGAATGGAAGGAGATGCTAAGAGACAGAATACAACAGAAATCAGGCTGTCCATTTTTATCCGGACATAGGGTTTGGCCGGGGTATAACGACGGAATGGAGAATCTGCTTGACGAGTGGCATCCCACAAAGAATGGGGAAAAAAGACCTTCAGATGTGACACCTAAAAGTAGTAAAAAAGCATGGTGGATATTACCCTATGACGATCCCATAACAGGAAAGCATTTTGACTTTGAATGGAAAACATCTATTTCAAGACGAGTGACTGATAAAACGCGGTGTCCACAATTGTCAAATCTTAAAGTGTGCAAAGGATTCAATGATCTTGAAACATATTGCAAATTAAACGCATTGGAATATTTACTGGATGAATGGCACCCAACCAAAAATAGAAATACTACACCTGCGGATGTTGTATACTCTAACAGCCGAAAGAGATGGTGGATATGTGAAAAAGGGCATGAGTGGAGACGCAGTCCAAATTTGATGATTCTTAATGGTGGAACCTGTCCGTTTTGCTGGTCGGAATAGCTTATTTTGTGAACGGTTCTTTGCTATAATTATCTCACAAAATGTCCCCGAACCATAATCATTCATATCATAATCGCATCGTTTTTACCAAACAGAAAACTTAACAAATGGTAGCAAACCACCTTACATGGAACAGCGACAACGGATATATAGGAGGTTCATGCCATGGGAGGAGGTTAGTGTATGCACAGGCAGAAGTTATCCAAGAAAGAATTACGGAAAAAAATTTGGAAAAAGGCCGGAGGTGTATGTGCGCATTGCGGGCATAAGATTTATGGTACAAAAACAGTTGATCATGTAATTCCCAAGAGTGCCGGAGGCTCGCGAGGCAGAATCCAAAACATGATGCCACTATGTCGTCGCTGCAATATGGCAAAAGGCTCAAAATGGGTTGACCCGTGGACGTATTATCGGTATGCGAGTGAAGAAGCCATCTGGGATTGTGTTATGTACGCAAATCTGTTTTACGGCAGCAAAAAAGGCTGAGATAAAGTACGAATAGAAGAATAGTTCATCTTTATCATAAAAATGCGTATAAAAGCGCAATTTTCCTTTAATCCATTGAGAAAGTATAGTACACTTAAAAATGTGATGTTGCACTGTTTTCGCTTGAAACCGCAAAAGCACGAGGTTGATGAATGGAAGAACTGGGAAGATTAAAGGAAATAACGAATATTCGTGATATTTGGCCAGATGAAGCCCGAGATTTTACGCCATGGCTTGCCCAACAGGATAACATTGAGATTTTGTCTGAAGCCCTGGGGATAGATTTGAGCGCCGATGATACGGAAGTGTCTGTGGGCGACTTTCGCGCTGATATCATTGCTTATGAAACGGATACCGATCGGAAAGTATTGATAGAAAACCAGCTTGGCGATACGGATCATGATCATTTGGGAAAACTGATAACCTATGCTTCCGGCACCAAGGCTGATTATGTAGTGTGGATAGTTAAACGTGCCCGGGACGAACATAGAGCGGCTGTCGAGTGGTTGAATAATCATACGGACGAATCGGTTCGTTTTTTCCTGTGCGAAATCAAGGTTTTCCAGATCGGAGCGTCTTCAAAAGCGCCCAAGTTTGAAGTTGTTGAAAAACCGAATGATTGGGTAAAGAGAAGGTCAAGCGGTAGGGGTGCAGTTAACCGTACTGTATTGCCAAAGATAAAGGATATGCTCAGGTGGGGCGTTGTGTCTGCCGGAGATGTGCTGGTGGCACGTGATAGAGAAGACGAGGTGGTTTTACAAGCCGATGGACTGGTCCGGTTACCGGAAGGCGAAATCCTTTCTATAGCACAGTGGCTTAAGAATGTTTACGGGTGGACTTCAATTGAGACATATAAGTTTTCTGTTCATAAAGCAAGCGGGAAGACGTTGTCAGAAATTCGCAGAGAGTATATGGAACAGGAATGAAGAAGGGGGAAGAATATTGGACTATAAAGGTGGTAGCATAAGAGAAAGCAAACCCAATAAATAGCTTACCAGACTATAACAAATACAGGAGATAAGACAATTATGGCAAGAGGAAGCGCAAAAGTAAAAGAAGAAAAGCCCATAGAACAGACTCTTTGGGATGCTGCTAACAAGCTTCGAGGAAAGGTGGAACCTGCAGAGTACAAGCATGTGGTTCTTTCATTGATTTTCCTGAAATATGCTAATGATAAATTTAATGAGCATCGAGAAAACATGATTGCGAATGGGCAGGAGAGTTTTCTTGAAATGATGCCTTTTTATACAAAGGACAATGTTTTTTACATTCCCGAATCTGCAAGATGGAACTATATTATGCAGAATGCAAAGCAGCCTGACATAGCGATAAAGATCGATACTGCTTTACATGAAATTGAACAGAAAAATCCTGCACTGGAAGGGGCGTTACCAGATAACTATTATTCAAGACTCCACATGGATCCCAGCGGTTTATCCTCTTTGCTGGATTTAATCAATGGTCTTGAACTTCAAGTTGGAGGAGACAAAGATGTCTTTGGAAAAGTATACGAATATTGTCTTCGACAGTTCGCCTTAAAAGAAGGAAAAGGTAAAGGGGAATTCTATACACCTCGTACTGTTGTTGCTTTGCTTTGCGAACTTATTGAACCCTATTCTGGAATTGTATATGACGGAGCGTGTGGTTCAGGCGGAATGTTTGTTCAATCTATGCGTTTCGTTGATGAGCACAAAGGTAACAGGCTAAATGTTTCTATATATGGACAGGAGCTCACTGATACAACGAGAAGACTTGCTAAGATGAATCTTGCTATCAGAGGAATATCAGCTAATCTTGGCGCTGAAGCTGCAAACACATTTTTAAATGATCAGCATAAAGATTTAAAGGCAGATTTCTCCTTGGAAAATCCTCCTTTTAATCAAAAGGATTGGCGTGAGTCTAATCAATTAAATGACGATCCGCGCTGGAATGGATATCCGACTCCTCCAACCAGTAATGCCAATTATGGGTGGCTTTTAAACACATTATCTAAACTCGGACAGAATGGAGTAGGTGTTGTTTTGCTGGCCAATGGCGCATTGTCAGCTGGTTCGGTTGGAAATGATGAGTACGAAATACGTAAGCGACTTATAGAAAACGATATCGTAGAATCAATAATTATTCTTCCAAGAAATATGTTCTATACAACAGACATTTCTGTGACAGTATGGATGCTAAATAAAAATAAGCGTTCAAGAACAGAAAAACGCCCAGATGGAGATGTTCGCTTTCGAGACCGATCTGGGGAAGTCTTATTTATGGATCTTCGCCAGATGGGACATCCGTATGAGAAGAAGTATATTGAATTTACGGAAGAAGACAGGGCCGTTGTTGTAGAAAAGTTTAAATCATGGCGATTTGATGATTATGGAACTGATTATTCTGATGTTCCCGAGTTTTGCTATAGAGCTACTAAAGATGAAATTATCGAGAAGGACTATAGTCTTGTCCCGAGCCGATATATTGAGTTTATTAATAGAGATGAGTCTGTAGGTTATGAAGAGACCATGGAAAAGCTTAATGTTGAGCTTAAAGATCTTTTGATTCAGGAAGAACAGTCAAAGCAGAGTCTTCTGGAGGTTATGAAAGGACTTGGATATGAAATCAAACTATAGAAAACTGGGTGATTTCATACGCCCAATTGACGAAAGAAACAACGACGGTTCTCTTGGAGAAGATAATCTATATGGTATTTCAGTTACAAAAGAGTTCATTCCTACTCATGCAAATTTAGTAGGGGTTACTTTTGACGGATACAAAACGGTATCTCCAAGACAATTTGCGTATATTCCCGACACTTCAAGACGTGGTGATAAGATAGCAATATCGCTAAATCTTTTTGGCGAAAGTATTATTGTTAGTAGCATATGTTCGGTATTTGAAATAGTAGATGAAAGTAGGCTTCTGCCAGAGTACCTTATGCTGTGGTTTAAACGCCCAGAGTTTGATAGATATGCACGCTTTATGTCTAATGGTAGTGCAAGAGAGGTGTTTGATTGGGACTGTATGTGTGGCGTTGAATTACCGATTCCATCAATACTGGAGCAAAAGAAAATTGTAGGTGATTATACTGCCATTTCTCAACGAATAGATTTGTTAAATAGAATCAACAGGAATCTCTTAAATCAGTGTGAAGCGCTATATAAAAAACTGACGGATGAGCGAGAATTTAATGGCAAATTTGAGGACATTGCAGAGATATCATCCGGAAAGAGACCGGACGACTTAGCGCCTGGGAATATCCCACTCCTTGGAGCGGGAGGAATAATGGATTACATCTCAGAATATAACTATGATGTACCTTCTTTGGTGATTGGTCGTGTTGGGACTCATGGAATTGTTCAAAGAGCAAACAGATTTTGGGCATCGGACAACACGCTTGTAATTATTACGAAATATTACGAATATGCTTATCAGTTCCTAAAACGTGTTGATTATGACTCGCTAAACAGAGGGTCAACACAACCGTTGATAACACAGGGTGACTTGAAAAAAGTTGAGATATACATACCGGATGATGATGATTTACAGAGATATGAAAACGCGGCAGGTTCAATTATGCAGATGTATTCTCGAAATGAAAAGGAAGTTGCTTTGTTAACAAATATGAAAGAAATAATAATCTCGCACCTTTGTTAGGAGTACATATATGAAGACGATTGCCTTACGCTTTTCTAACAATTTAGCACCAGAAGATGGAACTATAGAAGAACACAACAAGCTGATTAATCAGTTTGGCTATGCCTGGTATGGGAAATTTGGAGCTAAAGTGTCGGAAAAAATTCGAGAAGAAATAATGAGCTCGAAGGATAAAAAGGTATTGTTGATTCATAGCGGCACAACAAATAGGTATTGGCTTCATATAGATGATATATCATATAAAACTCCAGAACTTAAAGCTATTCCAGAGTATTATAGAGACATAGCGGGGACTGTGAAAACTTGGTTTAAGGTTATTCGCATTGAGGCAGCGGAAAAGAATGTAATGTCAAAATGTTTGGTAACATCTTCAGGAAATACTCTTTCGAATGTTTCAAAGCATAGTATGAGCCCATATTTTATAATAAATTACAGGGAAGGAGATGAATAAAATGCCATCATTGTTCTCAGAAGCTGTTCTTGAACAGGCTATTATAGATAAGTTCATAACAGAAGATTATGAGTATGTTTCTGGTGATGATCTGCATAGAGAATTAACAGATGTACTCATTGAAGATGACTTGTCGGCCTTCCTCTTAAGAAAATATGCGTCTGAAGGTATAACAGAACCTGAAATAAATAGCATTATTCGCTCTCTTCGTTTTGCGTCATCAACTCCTATTTATAGCGCAAATAAAAATATGTTTCTCCGAATGGTGGAAGGTGAGACCTTTGTACGTGAAGACCGTAATGCTAAGGACTTTCATTTACGTCTGATCGATTTTGATACCGAGAATAACAAGAACATAGTCAAGATAGTTAATCAGATGACTGTCAAAGGCCCTCGAGCTACAAGACGCCCGGATGCCATTGTATATATAAATGGACTTCCCGTAGTAGTTATGGAATTTAAGTCCGCCATTAAGGAAGATACAACGATCCATGATGCTTACGTACAAATAACAACTCGATACATGAGAGATATTCCGGAGCTGTTTAAATACAACTGCTTTGCGGTCATTTCTGATGGGGTGAATACAAAAGCAGGTTCTATTTTTTCTGATTATGAACACTTCTTCTCGTGGCGTCGTATAGAAGCTACTGATAGACCGGTGGATGGTATTGATTCTCTTGATACCATGATTCAGGGAATGTTCCGTAAAGAGCGCATATACGATATAATTCATAATTTCATTTATTTCCCTGACACAGATACGGGAAAAAACGTAAAAGTCGTAGCGAGCTATCCGCAGTATTTTGCAGCACGTAAACTGCTTTCTAATGTCCTTTCGCATCAGAAGCCTATCGGAGATGGTAAAGGCGGTACCTATTTTGGAACTACTGGATGCGGTAAGTCTTTTATAATGCTTTTCTTAACAAGGCTCATCATGCATGAGTCTACTTTGAATTCACCGACGGTTGTATTGATCACGGATCGCTCCGATCTGGACGATCAGCTTTCGAGACAATTCCTTAATTCTAAAAAGTTTATCGGTGATAATACTGTTGTGGAGATGGATACCCGTGAGCAGCTGCAGGATGTTCTTGAGAAAACGGCAAGCGGTGGTGTCTATCTTACAACGATTCAGAAGTTTGCCGATGAGTTCGGCGAGCTCAGTAAGAGGTCAAATATTATCTGCATTTCAGATGAAGCACATAGAACGCAGAACAATCTTGATATGAAGCTTGTTGTGAAATCTGATGAAGTTCTTAAGAAATACGGATTTGCAAAGTTCCTTCACACTGCACTTCCGCAGGCGACATATATTGGATTCACTGGAACACCGGTCGATGCAACAATGGACGTCTTCGGACCGGTTATTGATCAGTACACCATGACTGATTCTGTAAAGGACGGGATTACCGTAAGGCTTGTATATGATGGTAGGCCTGCAAGAGCTACTTTGGATGATTCCAAGGTTCAGGAAATAGAAGATTATTACAAGCAGTGTCTAGAAGCTGGAAGTAATGAGTATCAGGTTGAGGCCAGCAAAAAGGCAGTTGCGAATATGGCTGCTATAGTTGGCGATGATGATGTATTGAATTCAGTTGCTGATTATTTCATAGAGCACTACGAAACCCGAGTAAAAGAGGGCTCGAGTGTAGCGGGTAAGTGTATGTTTGTCTGCCTTAATAGGCCGATAGCATTCAAATTCTATAAGATACTTCAGAACAAGCGGCCTGAATGGTTTGAGTTAAAAGTGGCTCCGGATGGGGTGGAACTCTCAGAACAGGATAAAAAGGAACTGATACCGATGCCTATGTGTCAGTTCGTAGCAACGCGTTCTAAAGACGATCCTCAGGAAATGTATGATCTTCTTGGACCGGATTCGGTAAGAAAGACTGCAGCTATACAGTTTAAAAATATAAATAGTAATTTCAAGATTGCTATCGTTGTTGATTTGTGGCTTACGGGATTTGACGTTCCATTCCTTGATGCAATCTATATTGATAAGCCGATAACACAGAGACATACAATAATTCAGACTATATCCCGCGTTAACAGATCGTTCGCCGGCAAAGATAGCGGATTGATCGTTGACTTCATAGGACTGAAGATTGGCCTGCTTGAGGCCCTCCGTACTTATACAGATTTCCGAGAGGATTCTTTTGATGAGGATAGTGTTCAGGCTGCGATTCGCGTAGTCCGTAATCAGCTGGAAGTCCTGGATGCTATGATGCATGGCTTTGACAACAAGAAGTACTTTAATGGCACTCCCAGAGAGAAGCTGCAATGCTTAAATGAGGCAGCAGAATTTGTGCAAAGCACTAAAGAGTTGGAACAGCGCTTCATGTCTAATGTTTTGCGAATGTCTAAGGCATTTAATTTATGCAACAGTGGACGTGATTTCACAAAGTATGAGTTGGATCTTATTCACTATTACAAGGCAGTCCGTTCTATCGTGTTCAAACTTACTAAGGGCGATGCTCCGGATACTGATTCTATGAATGCTCACGTTCAGAAGATGCTTGAGGATGCCATTCGATCAGAGGGAGTTGAGGAAGTATTCTCTACGGATACAGATATGGATTCCGAAGCAGTTGACTTGTTTAGCGATGAGTACTTGACCAGGATCAGTCGCATCAAGCTGCCGAATACTAAAGTAAAAATCCTCACTCAGCTATTAAAGCGAAAGGTGAGTGAGTTCAAGAAGGTTAATAAGATAAAAGCCTTATCTTTTGAAGAGAGGCTGCAGGCCATAGTTGATAGCTATAACAATCGAATGACCGACGCGGATTATGTAAGAACGATTCTGGATGATATTTCCGAGCAGTTGATGGATCTCTTCAATAAACTCACAGAAGAACAGGAATCCTTCAATGCAATGGGTATCGACTACGAAGAGAAGGCGTTCTTTGATATCCTTGTTGCCGTTGCAAATAAGTTTAAGTTTGAGTTCCCGGAGAGTGAAAACATTGAACTGGCAAAGGAGATACGTCAGGCACTAAGGGACAAAGAAAAATACTCTGACTGGGCAAACAGTGCACAGATAAAGGCGCTTATGCAGGCGGACATTATTACGATCCTTGCCAAGCATGGGTATCCGCCTACGCCTCCAGAAATCTATGAGAAGGTATATAACGATATTATTGAACAGACAGAGAACTTTAAGAAGTATAGCGACTAAGGAGTTTATATGGCAAAGCGAATTGATTAGAACTTGTCCTAAATGTAATTTTTCTTTGACCATTGATCTTCGAAACTCGAAATACAAGGGACAGGAGAGTGCTGAGAAATCAGCATGGAATGCAGCTATGGAAGAATTTGGTGTAAAGCATCAGTGATTTATCTATTTTTCATTTGACATCAAAATCAGGAATAATACACGGGTATCTATTGGAGATGATTATTCTTGATAAGAAAATGAGTTATAAGGAGACTAAAACATGCCTTTTTGTGGAAAATGCGGAAGTATGATTCCTGAAGGAAATAAGTTTTGTGTTAACTGTGGAGCAAGGGTACAAACGATTCCGCAACCCAGGGCAGAATCACCAATAAAAAATACTATTTCTACGGAAAACGGATTGGAAATCAACAGCAGTCAGAATTCTATAGATAAAGCTGGAGACTTCAATAAAACATTTGGAATTTATTCAACTGATAAAAATACTAGCACGACCCCAAATAAAGAAAAAAAATCATTGTTGTGGATGTTTGGCGGCATTGCTGCCCTTCTTCTATCTGTTTCTGGGATTTTTATCAAGTCCCCAATGTTGGCAATAGGGTTGTCCTCAATTGCAATTACTTTAGGGATAGTTGCATTGGTATTCCGTGCAAAAATAAGATTTATACCAATTATAGCCATAATCCTTGGTGTAGTAGCGTTGACAATAGGCAGTATGCGAGGGGTTTTTCGTTTTTGGAATAATGGGATAAATCAACTGGCAAATATGCAAGAGAACCGACCGGTAAGTGCTCAACCAAAAGATGAAGCGGATGAAAATAATACTGGTGATGATACGGTATCTGACAGTTCAATGCCACCAGTGGAAGATATTCAACCAAGCGAACAATCTAGTATCGCAGAAGAAATAGAACCATTCTATGATCCATTTGGTGAGGATGCTGATCAGCCAAAAGAAATGGATTTGGGTGGTTTGCACTACATAATCCCTGGGGGAATAGAAATATTTAAGATTAATAGCTCAGATTTTTTCAACCCCACAGTTTTGCTATTAGATAGAATTGTTTTCTTCGTAACGATTGATTTAAAAGAAGATAACAAGTTTTTAAAGGAATATAGAGATGACGATCTAAAAACAGTTGAATCGTCTTTGAAGGAAGTGGCCTTACAACAATTAACACACATGGAAATGCCTTCAATAACGCAAACAGAAGTAATGGAAACAACAGAGGAGGTTGGAGATTATGTAATTTACCTTAGGGATTTCAATTCAGGATTCCAGGTAAATTATGTTGGTGTTAGGACAATGACTTATTATACAAAAAACCCTAACCAAAATGATTCTATTGGAATGGTGGTATATATGTATGATAAAGAAGAATTACTTAATGATGAAACGTTTATTGAAATAGCCGAAAGTACAGGATTAGGTGTTCCGTTGATAGATCATCCGGAGGAAACCCCAAACGTATATAATAATTCCCCCAACAAATTCGCAGATAATTCATCGAACGGAGTTGATCCGGAATTTAAAGCTGCTCTCGACGAGTATGAGGCTTTCATGAATGATTATGTGGCCTTCATGAAAAGATATTCAGCTAATCCGGGAAATGCATTATCTATGATATCGGAGTATACGGATATGCTTGCAAAATATGAGAAATTTGCATATAAAATAGATGCTTATGAGAAAAAGAAAAGTGAGATGTCGAAAGCGGATTTAGAGTATTATTTGGGTGTAATCAATCGAGTAGAGAAAAAAATGCTTGAAATCGTACCATGATTAATCCGTACAGCAAGTCTAGGTAGCTAATAGTTGGTGACTGAGCGACAATCGGACGAGTTTTTAAAGGTAGATAAAGGCATGCCTGATTTTGTTTCTATACTATTGAAAACATTATTGTTACTCTCCCACAATATGATGGAAACCAGTAGGCGGAAGGAAAGAGACAGGGATGAGCGATTTCTGCCTTGATTGCTCTGTCGGAAAACAATACAAAAAGAGGCCGTTTGGCGGCCTCTTTAAAGTTGGAGCAGTATTTACCGTTCGTCCGATCTCCCAAAAAGATAATCTAGAGATACATCATAGAAATCAGCAAGCGAAACGAGTGTATGCATTGTTGGTGCTCTGTAGTTTTGTTCCCAGGAAGAGACCACAGAAATTCCGTATTCACGTCGATTTTCATTAAATTTTGAAAATTCCTTCGCGAAGTCCTGTTGTCTCCATCCGCGTTCTTTGCGGAGAAAAACTAATTTCTCCCCTAAAGCAAATCCTGTTCGGTTCCTTCTCTTTTTCATAGTCATATCCTCCATTCCGATAGAATATATACAAATTATATCTATATAGATATATTACACGCATTTTCGATATTTGTCAAATCGAGAGAATCAAAATGTGTTTTTTTCTTGCGACAATCTTCTAAATAGATTAAAATTTATGTATATTGATACAGATTCGCCAGGCGAAACATGTTCTTACATTTGAAAATCCTAAAAAAAAAATAGGGGTGCTCAAAAATGAAAAACGACAACAACAAACTCCGCGTAATGATCCGAACCATGATGGCTGAACAAGGCGTAACCATGAAGCAGGTAGCTGAACTGATAAATGAAAAGTACCCAAATCCAGACGATCCGGTCAAAGCCACAGACATCACAAACAAGCTCCAACGGCAAACTCTTCGTCTTAATGAAGCAATACGCATTGCGGACGTTCTAGGCTATGATATCGTGTTAAAAAAAAGAGGCCTTGATCCGGACACGGATTTTAAGACGAATCTTTTAGAATATGCCATAAGACTTCTCCAGGAAGATCAGGGAAAAACCGTATAATACGCCCTCCACAAGCAACAAAAAAGTCATCGCCATGAGTAATCATGGCGTTTTTTGTATTAAAAATCATAGTCTCAATTAGATTAAAAAGCGGACAAAAACTGCCCCTTTTCAATTTTGGTATAAAGAGTTAATAATGCAAATAAGGAGATCCAAAAAATGCAGAAATACATAGGCTTAATAATCAAGCGCGCCCGAAAAGAACGCGGTCTGTCCCAGAAGAAACTGATCGAAAAGATAGGAGCACATAAAGTATCTGTCCGAACTCTACGCCGAATCGAACACGGAAGTACAACTGTCAACAAAAATCTGACAAAAGAACTTCTGCGTTTCTTCAGGTTGAAACTTAACTATACGTTGCAAGATGAGTATGAAGAAAAAATCATGAGGCAGTGGCTTTATGACGAATACGATGATATGAAAATTCAGGATCGTCTGAATGAGGCAAATGCTGAGATCGAAGAATACCGAACGCTGTTCCATCACGGAAAAAACCGTTTTAAAAAGTTTCCAATTACTTCTCTCGCTGAATTCATAATATATTATCCATTGATGGATCCTGAATGCTTAAATCAGGCTGTCTGGAGAATCGGCGGAAAATGTGCCGGGCGGTTCTACTATCTGCTCGAGCAGATGGATTGGGTATACAGAAGCATCCCGGATTCAAAACTAAAGCAAACTGCAGACGAGCTTGTCAACGATATCTGGGACGACGAAGATACTATTTATGACAAATACATAAATAAAACTATGGCCGATGACTACAAAGAATACGAAAAACTACTCGACAAGAAATTCCTAAGCGCAAAATAAACTGTACTTATCTAAACCCGGGAGCAATTGCGATGAAAAAAGAACTGGAAGATGCTTTGGCAGAAAAATATGAATTCATGAAACCCAAAACATCATTGCAACAACAAAAAAAGAAAGGTTGCATTCACGATCTGTACGGGGCGTTCGGATGTGAATGCAGTGACGGCTGGTACGATCTGTTGAATGAAATGTGCGCAAAGATACAGGCCGTTTATGACAAAAACAACATGGAGCCTGATATTGTTATCCTTCAAGTGAAGGAGAAGTGGGGAAAGCTCAGATTTTATTACCATTTCCCTGGAGACAACCCAGGAATCCATGCTTTCGACATTTTGGGCGGGCCGCCGAGCCTGAGGATCCATCCGGGGAAAAAAGAGAATCATATTCACAAAGAAATAGCAGAAATCGTTGCATGGGGAGAAAAAAGATCTGGCGAGATCTGCGAAAAGTGCGGTAAGCCTGGAAAACTGAGGAATGACCTCATATATATCCTGACTCTCTGTGATGATTGCTACGAAAAAGCCAAAAAAGAATGATCTAGCGGGAGGAGAAACAAATGCTTATATGGAAAGAGGCTTTGCCAACAGACACCGTCATCAGCGCAGACATTGAACTGCCATTTGCCTCACAAGAAGACGCAATCGAACATATACTATCGGTTGGCCTGCAGCTGGGCACCCCGATGATGTGGTGCCAGGCTGATGATGATGCAGACGGTAACATCGGGAATAAAAAAGAATTCTCCATTCGCGCCATTGGTACCGGACATGATTATTCAGACGACAGGTGGCGAAACCTGTTCAATCTGGAAAGCTATATCGGGACTGTTCCGTCGATGGATGGTACGCTTGTCCTGCATTATTTCCTGATCGATTCGGATGACTACAGGAATGTGTTTAAACCGAGGGCTATAAAAAAAGACCTGATAAAACCGGAGAGGTTCAGGTTCAGGATTGCAGAGGGGTGCCTTATATGACTCAGAACCGCTAAAGAATAACGAAGACTATATAAGATCCGGTGATCAGAGAGGATGGAGGGACAATGGCTGAAGAAAAAAATCCAATGCTGCCCAAAGAGATCCGCGTTTACTCAGAAAAGCATCATATTCACGGAACCATAAAAGACTACGGGTTTGTCACTAAGCTGGTTTTCGCGTTCGAAGGGAAGGAAATCGAAATGGGCATTACCAGGAACATCTTTTCCGGGGAAACGTTTGAAGAAGTGGGCCGCGACATTATAGACTCGTATATTGACAATCTGGCGAAACGCGATGGGAACCGACGGCTTATGTACCATTACTGGTATGTCGATATTCGGGAATACAGCGGAAAACCATTCAAGATCGGCCATGGAGTCGTGACAGGCCATGAACGGTTAGCCGATTCTGTTTTCTCTCACTCTTCTGAAGTAAAGGCTATTCATATAGACGAGGACAGAGAAGAAGCGGTTCTGACAACACGAAATTCTGTATATCATTGCCCACTGGCATACTGTGATTTTAAGGAGCAGGAGAAATTCCCTGATATCATTCCGGATTATGAAAAGATCAAGAAAAAATATGAGGGAAAACTTGATAATCCGACGATTGAGCCGGGAAAAGTGCTGTTAGTTCTGGCGAATTTCTGTGAATACTATTTTCATTCAATCTGTTATATACCAAGAGATTCCAAGGACAAGAAACCGCTGGAATGGCTTAAATGGGCGCATGTTGGTATGTTTCAGGACAGCTATCTAATTTCTGTGAAAGGAACACGGATTGATTTAAGATACTTTCCACATTTTCAAAACATAGAATTTTACAGCACTAAAACGGAAGACATGCCTCTATATCTTGAAAATATCGGGGATGTAACGTTATATGCCAAAACCGATTGCGGAACGATAAGGTTGGAACCCGGTGACCGAAAAGAAGTATCAGAAGAAAATGTCGAAACGGAAAGACCGATACTCCCTAGTGGAGATCTTTATCCCGCAGCGATTATCGAAGGGGATATAAGCAATGAATTATCAGATGGAAAAAGGAACGTGTAAGATGGGCTGGTTCGTTCGTAACCGAATCAACCAGTTCGAAGGGTTCGTGATTGTCGATGGCTTTATCATAGTATATGGAAAAAATCGTTAAAAACTCTATCCGTTGCAGAATCTGTGGAGATATCTTAGAGTCCGTCGCTGTTCATGACTATCGTAGCTGCTCCTGCGGGCGCATAGCCGTGGACGGCGGACATGAATACTTGCGTCGGTGCTATACAGATTCAAAAGATGACTACGAGGAATTATCTGTTGTAGTAGTTGCCAATATATGAATTCGTTTTCTGCTGATAGTCTGCCATTTAAATTCAAATGCCCCCCGAAAACGGGGGGCTAAATTGTGTCCGAAGAATAAGTCTTCAGAGATAATACAATAAGTGAGGGATTATTAATTCCTATTTTACTGAAATGTGGTATCCGATACGGATAACGTTAATTTATAAATTGTGATCCCTCGCTTTTATTTTATATTATGAAAGCAATTAAAGCAACAAGGATATTGTGACAAGAAAACTTTAGTCATTTTTTTCATTTTGAGCCAGTATATAATGTACATATTTTTTCAGGGTGTTGCGACTAATGTTGTGTTTTCTCATCAACTCAATTTGTCTTATGCTACGGTCTTTCGAGTAAGCTATGAGGTCGTGACTGAGCTCGGGTGTCATCTTATCGAGTTGCCCTGTTTTACGTCCGGGTTTTTTGGAAGAGGCAGCCATGCCGTCTTTTATTCTTTTATTTAGCGTTAATCTTTCCTGTTCGGCTCGATCCAGTTCTACAAATAAAAGAAGCTTAACTGTGTTTTCGAGAGATATTTTGGCAATGAGTGTTTGTTTTTCAGCAGCGTCTAATAACTGTTTGATGTAATCGGTACAAACGGTTGGATTGTCCAGAAAGACAAGATGGATGTTTTGACGCATAAGATCCATATATTTATCGTATCCATTTTGAGCCTCTCTTGTAAAACGGCTTATATCCTTGAAAACAACAGTATCTCCAGAATGTAAAACTCGCTCAAGCTTTATCCATTCTTTCCGTTCGGTGAAGTTTTTTCCAGAAATGTCTTCCTTATATATATAGTGTTCGTCATAAGGAATTTTATTTTCATTTGCGTATTGTTTTATGCAATGCTCTTGACGGGAGTATTTTTGCATCTCTCTGTCTTCCTGAGTGCTGATCCGCATATAAAAGTAAGTTGCCATTGTTTTCGCCTCCTCTGTCAAAATATCTTATGTTATATTGACAATATATCACAAATACGATACGTTGTCAATATAAGATAAGAGAAGCGTATATTGACGGAATCGTCAATAAATATTTTAGGAAAAGAAGA
Organism: uncultured Lachnospiraceae bacterium; assembly: GCA_902779305.1. GTDB lineage: Bacteria > Bacillota > Clostridia > Lachnospirales > Lachnospiraceae > UBA2868. The sequence goes on along the minus strand of CACZBD010000018.1, from coordinate 13,052 downwards.
ATGACAGGTCGGAGGTAATGAAAATGGGAAAACGATTTGACACAGCAAATAGTATTGGGATGCGATTTCCACAATTGGCGAAGATATGGCATCCAGTAAAAAATGGATCATTGACACCATATGATGTAACATGTGGGAGCAATAAAAAAGTCTGGTGGCTATTTCCGTACAATGATCCGAAAACAGGAAAACATTTCGATTTTGAATGGAAAGAAAGTCCTTCAGTCAGAACAAAGATGGGATACGGCTGTCCATATCTAACCAATCATCGTGCATGGCCGGGATACAATGATCTGGAAACATACTGCAAAAGAAAAGGGATGGAGCATCTTATAGCAGAATGGCATCCAACAAAAAATGGGAAATTGACGCCAAGAGATGTAACTTCAGGAAGCAATAAAAATGTCTGGTGGCTATTTCCGTACGATGATCCGGAAACAGGAAAACACTTTGATTTTGAATGGAGAGCAGATGTTTTTGGGAGGGTCTATCAAGGATTAAATTGTCCGTTTATGACGCAGGCGCTATGGCCTGGTTATAATGACCTTGAAACATATTGTAAAACAAAAGGGATGGAATATATATTGGCAGAATGGCATCCCCAAAAAAACAAGGGTATTACACCTAGAGATGTTATGGCAAAAAGTAACATTAAGAGATGGTGGATTTGCAAGAATGGTCATGAATGGCGTATAGATCCGGGTCATCGATGTGAAGGTACCAATTGTCCGATTTGTAAAAAAATTGATTGATTAACAGAGAACACAAATGATGTTGGAAAGAACGAAGGACTATGAAGAAACAAAATAAGAATAGCAATCATAACAGTCTTTTTGAGAAATTCCCAAAACTGGCAGCGGAGTGGCATCCAACAAAAAACGGAAGTTTAACGCCTAAAGATGTTTCGACTTATTCAAACCAGAGGGTCTGGTGGCTCTTACCATATGATGATCCTGAAACAGGAAAGCATTATGATTTTGAGTGGACTGCAACAATTAACAACCGAACAAGGGGAAAAGGATGTCCATACCTAAACGGAAGAAGAGTGTTACCCGGCTTTAATGATCTGGAAACGAAAAATCCAAAACTCGCAGCAGAATGGCATCCAACAAAAAACGGCGAATTATCGCCAAGAATGGTGACAGTTTCACAGAATAAAAAGGTCTGGTGGCTCTTACCATATGATGATCCTGAAACAGGAAAGCATTATGATTTTGAGTGGCAAGCAACGATAAATAGCAGAAATAAAGGAAATGGGTGTCCATTTATTGCTGGGAAAGCTTTGTATTCTGGCTATAATGATCTTGCAACAAAATGCCCTCATTTGGTTAAGGAATGGCATCCAGCAAAAAATGAAACATTGATCCCAAACATGATAGTAGCTACATCAAAGAAAAAGGTATGGTGGCTGTTACATTATGACGATCCAATTACGGGCAATCACTTTGACTTCGAGTGGCAGGCTCGAGTTTGTGACAGAGCAAAAGGGGACGGCTGTCCCTTTTTGAGCCACCATCGTGCCTGGCCCGGCTATAATGATCTGCAAACGATTGATCCCGATCTTGCGGAGCAGTGGCATCCAAACAAAAATGGAGTGCTAACTCCACAACTGGTAACACCTTCTTCGAATAAAATTGTATGGTGGCTGTTGCCATACGACGACCCAATTACAGGTAAGCATTTTGACTTCGAATGGCGGGCGAGGATTAACAGTCGCCGTGCAGGATGTGGTTGTCCTTTTTTGAACGGAAAAGCGGTGTGGCCTGGCTATAATGATTTGGCCACACTCAATCCCGATCTTGCAGCACAGTGGCATCCGGATAAAAACAGACTGATAACTCCACAAGTGGTTACAATATCATCGGGTAAAAAGTTTTGGTGGAAATGCAAAAATGGCCACGAATGGAGAGCAACCCCAAGGAATCGATCGTGCGGACAAGCGTGTCCATATTGTGATCCATAGCACGTTCGAGAGTATTATTGAGTGTTGAAGCGTTGGATCAATCCTTCTTCTTTTACAGTGAAGAAGTTTTTTTGTTAATAGAACGTTGAAAAAAAGACGATATAAGGCCTAAAAAACTTTTTTATTCCGTACGACAGCGCGGAACATATCCTTTTAGATCCGGAATATATCTTTAGAGACTTAAAAGACAACACATTTCTGTTCTGTGCCTGTCCCGTATGGGAAAGCTCCCTACAGGAGAAACTGCAGGCGCTTGCAGAATATCTGATCACCGTGACCGACCATTCACAGGATGAAGCGATCGATCTGTCTTACGGCTTCTACAGATATGCTGCGGCAGGTGATTACGGGTTTGACAGACTTCTGGAAGATGGCGGGACCTGTGAGCGGGAAAAAGAACCGGATGATCCGGTGACAAAAATGCAGCCGGCAGGTGAAAAACAGGAAGCCAAAAAAAACGGAGGAAGCGCTTCTTCCGGCGCATTCGGGATCCTTGGATTTGCGGCGGTCTTTGCGCTTGTTTTGTGCTTTACGCTGTGCCTTTTACTGTTGAAATTCCGTTGACGGTATCCCGGTGAAATGATATTCTAAATCATGAAACGGACCTTTATGAATGGGGAATATCAATGAAGATCAACATCTATTACGGCGGAAGAGGATTCGTGGACGATCCTTCGTTATATGTGCTGAGCCGGTTTGAAGCGGTTCTGGATGAGCTGAACGTGCGTGTGGAACGGTTTAATCTTTATGAACTGAAGAACACCATCACGACACTTCCGGCCTCTTTGAATGATGCGGACGGGATCATTCTGGCCACGACCGTGGAATGGTTCGGGATCGGCGGCTATCTGCTGCAGTTTCTCGATGCCTGCTGGCTGTACGGAAACAGAGAGAAGATCGCAACCACCTATATGTGTCCCATCGTCATGTCAACGACATCCGGTGAACGGGAAGCCAAGACGCAGCTTGCGGTGGCCTGGGAGATCCTGGGCGGCCTGCCCTGCAGCGGCCTGTGCGGGTATGTCGACGATATGACTTCCTTTGAACTGAATAAGGATTACCAGACGATCATTGAGAAGAAAGCCGAGAATATGTACCGGACGATCTCGCAGAAGACGCTTGCGCTTCCTGCCAGCAACCAGGCAGTCAAACGGCAGGTGGATGTGACCAGAAAGATCGCCCAGACGCCGAAGGAAACCGAACAGCTGAGCAAATATGCGGCTGATGAGGAATATGTAGCAAGACAGAAAGAGGACATCCAGGAACTGACCAGTTACTTCAAAGAGAAACTGGAGCATAAGGATGTTGACGAGAATACGTTATATATTTCCGATTTTGAAAAGCACTTTGATCCGCACGGCAGTGTGAATGCATCTTATAAATTCCTGATCAAGGAACGCGCAAAACCCCTGATCGCCGAGATCTCGGAGAGCGAACTGAACTGCTATTACGGAAATCTGGAGACGCCGGATGTTCTCTGCAAACTGGATGCGGATATCATGGAACAGATCATAGGCGGCCGCATCACGTTCCAGAGGGCATTCATGTCGGGACAGATGCAGGTGAAGGGAGACTTCAGGCTGTTAAGAATGCTGGATCAGGTGTTTGATTTTGAAAACGGGGGAACGGAAAGAGCATGAAAAAAGACGACTGTATTTTCTGCAAACTGGCAAACGGGGAGATCCCGACCAATTCGATCTATGAGGACGAACAGTTCCGGGTGATCCTGGATGCGGCGCCTGCCACAAAAGGGCATGCGCTGATCTTACCCAAAGATCATTTTGCGGATCTTTACGAAATAGATGAGGATGTGGCAGCATCTGCCATGAAACTGGCGAAGAAGCTGGTGAAGCATATGACGGAAAAGCTTCACTGCGACGGGTTCAATCTGGTACAGAACAATGGGGAATGCGCAGGACAGAGCGTTTTTCATTTTCATCTGCACCTGATCCCGCGTTATGAAAACGATCAGGCAAAGATCCTCTGGACGCCCACGAATCCCGATCCCGAAGAACAGAAGGCTTTGTGCGAACAGCTGAAATTATGATCATTTCCTGACTTCTTCAAGAAGCGAGACGATCGATCTTACGGCATCGTTTTGGGAAGAATTCTTCATGGCTTCCACATATTTGCCGCGGTTTGCATACAGGTCTCTGACAGCGGTTTCAAGAACTTCATCCGTCAGTTCTTCCTCTTCAAGAACGACGGAGAAGCCCTGCTTCTCAAAGGACCTCGCATTCAGCACCTGATCTCCGCGGCTTGCGTTAACGGACAGCGGGATCAGAAGATTCGGCTTGTGCAGGTAGAGCAGCTCGCAGATCGCATTTGCGCCGGCTCTGGAAATGACCAGATCGCTCATGGCAAACAGATCTTTCAATTCATCTTTGATATATTCGAACTGGACGTATCCCGGCGTATCCTTCAGGGACTCGTCCAGTTTTCCTTTTCCGCACAAATGGACCACATAGAAATCTTTTAAGAGCGTGGGCAGGATCTGCCGGACTGCTTTATTGACATTGGCGGCACCAAGAGAACCGCCCATGATCAGGATCACGGGTTTGTCGGATGAGAGCTTACAGAAGCTGCGGCCCCTTTCTGCATCCCCTTCGCGCAGTTCCTTACGGATAGGCGAACCGGTAAGCACGGCTTTTTTACCGGGGAGCTTCCCGACGGTTTCCGGGAAATTGCAGCAGATCTTCTTGGCGGAAGAAAAACTCAGCTTGTTCGCAAGTCCAGGCGTCATATCCGATTCATGGATGATCACCGGGATCTTATTTCTTTTGGCGGCGATCACAACGGGAACGGAAACAAAGCCGCCTTTGGAGAAAACGACGTCCGGATGCAGCTCCTTCATCAGTTTTTTGGCCTCGAAAAACCCTTTGATCACACGGAAGGGATCGGTAAAGTTTTTGACATCGAAATAGCGGCGCAGTTTGCCCGAGGAAATGCCGTAATAGGGAATGTCAAAATCGGCAATGAGTGACTTTTCCATTCCGTTATAAGAACCGATATAGAAGATCTCATACCCGGCTTCTTTCAGTGCCGGCAGCAGTGCGATATTGGGTGTGACATGGCCGGCCGTTCCGCCGCCCGTTAATACGATCCGTTTCATTTCACTGGTCCCTTTCTTTCGGTCCTCGTTGCATTTTCTTTTGATCCTGCCCCGGACAAGAACTGAACCGGGGCGTCCGATGACAGTTAATATTCTAGGGAAGTTCCCGCGTTTGTCAAGCAAAGCGGGGGCAGAAAGCCACAGTGCTCCGGTTGAAATCTATGGCAACTTCAAGTATAATCTCATAGAATCCGGTGATCAAAATCCGGAAAAAAGTTTCTTACATCTTACAGGAGGAAAAAACATGGCTGCATGGAAAAATCTGGACACACTGCAAGCATTTGATACGCTTTTAGGCAAAAAGGAAGGTGTGGACATCGCGGCAAAACTGAGCGGTGAAAACGGAGCGGAACGCGTTCAAAAATACAGCGTGAAAATGGCGGAAGGCCTGCAATATAATTACGCGGCAAAGGAAGTGGACGAAGAGATCCTGAAGATCCTGCAGGATCTTGCCGATGAGGCAGAACTGACGGAGAAATTTAAAGAATTATATAACGGTGCCGTGATCAATACGGGAGAAAACCGTCTGGTCCTGCATCATCTGACCCGCGGACAGCTGGGCGATGATGTTGTGGCCCAGGGCGTGAACAAGAGGACCTTCTATACAACACAGCAGAAGAATATCGCGGAATTTGCAAAGAAAGTGCACGCCGGAGAGATCGCAAACGCAAAGGGTGAGAAGTTTACCACCGTGGTGCAGATCGGGATCGGCGGCTCGGATCTGGGACCGAGAGCCATGTATCTGGCGCTGGAAAACTGGGCAAAGAAGAACAATGCGTTCCGGATGGAAGCAAAATTCATCAGCAACGTGGATCCGGATGACGCGGCAGCAGTCCTTGCGTCTGTTGATGTGGAACATGCCCTGTTCATTCTGGTCTCCAAGTCCGGAACCACGCTGGAAACTTTGACGAACGAATCCTTTGTCAAAGAAGCGCTTCAGAAAAAAGGTCTTGATCCTGCAAAGCACATGATCGCTGTTACCAGCGAAACATCACCGCTTGCAAAGAGCAGCGATTATCTGGCAGCGTTCTTTATGGACGACTATATCGGCGGGAGATTCTCTTCCTGTTCCGCAGTGGGCGGCGCGGTGCTTTCCCTGGCCTTCGGACCGGAAGTATTTGCTGCTTTCCTTGCGGGCGCAGCGGAAGAAGACAAGCTTGCGAAGAACAAGAGCGTTTTAGAAAATCCGGCAATGTTGGATGCCCTGATCGGCGTTTACGAGCGCAATGTCCTGGGCTATACGGCGACGGCCGTTCTGCCGTATTCACAGGCGTTAAGCCGTTTTCCGGCGCATCTGCAGCAGGCGGATATGGAGAGTAACGGCAAGTCCGTCAACCGTTTCGGCGAGCCGGTTTCCTATGTGACGGGGCCTCTCATCTTCGGCGAACCGGGTACGAACGGACAGCATTCGTTCTATCAGCTCCTGCATCAGGGAACGGACATCATCCCGATCCAGTTCATCGGTTTCGTGGAAGGGCAGTGCGGCGTGGACGTGAATATCCAGGGCAGCACGAGCCAGCAGAAACTGAGCGCCAATGTCGTGGCGCAGATCATGGCGTTTGCATGTGGCAAGAAAGACGAGAACAACAACAAGAACTTTGCGGGACACCGTCCGTCCAGCATCATCTACGGCAAGTCCCTGACACCGGAAACACTCGGCGCGCTGCTGTCGCATTTTGAGAATAAGATCATGTTCCAGGGATTTTTGTGGAATCTGAACAGCTTCGACCAGGAAGGCGTACAGCTCGGAAAAGTATTGGCAAAGAGAGTGCTCGCACATGAAACGGACGGGGCGCTGAAAGCGTACAGCGATCTGTTTGCGATCTGATCATTGCAGGATATCCGGCGGAAGCTGAAAAACCATTTTTTCTTTCGTTTTCGGATGGAGAAAGCACAATTGATAAGCACAGAGTGAGATACCGGCTGATCCTTTGGGGTCGGCCGGTTTTTTTGCGCCGTATCTTGTATCACCTTTGACGGGATGCCCGAGGTGGGACAGCTGGGCGCGGATCTGATGGAACCTTCCGGTCAGCAGATGGATGCGCAGCGTTGTGAGATCCTTTTCTGCATCGCAGGATAGGACTTCGTAGGACAGCTGCGCGCGTTTCGCGCGGTTGCCGTTTGCATCTTTTGCAGTTTCCGCTACGACTCTAGCAAGCCCTGCCTTGGCATCTTTGATCAGATGATCGGTCAATATCACCGGCTCGCCCGTCTTTTCAAGCCTTCCTTCCACGACCGCAAGATAGTCTTTGCTCATCTGATCGCCCTGTACCTGCTGACTCAGCGAAGCGGCCGCGGCAGGCGTTTTGGCAAAGACAAGCAGACCGGATACCGGCCGGTCAAGGCGGTGCACCATGCCGATATATCCGCCGTTTACATGGGCTTTGACCAGGGAAAACAGATCCCGGTCCCGCACGCTTGCGGATTCTGTTGCGATCCCGGCTTCCTTTACACAGACCAGGATCTCTTCGTCTTCGTAAATGATCTCCATAAACCCATTATAGCAAAATGTTTTAGATTTTTTTTATGAAGATTTCAAATCATTCGGGAGCCGATATGCTATAATGTTCGCAGTAGTTTGCGGAGGCGATTTTTATGAAATTAAAGACCCGCCTGATGTGGTCCGCACTGGTCATGGTGATCGCGCCACTGATCCTGACCTGCGCTTCGTTTATCGGGCTCGGCATATACCGGTTTAAATCCATGTATGAAAATAACGGCATCAGGGCGGATGCGACCTATGAGCTTTCGGCCACGTCCCTCCAAGCCTTTTTTCTGCAGCTGTTGTTTGCGATCACGATCATCCTGGTGATCACGAGTCTGCTCATAACCAGGCAGACCTATAAAAGCGTGGCCAAGCCGGTCTGGAAACTGAATGAGGCCATGCGGCAGATCGCCCAGGGGAATCTGGACTACTCGATCGCGACGGAAGGAACCGATGAATTCAGCGAACTGTGTAACAACTTCGATGTCATGCGGCGCGCCGTCAAAGAAACGATGGAGAGCAAGGTCAAATTCGACCAGGACAACCGGGAACTCGTCAGCAACATCTCACATGACTTGAAAACGCCGATCACTTCGATCAAAGGCTACTGCGAGGGGATCATGGACGGGGTGGCGGATACGCCGGAGAAAACGGACCGCTACATCAAGACGATCTATAACAAAGCGATCGAAATGGACAGGCTGATCAATGAACTGACGCTGTATTCCCAGATCGATACGAACAGGATCCCCTATAATTTCCACAGGATCAACGTCAATGATTTTTTCAACGACTGCGTCGAAGAGATCGGTCTGGACTTGGAATCCAAAAACATCAAACTGACCTACAGCAATTACGTGGAAAGCAAGACCCGGATCATCGCGGATCCGGAACAGCTGCGCAGGGTGATCAACAACATCATCGGCAATTCCGTCAAATATATGGATAAGCCTGACGGCGCCATCGACATCTGCATCGTGGACAGCAATGACAGCATCCAGGTGGAGATCGAGGACAACGGAAAGGGGATCGCGGCCAAGGATCTGCCCAATATCTTCGACCGCTTCTTCCGCACGGATGCCTCCAGAAATTCGGCACAGGGCGGCAGCGGGATCGGCCTTTCCATTGTCAAGAAGATCATTGAGGACCACGGAGGGTATATCTGGGCGACCGGAAAAGAAGGAGAAGGCACGACCATTCATTTTGTACTCAGAAAATATGTGGAGGTAGACGAAAATGAGCAAGATTCTGATCATTGAGGACGAAGAGGCGATCGCGGAACTGGAAAAAGATTACCTGGAACTGTCCGATTTTGAAGTGACAATAGAAAATGACGGAACAAAAGGGCTGGAATTGGCGCTGAAGGAAGATTACGATCTGTTCATTCTCGACCTGATGCTTCCCGGTGTTGACGGCTTTGAGATCTGCAAAGAGATCCGCCGGGCCAAAAACACGCCGATCATCATGGTCTCCGCGAAGAAAGATGATATCGACAAGATCAGGGGTCTTGGCCTCGGGGCGGATGACTACATGACCAAACCGTTTTCGCCGAGCGAGCTGGTGGCAAGGGTGAAAGCGCACCTTGCAAGATACGAGCGTCTGATCGGATCGAATCCGAACACGAACGAGGTCATCGAGATCCGCGGCTTAAAGATCGACAAGACAGCCAGACGCGTTTACATCAACGGTGAGGAAAAGGCGTTTACGACCAAGGAATTCGACCTTTTGACTTTTCTTGCGCAGAATCCGAACCATGTCTTCACCAAGGAAGAGTTGTTCCGCAAGATCTGGGACATGGAATCCATCGGGGATATCGCGACCGTCACGGTGCATATCAAGAAGATCAGGGAAAAGATCGAAATGGATACTTCCAATCCGCAGTACATCGAAACGATCTGGGGCGTGGGATACCGCTTCAAGGTATGATTTTCGGATTGTTTTTTGCGCGGATTTATGTAAAATAGAGATGTGGGGATTGAATCACGGCATGCCGCCTGTCGAGGTGGCAAAACAAATGATAAAGGGGGTATAAATATGAAATGCAGAAGAACACCGATCGAGGCAGATGTTTTTGAGTACAAGATCGACTCCGGTTTGGAAGACGGCTGGGAGCTGTTTTCGGATGTGGTCACCAAAGGCTGGATCGTAACGGAGAGGCTGATCCGCGTTGAGAGAGACAACGGAACGGTCGTCTGCCCGTATATCACACACAAGCGCGGCCATACATTTATTGAGGAAGGCGACTATATCATCATAGACGCGGACGGCACGAAGCATGTGTGCGGCGCCGACAAGATCTTCAAACGCTACGAAAAGATCGGGGACTGACGGAATGAAAAAACCGAAACATCCGGCGTTTTCGCTGCTGTGGCTTGTGATGATCCCCGTCCAGCTTCTTTTGGATGCGGGGATGATCACGCTTGGCACGCTTGCGGATACAGCCATAGCCAACCCGGAAGCGCTCGGACACCCGGCGCCGGCGTTTACGCTTATTGCCGGCTTTCTTGCGCTGATCTTTATTGTCGTGATCTTTTTGCTTTCGGTCACGCTCACGATCATCCGGTTTGTGGTCTTAAAGAAAAAACGGGAAAAATACATGGCCGGCATTGCACAATGACGGATGTGTTTTTATTTTTTTATGAGTGGGGAAAGGAAACATGCAGGACAAAAAAATGGTCGAAGCCATTACCTCCATGGAGGAAGACTTCGCACAATGGTACACGGATGTAGTCAAAAAGGCTGATCTGATCGACTATACATCGGTAAAGGGATGTATGGTCTTTAAGCCGGCCGGATATGCGATCTGGGAGCTGATCCAGAGCCAGATGGATGCGCGCTTTAAGGAAACGGGCGTGGAGAATGTTTATCTGCCGATGTTCATTCCGGAGAGCCTTCTGGAAAAAGAAAAAGATCATGTGGAAGGCTTTGCGCCGGAAGTGGCCTGGGTGACCATGGGCGGTCTGCAGCCGCTGCAGGAGAGAATGTGCGTGCGTCCGACATCGGAAACGCTCTTCTGTGATTTTTACAAGAATGAGGTGCATTCCTACAGAGATCTTCCCAAGAACTACAACCAGTGGTGCTCGGTTGTCAGATGGGAAAAGGAAACGAGACCGTTCCTCCGTTCCAGAGAATTTCTGTGGCAGGAAGGCCACACGATCCATGCCACAGCTGAAGAGGCTGAGGAAAGAACGATCAAAATGCTGAATGTCTATGCGGACTTCTGCGAGCAGGTGCTTGCCATTCCGGTCGTTAAAGGACAGAAGACGGAAAAAGAGAAGTTCGCGGGCGCGATGGCGACCTATACGATCGAGGCGCTGATGCATGACGGAAAAGCGCTGCAGTCCGGCACGAGCCATAATTTCGGGGACGGATTTGCGCGGGCTTTCGGCATTCAGTTTACCGATAAGGACAATACCCTGAAATATCCGTTCCAGACATCCTGGGGAACCACGACGCGTCTGATCGGCGCGATCATCATGGTTCACGGGGACAATTCCGGACTGGTGCTGCCGCCGAGAGTGGCGCCGACACAGGTCATGATCGTTCCGATCAGGCAGCAGGCGGAAGGGGTGCTCGAAAAAGCAGAAGAGATCCGACAGGCCCTTGCGGCTGCGGGCATCCGCGTGAAAGTCGACGATACGGAAAAGAGTCCCGGCTGGAAGTTTGCCGAGCAGGAAATGAGAGGCATCCCTGTCAGAGTGGAGATCGGGCCGAAGGATATCGAAGCGGGCAAAGCGGTGATCGCAAGACGTGACACTGGCGAGAAGCAGGAAGTAACGATCACGGAACTTGCGGCGAAGATCCCCGCGCTTCTTGATACCATCCAGGGCGATATGCTCACCCGTGCAAGAGAGCGCCGCGATGCCAATACCTTTACGGCAAGAACGAAGGAAGAGTTCGAGCAGATCTTTGCGGAGAAGACCGGCTTTGTGAAAGCGATGTGGTGTGGCGACAGAGCCTGCGAGGACGAGATCAAGGAAAAGATGGCAGTCACATCCCGCTGCATGCCGTTTGAACAGGAACACCTTGCAGACACCTGCGTATGCTGCGGCAGACCTGCAAAGCATATGGTCTACTGGGGAAAAGCTTATTAATATCTGCGGCTTTTGGCAGATAGGATCATAAAAAGAAATCAAAGAGAAAAGAAGGAGAGAAACATGAACGTACTTGTTATCAATTGCGGAAGCAGTTCCTTAAAGTACCAGTTGATCGATTCTTACACGGAAAAGGTTCTGGCCAAAGGACTGTGTGAGAGGATCGGGATCGACGGGAGCATGCTGACACACCAGCCGGAAGGAAAGGACAAGATCGTGACACAGACCGACATGCCCAACCACACCGTTGCCGTTGAGCTTGTCATCAAGAGCCTGACCGATCGGGAAAACGGCGTGATCGATTCTCTTGAGGAGATCGGCGCAGTGGGACACAGAGTCGTGCATGGCGGAGAGTCTTTTGCGGAATCCGTTGTGATCAATGACGAAGTCATGAAAGCGATCGAGGACTGCAATGATCTGGCACCGCTGCACAACCCGGCCAACCTGATCGGGATCAGGGCATGTCAGGAACTGATGCCGGATGTGCCGATGGTTGCTGTATTTGACACGGCTTTCCATCAGACCATGCCCAAGAAGGCTTATTATTACGGGCTTCCTCATGAGTATTATGAGAAATACAAAGTACGCCGCTACGGCTTCCACGGAACCAGCCACAGTTATGTGAGCAAGAGAGTTGCCGAGATCCTCGGCAAAGACTACGGATCCTTGAAGACGATCGTCTGCCATCTGGGCAACGGCGCCAGCATTTCCGCAGTCATGAACGGAAAATGCGTGGACACCAGCATGGGCCTTACCCCGTTGGAAGGCCTGATCATGGGAACCAGATCCGGAGACCTGGATCCGGCGATCCTTGGTTACATCGCAGGAAAAGAAAACTTAACGCTTGATGAGGTCACAAACATTCTGAACAAGAAGTCAGGCGTTCTGGGACTTTCCGGCGTATCTTCCGATTTCCGCGATCTGGAAGCAGCCGCAAACGACGGCAACCAGCTGGCGATCGACACATTGGATACCTATTATTACAGAGTTGCGAAATACATCGGCGCGTATGCCGCTACCATGAACGGTGTGGATGTTATCGCATTTACCGCAGGCGTCGGTGAGAACAACATCACAGGAAGAGAACAGGTCGTTTCCTATCTCGGATATCTCGGCGCAGATGTCGTTCCCGAGAAGAACAACGTCCGTGGGAAGGAACAGGTGATCTCCTCCGATCAGGCCAAAGTCAAGGTCATGGTCGTACCGACCAACGAAGAACTGGCGATCGCAAGAGAAACCGTTCGTCTGGTATAAGATCTGTCACAGAACAGGCAGGGAAGATCCGTGATCCGGGTCTTCCCTTTTTTGGTTTGCGCGCCATGGGCGCGCTCTAACGGGTGGAAGTCCCGAGTACGCGTAGGCAACGACGAAGTACATAGCTGAACAGCAAGGGTGTCC
>CACZBD010000017.1 GCA_902779305.1 uncultured Lachnospiraceae bacterium | reverse complement strand
TATCATTTGAGATGGTGGTATAAAACACAATACGATCACTGAATGACAGGTTGTTGTATGAAGTTATGACATCTTTCAGTTCTGACATATGTGAGGCCTCCAAGAGAACAACCGTTCGACACTTTGATTATATCGAACACTTGTTCTCTTGTCAACCACGAAAACGAAAATAGCCTTACTACTTTAGGACCGATGATGTGAAAGTCTTGTTCCGGAAGATGGCAAAGAGATTTCCGGGAGCCGTTCTTGTTTTCGACAGCTGTAACCGGCGTGGAGCAAAGATGATGACAAAGACCTGGCTTAAGGAAGCGGGTATAGCTGATGTCAGTGCATTTTTCTCACTGGAGGATAAGGATGAACTAAGAAACTGGTCCGATGATTTTGCGGATGTGTCAGCAAAGAGCTATATGCGCGGCTATAGGGATATATATAAAGATGTCAGCCTCTTCCATAAACTGATGATCAAATTCTGCGATGGACCGGTTAAGATGCAGATCATAAAAATATCCTTCGAGCGGAATACGGTATGAAGGATTTAAACGAAAAATACAGTATAGAAGCAATGGAGCTGACGGGAGCTATCTTTTAATCCCGTCAGTCGATGTTGTATTGCGCTCTCTTCTCCGCAGTCAGCGTTGCGTTCGGGAACTGTTTTTTCGCCACTTCCATAAGCTTTTGGTAATTTTTATAATATGTCCTTCTGATCTTGATCCCGTCCATGCTTACAAGGATCGAATCGCTTTCCTTAAGGTATTCGAGTCCGTCTTCCGCGTAGGCCACACAACCATACCCTTCGGTTTCGAACAGGAAAAGGCTCATTCCGGTGCTCACTGCCATAAGGTGACTGTCTTCATCGCAGACGATATGATCGATGCTGCCGTTACTGTCGATCGTGGTCACATAAGCGCCCGTTTTTGTGTCAAAGATCTGGATGCGGTAATCATCGCCCTGCACAACGATATGGCTTCCGTCATCCGTATAGGAGATATATGACCGCAGGTAGGACTCCAGCGGAACGGTGGCAACAGTCTCAAAGGAAGCGGTATCCGCAACGCGCATCGTACCGTCCGCACAGCAGAGCGCGAGCGATTTCTGGTCAGGGCAAAGTGCCATAAAATCCTTGTAGTATCCTTCGGCAACGGTCCTCATATTTTCGTCTGTGAACGCATGCGTTTCACACGTCGCAGTATCGAGCGCATAGAGTCTGCCGGTACTGTCTGCGATGTAGATGCGGCTTTTGTCATCGGAAAGGAGCATGCTTCCGATCGTCTCTTCCGGACTGTATTCGCAGATCACTTCTTTTTTCTCAAGATCAAATACCATCAGGTGTTGTGTTGACCAGAATATGCAGCCGGTTGCGTTTCTGTTGAGGGTAAATTCGACTGAAAAATCAGAATACCCGTGATCCCCGGGAACGATCGTCTCTTTCGTTCCTGTTGCGGTATCCAATATCGTCATTTTCTTCGAATCCCAAATGTACGCTTTGCCGCCGGTCAGCTTCATTCCTTTGACAAACGCGTCTCCCTTATATCTGCACGCCTCAGACCCGTCAGCGTTCATGAAAATATAGGTCTGATATTCCAGATCCGGTCTTACCGCATATACAGAACCGTCAGATGAAACACCCGCGGGGATCATCTTTTCTTTATAAGTCACAAAATCTTCGATATCCGGCGCTTCATGCCAGGAGACCACGTGAACCTCGGTGGACAGGGAGGAAACGTATGCCATCTGCTCCTTCAGGACCACCCATGTTTTGATGGATTCCTCCGTTCGGAAGGTGTGATCCGAGTAGATCCTTCCCTCCGAAAAATCAATAAGGTCAAAATCACCCTGCCGGTAACCGACTCTGCCGTAAGGGCCGCCGATTGTGACTGACAGTGCAGTGGCCTCTCCGGGAAGCGTGAGTGATGAGACCAGACTTCCGTCTTTTTCATCAAAGGTAAATGCCTCAGACTCGATCGTGATCACAAGATCGGAGTGTTCCCCGCTGTCGTTTGCGTATTGATGCGATTTGATCAGGGCAACGAAAGTTGATGCGCTCCTCACATTGGCGGGAAGCTCCTTTGACCACAGAAGCGTGCCGTCAGGCGTAAAACAGTCTGTTACCGCATGCTTGAAATCGCCCCCGAGCTCGATATTACTGCTGCTGACTACTGCGATATTACCGTTCGCTGTCACGCAGGAGTTCAGGTAATAATCCTCCGACAGGCGTATATCGCGAAGCGTGCCGGTTTTTATGTCATAAACGGAAATAAGACCGTATTCCATATCCTCTTCAAAATGGGAAGTGATATACAGTCCCTGCTCTTTGTTAAATCCGCCGTCATTCGTAAAGGAATAACCCGATCCGCTTTCATGCGTTTCAAGGGTTTTTCCGTCGGCTGCGTCAAGAACGAGAAAAGAGCCGTTCAGGATCAGCGCAAGCTTACCCGTATCCGCGCACACGTCACATTTTCGGATGATATCTTCAAATCTCAGTTGGTATAATATGTTACCGTCGTAATCGTATTTGATCAGTTCATGATCCGATGTGGTATATATTCCCGAATCATCAGCATCCGCACTGTTGACGTTCACGAAAAAGTTGGATTCGTTCAGCGCGGGAGCGATGCTCGCAAGCAGAGTCCAATCCTTAACATTCCACACATAGACACGGTTTCCGCTGTCTATTGTGATGACTTTATTCCTGTCTTCGGTTGCCAGCATCTCCTTGATGGTAAGCTTATGCGGAAGGATCCTGTCATGTGTCATTTCCCGTCCGCAGTCATAGGCATAAACCGCGCGGCTGAGGGCATATTCGGCATCCGAGACGTACGGTCTGTCGTTATCCTCTGAGGGCAGACCTTCCATTGCCACCAGGACCGCATCCTCACGGTTTCCCAAACGGAGCAGGGACAGCGCTTCCTGTGAAAAAAACCGCGACTGGTTTTCCTGCTTTCCCTCGTACTGGATCGAGATTTCCTCGGCTAGCTTAGTCTTCTCATCCGCAAGAGCCGCTTTCTCGTCCGCAAGCGCCGCTTTTTCGTCTGCAAGCGCCTTCATTTTCGCGGCAACGTTTGCGTTGTACAGTCCGAAGGCGGCACCGGCCAGGGAAAGAACAACTGCGGCAGCCGAAACAATGGCGATCGTCCGTTTTATGATCCTCTCCCTGTGACGCTGTTTCAGGTCATCATAGGTACATCCGATGATCGGGGCGGCAAGACGCAGGATCTCAGTCTTGAATTTCCTGTTCCGGTCTTTTCGATCATCTCCTCTCATGTCGGCAGCCAGGGGTTCTACCGGGTTTCCCTCATCATCTGTCAGAAGCTGGGGAGGAAAGCTTTCATCCGGTTCCCCCTCGATCAGCACGGCAAGGATATGATTCCTGTCATGAAGTTTGATAAAACTGTCGATCTCCTTGCATACCCAGTAGGATTCCGGTGTCCTGGGAGAACAGATAACGATCAGGTATTCGGACCCCTTGAGCGCTACCGAGATATTGTCATTCAGGTCACTCCCGATCGGCAGCTCCTCCTGATCTCTGAAGACGCGCCCCATTTTCTTTTTGCCGGTCTTCTGGCGTACTGCACCCGGGATCCTGTAGGTTTCAAGGCCGGAATGGACCTTTTTGGCGATCTCCATATCAAGTTCAGCGTGTCTGTAACTGATAAATGCGTCGTATTTCATAAAGTAAAGCTTATCCTTTCACATAAGTCTGCCGTTTTTGATGATTGCCGGCAATTGCAGGGTACTATTAGAATATCATTACAGCCGCATTTTCTAAAGGTATGTATAAAAAACAGGTCTTGACAGTCTATGGATTACAGTGTAATATTACGGCGTAATATTTAAGATGTACCAATGAACAGAGGCCATAGATGTCTTACGATTACGAGAAAACGCACGAAATGATCCTGAAGAGCGCGATGAAGATTTTCAGCGAAGCCGGCTTCAGGAATGCATCCATAAGAAATATCTGCAAAGAGGCGGGTGTGACCAATGGGGCGTTTTATGCTCATTTCGAAAGCAAGGACGCTCTCTTTGCCGCGCTGGTATCGGAAAAGCTAGCCGTGTTCAATGAGACTTATCAGGATATGAGCGGGATCTGCATTGATTCGGCCGATGATGTCATGAAAATCTTTGAAATGTCTTATGACTCGATCGAAACGCTGATCCACTATGTTTATTCGGAAAAGGAAGTGTTCATGCTCGTCCTGAAAAGCAGCGGCGGAACAAGCTATGAGAACTTTGTTCAGGGCCTGATCGATGCGGAGTGCAGAAATACAAAGCTCTTCTTTGAGAGTTGCAGGAAGTTCATGAAAAAGCCGGAGAATATCTCGGAGCGCTTCATCAGACTCGGTTCATCCATGATCATCAATGCAATGATGGATGCATTTAAAGAAGGAGTCCCGGAAGAGGACAACATAACAGAGACCAAGAAAGCCAGCGACTTCTGCATCGCAGGCTACAGACAACTGCTGGGGATCTGAATGTGCCGTTTGCATATGGCAAACGGTATATTTTTGATACAAAGGTTAGTGATAACTAACTCAAAAAGGAGGATAAAAAATTGAGTAGCAGGAAGACGAATCCCATGTTAAGGCTCTGGCAGATCGCAAAAGCAGAGCACGGCAGACTGATGCTGTCCGTATTGCTCGCGGTGCTTGGAGTTATATCGGGTCTGATCCCGTATGTCTGTGCAGCAAGGATCATATCAGGAATGATATCAGGAAACAAAGACTGGGATCAGTATCTGATCTTTATCGTATCTGCGCTTGCCGGTTTTGTGCTGCGGAGCATTCTTTACGCCATGGGCCTCAGTGTAAGCCACAAAGCAACTTTTACGATATTAGGCGAGATCAGAAAGCAGATCTTCGCAAAACTTCCCCGCATGCCGCTCGGCACCATCATCGATACTTCAAGCGGAAAACTGAAGCAGATCATCGTTGACGAGGTCGAGTGTATGGAACGCCCGATGGCGCACATGATACCGGAGCTGACATCGAACATCATCGGTGCCCTGGCGGTTTGGGTGTACATGATGACCATTGACTGGAGAATGGGACTCATCTGCCTGATCTCGGTACCTGTCGGACTGATGTTTTTCGGATTTATCGCTTCCGGGTATAGCAAAGATTACGCCAGATCGGTGGAGATCACACAGGACATGAATGCGAGCATCGTCGAATATGTTCATGGGATCGAAGTCATCAAAGCCTATAATCAGAGCAAGTCATCCTATCAGAAATTCAAGGACAAGGTTATGGCAAATGCTGCCTTCTATTATCATTGGATGAAGAAAACCGAAGTTTGTCAGGCGCTTTGTTACACGATCGCACCCTGTACGCTGATCACGGTATTGCCCCTGGGCTGGCGGATGTATATGACAGGAAGCATAACGGCAGAAGTTTTCATGACATCGATCATGCTTTCGATGTGCATTGTCGGACCCATCATCGCGGCGATACAGTTTACGGACTCCTCTGCAAAAGTAGCCACCACGGTGGCAACGGTCGATGAACTACTCTCCGGTGAAGAACAGCATCATTCGGAAACGCCGGTCGAGTTTGAGAGTCACGATATTGAGCTTTGTAATGTTACTTATTCCTATCACGAAGGGGAAGAAGTCCTCCATAACGTTAATCTCACCATACCCGAAAAAAGTTTCACGGCGCTGGTCGGTCCTTCCGGGAGCGGCAAATCGACGATAGCAAAACTCATAGGCGGTTTCTGGGATGTGGCAGAAGGCGTGATAAAGATGGACGGAAAGGACCTGAAACAGATACCGCTTAACCAGCTTTACGACCAGATCGCTTATGTCTCACAGGATAACTGGCTGTTCGACGATACGATAATGAACAATATCAGGATGGGGAAGACGACTGCTTCGGATGAAGAGGTATGCGAGGCCGCAAAGGCATCCGGATGCGATACGTTCATAAGGGCGCTTCCACAGGGATACGACACAAAGGTCGGAAGCGGCGGAACGCATCTGTCGGGCGGTGAACGTCAAAGGATCGCGATCGCAAGGGCGATGCTCAAAAACGCGCCCATCGTCATCCTGGATGAAGCCACGGCATATATCGATCCCGAGAATGAAGCAGTCATACAAAGAGCTCTTACAGGCCTGATCAAAGACAAAACGGTGATCATCATCGCGCACAGGCTCTCTACGATCACGGAAGCCGATCAGGTGGTTCTTGTAAATGACGGAACGGTAGAATGTGTCGGAACACACGGCGAACTTCTCCAAAACAGTGAACTTTACAAGAACATGTGGATGGCACATGTAAGCGAAGGAGGTGCAGCTTAATGCTCGAAGCAATAAGAAAGATAACAGCTTTTTCCGGTCAGGAAAAGATCAGGATATACAGAGCGGTACTGATATCATTTTTCAGATCATTATTTTCGATGTTCAGGATGGCGGCGATCTATTTTGTGCTCTTGGCTTTTGAACAGGGCGATAAGACGATGAAACCCGCATGGACTGCACTCATCCTTTTGGGAGTGAGCATCCTGGGACAGTTCCTTCTTAAGATGGCTTCGGATCTTCAGGCGGTCCACGCCGGATATTTCATGAGCGCTTATAAGCGTCTCGAGATCGCGGAAAGACTGAAAAAAGTTCCGATGGGCTATTTTGACGACAATAATCTTGAACAGATCACCGGTATTGCAACTACCGTACTGGATGTCGTTGAGAACCAGGGCGCCAATGTTCTTGTGCTCATCTTAAGCGGTCTGATGAATGCCGTTGTATTCCTGCTATGTCTCCTGTTTTTCGACTGGCGGTTCGGAGGGATCGTGCTTACGGGCATGGTGGTCTACATGCTTATCACCTCCTCAATGGAAAAGAAGAGCAGGTTAAAATCACCCGTAAGACAGAAAAATCAGGCGAAGCTCGTATCAAAGGTCCTTGAAAGTCTTCAGGGGATGAGTGTCATTAAATCATTCAACCTGACCGGAAAGGGGGATGAAGCATTAAAGAAAGCGATCGATGATAACCGCGACAGCAACCTGGCTATGGAAAAACTCTTTATTCCGTATGCAAGGATCCAGGGAACGGTTTTGGGCATATTTAAAGCATTGCTAATGCTGCTTGCTGTGGCGATGTTCATTTCGGGAGCCTTGACCATCACATATGCCCTGATGATGATCATCATCTCTTTTCAGGTCTTCTCCGATATCGAACAGACCGGGGCGGGACTCACGGTATTAAGAGTTGTCTCGAGTTCGATCGAGGAAGCCGAAAAGGTGAATCTTCTTCCCGTTATGGACGAGAACGGAAAAGAATACGTGCCGGCCGGGCATGGAATATCGCTTAAGAATGTATCCTTCGCATATGGCGACAACGAGATATTAAATGATGTCAGCCTTGAGATACCGGAGAATACCATGACCGCATTCGTGGGTCCGTCCGGGGCGGGCAAAACAACGCTGGCAATGCTGATCGCGCGTTTTTGGGATGTCGATAAAGGAAGCATTTCGATCGGTGGAAGAAATGTCAGGGACTATACGCTGGAGAGCCTTATGTCGCAGATCAGTGTTGTTTTTCAGAACGTTTATCTGTTTGCGGATACGATAGAGAACAATATCAAATTCGGAACGGGAAATGCAACCCATGAGGATGTTGTGAATGCAGCCAAAAAAGCGTGCAGCCACGACTTTATCATGTCTCTTCCAAAAGGCTATTCCACGGTGATCGGAGAAGGCGGCGCCACGCTTTCCGGCGGTGAGAAGCAGAGGATATCCATAGCAAGAGCGATCCTGAAAGATGCACCGATCATAATCCTCGATGAGGCAACTGCCAATGTGGATCCGGAAAATGAAGACAAACTTACGGCTGCATTTGACGCTCTTACAGATCAGAAAACCGTCATCATGATCGCACACAGATTGAAGACGATCAGGAAAGCAGATAAGATCGTCGTGATAGACGGAGGCCGGATCAACAGCGGTACGCACGAAGAACTGATCAGAAACAGCGAGCGTTACAGCAGGTTCATAAAACTCAGGGAGGAGGCCGCGAACTGGAAGATCTGATCATTCCCAAAAGTGCAGTTCCTCATTTTTCTTTCGCGAGCAGGTGTTTTGTGGACAATGATCCAAACTAGTGCTATGATTTTTGTTAGTTAAAACTAACCAAAAGGCGATGGCAAAGGGAGACCTTGAAAAGTGTTAGAGAATGATGCGAGGTGACAGGAAGATGAAATACAGTGGTATGCCGGCAGGAATGTGGATGCTGTTTAAGAAACAATTCCGGAAAGCACTTGTGGATGATCTGGGATATGACCGTTCTGATGCAAAGAAGATCGCGAAGGCTGCAAAACCTAAGTATCGTGAGATCATAGAAAAACTTCCCGCATTTGAAAAGGAAGACAGATTCAAGACGAATATTGTAAACTGTGCGGTTTTGACGTCTTTTCTTCTTAGTATGGACAGAAGACCTTCGGTGGAAGAGGCGACCCGTTATTATGAACATGCAATGACAAATACGGCGACAAAGATATTCTGCCGCAGGGGAGGAAAAAAGAAGTTTTCCAAACGCGATATTGAGGGAATGAAAATGACGGCTGCGCTCAGGGCCGGTGACCGGAATCCGTATTCGTGGAACATGGATTATCTTCCGTATGAGGATGACAGCGGATATGAGGCGAGATTCTATCGTTGCGGCATATGCGCCCTTATGAAGGAATATGGATTTTATGACCTGGTTCCTGCCATGTGCCATTTGGACTATACGATGAGTGAGATGGGCGGTGCTTCGGATTTTGTCAGGGAATACACGCTGGCATCCGGCGGTCCGTATTGTGACTGCGGATATAAGAAGAAGGGATGGAAACCGGAGTTTGAAAAAGACTGACAGGCCACGTCGGCATCATCCGGTACGGAAAGATGTGAATGGACTTTTCCGGGAAATATAATATAATTGAGAACATAAATGGAATCATTATTGAAAGTTGACCGGAGCGCACATGGATTCAGTATACGGAAAAAAACAAAAACTGGAACAATATCTTCAGGAACTCGGAAGTGTTGCCGTTGCTTTCTCTTCGGGAGTCGATTCGACGTTTTTGCTGAAGGTTGCCAAGGATGTGTTAAAAGACCGGGTAATTGCCGTTACGGCCAAGTCCTGCTCTTTCCCAAATCGTGAACTTAAGGAGGCAATGGCTTTTTGCGAGAAGGAAAAGATCCGGCAGATCATTGTCGAGTCTGAGGAACTCTCGATCGATGGATTTGCCGCGAATCCGACCAACCGTTGTTATCTTTGCAAACATGAGCTTTTTACAAAGATGTTGAAAGTGGCAGCGGATCATGGTCTCCGGCACGTTGTCGAAGGCTCTAATCTTGATGATAACGGCGACTATCGTCCCGGGCTTACTGCTATTTCCGAACTCGGCATCAAAAGCCCTTTGCGGGAAGCAGGCCTGACGAAAGAAGACATCCGTCTGCTTTCCAAAGAAATGGGACTTCCGACCTGGGATAAGCCTTCGTTTGCTTGCCTGGCATCAAGGTTTGTGTATGGTGAGACCATAAGCGAAGAAAAACTCAGGATGGTCGATCAGGCGGAACAGTTTCTATTAGACCTTGGCCTCAGACAGGTCCGGGTGCGCATACACGGAAATATCGCCCGTATCGAAGTGCTCCCGGACGATTTTTCGAAACTGACGGATGAGAAGATACGCAAGCAGGTTTATGCCACGTTTAAGCAGATCGGATTTGACTATGTTGCGCTTGACCTTTTGGGTTACAGGACCGGAAGCATGAACGAAACGCTGAAACTTCATAAGGGGAAGAACTGAACCGGGCGCTTGCGCACTACGATTCGGTGCAGAAGAAGATCGGGAAACTGCATGCATATTATACCGGCGGGCAATGGATGAAGGATTATAAGTACGATGAAAAAAGAAATCTACTGTAAAGTTTAGACATTTGGGGGTAGTGATACCCCCCGTTTTTTGTTTATGATAGAAATATGGGACGATCAAGTTTTGCGAACAAAAAAATCATGCTGATCTTCGGAATCCTGTTTGTTGTGGGTATTGTTACCTGCATGATACCGGTGTCCGTGATCAAGCTGCATCATTTATCGGCTTTTGCCTATATTACAATGATCCTGATCTGGGCTGTAAGCGTCTGGCGCAGGATCGTTGATGCAAAGATCAGGCGCCGCATTCTTGCGGCCTGCTTCTTTATGGTACTTCTCTTTTTCCTGAGGATGTGCAAGTTCTCTTATTTTCCCGATGACGTTTATATCAATGAATATCTGTGGTACGGATACACCATTCCGCTGACGGCGATCCCGCTCTGTATGTTTATGGCGGCGCTGAACGTGGAGCCTGTCGGAAACAAAAAACTGGTCAGGCTTGCCGAGAGACTGATGATCCTGGTAAATATCGCGATCGTGGCGGTGGTCATGACGAACGGTTACCATGCTTTTGTTTACAAGATCACCGTGCATCCGGATAAGGAATACACGCATGAATGGTTTTACTGGGTGATCCAGCTCTTCAGGATCGGGCTGAGCATCGCCGTGCTGTATATCATTTTGAGAAAGTGCTCCCTGTCGGCAGCCAGAAAGAAATGGTACATCCCGGTGATCTGCATAGCGGTAAGCTGCATCCTGCTGACCTGGTATCTGATCAATGGCGGCGCACCCCGCTTCATGGGTCATAAGATCTTTCAGCTCCAGGAGGCCGTGTGCATTCCGTATATCATCGCATTTGAAAGTATCATCCAGATCGGTTTGATCCCTGCCAACATGGGTTACCGCCATCTGTTCGATCACTCGGGCATCAGTGCCTGCATTTTCGATAACCATGATCAGCCGGTGCTTGTTTCGGGCAACCGGCAGACGGGGCCTGAAGATGAAGATCACCGCATAGCCAGAGAACCGATATCCGGCGGCTATGTCACCTGGATCGAAGATCTGACGCCGATCAACAGCCTGAACCGGAAGATCGAGGAGGTTACGGAAGAACTCGGTGATGAGAACGAACTGATCCGAAAGGAAAATGAGATCCGGTCGGAAAGGATCTCTTTTGAAGAAAGAAACAGACTCTATAACAGGATCGCAACAGCCGTCCGTACAAGAGCGGTCAGAACCGATGCCCTTCTTTCGGAGGCGCTTGGTGACAACATTGAGGAAGAAGAATTAAAGGAAAAGATCATCTACGCATCGGTCCTCGGCGCATATATTAAAAGAATGGGAAACCTGATGCTGCTGACGGACAGGAAGAGCAGTCTTTCGTCGGGAGAACTCTGTGCATCGATACGGGAATCGGCAGAGTTTCTGAAGCTGAACGGATGCAGGTACTTTATCTATGAAAACAGCAGATGCGACATCAGTTCACAGGCGGCCCTTCTTGCATACGAACTGTTTGAGGATGCGGTCGAGGATGTATGGCTCAGACTTCATGCGCTTTCCGTAAGCTTTGAATATGAGGATGCATTTGTCATGACGATCACGCTGGATGCATCGGCCGAGGTGATCTCGCCTGCATGGAGAGATAAGGAGATCAGGGCTGCGGGATGCAGCCTGTCGGTAAAATACGAGGATGAAACGTATTTTATCCGGCTCGTATTTCCGGACCTTAACGGGGAACCGGATGCAAAGGAGGCAGGAGTATGACATATACACTACTTCCCGAAATTCTAAGAGGATGCCTGCTCGCCATTGCCACGCTGATCATGATCTTGTTTATCTGCTGTATCATCCGGATGCTGGATGCGGGAAGGAAAAATGTACAGTTCGTATGTACCTGCGTGATGGCTGCCATTGCCTTTTTCCTGTATCAGGGGATGATCATGTACCAGCAGGAGGACCTGAGCGCGTTTGATATACCGTTGCCCATCCTGATCCCGGCGCTCATGATCCTGCTTCTGTACATTGTGTTTACGCTGCATCATTTTGATATGTGGCAGAAGACGAATATATCCGCGATGTCTGTCAAGGAAGCTTTTGACAAACTTCCGGCGGGCCTTGCCTATTATACGCTTGACGGCATCCCCGTCATGGTCAATGAAGCCATGCAGGAACTGTCCCGCAGCGTTTTTTCCGGGAGTGTGCTGAATGCCAGTGTATTCTGGGAAAAGCTGAAGGCGTATGGCGACGAAGACGCTTTGGCGGATGATAACAGTGTCATCATCAAAGCCCCGGATGACAGGATCTACAGCATTAAGAGAAGAATGCTTCAGGTGAACGATGTCGGGTTGTATGAACTGACCGCTGCCGATATCAGCAGGGAATATGAACTCACGCAGGAACTTGAAGAAAAGCAGAACAAGGCACGGATACTCAACAACCGTCTTAAGGCGTTGATGGAAACTTTGGATTATGTTTCCATGAACCGCGAACTGCTGAAATTGAAAACGGCTCTCCATGACAATATCGGTCAGAGCATTCTGATCGCAAAGAGATATCTTTCGGCGCCGGAAAGCGTGGACCGGAAGCAGATGCTCGAACTCTGGCAGGATAATATAAAGCACCTTATCAACGATGAGCCTGAGGAATGGGAACTGCCTTATTATGTGATCTCAAAAGAGGCAGATCTTCTGGGGATCCGACTGAACATCATCGGCGAACTTCCGAAGGAGAGAGAACTGATACCGGTTGTCGATGCGGCCGTTTCGACACAGGTCGGCAATACGTTAAAACATACGAACGGAACCGAGGTAACGATCGTTGTTTCGGATCTTAGCGATCATTATGTCATAAGCCTTGGAAACGACGGAGAGAACCCGGAAAAAGAGATCGAACCGCGGGGCGGGCTCGGGAACCTGCGTGAAAAGATCATAGAAGCAGGCGGCAGCATGGAGATCCTGTATTCACCTGATTTTGCCCTCAGGATAATGCTTCCGAAGGGAGGAGATCATGCTGTATAGGGTAGTGATCGCGGAGGATTTCCGCATGATACGGGAGACATTTGAGAGCGCGGTGGAAAGAGCCGCAGGTTATACGCTTGCCGCATCGTTTTCCACTGCCGTGCAGGCAGTCAAATATCTGGAAAAGAATGATGCGGAACTTGTGCTCATGGATGTGCTCATCCCGGGCAGCATGAGCGGCCTCAAGGCAGCCCAAAAGATCAAAGACATCAAGCCTGATGTGAAGATCATCGTGGTGACCTCCATGCCGGAGCTTTCCTACGAAAAAAAGGCGAGAGAGATCGGTGTCGAGGGGTTCTGGCAGAAGGAAGTCCAGGAACAGCCCATACTTGAGATCATGGACCGTGTCATGGCGGGCGAGACCGTTTATCCGAGCGAACAGATCGAGGTCCCGATCGGAAGCGCTGTCAGCACGGATTTTTCGGACAAGGAAGTGGAAGTGCTGAAGGAGCTGGTCACGGGCGCATCCAACAAGGAGATCGCGAAGAAACTCAACATGGGGGAATCGACCGTCAAGATGCATATCACCAGTATGCTTCAGAAATCCGGTTTTCACAGCCGTCTTGAGCTTGCGCTGATGGCAAGGCATTACGGCATCGCCATAGACGACAAAGACGAATGAAACGGGTATGATCCCCTAACCCCGTCCCCAAGGGCTCATTTTGCCGTATCCCGGTACATGCTCGCGCTCATACCGTAAAATTTTCTGAACGCAGATGAAAAATGTTCAACGGATGAATAGCCGAGTTCGTCCGCGATCCCGGTGACCGTTCTGTCCGGCAATCCGAGCATGAGTGCGGCTGCACTCATTTTGGCTTCGGTCTTCTTGCTCTGGAAATTCATTCCATAATGTTCCTGCAATAATCGCTGCGTCTGCCTTGTGCTTAAATTTAATCTAGCGGCAAGTGACGACAATGTCAGAGAGGCGTATTCATAGAGAAAAGCCTCTTCTATGATCAGGTACTGTTTATCGACAGGCTTGATACGCTTCAGATCGTCGTTTTCCTTATTAACGGAATAGTTTCTGACACAGGAGATGATGATCTGTTTTATGATCGATTCAACAACAGCCCTGTAACCGATGTTCCGCTCTTTGAGTTCGTAAAACAGGGCTTTCATCAGATCATAGATCCCATAGTTATCCTGTCCGTACCAAATGTGCATTTCCCTGAAGATCTTAAGAGGAGATGCTGTTTTATGGCTCCTCTCTGCGTTTCCGGACACCTTCAGGTAGATACAGTATTCAGCCAAAGGGTTCGTCTCATCCGGGATCATGGAATGCTTCACATGCGGACCGGTAATATACAGTGTCCCGGGCAGGGTGTCATATTCTTTCCCTTCGATCGTAACTTTGCCATGCCCGGACGAGATATAGTGGATCTCATAACTGTTATCGGAATGTGCATGCAGGGGGATGGATCTGTGGAAACATTCGTATACGATGTTGCCCACATACAACGATCCGCCTTCCATCATAAATGTAATATCACTGTCCTGATATGCTGTTTTATCACCGGCAGCGAAGCTGCCTTTCTCAGATAAGGTCTTCATGCGATTATAATAACACATCACCTGCGAAAACACGACATATTCTTGCGAAAACTGTCATAAAAATCTCTTACTGATCATTTGCCTGAATCCCTATACTTTCAAGTGAGCAATCAATTTTTTTCTTTTCAGAAAGGAGAAGGGTGTTATGGGTTTAAAAATGAGAGGTGCAATACTGCCGGGGAATTCAACTGTTGAACTGAAGGATTTTGAGGTTCCGAAGCCCGGATTCGGACAGGTGCTCTTACGCACAAAAGCGACCACGATCTGCGGGAGCGACATCAGATGTATCTACAGGGAACACACCGGTAAGGGCGCCGAAGGCTATATCCCCGGCATGATCGCGGGACATGAGCCTTGCGGAGTCATCATTGAAGAAGGAGAAGGACTGAAGCGTTTCAAGAAGGGTGACAGGGTCATTGTTTACCACATTTCCGGCTGCGGTGTATGTAATGACTGCAGAAGAGGTTACTACATCTCCTGTACATCGAAGTTCCGTGCGGCATACGGCTGGCAGAGAAACGGCGGCATGGGCGAGTATATCCTGGCCGATGAAAAGGATCTGATCGCACTTCCGGATGAACTTACCTATAAGGACGGCGCACAGGTAGCCTGCGGCTTTGGAACGGTTTATGAAGCGATAGAGAAGATCGGCGTCAGCGGAAATGATGCTGTTCTGATAACAGGTTTAGGTCCCGTCGGTCTTGCGGCTCTGATGCTTTGCAAGGCCATGGGCGCAAATATGCTCATCGGTGTTGAAATGAATGATTACCGGATCGATCTTGCCAAAAAGCTCGGACTGGTCGACCATGTCTTCAAGCCCGGAGATGATACACTTGATGAGATCATAAAAATCACCCGCGGACAGGGCGTGGAAAAAGCGATCGACTGTTCGGCATCGGATCCGGGAAGACAGCTTGCCATCCGCGCAACACGTTCCTACGGAAAGATCGCTTTTGTGGGGGAAGGCGGAACCTGCAATTTCAATCCCAGCCCGGACATCATCCACGGCCAGAAGACTATCTACGGTTCCTGGGTAACCTCGCTTTGGAAAATGGAGGAACTTGTCGATAAGCTGGTACGCTGGGGCATCCATCCGGATAAACTGATCACGCATGAATTTCCTCTGGAACAGGCTCCCGAGGCATATGCTCTGATGGCTTCCGGAAACTGCGGCAAAGTAGCGGTAACCTTCGGCGATCAAAATGAAAAATAGGGAGGTATCCATGGGTGAATTGATAACAAATGTACCGGCCTATACATTAAACACGGGTGCCGTTATGCCGGCCGTCGGGCTTGGTACCTTCGGTTCGGATAAATATACACCGGATCAGATCGCTTCTGCGGTATCGGGTGCGGTAAAGGCAGGCTACAGGATGCTTGACTGCGCATCGGTCTATCAGAACGAGGATCAGATCGGCAACGTGCTTGCTGATCTGTTCCGGGACGGGACGGTGAAAAGGGAAGATCTGTTCATCACGTCCAAGGTCTGGAACGACCAGCACAGGGAAGTACGGAAAGCATGCGAAAAGAGCCTTAAGGATCTGGGACTGTCCTACGTGGATCTGTATTTTGTCCACTGGCCGTTCCCGAATTATCATGCGCCGGGTTGTGACGGCGATTCCAGAAATCCTGACTCGAAACCCTTCAGTGTGGAGGAGTTCATGGATACATGGAGACAGATGGAAGAACTGTACGATGAAGGACTGATCAAGGCGATCGGTATGTCTAACATGACGGTTTCAAAACTTGAGCAGGTCCTTCCGCTATGCAGGATCAAGCCGGCAGCGCTTGAGATGGAATGTCATCCGTCTTTTCAACAACAGGAATTGTTTGATTTTGCCAAAGCCCATGACATTGTTCCGATCGGCTTCTGTCCAATCGGTTCGCCGAGCAGACCCGAAAGAGACAGGTGCAGCACGGATGTGGCTGACACAGAACTTCCGGAAGTGGTTGCTGTTGCGAATAATCACAACATCCATCCTGCAGTTGTGTGCATTAAATGGGCCGTACAACGCGGGCTTTGCACCATCCCGTTTTCCGTGAAGGAACCTCAGTACAGATCCAACTTAAAAAGTACGACAGAGGATCCGCTGACAGATGATGAAATGGAACTGTTGAAGAAAGCCGACTGCAACTGCCGTCTGGTAAAAGGCCAGGTCTTTTTATGGCCGGGCGCCAGCGATTGGGAAGAACTGTGGCAGTAAGGACACTATATTTTGATCATGGGAGAAAATCATTATGCTGAAAGGAATACCTAAAATACTGTCTCCGCAGCTCTTAAAAGTTCTGTGTGAGATGGGACATGCCGACAGGATCGTGATATCGGACGGCAATTTTCCCGCCGAATCCGTGGGAAAAAACGGGATCGTGGTACGTCTTGACGGACACGGCGTACCGGAAGTGCTCGATGCCATCCTTACCGTGTTTCCGCTTGATACCTATGTCGAGCACCCTGTAAACCTTATGGAAGTCATGAAAGGAGATCCTGTTGAGACGCCGATCTGGGATACCTATGCGAAGATCCTGAAAGATCATGACGAGAGAGGTGACAAGATGATCGGCCATATAGAGCGCTTTGCCTTCTATGAGGAAGCGGCGGCGGCTTACGCAGTGGTCGTTACCGGAGAATCTGCCCTTTACGCAAACATCATGCTGCAAAAAGGCGTCGTGATCAGTTAAGAGAATCCCGGTATTCTGTCGGGTTCATCCCGAAAGTCTGTTTAAATGATCTGCTGAAATGAAAGGGATCGTTATACCCTACAGCAGCCGCGATCTGCTGTAGGGTCATTCCCTTATCACTCATCAACTGCTTTGCAATTCCCATCCTGTAATTTCTGATATACTTTGAAGGGGTGATCTGCTCCACCCTGTTGAATACCTTGGTCAGATACGAAGAAGAAAATCCGAGATTCTGCGCGATCGTATTGAGATCGAGATCGGAGGCATAGTGATTTTGCACATATTCCTTCACAAGCTTTACGATCTCTTCGGGCGAAAGCGGGGACTCCTGGTTGTTTGCGGACCTTACCCCGTCGTAAATACGGGTCAGGGACAGTTCAAGTTCCTTTAATACCTTGTGAAGTTCTTCCGGATCGACCGGTTTTAACAGGTAATCTTTCACACCGTAGCGCATTGCTTCTTTGGCATATTGGAAATCGGCATAGCCGGTTACGATCACACATTTCACATTGTTCATCGTGCGGTGAATCTCACCCGCAAGTTCAAGCCCCGACATAACGGGCATCGAAATATCCGTAAAAATCACATCGGGCGGCTGCTGCTTTATGGCATTGAGCGCATCCTCCCCGTTAGAATAGATCCCGCACACCTTAAAATTGGGATTTTCCGTTTCGATATGCTTTGCGATGTTTTTTGCAATGAGTTTCTCATCTTCTGCGATGATCACCCGAAACCTTCTGTCATCCATGGTTCATCCCTCTGTGCCTGCTGTTTCCTGAGCATCCGCAGCCAAGTCAAGCTCTCCTCCTATTGTAACAAGAGCGCCGCCTTCTGCATAGTTGCTCACGCGGAAAATGTGTTTGCCGTGATACAGTGTTTTAAAGCGGATATAGATGTTCATCAGCCCCATGCCGTTGATCTCGAGACCCGGAAGCAGGTCCGTTTGGTTGATATAGGCTATTTTATCATTGATCTCTTTCAGATCGTCTTCAAGAAATCCGGGGCCGTTGTCTTTGACGGTGATCTCCCAGTAGATCCCGGTCATGCGGCCGTCAATGCTGATGATCCAGGGCGCACGCACGTTTTTGGTCGCATATTTGATCGAGTTTTCGACAATGAGCTGAAGACATAGCTTCGGGATCCTGATATCCTTCATTTCCTCCGGGATGTTGATGTGATAGATCAGATCATCTTCATAGCGCATCTTCATGCATTCAAGATAATCCTTCGCATGCGAGACATCTTCGCTTACGGGTACCAGCGGATCCTTGTCGGAAGAGATATATCTTAAGATCCTCGAGATGGTCTGACACATCTTTGTGACTTCATCATTCATTCCTTCATCCGCCATGGCAGAAATGGTTGCAAGAGAATTATACAGAAAATGCGGGTTCATCTGGGACTGCAGGGCAAGGATCTGGGACTGCAGCCGCTGATTGTTCAGCACGATCTCCCGGTTCATGGAAGCTTTGGCACGGTCATGCATATCCATTACCGCGGAGTAAAGGGTATCCAGTTCGATGATGTTTGTATCGATCTTCTCAAGGGATCCCGTAAGCATGCTCTCTTCATCCGTATGGAGTGATGAAATGCCGGAATACATCTTCATGACCGGGATCGTTATGATCCTGGAAACAACGTACGAAAGCAGGAGGATCAGAACCAAAAACCCGGCGAAGATCAGAAGGTTTGCTTTGATATAGTCGTATATGGGTCTGTAGAGATCGCTGTTATCGATCGCGATCACGGTGGTAAAGCCCGAATAGGAAGAGGTATTGACAAAAAGATGTGTATTTTTGTCATATGAGATATGACGGGATTCATCAAAAACCGTCTGATCGGTTCCCATGACGGATGCGGCATAAAGTTCAGCCATGTTATCATCCGTGAAACTGTAGATACTGTTTCCCGTCTGGTCATAAATATAGATCTTCTCGTGATAGACTCCCGTATCGATCTTCTTCAGTTTGGAGATGAGAGAGGAAATGGAATGCTTCACCTCGATCACCCCCTGTGGCTTGTAATATGTCGACAGATACACCGACGCAACGGTAAGAAATCTGGATCCGTCCTCATAGGTAAAGAACTTGGCCAGACGTTCATCCCGGTCGCAGAAGATCAGACGGTTGTCCTCGCTGCTTTGAAGTTCGGCATACCACGGCTTATCGCTCACATGATCCGCGGTATTCGAATTATCCAGTCCGACACCGACACATCCGCCTTCAAGAGAATACAGATAGATCTGATCGACGGGATGTGAAGGCCCCATGATCGCCGTGAGCAGATCGGTAAGCACCTTGATGTTCTGCATTTCGGAATAATTCCCGTCCCCGCTTGAAACAGGCTTGTTCATGTATATAAGAAAATGTTCCTTGACGAGATTGGAATAGGCGACATTCTGCATAACGGTATTGACGCTTTTGATCTCTTCATCCATAAACGCCGATGCCGTCTGCGTATCCCGGGTAACCGACTCAAAAGCCTGTGTTTTGATCTTATGGGATTCGGATATGATGAAATAACTGATGTACACCAGAAAAACCAACGTAACCAGCAGAAAAAATACGAACTGCAACGTGGTCTGTACACTTTTTTTGCTTCTTCCGATCATGATACCCCCGGTTAAAAAAATCCATGCCGGATTCCTTTTTTATCCATTTTATCAGAAAAAGGATTGTTTTAAGATAAGCATACAAACAATCGATTGTCAATGTCAGTCACTGTAGTTGATCAAAGAAAAGAGAGGGTAAATATGAAAAAGAAGATACTGGTAACACTGTTGTCTGTGTCGATGGTTATGGGAATGCTTGCAGGGTGCGCACAGGGTGGCGCAGCGGATACAGCTCCGGCAGCTTCGGAGCCTGCGGCGGCAGCAGAGGAAGTTACGGAAGAAGTGGCTCCCGTTGAGGAGAGTGCAGATGCAGGTGATGATGTAACGATCACCTTTATGGCAAGCCAGGACTGGATCCAGGATGCCGAAATGGAACTTGGCGAGAAATTCACAGAGGAAACCGGGATCAAGGTAGACTATCAGATCGTTCCTTCCGATCAGTATGAAAGTCTTTTGATGACGAAGATCAATGCCGGCGAATGCACGGATATCTTCGGCGGACAGAGCTCGCAGTTCTCCATTGTCACACAGTTTGATGTTGAGAAAAATGCGGTTGACCTTTCCGGCGAAAGCTGGGCAGGAAACGTTGATCCGGCAGCAGCCGTTGAGTTATCCGTTGGCGGCAAACTCTACGGACAGCCTATTCAGGACGTATCTGCATGCTGGGCAGTAGCATATAACATTTCCATGTTTGAAGAACTCGGGCTTTCGATCCCGACAAACTATGCAGAATTCTGCGATGTATGTGAAAAGATCAAGGCAGCAGGGATCATCCCGGTCTATGAATGTGTTTCGGACGGATGGCATCATGTATGCTGGACGGAAGCAGCCGTTGCCGCTACACAGGCAGATCCTTCCTATCCCGATAAGCTGAACAACAATGAAGCTACTTTT
The DNA here is from genome assembly GCA_902779305.1 of uncultured Lachnospiraceae bacterium. GTDB lineage: Bacteria > Bacillota > Clostridia > Lachnospirales > Lachnospiraceae > UBA2868. Next base: position 42,925 of record CACZBD010000017.1, on the reverse strand, counting down.
GAAGGAAATCCGGAACTCACAACGATGTTTGCACAGTTAAAGGAAATGGCAGACAAGGGTTACATGGGCGACAACTATATGTCAAACGAATATGCAAACGCGCCTGCTTCGATCGCAAGCGGCGAATATGCAATGGTACTTTACAACCAGGGTCTCGGTGCCGAAGTGAATGCGGCAGATCCCGACTTCCCGGTGGACAATATCGGGTATTTCGTAAATCCTCTGTGTGACAATCAGGCGCTTAACGTAAACTACTGCGGACCTTCCAGATTTATCTTCTCCGGTTCCAAGAATATCGATGCTGCCAAGAAGTATTTGGAGTTCATGGCTTCCGATGAAAGCCTTGCTTATATGACGGAAAATGTCGGCAAGTTCAACCAGCTTCCTTATTCCAATGCTCCTTCGGCATACTCTGCGGTTGTTCAGGATTTCTATGACAGATATCCGAATAAGGTTGCTGTTTTCCAGGCATCCGTTAAGTACTACAATCCTGCATGGATGGATATCGGTGCCGATATGTCCGCAATGTTCTTAGACGAGATGACACCCGAAGAAGTCCTTAAGGATATTGATAAATTAAGGGCTGAACAGGCAGCGGCCGCTTCGGATCCCGCATGGCAGTAAGTAACGGTCAAGTAACGATAAGTAACAGTCATGTAACAATAAGTAACAGTAAGTAACAGGGATATTGGGGCTGTCTGACAGCGATCAGACAGCCCCGGTTTTTCGAAAGGGCGATCCAAATGAACAGGAATAAAATCTATCCGAGATATTTTGCGCTTGGCGCACTGATCATCTACTTTGTGTTTTTCTTTCTGCCGGGACTGATCGGTGTGGGCTATTCGTTCACGGACTGGTCCGCGTATTCCGATGAGCTTCATTATGTGGGATTTCAGAACTTCAAAACCGTATTTTCCGCGGATGAAAACTATATGAAGATCATCACAAATACGCTGGAGTTCACATTGATCACAACGGTACTGAAGAATGTGATCGGTCTTATTCTTGCTCTGCTTCTGACCAAATCGATCAAGCTCCTGAACATGCACCGCGGGATCGTGTTTATGCCGTCCGTATTGTCGACGCTCATCATCGGCATGATCTTTAAGTCGATCTTAGATCCCAAATCCGGGCTTCTGAATTCCTTTTTCAGATCTGTCGGACTGGAGATGTTTGCCCAAAAGTGGCTCGTGACATCGGAACTTGCATTCGGATCGGTAATGGCGGTTGATATCTGGCGCGGAGTCGGATATATCATGACGATCCTGATCGCAGGGATCCTGTCCATTTCCAGCGATTATTATGAGGCTGCTGCGATAGACGGCGCCGGCGGCTGGAAGAAGTTCCGCTATATCACGCTTCCGCTGATCCTCCCGACACTTGCGACGACGACCGTATTAAACGTCATATACGGACTGAAAGTATTTGATATGGTTTACGCGCTTACAAACGGCGGACCCGGAAAGGCAACGACCGAGGTCCTGTATACGGCGGTATTCAAGAAATTCGGAACAGGCCAATATGCGGTCGGTACGGCGTTATCCTCCGTAATGTTTGTGATCATGATCTTTGTCGGCGCTTACATGATCAGAGTAATGACGAAAAATGAGGTGGTGGAATAATGAAAGTCAAAAAGACCGTATTGTCGATCATCAGAAACCTTATAGCATGGGTCTTTTCGGCGATATGCCTGATCCCGCTGCTTTTGATCCTGTTCAATTCGCTGAAGGATAAAAAAGCTGCGTCCAATATGAACCTGCATCTTCCGTCGCTTCCCATTCAATGGAGCAACTTTCTTACGGTGATCGAAAAGGGCAAACTCGTAACTTCTTTTTTCAACAGTCTGATCTATTCCGCGGGATCGGTCATCTTATGCGTGCTGTTTGCGGCGGGAGCTGCATATGTACTGTCGAGAAACCGGACAAAACTGAACCATTTTCTGTACATGTTCCTGGTCCTCGGGATCACGCTGCCGATCAACTATGTATCGCTTACAAAAGTCCTGCAATTCCTGCATCTTAACAACACCGCTGTCGGGATCATTCTTTTATACACGGCGATGCAGCTTCCGTTCATGACTTTCCTGATCCACGGGTTTGTGGCCAAGGTCCCTGTTGAACTTGACGAGGCGGCAGTGATAGACGGATGCGGGCCCGTCCGCCTGTTCTTCCTCATTGTTTTCCCAATGCTGAAACCGGCGATCGCAACATCGACGGTCCTGACGTTCCTGAACACATGGAACGAATTCGTCTCCCCCCTGTATTTCCTGAACAGGTCGGAACAGTGGCCGATGACCCTGTCGGTGTATAACTTCTTCGGAATGTACTTTAAGGACTGGAATCTTGTATGCGCAGACATTCTGCTGACTAGTCTTCCGGTACTGCTCGTATATCTGCTCGGGCAGAAATATATTGTATCCGGCATGACAGCCGGTGCGGTAAAAGGATAAAACATGCCGAAAACAATCGAAAACATCAGCGAAAACATTACCTGTGTCACGTATTCTTCCGGCGCAGCACCCGGAGGGTTTACAGACCGTGAACCGGTTGATTTTGCCCGGAACAAAAAAGTTGTGATCAGCCAGACAGAAGTATCCTTTACGCCGGTCACCGTATACAGATACGAGGCGGAAAAGTCTGCGCTCAGGAAGAAGCAGACTGCCAACGGCGAGGTTGCCTTCACGGACAGTCTGGCGAAAGTCCCCGCATACGAGGCGTTTTCCGCAACCCTGGAATTTTGCATCGGAAACGACGAACTTCTTCTTGGCATGGGGCAGTATGAAGACGGGATCTGTGATCACAGAAACCGGACGGTGTATCTGTACGAATCCAACATGAGGATCGCGATCCCGTTTCTTGTTACCACCGGACATTACGGCATTCTGATCGATTCCCGGGCCGGGATGATTTTTACATCTGAAGGGAACCGGATCCGTTTTGCCATAGATTGCGCAACAGAACTCAGATATTATATCTTCACCGGGGAAACCATAAGCGACCTGATCAGGTGCTACCACAGGATCACCGGGATGCCGTCCATGCTTCCCAGATGGGCCTTCGGATATATCCAGAGTAAGGAGCGGTACAAAACCGGCGCTGAACTCGAAGAGACCGTATCCGCTTTCCGGTCCCGGAATATTCCGATCGACTGTATCGTTCAGGACTGGTTCAGCTGGGAAGAGGGATTATGGGGCGAGAAAAAGTTTGATAAGAAGCGTTACCCGGATCTAAGCGCCACGGTAAAGAAGATCCATGAAGAACATGTGCATTTCATGGTCAGCATCTGGCCAAACATGAGTACCGATTCCGAAAATTACGCACAGTTTGCAAAAGAGGGGCTGCTGCTTCCCAATTCAAATCTCTATGATGCTTTTTGCGAAGATGCGAGAACACTTTACTGGAAGCAGACCTGCGAGGAGATCATGAGCAGTAAAACGGACGCCTTGTGGTGTGATAATGCGGAGCCTTTTTCGGATGCGGACTGGAGCGGCGAGGAGAAAAAGAGCGAAGAGGAGCGATACAGGGTCGTTAAGGAAATGTCGGTTCATTCAATGGATCCGGAAAAACTGAACGCATATGGCCTGTATCACGCCGGGGGCATCTATGAGAACTGGCGCAGGGATATTGCCGGAAAACGTGTTGTGAATCTTACAAGATCCGGATATACGGGCATACAGAAATATGGGACCATACTCTGGTCCGGAGATATCTGCGCGACTTACGATACACTGCGCAAACAGATTGTTGAAGGCATCAGGATGGGACTTACGGGAATGCCTTACTGGACGCTTGATATCGGCGGCTTTTTTGTCGTAGATGACAAGTATGAAAATCGCGGCTGTAATGATCATTCTCACCGGCCCTTATGGTTCTGGCACGGTGATTATAATGACGGCGTTTTGGACGCGGGATACCGGGAACTGTATGTCAGATGGCTTGAGTTTGGGACCTTCCTTCCGATCTTCCGCTCGCACGGGACCGATACGCCGAGAGAGCCGTGGCAGTTCGGGAGCATGGGAGATCCGTTCTATGAAGCGATCATGGAACAGATCAGATTAAGGTACAGGCTGATACCTTACCTCTATTCTCTGGGTGCACTGGCACACCGGGAAGGCGAGGCGATGATGCGGAGCCTTCTTATGGATTTTTACGAGGATGAAAACGTGCGCACGGTAAGCGACGAATACCTGTTTGGCCCGGCCTTTCTTGTGGCTCCGGTGTATACGCCCATGTACTATCAAAAGGGCTCGGTTCAGATAAAGGATGCTGAGAAAAAGCGCAGGGTTTATCTGCCAAAGGGGTGCGGATGGTATGATTTTTACTCCGGAAAATACCAGGAAGGCGGATGCTGGATCGATGCCGATGCGCCGCTCGACAGGATCCCCGTATTTGTGCGTGAAGGCTCGATCATCCCGATGTCCTCCGGGTTAAGCTATGCGGATGAGGGCGGCGGGCTGCCCGACGTGATCCGTGTTTATGAGGGTTGCGACGGAGAATTTACCCTGTATCTTGATGAAGGGGACGGGTATGCATTTGAAGACGGCGTGTACTGCGATGTCAGGCTGTCCTATTCCGAACGCAAACACAAGCTGTCAGTATCAAAGACCGGCAGTTATCCCGTGGATTTAACCGATAACATCGAGTACATCAAAAAATGAGCCCTTGGGGACGGGGTTAGTGGTCCATTGTAAACCACAAAGTAAACAATGGACCACTAACCCCGTCCCCAAGGGCTCACTTTTCTCTTGACAGGATGAAAATGAACTGATAATATGATTACCGATAATCTTATTATCAGTTTTTTTGCGGGGTATATCATGTCAGTGCGGGATACCAGTATCGACCCGAGGCTGCTACAAAGCGCACGGGAAGAGTTCTTAAAAAACGGATTTTTAAAAGCAGATCTGAAGTCCATCTGTGAGAATGCCGGGGTGACCACGGGTGCGGTCTACAAACGGTATAAAGGGAAAGAAGAACTGTTTTCCGCTGTGGTGGGCGGCGTCGTGGAGGCGCTTGATTCGTTTCTTGACAAACGGTCCGGCGTGGATTTTTCGCTTCTCAGTGATGACGTGATCAGAGATTCCTGGATCATGCGCTATGATTCCATGATCCCGATGTTCCGGATGCTCAGAAGCTACGGAGATGATTTTAAGATCCTGATCGATAAGTGTGCCGGAACAAGATACGAAAGCTTCAGTCATGATTATGTGATCAAGATGAGTTATGCCTATGAACAGTTTTACAAAGAGGCCTATCGCCGCGGTATCGCGAAGGCAAAGGTAAGCCGCGATGAGTTTCACATTCTGCTGACGTCATTCTGGAGTTCTGTTTGTGAGCCGTTTGTTCATGATCTGTCCGAAAAGCAGATGGAAGAACACTGCAGGGTGATGTGCAGGTTTTTTGACTGGGCAGCAGTGATCAAAATGGACCACTGACCCCGTCCCCAAGGGATCATTCGGTAAGCAGGCCGTCATAAGACGGCTTTAAATAAGCGTATAGGTTAGCGCTGGCTAACCTATACGCACAAGAGGAGGTAAGTTTATGTTTAAAAAGGTAGCTCCGTATATCGGAAAGTACAAAAAGTACACCGTATGGGCTGCGGTGCTCATGTCGTTAGGCATTGTAGCGAATGTGATCCCGTATTTCTTTCTTTATCAGATCATTTCGCCGCTGACGAGAGGAGAACACATCGATCTGAAGTTTGTGATGCTCAGAGTGCTTGCTGTGGCCGTATGCGAGATCGCATTTGCGCTTTTGTATGTAAAAGGTCTGGAATTTTCCCATATCAGCGCATACAACACGTTGAAGAACCTGCGGATCTCTCTGCAGGGAAAACTTGAAAAACAACCGCTCGGAAACATACAGAATCTCGGAACGGGGCGCATCAAAAAGATCTTTACGGATGACATCGATCAGATCGAGCTGCTGCTGGCGCATGCCATACCGGAAGGGATCGCAAACATCTTTATCCCGGTCCTGATCATTCTCTTAATGTTCATCATGGACTGGAGGCTGGGGCTGCTGTCGCTTGTCCCGCTCGTGCTGGGCATGCTGGCGATGGGGATGATGATGAAATCCGGATTCGAGAAGATGAACGATTATTATGAATCGGCCGCGAAGATGAACAACACGATCATCGAGTATGTGAACGGAATGGAAGTCGTCAAAGTGTTCAACAAAGACGGCGAGTCTTATAAAAAATTCGGAGACAGGGTAAGGAATTACCGCGATTTTACCATTGCATGGTATAAGGTCTGCTGGCCGTGGATGGCGGCTTATGCAAGCATTCTGCCCTGCCTTGCCCTGCTCATGCTCCCTGTCGGATCATACATGGTCCTGTCCGGGACGATGGCTCTCGACAAGCTGATCCTCGTCCTCTGTATGTCTTTTGCCGTGGGACCGTCATTCCTGAAGGCTTTGAATTTTGCCGGAAAATTTCCGCAGCTGGATTATAAGATCACCGAGCTGGAAAAACTCATGGAGCATCCGCCGCTGAAGGAAGGAAAGAACGGATTTTCCGGCACAAACAGAGATGTCACATTTGAAAATGTCAGATTCGGATATGAAGAAGAGGAGGTTTTGCATGGTGTCAGCCTTGAGATGAAACAGGGGACGACAACAGCGCTTGTGGGAGAGTCGGGAAGCGGCAAATCCACACTTGCAAAACTGCTCGTTCACTACTATGACACGGACGCAGGCACGATCCGGATCGGCGGCCAGGATATTACGGACATGACCCTGAAAGCATTGAATGATCAGGTTGCTTATGTCTCACAGGAGCAGTTCCTCTTCAACACCACGCTCTATGAAAATATCCTGATCGGGAAACCGGATGCCACTAAAGAGCAGGTGCTGGAAGCGGCCCGCAAAGCCCAGTGCAACGAATTCCTTGACAGGCTTCCGGACGGCATCGAAGCAAAAGCGGGAGACTCAGGCAAGCAGTTATCCGGCGGTGAGAGGCAGCGGATCTCTCTTGCAAGAGCGATCCTTAAGGATGCGCCGATCATTGTTTTAGATGAGGCCACTGCTTTTATGGATCCGGAAAATGAAGAGAAATTAAATGCCGCGATCGACGAGATCATCAAAGACAAAACCGTGCTTGTGATCGCGCACAGGCTGTCCACGGTAAAAAATGCGGATAAGATCTGTGTCATGAAGGAAGGACAGTGCATTGCAGCAGGCAAACATGAAACCCTTCTTACGGACTGCCCCGAATATAAAAAGTTCTGGGATGCATCCGTAAGCGCAAGCACATGGAAGATCAAGGAGGCGTGAAAAATGATAAAGATATTACACAGGCTGATCGGCATTACGGGAAAATACAAGACGAGGATACGTCTGTCATACATCACCTCGTTTATCAAGGGCATCATGATGAAAGCCCCGCTGATATTGTCTTTCCTGATGATCAGCTTTTTTATGCAGGGGCAGATGGACAGAAAGAAATGCCTGTATCTTGGGATCGCGATCGTTTTGAGCGTGATCGTGGAGGCTGTTTTTGAACACATCACAAACGTGCTGCAATCGGCTACCGGTTATGCGGTATTTGCCGATATGCGGATGAAGCTGGGAGACCATCTGAGAAAACTTCCCATGGGATATTTTACGGAAGGCAATATCGGAAAGATCAGCGCGGTCCTGTCTACCGACATGGTGTTCATAGAAGAAAACTGCATGGGAGTCTTGTCGGAACTGGTTTCTTTTATCGTCTCGCAGGGACTTATGGTGGTCATGATGTTTGCAATGGATCTGCGGCTGGGACTGTTGTCCGCGCTGGTCGTGCTCGCTTTTGTCATCGTGGGAAACCTGATGCTTAAGACCACCCTGAAACATTCAGCGATCAAACAGGAAGGTTCCGAATCACTGACAGAGGAGGTCCTTGATTTTGCCGAAGGGATCGGCATCATCAAGTCTTACAACATGCTTGGCGAACGGTCAAAGAGACTGACGGATGAATTTGAGAAAAGCTGCAGGGAAAGCATAGACTTTGAGGTGGCTTACAGCCCGTGGGCGAGAGCCCTTTACCTGACGTTCGGGATCGGGACATCCCTGATGCTGGCGCTTGCGGGATTCCTGTTCGGGAAGGGAATGATCCCGAACATCTATATGGCCGGTATGGCGCTGTTCCTCTTCGACATGTTCGTTGCCATCAAAAGTTATTACGGCCAGATGGCCAGGCTCACCGTTACCTCCGCAAGCCTTGACAGGATCGAAGAGGTGTTCCGGGCAGAGGAGCTGATGGATGAAGGGAAAAAGACGCTGCAGGATGTTACGGCAAAGAATCCTGCGATTCCTGCGATCGAATATGAGAAGGTCAGCTTCGGTTATACAGACAAGGATGTGCTAAAAGAGGTATCGTTCCGGGTGAATGCCGGTGAGATGACGGCGCTTGTCGGACCTTCCGGCGGCGGAAAATCAACCATAGCTTCACTCCTTGCAAGATTCTGGGATGTGAAAAGCGGCCACATTCTTGTAAACGGAGAGGACATCAGAGACATCTCGCTTTCAAGCCTGATGGACAACATCAGCATGGTGTTCCAAAGAGTTTATCTTTTCCAGGATACGATATACAACAATATCGCGATCGGACGGCCTGAAGCGACAAGGGAGGAAGTGGAGGAAGCTGCGAAAAAAGCAAAATGCTACGATTTTGTCATGCAGCTGCCGGATGGTTTTGATACCGTGATCGGAGAAGGCGGCGCTTCTCTTTCCGGCGGGGAAAAGCAGAGGATCTCCATTGCCAGATGCATATTGAAAGATGCGCCGATCGTCATACTTGACGAAGCGACGGCCAGTGTGGATGCAGATAACGAACGGGCGATCCAGGAAGCGATCTCGGAGCTTTGCAGGAATAAGACGCTTCTTGTGATCGCGCACCGGCTCAAGACCATAAAGGACGCAGACCAGATCCTTGTGGTATCGGACGGTCAGATCGTGGAAAAAGGCAACCACGAAAGTCTCCTTGCGCAGAACGGAACATATGCGCATATGGTAGCCCTTCAGGCGTCATAAATGAGCCCTTGGGGACGGGGTTAGGGGTCCATTGTTTACTTTGTGGTTTACAATGGACCCCTAACCCCGTCCCCAAGGGACCATCTGGACATTTTTCGCTTCAAGTGCTATCATATGAAGTTAGCAAGGACTAACCCTCGAGAGCAGGACTTGCCGATGAACACGCAACGGTAACAGTCCGTTTTTTTTGACGCAGGGTTAGCAAAGGCTAACAGCAAACGGAACGTGAAAGGAGAACAAAAGGTTATGAAACTGAAAGGGATCGGATTATTTGCACTTGGGACTTTGTTCGGGCTTGAGGGGATCAAGCTGCTGACCTCCAAGGATGCGAAGAAAGTGTACGCACATTGCACGGCGGGGGTTCTGCGTGCGAAAGACTCGGTGCTTGACCAGGTGACGACGCTCCAGGAAAACTGCACCGACATCTACGAAGAGGCAAAGGCCATCAATGAGGAAAGAGCGAAAAAAGAAGAAGATGCAGTAGTAAAGGAAGAAGATGCCGAAGAATGAAATTTGCGATCAGACATGAGATAAAGAACAGAATACGCATACACCTTCTGACAAAAAGGCTGACCTTTCAAGAGGCCGATACGCTTGAGTATTATTTAAGATCATTCGCTGAGGTCTCTGCAGTGCGCGTGTATGAGCGCACCGCCGATGCGGCCATATGCTTTACCTGCGACAGATCGCGCATGATCGAAATCGTCCGTGATTTTTCCTTTGAAGACACGCAGGTACCGGACCGTGTATTTGAAAGCTCCGGCAGGGAACTGGCCGCAAAATATTACGACAAACTGGTAACGGCCGTGATCCTGCATTACGGCAAACGGTTTTTCCTGCCGTTTTATATCAGAAGGATACTGGACATTTTTAACATGTTCAGATTCATCCTGCGCGGGCTTAAAACGCTTAAAAACAGGAAACTTCAGGTTGAACTGCTGGACGGAGCGGCAATTACCGCGGCCGTTCTGACGGGCGATTACAACACGGCATCCTCCGTGATGTTCTTGCTTAAGATCGGGGATACGCTTGAAGAGTGGACACATAAACGTTCGGTCGACGATCTGGCAAGGCGCATGTCGCTGAACGTGGATCAGGTGTGGCTGTGTACGGACAGCGGGGAAGTTCTGACCGGCTCGTCTCAGATCGTATGCGGAGACAGGATCGTTGTAAGAATGGGAAATGTGATCCCGTTTGACGGGGAGGTGGTTTCGGGCGAAGCCATGGTAAACCAGTCCTCCATGACGGGCGAACCCGTGGCTGTCCACAAGGCATGCGGTACCGCCGTTTTTGCGGGGACCGTTGTCGAGGATGGGGATCTGACGATCCGTGTCACGCGCGCCGGCGGATGCGGACGGTATGACAGGATCGTGAAAATGATCGAAGAATCCGAAAAGCTGAAATCCTCCCTGGAAAGCAAGGCGGAAAGACTGGCAGACAGGCTTGTGCCGTATACGCTTCTTGCGGCGGGACTGACGTGGGCGATCAGCCGGAACGTTACCAAGGCTGTTTCCGTGCTCATGGTGGATTATTCCTGCGCGCTCAAAATGGCGATGCCGCTCTCGGTCCTCTCAGCGATCAGGGAAGCTTCCGAGTACGGGATCACCGTAAAGGGCGGAAAATTCCTTGAGGCGGTGGCGGATGCGGACACGATCATCTTTGACAAGACCGGAACGATCACAAAGGCGCAGCCGACAGTGGTCCGGGTCGTATCATTTTGCGACGAGACGGAAGATGAACTGCTGAGACAGGCGGCCTGCCTGGAAGAACACTTTCCGCATTCGGTCGCAAGAGCGGTTGTGGATCATGCTTCCGAAAAAGGTCTGCTTCATGAAGAACTCCATACGAATGTCGAATATCTGGTCGCGCACGGGATCGTTTCGAAGATCGACGGCGAACGGGTGATCATCGGAAGTTATCATTTCATATTCGAAGACGAGCATACCGTCATACCGGATGACAAAAAAGAACAGTTTGATGCGCTTCCGGACGAATATTCCCACCTTTATTTTGCCAAAAACGGGAAAATCGCGGCATGCATCCTGATAGAAGATCCCATGAGAAAAGAAACACGGGAGGTTGTGGCGCTGCTTCGAAAACAGGGGTTTGAACATATTGTCATGATGACCGGAGACAGCGAGAAAACAGCCGCAAGGATCGCGGCCGAAGCAGGGATCACGGAGTTCTACGCCGAAGTGCTTCCCGAAGATAAGGCAAAGTATGTCGAGAAGGCAAAAGCAGAGGGGCATCATGTGATCATGGTCGGTGACGGCATCAATGATTCACCGGCGCTGTCCGCAGCAGATGCAGGGATCGCGATCAGCGACGGTGCGGAAATCGCCAGACAGATCGCCGACATCACGATCGGTTCGGACAGTCTTTACAGCATTGTGATCCTGAAAAAGATCAGCACCCTGCTGATGAAGCGGATCCGGTTCAATTACAGAACGATCGTGAGTTTCAATACGGCCCTCATCGCGCTTGGTATAGCCGGTGTCATGCCGCCGGCAACGTCTGCGATGCTACATAACGGATCGACAGTGGCCCTGGGTCTTAAGAGCATGACAGATCTTATGCCGGATAAAAGAAAAGAAGATCGTTCCGGACAGAAAAAGGAGGCAATATATGAAAGCGGATTATAAAAACTGGATGCCAAAAGGCATGGTGGCAACAACGGCAGGCATCATGGCATTTTTCCTGGTGTTAAGCATTATATTTACGGCGATGCCGGTAAGCGGACCGGTCAAAAGGATCCTGGTACCCCTGCTGTGGGTCATCACCCTGGTGTGCGTGATCGTAACGGTCTGGATGTATCTGATGTACAGGGCTTTTTCTTATAACGGGAAAAGACAGATGTCAAAACAGATCATTGAGGGAGTTGCAGCCTATGTGAAGATCCCGGACGGCGGAAAGGGGCTGGACGTCGGATGCGGAAGCGGTGCGCTGACGATCGCGAGCGCTAAGAAAAACCCTGCGGCAAGCATGACGGGAATTGACAGATGGGGGAAGGAATACGCTTCCTTCAATAAGAAACTTTGCGAAAGCAATTCCGCTGCAGAGGGAGTGAACAATACTTCCTTCATGCAGGGCGATGCCGTAAAACTTCCGTTTGCGGATGAAACATTTGACCTGGTAACAAGCAATTACGTATATCACAATATCCCGAGCAAAGACAGGCAGGCGATTTTGCTTGAAACCTTAAGAACCCTGAAAAAAGGTGGCACGTTTGCGATCCATGACATCATGTCCAGGGCAAAATACGGCGACATGGATGCGTTTGTAAAGAAGCTGAAAAGCATGGGATATGAAGATGTTCAGCTCATAGACACGACAAAAGGCATGTTTATGTCCGGTTTTGAAGCCTGCTGGATGGGACTTTCGGGATCGGCATTACTGACAGGGAGGAAATAGGCGATGGGTTTGTATAAGAAATTTGTGAGCCAGACACGAAAGCCGGAAGGACTTATGGGAAAAATGATGGTCGGCGGGATGAACGGCGGACACGCAAAGCTTGCCGACTGGGGGATCTCGCATCTGAAGACGATCGTACCGCAGGAGATCGTCGAGATCGGCTGCGGCGGAGGAAGGAATGCAGGAGAACTGCTGAAACGGTATCCCTCGGCAAAACTGACCGCGGTCGATTATTCCGAGATCTCGGTCGAAAAGGCGATCGGGTACAATGCGGATGCCATAAAGAGCGGAAGATGCAGGGTGATGCAGGGAGATGTATCCGCGCTCGCCCTTCCGGAAGAAACATACGATCTTGCCACGGCGTTTGAAACCATCTATTTCTGGCCGGGGCTCGACAGGTGCTTTGCCCAGGTTGCAAAAGTGCTGAAACCCGGCGGCGTGTTTATGATCGTCAATGAATCGGACGGTATGGACAGGACGAGCCTCAAGTATGAGAAGATCATAGACGGGATGAAATGCCATACCGTCGAAGAGATCGAATCGGCGCTTAAGAATGCCGGCTTCGGTAAGGTCAGAGCCGATCATCATAAAAATAAACCGTGGATCACGGTGATCGCAAAAAAATGAGGTTTGAAAGATCATGAAACAGAATTTACCAAAGCGTGCAACGGCGGTAAAGATCAATACATTGAGCGAGGCGGAGATCCGTTCCATAGGCGATGCGTTTGCGGATTATGAATATGCGGACTCGGAATGGGGCATGAGCTGGCTCGGAAAAGGGAAACGGGCAGTCAGCGATTATATATGCGCTTATGTCCGCATGGCGATCAGAGAGAGGGTGCTTTATTCGACAAGTGAAGATCACGAGGCGTTTATCGCGTTCAAGCATTCCGGCCACAACATGGGTGCTGCGTCTGCGGCAGATCTTTTACTGGCTTCTTCCCGTTGTATGGATCTTAAGCACATCGGAAAGGCGGCAAAAGGGTTTGTGCGTTCGGAAAAAGGGTATGACGAGATCCTGTCAAAGTTTAAGATACCGTATATTTATGTGGGCATGGTCGCAGTTACCAAACAGTACCAGGGGCGCGGGTATATGAGAAAACTTCTGGAGATCGCTTTTGAAGAAGGTCAAAAACACGCGCTTCCCGTGGTGCTCGATACGGATGCCGCACTCAAAAAAGCAAAATATGAACATCTCGGCATGAAATGCGTGACGACAAAACATCTTTCGGACGGCGTGGAACTCTACGGCATGGTGTATGAGCCGCAGAACATCCCCAAAGAATGGCGCAGCGAAGTCGTGATGGGTGATTTTCACATCATGAAAGAAAAAAATGAATCCGTATGGGATAAGTTTGCTCCGGTGTACAGTTCTTTTGTCACGGGCACACCAGGCAACCGGAAAGCGTATGAGGCCATTTATAAGCGGATCGCGAAAGTGGTCAGAGACCGGGAAGTATTGGAGGTCGCAACGGGTCCCGGCGTGATCGCAAAAAGGGTCGCAGCCGAAACAAAAAGCATGATCGCGACGGATTTTTCCGAAAAGATGATCGCGGTCGCGCACAGAGGCGAGGTTCCCGCGAATCTGAGATTTGAACAGGTAGACGCCTGCGAGCTTCCGTATGCCGATAACAGTTTTGATGTGGTGATCATCGCCAATGCGCTGCACATCCTTCCCGATCCTGAGAAAGCACTGTCGGAGATCAGACGCGTTTTGAAAAAAGACGGGATCCTGATCCCACCTAATTTTGTCCATGATAATCAAAACAGGATCAGCGGGATCTTCAGCAAGGCACTGTCCGCAGCAGGAGTAGTGTTTGAAGCAAAGTGGGATGCAAACGGTTTTCTTTCATTTCTGGAACAGAACGGCTTTGCGGTGAAGCATGCAAAGCTGCTTCATTCGACGATACCCATGGTGTATGCGGAAGCGTACATAACAGACGTTAGGGCATAGGAACTCCTGCAGAGACGGAACGGCAGGCCCATGGCAAAACTCCCTGTTTTGTGATAAAATAAAATTTATTGTACGGGAAAGTGCCCGGACTTGCGGAGGTAACCATGGATCTGTCGGGATTTGACGGCAAGTATGTTTACATCAGGGATCGAGACGGGGACACTTTTTCGGGGATTGCGGATTATGAAGGCCGTGACTTTCTGGAATGCGAATACGGCGGAAGCGAGGACGGCATTTTCATTGATGATTTTCTGATCTACAATTCACAGATCGCATCGATAGAGGAGATCGAACCGCAAAGCAAAGACGGCTGAAAGCGGATGTGATCCCGTAAATTGACCGGTTAAAAAGGAGTCCTGATGGAAAAGAACGCAGTTGCGGACAGCATTGACAACGGAGTCGGCAGTTTTGCCGTGGAAGCCAGCGCTACGGTAGACGATGAGCTGCCCTTATTCGATCTGTCCGATTACCCGGAGGAACAGCATGCGCTGTTAAAAGAATGCAACAAAAGGATCGAGGAGGCAAACAGTAAGTACCGGATCGCGAAATTCAGAGAGGACATGTTCGCGAAGGGCTTAAAAGCAGGTATGTATTTCTGTACGTTTGACCGTGACGAGAACCTGCTCAGTTTTGAGTTCAACGACGAGACCAGGCAGATGCTCGGCTACGACGGGCTTGAAGATCTGCCGAATGAGTTCGACAGCTGGGTGAAGACGCTGGTCCCGGAAGAGCGGGACGCCATCGTGAAACTGTTCTGGGATTCGGTCCTCATTCACCGCGAGCTGCCGGATATCACACACGCCACTTACCGCATGCAGAAGAAGGACGGCAGCATCATCTGGGTCACCGGCGCCGGAAGATTTATCAGACGCGAGGATGACGGATCTCTTGAGATCTACATGGGATGCTACCGCGATATTACCGCGCAGCAGGAACTGGAAGAATATTTAAAGATCATCGAGGCGATCGGAAAAGTCTTCAACTTCTCCCTGTTTATCGATGTCAGCGATATGAGTTACCGCATGATCAGCACCAATGAATATGTGGAACAGGTGGAAAAGGTTCCGGATGCGATCGAATTCCTCAAGAAAAATGTCGACACATCTGTTGCGGAAAGCTTCCGCAAAGGGCTGCACGAATGGCTGGATAAGGACAAGATCTTAGCGGCTATTGAGGAGCACGGAACGACAAGCATGGAGTTCTACAGCGAAAGCGCGAACCGCTGGTTCAACGGCATCTTTTTGATCGGCGACAGGAATGAGGACGGCAGCATCGCGCATATCGTATACGGCTGTGCGGACACGACCGATGCGAAGCTGCAGAATCTTGCCCAGCAGAAAAAGATCTCGAAATTCGAGACGGAAATCTATATCGATTCTCTTTCCAGGATCCGCAACAGGAAATTCCTGGATGACAAACTCATCTTTGAACCGTGCAATGCCGTGGTCATGGCAGACATCGATCTGTTTAAGAACGTCAATGATACGGCCGGCCATCAGGGCGGGGACGAAGCGATCCAAAAAGTCGCGGAACTGCTGGAACAGTCTGTTCGAAAAGATGACGTGGTCATCCGCTACGGCGGCGATGAGTTCATGATGGTATTCTTTGATATCACAAAGGAAGACCTGGAGAATAAGCTGTCATTTCTGCAGACCGCATTGAAGAAGATCACGATCGAAAATCATCCTGAAGTGAAGATCACCATGAGCTTTGGCGGCGCTTTCGGAACGGAACTGGTGAACAATCTGATCGGAACCGCGGACAAGGCACTTTATGAATCCAAAAAGGTCAGGGGCACCTACACGGTCATTGAAATGGACCACTGACCCCGTCCCCAAGGGACCATTTTGGAAATGGAAAACAGCATGACAGAGGGCAGGCCCCTCAAAATCATATTAAAATTCGTAATGCCGCTTTTTCTCGGCAATGTATTCCAGCAGTTTTACAACATGGTGGACGCAGTGATCGTGGGCAAATTTGTCGGAGCGAATGCTTTGGCGGCCGTGGGCTCCACGGGCACGATCATGTTTCTCGTGATCGGTCTTGCCAGCGGGATCACAACGGGCTTTACGGTCCTGACCAGTCAGCGTTATGGCGCGGGCGACAGGGAAGGGACCAGAAAAAGCGCGGCAAATGCGATCCTTCTCTCAGCGATCATCGTGATCATTCTTACGGTTGTAAGCCTTGGTTCCATGCGCTCCCTGCTTCGCATCATGAATACGCCGGAAGATATCTTTGAAGATGCCTACAGCTATATCACCATCATCTGCGGCGGCATCGTGATGATCGTTTTCTATAATCTGTTTTCATCCCTTTTAAGAGCCATCGGAAACAGCAGGATCCCGCTGATCTTTCTGATCCTTTCGGCCTGTCTGAATATCGTGCTGGATCTTGTGTTCATCGTGAATCTGAAGATGGGCGTCGCGGGAGCGGCCTGGGCAACGGATGTGTCGCAGGGGATCTCGGCGATCCTGTGCGCGATCTACATCATCCGGAAAATCCCGGCGCTGACTCCCTCAAAGGAGCAGTGGAAGCTGGACTACAAATATTCCATGAGCCAGCTGGCCATCGGTATTCCCATGGGTCTTCAGTTCGGGATCACGGCTTCCGGCACGATGATCATGCAGACCGCGATCAACAAGTTCGGATCCGTTGCCGTGGCGGGTTTTACCGCAGCCAGCAAAGTGCAGAACCTTCTGACACAGGGAATGATGGCTACGGGTCAGGCCATGGCTGCATATACAGGTCAGAATTTCGGTAAGGGAGATCTTGAGAGAGTTGAAAAAGGAACGAGAGATGCAATGAAGATCATGACGGTCTATTCGGTGGTCTCGGCGCTGATCGCGGTGCTCTTTCTGCCGGCGCTCATGTCGGTCTTTTTCTCTTCCGGAGACAGCCTGGATGCTTTGCTGCCCTGGGGAAAAACATATGTGTATCTGAGCGTGATCTTTTATATTCCGCTTGCTATGATCTTTGTCTACAGGAACACCATGCAGGGCTGCGGGTATTCGCTGACGGCGATGTCGCTTGGGGTGATCGAGTTTCTGGCAAGACTTGTGACTGCTTTCCTGTCTATGAGCCTGCACAGCTATGCGCTTGCGGCGGGATCCGATCCGGCTGCATGGCTTGTAGCGGGCGTTGCATCGATCATCTTATATAAACACATGATGAAGAAGCTGTATGCAAGACTTGGTACCGGTAAAGAAAAAGCAGGCTGAATGTTCAGCCTGCCACCACTTTGTTTCTTCCGCCGGATTTGGCCGCGTACAATGCCTTGTCCATACGCTCGAATACATCTTCAAATTTATCGTTTTCCTTCACCTGCGCAACACCGATGCTGCAGGTGACTTTTTTGGCATTCGGCATGGGCGACTCGGCAACGGTCGCTCTTAACTTTTCCGCCATATCAACCGCTTCTTCAAGCGTCTTGTCATAATAGACCACGACAAACTCTTCACCGCCCCAGCGTCCGATATCCGCTTTTTCTTCTTTCAGGCAGTCGCTGATGACATGTGCAAAGCGTTTCAGTGTTTTGTCACCGACCGCATGCCCATGCTCGTCGTTCACCGATTTGAAGTGATCGATGTCGATGATCATCATGGATAAGGGATTCTTCTGCGCTCCCCATTCCTTAACGGCATTTTTGACGGAGGTTTCGATCTTACCTCTGTTAAACACGCCGGTCAGGGAATCCGTAAGGGCCATCTCGCTGAGCTTCTTTAAGGATGAGAACATCGCCGTGGCTTCCTCGTGGATGTTCTGTACCATGAATACATATTTGTAATCGTCCGGATCACCGGTTTCGATCCTTGAAAAGATCAGCTTGACCCAGATATAAACGCCTTCCAGATTCTGCATCAGGCAGTCAAAGCTTGATGTGCGTCCGGGCGTGAACATTTTCTTCAGATATTCGGGATCGGAACGCTCCAGGAACAGGGCCTGATCGTCCTTGCCGATCACGTTTACGATCATGTTTCTCCAGTCGGTGTATTTCAGCTCCGCCTGCACCTCATCCTCGGAGATCTCGGAGATGTTCAGGCTTCCGGTCGTATCCTCGACCAGATCGATATACATCGAGAACAGGAAAGTCTTTTCGATGGTCTCAACCTTCCGGTAAGTCTGATTTTCCTGCTCGCTTTCATTCGAATCAAGCTCATCCATGATCAGCATGTAAGCGTCTTCTTCCACCAGCGGATAGACCATCAGCTGTACGATATGCGGCTGCTCGCCTTCGTTGATGACAAGCTTCAGCTTTTTGCTGTACTTGGTCGTGAAGGTTCCGTAGTTCGGAAGGAAAGCCTGATAGCCTTCCGGCAGTTTCTCGGAAGTAGTGTTCAGATGGATCAGCAGGGTGGAGATCAGTTCATTGTAATCGCCTTCTTCGTCGAAAAGTGTTTCGAACATGCCGCGTCTGATCACGGCACGGTATTTTTCGGTGGTTTTATCAACCACGATGATGACATCTACAAGCTTGCTGAACAGACGGATCACGTCTTCGCTGGTATACTGTGCCGGTTTTACAGTACTCATAACTGTTCCTCCTGTCGATGGGAACCCCTTATTTATGTTGTATTATATCATAAATTTTCATTTGAACAGAAAAAATTTGTGGTCCCTTGGGGACGGGGTTGGTGGTCCATTGTAAACCTAAAAGTAAACAATGAGCCATTAACCCCGTCCCCAAGGGACCACCAAGGGACCAAAAAGTACTTGACAGAAGAAGGAGAACGCTGTACTCTTATTTCGTTGGTGAACAGCGTTCTTTTTAAGCAGAATCTTAAAACATGAGCCCCGATGGTACGGGGCATATCTTTTGCGAGGCGGTTAGCGAAAACTAACTCAAAGGAGTGATACAGATGGAGTGGTTCACAAATGTAATGCCGTCTGTCCTGATCGGACTTGTTCTGGCCGTGATCGTTTTCCTGATCATCAGAAGCAAGATCCGGGAGAGAAAACGCGGGGGCTGCAGCTGCGGCTGTCCGGGATGCAGCGGAACCTGTCCGCATTCTGCGGGTTCAAATATCAAACAACATGAGGAGAAACGGGATGAAATTAAGTGAGATGAGAGCCGGAACAAGCGGTACGGTAAGGTCGCTCGGGACGGACGAGCGGTTCTTAAGCAGGATCACATCGATCGGCCTTACGGAACAGGCGAACTTTCAGGTGGTCAAAAATGACAGAAAAATGCCGGTCCTTGTATATGTGAGAGAGACCTTGCTCGCTCTGAACAGAAAGGACTGCGACAAAATAGAAGTTTCGGAGGTGGGAGCATGAACTGTATCGCGCTTTTGGGGCAGCCCAATTCGGGAAAATCAACCATATTCAATCAGCTGACCGGTTCCAGGCAGCATGTCGGAAACTGGCCGGGCAAGACCGTGGAGAAGAAAGACGGTACCTATACTTATAAAAATACGAAATATACTGTGGTCGATCTGCCGGGAAGCTACGGTTTATCGGGCAATTCCGACGAAGAGATCATTACGGAAAGATTCATCAAAAGCGGCGAGGCGGATCTGGTGTGCGTTCTCGTGGATTCGTCGCAGCTTGAGAGAAGCATGTACATGCTGGCTGATTTTGCCGCAATGGATGTCCCTGCGATCCTGATCTTAAACATGATGGATGTCGCAAAGGGACAGGGCAAGACGGTCGATGCCGGACTGATCTCGCAAAGACTCGGCATTCCCGTGCTTCCGTTCACGGCAGCAGAAGGGAAAGGATATGAGGAGTTAAAATCACTCATTGAGGCGGAACTGAAAAATCCGCACAGACTGCTCACAAGACCGGATGTGACAGCAAAAGCGTCCGCTGAAAACGGAAATGCAAAATTTGAATGGGTGGACGGCATTCTGGATGGAGCGGCAAACGCAGGCAAAATGCAGTTCAAGCTTTCAAAGTTCGACAGAGTCCTGCTGAAACCGTTCTGGGGCAAAGTCGTAACGGTCGGCATCATCCTGGTCGGGTTCCTTGCGGCCATGCTGATCATGTCGCCGTTTATGAGTGCGGCAAGCATGCTGCCGAAACTGATCGGTCCTCCGATCGCGAATGCGCTGAGCGCGCTGCATGTGCATCCCTGGCTCGTATCCGTCTTCAGCCTTCTGCTTCCGAATACACTGTATTTTTGCATCTCGATGTCCGCTTTTGTGTTCGGGGTAAATGTTGTGTTCGGATTCCTGGAAGAGATCGGATTTTTGGCCAGAGCATCCTACCAGTTCGACGGCGCGCTTTCCAAACTGGGACTGCAGGGAAAGGCCGTGGCACCGATCTTAATGGGCATGGGCTGTACGATCGGCGGCGCGAGCGGTACGAGAGTCCTCGACAGCTGGGGACAGAAGATGCTCACCATGATGGTCGTATGGGCGGTGCCCTGCGCATCGATCTGGAGTATTATTCCCGTTATTTCCGGGATGTTTTTCCCGGTATGGGGAACGGCGCTCGTCTGCATCGGGATCATCGCCTACATTTTCATCCTGATGTTCGTCGTATCAAAGATCTTCGGGAAAAAGCTCGTGCCGGAAGAAACAAGATCCGGAATGATCATGGAGCTTCCGCCGTTCCACAAAGCGCACTGGAAATATGTGTTCAAGGAAGCCTGGATCAAATGCTTTGATATGTTTAAGAGAGCGCTGAAGACCGTTACGCTGGTATCCGTGATTTTCTGGGCGTTTTCTTTCAGCCCTTCGGGAAATATCGAGAGCAGCCTGCTGTACAAGGTCGGCACTTTCATTGAGCCCGTCACGAAGTTCTTCGGGATGGGATGGCGCACCTTTATGGCGTTTATCAGCGCCGCATTTGCCAAAGAAGCGGTACTCGGAACCCTGAACGCGGTCTTCGCGGGACAGAGCACGGTTGCAGATGTTGCGTTTAATGCTTCGGCAGGCGGTGTCGATGCCACGGTACTTTCACAGGCCATGACACAGGCGATCTCGGGAGCGGAAGCGCTGGCCTTCATGTTTGCCTGCACCTTCAGCGTGCCGTGCCTGATGGCGCTTTCCACGACTTACAAGGAATCCCATTCGTTTGCTTGGACGGCGAAAACGGCCGCGTTTTACATCGGCGCGGCGCTCGTACTGTCCTGTATCGTATACCACATTGCATTACCGTTTTGGGGGTGAACGTTATGTTTAAGACGACCATGAAGATCGACGGCATGATGTGCGGGATGTGTGAAGCGCACATGAACGATGCCATCAGAAAAGCGATTCCGGAAGCAACAAAAGTAAAGAGTTCGCACATCAAGGGCGAAAGCAGCTTTCTTTCGGAGACAAAGCCTGATGAAGGAAAACTTCTGGAAGCGATCGAGAAGACGGGATATACCGTGGTCTCCATCGGAAGCGAAACGTATCAAAAGAAGCTGTTCGGGCTATTTTAAGCGGGAGGAAACAAATGCTTTTGACGGTTTTTCTTGCGATCGTATTTTGTGTTGCGATCACGATCATGATGTTTGCGGCGGTCGCTTTCATTCAGGATAAGAGATTCTTTTCCTCGGCGCCAAAGGAGGCGCAGGAGGTGCTCAGACCAAGGGACAAAGAACTGTTTTACGGGGCAAAAGTCATCGGATGGGGGCTCATGGTGTTCAGTTTTCTTTTGATACTGGGCGTCGGTGTGATCTCGATCTGGGACGGCATCCGAAGCGGTTATACGTTTCTGCAGTTCTTTGTCCGGTTTGTGCTGATCTTTACCGTCTACAAGATCTATGACATGGTCTGCTTCGACTATTTTCTGCTGATGAAATACCACTTCTTCCAGTTCTATTTTCCGGAAGTCGAAAGCGTGTACAGCGGCAGAAAGTACGGGTACAACATCAAAAGCCAGCTGCTCAAGCTCCTTGTGATCTTTCCTGCTGCTTCCGCGCTGGCGGCCTGGGTGTGTACGCTGTTTTGACCCCGTCCCCGAGGGCTCATTTTACCTTGACAGGAATGAGAGGGCGCTGTACTCTGATATCGTTAGAGAACAGCGTTTTCTTATGAAAATAAGGAGGGCCCAGGATGCCGAGAGACAAGACGAAAAGCCATGAGAGGATCGTGAAAGCCGCAAAGAAAGAATTCTTAAAGTACGGATATGCAGATGCATCGCTTCGGCGGATTGCCGATGTGGCAGGGATCCAGGTCAGCGGACTCTATAAACATTTCCCCAGCAAAGAGGAGATGTTTGCGGCGCTGGTGGAGCCTGCGGTGAAGGGGTTTTATGCCTTGTATGCGCAGATCGAGGACGAATATTTTGAAGAGCTGGAAAAAGGGATCGTGGCAGACGACTTTGACGGGCAGCAGGAGACCGTCCGCATGATGGCCTATCTTTACGACCATATCGACGAGTTTGCTCTTGTGATCAACAAGTCCCGGGGGACGAAGTATGAGGACTTTACGCATGATGTCGCTAAACTCGAAGAAGAGGTGACCATGCGCTATATGGACAGGTGCAGACAGGCCGGTTTTCCCGTAAAGGAACTTGACAGCAGAGAATTTCATCTGCTTGTGACAGCCTATATCGAGTCCGTCTTTCAGGCCGTGTCTCACGGCTTTACCAAAGAAGAAGCCATGCACTATGCCAAAACCCTTGAGGAATTCTACACGCCGGCATGGAAAGCGTGGATCGGATTTTGAGCCCTTGATGGTCCCTTGGGGACGGGGTCAGTGGCTCATTTTCAACAGGAGGAATTTTGTAATGTCTAAAAAAGCATCCAATTTTCAAAAGAAAGTCATGTCGTGGGGCTACAGGGGTAAAGAGATCTTCAAACCGCTGAATACCGGCTGGATCGACAATCATGTTGCCTGTGTGCGCGAGTGGATCGCGAACATCTTTTTCTATACGAAAAACGGAACGACGATCATGATCGATGCCGGCTACAACTATGAGAGACTTGCGGAGAAGATGGAATGGCTTGATATCGATCCGTCTTCGATCGGACACATCCTGATCACGCACCAGGATACCGATCATGTCGGTGCCGTCGAACGGGACAGCGACGGACTGTTTCAAAACGCAAAACTATATCTCAGTGAGATCGAAAACCGCTATATGACGGGAGAAAAACGGAGGAAAGTCATCTTCGGCCTCTATAAACTTCCGATGGTAAAAAGCGATAACGAAAGAAAACTGCTGAAGGACGGGGACGTCTTTTACATCGATGACATCAAGGTGGAGGCCATTCTCGTGCCCGGGCATACCTGGGGGCACATGGTCTATCTCATCGATGATGCGTACCTGTTCACCGGAGATACGATCTGGTTCGGCGCAGACGGCGGATACAGTTTTATCAATTCGCTGGCGGAGAGCAACGAACTTTCCAAGATGTCGCTGGTCAAGCTGGAAAAAAAGATCCGTGACAAAGGCATTTCCGTAAAAGTCATCACGGGCCACACGGGCTGGTCGGACGACCTTGATTTTGTGTTCGCGCATACGGACCGGGTGTGCAACAGCCTGAGAAAGCAGAAACCCCATGATCCGAACGCACCTTATGACGGATATGACGAAGCTGAGGATACGAAAGAGCGCGCAAGAAGCGAGCGCCTTCAAAAGGCGGAACCGGTAACGGACAGGATCAAAAGCGCCTATCACGCTTCCAAAAACATCTATGACAATGTCCTGACACAGGGAAGCATATTTAGCCGGATGTACATCAAATTCTTCTGGAGCGGCACCGATGACAATGAGGTAGCAGAAAAGATCCGGTCATGGATCCCAAAAGATTTTGCAGGCAAAATCCTGGACGTGCCCGTCGGGACCGCAGTATTTACGGAGCGGAAGTGGAGAATGCTTTCAAAATCAAGGATCCTGTGCCTTGACTACAGTGAGGACATGCTGGAGCAGGCAAGAGGCCGCCTTGGCGACTGCGGGCATGTTTCTTTTATCCGCGGGGATGTGGGACAGCTGCCGCTTGGCAATGAGGATTGCGATATCGTTCTGAGCATGAACGGTTTTCACGCATTTCCCGATAAGAAAAAAGCCTTTCTCGAGACGCATCGCGTGCTGAAGAAAGGCGGAAGTTTTATCGGATGTTTCTATATCAAGGGAAAATCAAAGCGCACCGACTGGCTGGTCAAGCGGATCCTTTCCAAGAAGGGCTGGTTTACGCCCCCGTTCCTCACAGAGGAAAACCTGCGCAAGGTTCTGAACCGCCTGTACACCAAAACCGAACTCTTTACCGACGGCTCGATCGCCTATTTCAAGTGTGAAAAGTAACCCTTTGGTGGTCCCTTGGGGACGGGGTCAGTGGTCCATTGTAAACCAAAAAGTAAACAATGAGCCCCTGACCCCGTCCCCAAGGGACCATTTTACCTTTGTGATATAATGGTAACCGACACAAAAACAAAGGAGCACACAAGAAAATGGAATTATATAACGGAAGACCCGAAAATGCGGAAGGAAGACTGCCAAGGGAGATGAGAACCTACGATTTCCTGGACAGTCTCAAGATCCCTTATCAGAGGACGGACCATGAGCCGGCCAATAACATGGAAGCCTGCAACGAGATCGACGCCGTGCTTGGCGTACTGATCTGCAAGAACCTGTTTCTCTGCAACAGACAGAAGACAAACTATTATCTGCTGATGATGCCGGGTGACAAAAAGTTCAAGACCAAAGAGCTGTCCGCACAGATCAATTCCGCAAGGCTCTCTTTTGCGGAGCCCGAAGACATGCTGAAATATCTGGACATCGAGCCGGGCGCCGTCAGCATCATGGGACTGATGAACGACAAAGATCATGCCGTGAAACTTCTGATTGACGAGGACGTATTAAAGGGCGAAGACCTCGGATGCCATCCCTGCGTATGCACTTCCAGCCTGAAGATGAAAACCGCGGATGTCATTGAGAAATTCCTTCCGGCAACCGGACACGATTACACGACGGTTCATCTTGTGGGAGAGGACTGAAACAAAATCTGAAAATGGACCACTAACCCCGTCCCCAAGGGCTCACTCAAGGGACTCAAAAATCATATTGAACCCTGGCACACTACCCGCTAAAATATAAGAGTGCACGTACCAGGTGCGATCACAGAACACAAGAGACCGGTACTGAATCCCGGCACAAGATAAAGAGACCGGCACAAGGAGAAGGATCATGGAAAAATCATACGACGTGGTTGCTTTGGGAGAATTGCTCATCGACATGACGATGAACGGCAAATCCGCGCAGGGAAACGCGCTTTATGAGGCAAACCCCGGTGGCGCGCCCTGCAATGTGCTCGCCATGCTTGAGAAACTCGGCCATAAAACGGCTTTTATCGGTAAAGTCGGTGACGACATCTTCGGACACGAGCTGAAGGACGTGCTCACGGAAGTCGGCATCGATGCGAGAGGCCTGATCATCGACCCGGATGTGCGCACGACACTGGCATTTGTCAAAACGTTCGAGGACGGAGACCGCGACTTCTCGTTCTACCGGAACCCCGGCGCCGACATGATGCTGACAAAGGATGACGTCGACGTCAGCCTGCTTCGTGATGCGAAGATCTTTCATTTCGGCACGCTTTCCATGACGCATGAAAAAGTCAGGGAAGCCACGCTTTATGCGATCGGCGAGGCCAAAGCCGCCGGCGCCCTCATCTCCTTTGACCCGAACCTTCGCGAGCCGCTCTGGGAGAGTCTTGACGAGGCCAAGGCGCAGGTGCAAAGAGGCCTGGAATTCTGCGACATCCTGAAGATCTCCGACAACGAGATCCAGTGGCTTACCGGACTTGATGATTATACGGCAGGCGTAGAGTGGATCCTTGACAGGTATCCGATCCGCCTGATCACGGTGTCTCTTGGCAAGAGCGGAAGTATGGCGTTTTATAAGAAGGATCCGAAATCGGATTATGTGAAAATCACGGCCTCCCCGTTCCTCTCCAAAAACACGATCGAAACGACCGGCGCAGGGGACACCTTCGGCGGCTGCATTCTCCACTTTGTCCTTGAAAAAGGCCTGCAGGATCTTGACGAAACAGCGCTTCGGGAAATGCTGACATTCGCAAACGCGGCGGCATCGATCATCACCACCAGACGCGGCGCGCTGCGCGTAATGCCATCCGTCAGCGAAGTCCGAAACCTCATCGGATCATGACCGCCGAAATGACAAAACACAAAACACTAAACACAAAACACAAAAACAGAGAAACTGCCGGAACATAAAAAAGGCAGAACAGAGATAGAAAATCAGGGGAAAAATCATGAGAAAATACGAAATCGACACCACGGAAAATAAAGAGTTTGCCAAGGAACTGTGCGAGAACCTTCTTTCCTTCGGACACGGATTTGTATCCGAAGAAGGCGGCGCATATTATCTCGGAGATGACGGCACGCCATGGAAAGACAGGCCCCGCGAGACCTGGATCACCTGCCGGATGGCGCATGTCTACAGCATCGGAGAACTGCTCGGACACAAAGGAAGCGCGCAGCTTGTTGACAGCGCGCTGAGAGGGCTTCTTGGCGAACTGCATGATGACAAGAACGGCGGATGGTATGCCGGGATTGCTGCGGACGGGAAGAACCTTCCCACCAAGCAGTGCTATGCGCATGCGTTTGTGATCCTTGCTGCCTGTTCCGCGAGCCTTATTCACGCGGACGGAGCGCAGGACCTGCTGAAGGAAGCGCTTGCAACCTATGACCGCTATTTCTGGAATGAAGAAGAAGGTCTGTCCGTCGACACCTGGAATACTGAATTCACCGAACTTTCCGATTACAGAGGCATCAACGCCAACATGCATACCGTGGAAGCTTTTCTGGCGGCAGCCGATGTGCTGAAGGACGAGAAATACAGAGTCCGCGCCGGAAGGATCATCGATCATGTCATCGAGTGGGCAGCAGGAAACGAATGGCGCATCCCTGAGCATTTCACGAAAGAATGGAAGGCCGATCTGGAACTGAACCGCGACAAGCCGGACGATCCGTTCAAGCCCTACGGCGCAACTCCCGGACACGGGATCGAGTGGGCAAGACTGATCACGCAGTATGCGCTTTCGGCATTCGGAAACGACAAAGACAAGACTTCAAAATACATCGCGGCCGCTGAGCAGCTCTATGACCGTGCCATCACGGACGCATGGTCAGCGGACGGCGCACCCGGGATCTGCTACACGACCGACTGGAGCGGTAAGCCCGTCGTGCATGACAGGATGCACTGGACGCTTGCCGAAGCGATCAACACCGCAGCGGTTCTGTACCGTGTCACCGGTTCGGACAGATATGCCAAAGACTATGCGATGTTCATGGAATATCTTGATGAGAAGGTGCTTGATCACAAGACCGGCTCATGGTTCCATCAGCTCGACCAAAACAATAACCTGATCGGCACCGTATGGCCGGGCAAGTCGGATCTGTACCATGCCGTTCAGGCCACCCTCATCCCCTACAATGAAAGGATCGGCGTTTCCATCGCCCCTTCCCTTGCGAAGTGATCCTGCCGGCAGAAAAAGATGAAACTATAAATAAAAATATATCTGGAAGGGAATGCTTACCGGCAAGTGTAAGCATTCCTTTTTTTATGTCTGAAAATTCTTGCACAATTGCATACGGTTTGCTACATTATGATTAAGCATAAATTCATATGCTGTGTTTCTGCAGGGAACACGGCGGTCACATTTAAAGATCACATTTAAGACAAATCTGTCTGCATGTTTTAAGAATCTATGCTTACCCAACACATTTCATATTTCATAAAGCAGGGATTCTTAAGGAGACAAAAGATCAAGGGGATTCCTGCCTGTCACGATCTGCATGGTCGGTATTTAGAAAAAGGAGGAGTCGCCTATGGGAAGAACGGACACACAAAGCAGGCATTATCTGTCCGCAAACAGTTATTTTTCAGATCTGTTCAATTATGTTCTGTACAACGGAGAACAGATCATTTTACCGAAAAACCTAAAAGAACTGGACACTTCAGAGATCATAGTTCCGTACGGAAACGGTGCCGGAGTACCCCGGAAGAAGGTCCGGGATCTTTTCAAAGTCTGGTCTGCAAAGACGGACGGCAAGGCCTACTATCTGATGCTCGGTGTGGAATTTCAGGCAAAGACGCATTATGCCATGCCGGTCAGAAACGCCTTGTATGACATGATCGGATATGCGGACCAGGTAGAAGAGAGCAGCCGTTCATATCGGAAAAAGAATAAGAGCAGCAACCTGATCGTGGCAGACGGAACAATAAAGTTCAGGCTGTCGGGAGAAGAGTTTTTATCCGGTTTCAGAAAGACGGATAAGCTGATCCCGATCATAACCGTTGTGGTCTCTTTGTCGGGAAAATCATGGGACGGACCGAGATCTCTGTATGATATGCTGGATATCAGAGACGATGTGATCAGAAAGTTTGTGCCGGATTATAAGATGAACCTTTTATCACCGGCTGATATGGATGATGAAGAATTCGACAGATTCCATACAGATCTGGGATTTGCCCTGAATATGCTCAAACACCAGAAAAAAGGGGCTGACGAGGTCATCCGCAAAAACGCAGACAGACTGATAGATCGCGATACGGCGGAGTTTTTGAACAATACAATGGACTTAAACCTGGAATATGAAGAAGAGGACGGAGGGATCAATATGTGCAGGGCAATGGAGTTAAAAGAAAAAAGAGATATTAACCGCGGCAGAAAAGAGGGTAGAAAAGAAGGCAGAATTGAGGGTCGAATTGAAGGCAGGGAAGAGATCATGCTTCAGGTATTTCAGAACTGCATCGACCGTGGAATGAGCCGGGAAGATGCGATCGCGATCTCCGGGATCACGGAAAGCGTCCTTAAGCGCAAGTTGAAACAATTATCATAAAATGCCGACTGAGAAATATTCAAAAGGGAATGCCTACCCAACACATTTCATAAAGCAGGGATTCTTATGGAAGAAGAGAACGGAGGGATCAATATGTGCAGGGCAATGGAGTTAAAAGAAAAAAAAGATATTAACCGCGGCAGAATAGAGGGCAGAAAAGAAGGCAGGGAAGAGATCATGCTTCAGGCATTTCAGAACTGCATCAACCGTGGAATGAGTCGGGAGGATGCAATTGCGATCTCTGGGATCACGGAAAGTGTGCTGAAGCGCAAAATGAAACAAAGCGCACAAAGTTCCAACTGATAAAATTGATAAATAGGAAAAGTCACCGTCTCCGGTGGCTTTTTCTTTATTCTCTCAGGCCTGTATATTTCCCACATCCACATTTCTCTGGAATCCGTTTATTTCAAACATTACGCAAACATATAAATATAAAACGATAGTCTGAAAAAAAGATCCTTGACAATTTATATTGTGCAAAATATAATAGTGCAAAAGGAAACTGGACCCGAAAGAACCAAATGCAGCAAAAGAACCCCAAGGAGGAAAGATCATGGCAACACTTGTAACATACTTCAGCGCGGAAGGCACAACCGCAAAAGTCGCAAAAGAATTTGCGGAAAAGATAGGCGCGGACATTTTTGAGATCGTGCCGCAGGAACCGTATACAAAAGCAGATATCAGATACATGAATCCCCTGGCAAGATGCAACAGGGAGCAGATGGGTGGCAAGGATGTTCCGGTTTCCGGAAAAATCGAAAACTTCGATAATTACGACGAGATTTACATCGGCTTTCCGATCTGGTACGGCCAGGCCCCCAGAGTCGTTCACACTTTCGCACAAGGCTATGACGGGACCGGAAAGACCGTGCACGCATTTGCAACTTCCGGCGGAAGCGGGATCGGTAAGACCGCAGAAAAACTCTCCCCTTCCTTAAAAGGCGCAACAAGCGTTGACGCAAAACTCATCCACAGCGCGTCGGAGCTGTAAGACACCAACAGGAGGAACCCCATGAAATACATCGACATCGTAAACGGACCCCGGCACGTATCCACGATCATCCAGGGCTGCATGAGAATGCCCGCCCTTACCAAAGAAGATGCAGCAAAAGTCATCCGCACAGCATATGATCAGGGCATCAACTTCTACGATCATGCCACATGCTACGGCGAGGACGGTGCGGCAGAGAAGAAGTTCGCCGAGGCATTCCCCCTGACCGGCTTAAACCGCGAAGACATCTATATCCAGAGCAAATGTGGCCTCTGCTTTAACAGAAACGAATTTGACTGGACGAAGGAAAACATCCTTTCCAGTGTCGACGACAGCCTGCGCAGGTTAAAGATCGACTACCTCGACACCCTGCTGCTTCACAGACCCGATGTCCTCTATGATCCGGAGGAAGTGGCGGAAGCCTTTGATATTTTGGAAAAATCAGGAAAAGTGCGCTTCTTTGGCGTCAGCAACCTGGTTCCGATGCAGATCGAGCTGCTGAAGAAATATGTGAAACAGCCGCTTGTCATCAACCAGGTGCAGCTCTCGCTTGAGCAGTCCCAGCTGATCGACCAGGCTCTGTATATGAACAACAAGACGACGGACTTTTCCGTGAACCGCGACGGCAATGCGCTCGATTACTGCAGGTTGAATGACATCACGATCCAGGCCTGGTCTCCGCTGCAGTTCGGCATGTTCGGCGGATCCTTCATCGATCATCCGGACTTTGAGGAACTCAACAAAGTGCTTGCGGAACTTGCGGACAGAGAGAAGGTTTCCAAAGCAGCGATCGCGATCGCATGGATCTTAAGACACCCGGCCAAAATGCAGGCGATCATCGGCTCGATGAATCCGGAACACATCAAGGATGTGTGCGCCGCAGCGGACGTGAGCCTTTCCCACCACGACTGGTACACGCTTTACCTGGCAGCAGGAAAGTTCCTTCCCTAACTTTTTCAGACTACCTAAGACACAATAAAACGAGCCCTCAGCATTGAAGGCTCGTTTTTGTAATAACTGAGATTGCCATCGAGCTAATTGTACGGGGTTTCATTCACATCTCAAATATTGTAAACTGAAAAAGTACAGTTATGAGAGAGAAGACAATGGGTTCAAATTGTTTCTTAACAGGAAAAAAACATAAGTGACATTCATGATGTCACTTATGATACGCCGCAAAATATCACGGAACAAAACTAATTCTTTGCGAGGACACACATGCCATATATAGCAATTACAGTTATAATAATTCTCCTTCTAATGGGAACAGTTGGGATAATAGTTTATCTTGTAAATGAAAAAAAGAGAACCATCAGCAGGATGAACGCTTTTTATGATGATGTTCAGAGGCGATTGGGCATCTTTATTGAAAAATGGGATGAAAATGCGCTGATTTCTGAATCAGACATAATTCAGAATTTAATAACTAAGAAAAAATATAAATTTGGTGAGGCTACCCATTTTTTAGAATACAAAGAAAATCTGCCTAAACTAATATACACCAATAATTTGGAAGCCCTTGAAAAAACTATGAAACAGGCGCTTGAATCTTTTGATGAAAAGCTGGGAAATGGAAAAGAGTTTGTTATTACGCCCAGTATTTCAGAATTGGCGGAAACCTTTAGGACTGATAACAAGGAGTGGGCAGATAAAAGCGTCAGTTACGATAGCAGGTTTATTCAAGAGTTTATGATAATTTATAATGATCCTGAAGCGTATATCCGTGATCTGAACGAAAAATATATTAGCAATGAAAAATCGGAATGCCAGAGGATCTTTGATGATATTGATGGACACGCTTTGGATGAAAACCAGAGAAATGCAGTGGTTAACGATGACCTTAGGCAGCTTGTAGTTGCAGGTGCCGGATCCGGTAAAACACTTACCATGTCGGCGAAGGTTAAATATCTGGTAGAAAGAAAAAACATCAATCCGAAAGATATTCTGCTTATTTCGTTCACAAGGAAAGCTGCAGAAGAGATGGGAGACAGAATTCGCAGGTTAGGAATTGATATTGATTCTGCTACATTCCATAAATTTGGTTTGGATGTTATTAGAAGAGTTGAACGCAAGATACCGGATGTGGCTGAGGATATAGGTGTATATCTGGATACCTATTTGAAAGATGTAATTTATAATGATGACAAACTGGCAAAAGAGTTTCTTGTTCTTTTGGGCACATTAATGCTTCCTATTGCAGACGCAGATGAGACCATAGGAGATAGGATAATGGCTGAGCAACGCCAGGATCTTACAACTATTAAGGGGATGTATGAAGCCTACGGGAACGAAAAGAAGAAAGACAAATTGGATTCTGAAATATCCGACCTGGTAATTCAACTTGACCCATTAAAGAATAAAATTGAACCATTGCACGAAAAACTTCAATTATTGGTGGAACAGTCCACGATTGGGCCTGAAGAAGATCCGGAAAAGCAGAAAAATGTAGAGAACACCAGGAATGAAATAGAAGAAACAGAGGAAGCAATTAATGCTCTTGAAGTCAAGATCAGCAAACTGAAAAATGAAAGAACCTCCATAAAAAATGAACGGATGAAAAGTGTAGAAGAAGTTATGCTTGCAAACATCTTTTTTCTCGATGGAGTGCCTTATAATTATGAAGATGAGTATCCGTATGATGAAGAGGATAATTACAGGAAGAAATATCGCCCGGATTTCCATCTTACGGAATGCGATCTATATTGGGAGCATTTTGGGATAAATGAATCCGGAAGGGCAAAGCAATATTCGGAGGTGGCTGAAAAACAGTATCTGGAAGGGCTTGAATGGAAAAGAAACATTCATAAAACGAATAACACAAAGTTGGCGGAAACATATTCCTGGCAGTTCAGAAAGAATGTAATATCAGATGCTGTAGAGAAGAATTACCAGGAGTTCGGCGTAAAAAAACATGAAGTAAGATATTGCGATGTTATAAAGGAAATTCTAAAAGGTGATTCGTTTGGAAATATTGAAAGTTTCAAATCTCTTTTAGGGACATTCATATCCCTTTTCAAATCCTATGGCTATGGCGCGGAGATGTTCAACAAATTCAGAGAAGATGTTGACAAGTATGCAGATAAAACGCTATCTCCGGAAGCATTGCAGAGACGGAAAATGAGAGATGCTTTATTCCTGGATTTGGCCGAGAAGTTTTATGCTTATTATGGCCTAAAGCTTAACGAGGAACACAAGATTGATTTTAACGATATGATTCTCCAAGCAACCTCTCTTATTGAGCACGGTGAATACACACCTTCCTACAAATATGTGATTATTGATGAGTATCAGGATATTTCTATGGGGCGTTTTCGACTTACGCGGGCGACTTTAGAAAGAAGCGGTGCGAAACTCTTCTGTGTGGGAGACGATTGGCAGTCCATTTATCGGTTCAGCGGGAGTGAAGTGGATTTATTTGTTAATTTTGAAACATACTTTGGCAAGTATTCAAGAACTTTTATTAACAAGACATACCGGAATTCTCAGGAACTGCTCGACATATCTGGAGCGTTCGTGATGAAGAATGATTATCAGACCCCCAAAACATTAAGAAGTGATAAACACTCTGAAAACCCTATCCGAAGCTGCTTTTATACGGGGCACTTCAATCCCGTTTTGGAGGATGAAAATGCTGAAGTGGATATATCAATGGCAGAGTCCTTTATTTGTGCAGTTGATGAGATAGTTAATGATTACCCTGATGGAAATATACTTGTCTTGGGAAGGAATAATGGTGACATTCGTGAACTGTCGGATTCTTTGGGGATAAAGGTGGAAAGGATCGATGATGAAGTAAAGATTATAGTAAATAAACATCCGAACATAGATATCACATATCTTACTGTTCATAGGTCAAAAGGGTTGGAGGCTGATAATGTTATTCTGCTCAACATGAAGAATAGCAGGGCAGGATTTCCAAACCAGATAGTGGATGACCCGGTTCTTAATCTTTTGAGAAATACAAAGGAAACATTCTTGTTTGCTGAGGAGAGAAGATTGTTTTATGTTGCCATCACGAGAACAAGAAATAGAACGTATCTTCTTGTACCAATGTCCAAATCATCGCGATTTGTCGATGATTTGATCATACTGTATAGAGAGAGCGTACGAGGTGAAATAAAGAACCTCTATCCTAAAAAGGTTGCTGATAGAATAAATACAGAAATAAATCCGGAGACTATAAAGCCTTTGTTCTGCCCGATATGTAAAGTCGGAACTTTGGTTAAGCGTAAGGGAGCAGAAGGAAAAACATTTGTTAGTTGTAGTAATTATCCGGCGTGTGATTATTCGGCAAATGATTTGGAAACGGTTAGGAAGAATAACAGATGCCCTGTTTGTAATAACTTTTTGACAAAAAGAAAAGGGAAATTTGGCGATTTTCTTGGCTGTATGAGTTATCCTTACTGTACATATTCAACTGATATAGTGATAGAAACAGAGAATCAGGACAATGAGGGCCGTATCCAGAAGGAAAGGATTTCAGAATATGCAAACAGAACAGTGTCATCGACAAAAAAATGGACGTTAGAAGAAGATGTGCAGCTTAAATCAGAATTCGAGACAAAGAAATCTATCGGACAGATGGCATTGCTGCATAAAAGAACTCAGGGGCAAATATACTATAGATTAAAAAAACTGGGTTTAATGGAATAGTTAACAAGATACTTAAGCAGAATCAAGCCGGGAGCGTAGCTCCCGGCTTTCTGTTATGAAAAAATCATATTATTTTTTTTTTCATATCAACGATACCAACAATTGGAACGTTGGCCCACATAACTATACGTCGGCAACCTTGAGTGAAAAGATAATTGCAAGTCAGCAAATGTGAAACTGTAGTTGATGAAACCGTACAGTATGAAATGAAATTTGAAATGATAATTCATAGCAGATACTATTTACAGTCAACAGAAGACACAATGCGCCCATTTATGCTTTTTGAGTATGCCTCGTATGAGAATAATGCTATGATAATGTATATTATTGAGTTGAAACCAATAAAAACGGCGACCTGTTCGGTCGCCGTTTTTTTCTTTCTCGGTTTTCTTGGCTTTTTGGGCCACATGATACTTGACTCCAATAAAGGAGTATCCTGTAATTCCAGAGTGTCCGACGTGGCCTTACTGTCAGTCGATGCCAACTCGGGATATTTAAACACCCAGAGCAGGAACTTGCGACTTCAACCTCACTAACGTTCCAGCGGATTGGCGAATTCCTGCGGGATCCAATGGATCAGGCGGTCAAAATCACGCAATTCCCGGTTATAATCGTAGACCTCATCCCTGGCCATGCGATCCGGCAGAACCAGAGAAGTAAATATGATCAGGTTCCCGGATCTGAAATAATAATTGTACACAACGGCATCCAGCGTTCCTTCGACGATGCCGAAGCATGAACTTTTATCAGCTTTTACCGAATCTTTTATGAAGCGATCCTCTTTTTGGATCGCTTTCATTGCTTTTTTGGCATAGAATGTGGATTCAAACCGGTAGAACTTCAGCCTGTCATAATCCGTTTCCGGCGTGCCGTCGTAATAGCCGCGTTCACAGGCGTATCCCGACAGTTTTGCATCTTCCCAGCGCAGGTCTCTTTCGCACCTTGTGTCCAGATCACTTTTGTAAAAATAACCCGCCGAGCCTTTGAACACCGGATTTACAGCCTTCATAAATCCGGGTATGGCGATGAGCGCCGTGAACACTCCCAATATGATCAATATAACGATTAATGTGCTTTTCTTCATCATAATGCCCTATGCGATAATGCCACCCGTGCGATTTTCACATCACCCTGATCAGTACCATATACACAGCCGTTCCGAGTAAGATACTAAGAACCGCATTTCTCTTCCAAACCTGCATCAAGGCAACGGACAGGCCCGCGATCAGTTCGGGAATGCCGTGCGGAGGCGTCACGACAGAAACATCGCGCAGGCAGTAGACCACCAGAAGCGCAATGATCGCCTGCGGCAGTACTTTTCCCAGATAGGAAATATACTTCGGGGTATGCTTTCCGAATATCAGAAACGGAAGAAACCGGAGCGCCATGGTCGTAAGCGCCATCGCAATAACAAGTACCATAGCCGTCATTTTTCCATGCCCTCCTTCTTCCTGAACACCGTCAGCAACAGCGTGATCAGCAGCATCGACGGGATCAGGAATTTTTCCGTTCCGAAGATCACAAGGCACAGAACTGTACTGACAAGACCGGTGATCGCAGGGATGTGGTTATCGCTTTCCACCCACTGCTGCGTAAAAGAAGCAATAAAAAGCGCGGTCATGGAAAACTCGATCCCGGCCGTGGAAAAGCGGATCATGCTTCCCAAGAGACTTCCGATCACACTGCCAATGATCCAGTAACACTGGTCAAACAAAGAAACAAAAAAGCGGTATCGGTTCAGGGATCCGTTTGATGGTTCCTCATCATCACAGAGCAGGGAATAGGTCTCATCCGTCAGCGCAAAGATCAGATAAGGCTTATATTTTCCCGAACCTTTGTACTTGCCGATCATGGAAATGCTGTAAAACAGATGCCTTGCATTGACCATGATCGTCGTGATGATCGTGGTGATGACGGAAGCCCCGCCCGTAAGCAGCCCGATCCCCACATACTGCATGGATCCTGCATAGATGAACGTGCTCATGGCAAAAGCCCAGACGATCCCGTATCCGGCATTGTGCAGTAAGATCCCGAATCCGATGCCGAGGACAATATATCCAGCCATAACAGGTATGGTCTTGTAAAATGCTTTTCTGATCAAAACGGCTCTCCTGTAAAAATCAATAGGGTCTTCTTCGTGATAATGCTATAATAACATAGACAAGATTACATGCAGAAGGATAAATCCATGACCGACACAAAACGCATATATGACATCGTAAAGAAATTAAGATCCGAAGACGGCTGTCCCTGGGACAGACAGCAGACCCATGAAAGCCTGAAGCCCGAATGCATCGAGGAAGCATCGGAAGTCATCAGCGCCATCAACATCTTAAGCGCAACAGGGGATCCGGAGAACTTAAGGGAAGAACTCGGCGACCTGCTGCTGCAGGTGATGTTCCATGCCGTGCTCGCCGAAG
Source organism: uncultured Lachnospiraceae bacterium (assembly GCA_902779305.1). GTDB lineage: Bacteria > Bacillota > Clostridia > Lachnospirales > Lachnospiraceae > UBA2868. The sequence goes on along the minus strand of CACZBD010000017.1, from coordinate 5,744 downwards.
AAGAAGGCTATTTTACCTTTGAAGATGTTGTGAACACCGTATCGGACAAGATGGTCAGAAGGCATCCCCATGTTTTTGCCGGCGTCACCTACGCATCAAAAGAAGAACAGCACTCCGCCTGGGAAGCGATCAAAAGAAGCGAAAAAGAAGGAAAAGAGTGGCACGAAGACTACTTAAAATCTGCTTTTCATGAATCGGAAGAGCTGATCCAAAAAGCCAGAGCGCGCAAGGGATATTAAGAGGGGGATCACATGAAGAAGGAAGAAAAGACAAACGTCATGCGCGTCCTTGACGGGAAAAAGATCCCCTACATAAGCCATACCTACGAACCGGATCCAAGCTTAAGCGGTGAAGAGATCGCAGCGATCTTAGGGGAAGAAGCCGACAAGGTTTTCAAGACCCTCGTGACGCAGGGAAAGAGCGGCGCCTATTATGTTTTTGCAGTTCCCGTTCAGAGCGAGCTGGATCTGAAAAAAGCAGCCAAAGCCTCCGGTGAAAAGAGCGTCAGCATGATCAAGCAGAAGGAACTCCTGCCCCTTACCGGCTATGTGCACGGCGGCTGTTCCCCGATCGGCATGAAAAAGCAGTTTCCAACCTTTGTGCATGAAACGGCCACCGGCTATGAGCATATCTTTGTCAGTGCCGGCAAGGTCGGTTTTCAGATAGAACTTTCACCCCAAGACCTGATCTTCGTGACCGGCTGCATGGTTTCGGATCTGGTATAAAAATCAAGGCATATCAAAATCAACAGGAGGGAAACTTTATGATCAAAATCTACGGAATGCCTACCTGCCCTTACTGCGACTATGTGCATGAACAGATCATAGGACGGGAAAATGAATTTACATACATCAACATCGGAGAAAACATCCGGAACATGAGCGAATTCACCAGGATGCGTGACACAAGCCCCGTCTTTGATCACTGCAAAGAAATCGGGGATGTCGGCATCCCTGCGTTTGTCTTTGAAGACGGCAGGATCTCGATCGACCCCGCCGATGCCGGCCTGATCGAATACGGCACACCAAACGCCTGCTCCATCGAGGATCATAAGAGCGGGAGAAAAGGGTGCTGAGCGGGTGACTCAAATGACAAACCTCGACCTGTATATTAAACAGATCCGGATGATGAATGAATTCGTTCATACCGGGGCATTGTCTTTAAGAGATTACGAAAAAAGCATGGGAGATCTGACGGAAAAGATGGGATATCTGATCAAAGATACGACAAAAGAAGAACGCGAAAAGATCGTTGCCGAATCTCTCGGCAACATAGACGGATCGTGTGACGGCTGCATGGCTGGCCTTGCAGACATGTATCAGGATTATATTGACGGGAAGAGAGAACTGAAGGAAATCAACATGGCGTTTCAGGCTGGATTCGTCATGGATGATGGGGATAAGCCCGAGAAATCTGATTGCGGATGTAAATAATCGCCTTTCAAAACGGAAGAACACCCATTGCATTGTACTAAAGGATGCCATACTATGAACTTACAGAGGAGGCATTGTATGTGGGATTACAACAGAGATGGTGTGATAGACGACCGTGATGACGATGAATACTGGTCGGATGTTTACTTTCATGAACAGGAAGAGCACAGGGAAGAACTGGAAGAAGCAGGCATCGATACGCAGCTGATGGATGACGATGAGATCCTGGAAAGCTGGGAGAACCTGCCCGGCGGGTCTTATCACAAGCCTGCCGATCAGACAGTCCGGCCTGCTCATAATCCTAAGAAGCCGGCTGAAAAAATACCCGTAACAACACCAAAACAGAGTAGACCGAAGATCGGACTCGGAAGCGCTCTCATAGGCGGGTTTGTTTTCATGGTGCTCTTCAGCGCACTGTTTCGTGTTGATGTCAGCAAACTGTCGTCACTCGCATTCGGCGCAATGTTTATCCTGTTCTGCGTGATATGGGCATTGATCCGTTCTTTTATTCTCAAGTGAACGGATGATTGGGAAGATCAATAAATGGCTATCCGCTACCTCACGGACCACCGCCTCGCTCTTCGCCAGAGAGGCATCCTGCATTTTCATGTAGGATAAACTGCGCAATGGAAAAAAGTGTCGTGGGTAATACAGCAGAATCATCATTGTAAATGGAATCAATTATGCTCTTTATGAAATGGAGATGATGTTTATGGAGGAATTATTTAATCCCGGACGTTTAGAGGATCTGATCAGTTACATGGAGTCAAAGGGCTTAGTCTTTTCTAGTAAAAGATTTGAACCCGAGAATCGCTATGCAATTCTCGGAGGAAAAACTTCTGTACGAATCTTGGAAGATGCCAGAGATGGTATTAATGGAATCATTCTGTTTTGTTACAAAAATAAAGAAGACTTGCATAGGATTAATCAAAAATATAGAAAAGAAGTGTTTCCAAATTCAGAAAGTACACGGCCTTATAAGATATCGGTAACAGAGGATGAATTGGATGGAGTAATCGAATTGCTCTTACAAAATGAACTAAATAAAGCGAGATAAAGAATTAGATCCGGTTGATTGAGAAGACTAATAAACAGCTATCCGCTACCTCACGGACCACCGCCTCGCCTACGCAATGGAAAAAAGTGTCGTGGGTAATACAGCCGAAACTGCACCCTCCTCAGGACGAATAGCCGCTCTTATTGTAATATCTGATGCCTTTTGAATCAAGTCCGGATGCGAAAGGACAACAAAAAGAATAGGATGAAGAATTATGAATAAACATGATGAAACCGCAATTGAGTCTATGTGCAAGTGCGGAATGAGCTTAGAAACGCTGTATACATGTTTTCCACAGTTTTCAAAGAAAGAAATCAGGGATATTTACGAACGATCTCAGGGGAAGTCTGATAATGGAGAAGAGCCACCCCAGATCAGTATCAATTGCTCGTGAACAGAGAATACATTTGTAAATGGAGAAGTGATTATGCAATCAAGAACGTTAACCAGAAAAAAATTTGCTCTGCAAATCTTGCAGGAGACATATCCGTTTGAGGATAGGGAAATGCTGGAGAAGTACATCAATGGTCGAAATTGGAATGATTCCAAAACCTTACCCCGTACGCTTGCGGAGGTCATGGGCGCCGAAGGAAATGAAATAGCAGATGGAAAAGTGGATTCATCGCTGGTAGAAGACATTGCATATGCAATGGATTACTATATCCGCGGATACAAATCAATCCCTGTATTTAAGCAGAAAATATGGGACCAGTTTCATGAGTGGCTGCTGTGTATCATAAATAAATATAATCTTGAAGATGATGCGGATATCATTCTTGGCATTATGGAAAAACCTGTTGTTGAGGATACGATTGTCTCAGTGGTAAAGGCGATTCATGAAGCAAGATCCAAGAAGGAAATTTCGGAGATGCTTCATGTCAGTGATAAAACTGTTCAGAACGCGCTTCATCTTCTCGACCCATCTTTGGATCAGGAGCCCGGGCAAAAAGTATCATCGAAGATGAGAGAAAAGCGAAATACCCCGCGATTTGGCGGTCAGATCATGCAGGTTAAAATTCAAACAGAGGATGTTGATGAATACAGTAATACGGATCTGAGTAAAAAAGAAAGAAGAGTCCGTAAATACAAAACCGAGGATTCATTAAGCCCAGTAGCGTTACAGATGAACGTTACACAGGTCGGAATTCTGTTAAAAGGCTTACAAATGCAGTTTTATACCTCTGTAAATTATCAAAGCATAGCACTTGCCGTCAACATATGGTCCCAGCTGTCTTCACATTGTAAGTCCAGGTTAAAAGAGCACTATCATCCGGAAGATGAAGATCTCCATAGTTTTTTTGAATTAATCGAGGTGAATGAAGAAGGAAAGCCCTATATTACAGAAAAGGAAATGTTTGAGGATGAGGATGGTTCTATAAACAACCAGTTAAATCTTGTTGACAAGAACAAATACCGCTGCGATCTGCGACTAAAAGGAGAGGTTCTCAGAAATTGCACGATCTCTTTCGATCATGAAAAGGGTGGCTATATTGTTCATAACGATAGTGGTGATTACAGAATAGAAAATGAGGAGGATGTTGATGAGATCATGCTTGTGGATGATTGATATCGCAAAATATTATAATATTTTTCAAATACATTATTGAAAAGTGCTGATATTCAGCATCTAGATTAATTTAATGGGGTCGGTGGAACAATGGTTTCCATCGATCCCGTTTTTGTTGTTCGATAATAAGGCTGTCACAAGGACAGGTGCTGATCGACCTCAAACAGAAAAACTGATAAAAGAAAGGAATTCAAAAACATGAAAAAGAAATATGCAGACATCTCAAACAGAATCAAAGTCGTTGGAATCAACAAAATGACTGGAAGACAGGAAGTGGTGGATTACTATCTGGTCAGCTCAAACGGCAAAAAGGAATATGCCTTCACAAGGAAGTACACCCGTAAAACATATGACCTCGTAAAGGGCGGTATCTCCGTAAAACGACTCCTGCAGGTACGTACAAAGGATAGAGCAACCATGAAGCTTGTGAATTATCTCTCTTTGATGATGCCCTACTTCATGGAAGAGATCGAATGGATGGCTGCATAGGGTGGAACAATGGTTTCCAGGGTCCTGAATCCAGAAACAGTAAACTAAGCTTATCAAACAAACCAAGCACACCAAGAAAGGAAAAAACAATCATGGAAAAGAATTACGAAGTAAACATTAACGCACAAGAAAGAAGAGTAGAAGAGATCCGTTCCCTCTATAAGGAGATGCTCCTTGATAGCACGACGGACGTAAGACGCCGGGAGCTTGTGGATGAGTTCATGAAGTGCCGCAAGAGTGACGGTTCCTTCAGTACCATTGATGACTACCATATCGACAGTGACTGCGTGGTCTACTTTGCTCTGATCCCCACCTACTGCGCTTCGGCAGCTCTTGTTGCTGCAGAACTTAAAGGGATTGGCACTGCGAAGACTAACGAGGCATTGTTGGGCGGACTTAAATTTGCCGCAACAATGCGTGGCCTGATCGGCCATGGGTTTGATGCAACGCACGATCTGCTGGAAGCAATCGACATTTATAAGGATGCCGGAATCTATGAGTGGCTGAAAAAGAATCCGGGGAAGGCACCTGAATTTGAAATGACGATCAGAAAACGGATTCTTGAAATGAAAGAAGCGTTAGCAGAGAATCGCGTCTTTTCAGATTGGGATCGGAACTTCTCTGAGGAATTTTCTACCGAGGTCGAGGATTATGAGCGCGCGATGTTTGACTATGTCTGGTATGTGTCTTATGGCTCAAACCTCTCGAGAGAAAGGTTTATGAACTATATCAACAGGTGCACAGACAAATCCGAACCGATTGAGGACTGTGCAAGAACCTTTGACTTCACCATGTATTTTGCAGATAACTCATATCCGGACGCTTTACGAAGCAGGATATCGTTCATGGGAAGGTTCTTAACTTCCTCATATTTTGCCAAAACCGCGTCCTTTGTGTCGGAAAGGATACAGTCAAACCGGCGGATTACCGTAAGCGGGAGAATAACGTCCCCGTATTCATGCGGTTTATACACTCCCGTGAGTTTGTCCGCGATTGCCCAGATGAGATCCGCTTTTTGATCGATTTTTGCACTTCTTGTTGCCATAACAATTCTCCTCGCATTTTGCATTCTAAAGAGGCAAAACCTGAGGCCTCTATACCCTTGAATGAAAAACTAATACTCGACTGAAATATCGCCTAATTACATAAAACTCGTTTATGAGCTTATAAAGCACTTTATTCGGGGTGCTTTTCTTTT
>CACZBD010000016.1 GCA_902779305.1 uncultured Lachnospiraceae bacterium | reverse complement strand
GTGCAAGCACGCCTCTTTGTCGGGAAAAGTGCTTCGTTCGACTTGCATGTGTTAGGCACGCCGCCAGCGTTCATCCTGAGCCAGGATCAAACTCTCATATAAAGTTTGTATCTTGGAACCAGCGCTGGCTGATTCGTTTTTACTGTTAGGTTTTGTTCGAAATAAATTCTTGATAGGAATTCTGTAATTGCTTCGCAATTACTTGGCGGCACATCCGCTTCGCGGATATGTCGCATATTTCGGGGTTGGTTGTACTGTTTGGTTTTCAAGGTGCATCCACAATAATAGGCTGCAACTTATCGTGCAGCCTACTTATAATATCACTCGACATTTCCCTTGTCAACGGTTTTTTCGGTATCCATCTTTGTATCGACAGTGTATAATTTGAATAAGAAACCATATCGATGTGTAAGAATGGAGAAACCCGACATCATGGAAGCGATGATCTTTATGATGATCTTCGGTGCGGCCCTGCTGCTTGCTGCAGGATTGCTCGCACTGACAAAGGATCCTAAAAACTCGATCTTTATGGCCAGAGTACGCGGCCTGGAAAAAATGTCCACAGAAGAAGCGCTTAAGATCGCGCATAAGATCGCAGGAGGTGTTGCGATCGTCGGCGCAGCGCTTATCGTGTTCTTCGGAATCCTGCTCTTTGTCTTCAGCCGGTTTGGTGCCTGATCGATGCCAGCCACCCTGCCACCGTATGCTCAAAATGTTCCGGCTGGTCAATGTGGATATTGTGCCCGGCACCGTCGAGTACCACATAGGTTCCCTTTACAAAATCTTCGAGCCAGTCAAACTGCGCCTTGTATCCCACGGCCGTGTCATACTTTGCAGTCAGGATCAGAACGGGCCCCTTGTATTTTTGCTTCTTGAGCATAGCATTCACATCATAGGAAAATGTTCCTTTTAATACCTTGTGCAGAAAATCATTATTTTCATTTCCAAGCACCGAAGGATAAGCAAGTTTTTCATATCGTTCCCAGGCCGCTTTGGTCAGGTTGGCATTCATCATCTCAAACGCCTGCCTGTCCTTTCCCGGCAGCGTCTTTAAAAATGCGTCATCTCTCACAAAGCATCCCTCCGGCGCGGGAAGACGGTCCCCCAGTCCCGAAGACGGCACGATCAGCATCGCTCCTCTGATGCGGGAAGGATATTTTGCAAGGATCGCACGGCTGAGAGCTGCGCCAAAGGAGTTTCCGCCGATATAAAACGGTTCCTCCGGACACATTTCATCCATCAGATGCATCAATACCTTCACGATCCCGTCGCCGTTTTTCACATGTCCCGGTTTTGACTCTCCCATTCCAGGCACGTCCACATAGATCCTCTGATAAGAAGTTTTGCATGTGTCAAAAACCGACTCCAAAGCATTCATCAGAAAAAAGTGATCGATCGCCCAGCCATGGATCAGCAGAAACGGAATCCCCTCTCCCCTGACCTCATAAAACAGCTCTGTTTCATATTCCGGATCGTGAAAGTACGCCATCGTCTCTATCCCCACTCTCTTTCTGGCCACCTAAGCAGGCTATGAAAATTAGTATTCTTACATTATAATATAACAGGAATTTCCAAACGCAAGTAAAAATGCGATCACGATCCCTTTACTCCTGTATATTCCGGAGGTTATATGCAGCAAAAAGAGTTTTTGTCACTGTCCGGTCTGATCCGCTCTTTATTCGGGACAGGCGTTTCCATCATACAGAAAAGCAGCGTTTCCGGCGGTGATATCAACGAAGCGTTTCTTTTAGAGCTCTCCGACGGCAACCGGATCTTCATGAAAACAAACCGCGGAAAGGGTCCGTCCTTTTATGAAGCGGAAGCCGAAGGTCTCCTTGCGATCGCTAAGACAGGCACCATCGGGACACCGAAAGTCCTCGGGATCGGTGTGGAAAATACTGCCGCCTTTTTGCTTCTCGAATATGTAAACAGTTCAAAACGCATTCCCGATTTCTGGGAAACCTTCGGATCTGCGCTTGCAGACATGCATACAGCGGATGCTGCTTCTTTCGTTCCGGACGGCAGATTCGGCTTCCACATGGACAACATCATCGGTGCCACAAAGCAAATCAACACGCCCAAAAACACTTGGATTGATTTTTACCGCGCGTGCCGCCTTGCGCCGCAGTTTGAAATGGCATCCTCTTATTTTGACCATACGGAAAAATCACGGATCCTGCAACTTCTCGACCATCTGGATGATCTTCTGACCGAACCGGATGCCCCCTCTCTTTTGCACGGAGACCTGTGGGGTGGCAATTTCATGACGGGTGAAGACGGGCATGCCATTTTGATCGATCCGGCCGTCTATGTCGGACATCCGGAAGCGGACCTTGCCATGACGGAGCTGTTCGGCGGCTTTTCCCGTGATTTTTATGAAGCCTATTTTGCAAAAAAAACCCTGCAGCCCGGATATGAGGACCGCAGGGATCTCTATCATTTATATCAGCTCCTAAATCATCTGAATCTGTTTGGCGGATCGTATTATTCTTCCGTTATGCGGATCCTCAGGCACTATACTTAACGGAAACCGGCAGACACGCCACGAGTTCCCAGTCATCCGTCGACTCATCATACCGGTAGATCTCATCCTCTTCTTCATCATAATAGAAGATGCTGTCCGATTCCTCATCATAGAGATACAGCTCGTCATCCACGTACTGATACCAGATGTCTTCTTCGGCATCGTAGATCCAGTCATCTTCATAGTCGCTGTTCTCATAGTCATATCCGTATTCGCAAGACGCGCCGCCGCTAATATTGCAGCCGTAATCCGATTCGTATGCGCCCCAGCCGGACCAGTCATTTTCAAAACTGTCATAGTCATAGAAAGAGACATTTTCGGAAACAAACTTCTTGAGCCAGCCGATATAGTCATTATCCAGTCCGAGTGCGCTGTACACCGATTTCAGCCGGTCATAGAAATCGGAATCGCCATAAGGAAGGGAAACGGCAAGGCCGGTCAGTTCGTTTTTGTCTTTGGTATGTCCGTAATAGGAGATGCTGGCTTTCAACGCAGACAGAAGTTTCTTTGCCTCATCGCTGCTCGAATCCACGCTCTCGATGATCGCCAGCATGTCACTGATATAATAATCGGATATTTTGGCATTACTCTCATTGTCCCACCAGGATCTCGCCCGTCCTCTTGCTTTATGAACGCGGCTGAAATTCTTCTTCAGCATCGCCGCCTCATTCTTATAGGCATATGCTTTCCACGCACGGAACAGATCAGCCACGACGGCTTCGTTGAACAGGCTGATGCACGCGGAATCGCCGTACATATTTTCCTCGTTCTCTTTGATCGTATCGTCCACGATCGTCTTGCCAAGGATCGGGGCCGCGATCCCCGGGGTCTCTTCCAGGCGTTTTAACCATCTCGTATAAGCCCAGCCCAGTTCCGATTCAAAATCCTCGGAGAGCAGTGCATATCTGCAAAACGGCGAAAGCGCATAACAGGTTTCCAGATTGCCCATGATACAGCAGTCCATGCCGATAATATCAAAGTGGATATCCTGATGCTTGGAAAAAGCCTGTGCAATTTCCGAGATCGTCAGGCTCTCCTCATCCGATTGCCATTCATCCAGTCCGAATCCCAAGACCGGACCGCCGCCGTGATCCCAAAACACAAACAGGTAACGGTCTGCCGGATATTCGGTTTTACAGAATCCGATGAAGTCGGACAGCGTCTCTGCTCTCGTGCAGTCAAGCTGCCCAAGGTCGTCGCGGACAAGTTCCAGATCGCCGTCCCTGATCACATAGGTCTGTGACCTGTCGGATGCGATCCCGTAATCCTGCCACTGTTTCGTGCCCATCGTCTGGATCACGACATTGACATTTTCGCCGACACCGGAATCGATCATTTCCTTAATATCGATCGAGCCCTGTCCGGCCTCGGACTCAAGGTCGGAACCGTTCATGTAGACCATAACAGTAGCCGTTCCCGCATTTGTGTTTTCCGAAGCAAATTCGTGTTCCCAGTCTTTTTCCGCGTCAAACAGTGCGGAAGATGCAGGCGCCGTCGTTTCCTCCTGTTCCGAATCGTCGTAGTCGTACTCTTCCGACATTTCCGCATCCGTATCGTAGTCTTCCTCATCCCAGTCGTCGCATGATGTGAAGATCATCAGCGTTGCCATGATGGCCGCGACCGGCGCGATCCATTTCTTTTTCATAAACTGCTCCTAAAACTGATTTCTGTTTCTTACATATCGTCTTTCAGATTAAAGTTAAATCCGAATTCCGTCGTGGCATCCAGCGTCACGGGATTTACGGTATACCAGTCATAGGTCGTGGTATGTCCGTCCACCTCATCATAGACCTGTACGATCAGGGACCCGTCACTTTGTATGCTGTCGATCCTTGCATACTGCGCGCCGCAATGCTTTGCACAAAGCTCGGCGATCTGTTCGTTCGTCAGCTGCTCCGTTGTATTCTGAGAGGATACCTCCGCGGATTCCGGAATCGAAGGCCCGCAGGGACGCTCTAAGATCAGGTATTCCTGTTCACCCGAAGGATACATATATTCGCCGTAAGCAAACTGCCTTCCGTTATGGTCATAGAATGCTTTCATCTCAAGGCGTTCGGAATCGTTACAGAGGAATCCGGAAAAATCATCGTTCCATTTTCCGCTGCTTTTACCGTCAAAATCATCCTCATACCCGGTCTCACCGTTACCGAAAGAATAATACCACCAGTCGAGGACCAGTTCAACATCCGACCCCGATGTCTGCAGATTGACATTAAAGAAGCGGTATGACTCTTTTTCCATGTTATCCATTGGATTTTTTGTGCGGAAGCACGCCTTCCAGTCCCCGTTAAGGATCGCCGGATTTGTGACTTTTGTGGCTCCGAGTCCTGCCATATAGGACTCAAGATCCTCTCCTGCATGATAGGCCCTGTCAAGCCAGGCAAAATCACTGTCGGTGGGTCTGTCCGTTGTGGAATTTACCGCTGCATACTGCGCGGCCGCATCTCCGGTCAGCTGATTGACATCTTCGGTCTCCTCATAAAAAGGATCCGATTCCGACCCGTCTTCCTCATCTTCGTCTTCCGAATCGGCTTCTTCCTGTTCTTTATTCTCTTCTTTCTTCTTTCTGTCGGTTCTGGATTTTCTCTCTTCAGCCGTTTCTGTTTTGTCTTGCTCTCTTCCCGTGCTGCCAACCTGATTCTTAAATATCAGGACAACAGATACGATGATGACAGCAAGCAATCCCAGGCTGCCGAATACAATGCCCAGAACGAGCGGAGCTTTTGAGCGCTTCTGCTGTGGCGGATTCTGCTGCATCTGCGGCTGTTGGTATTGGTACTGCGGTTGCTGATACTGTGGCTGCATCTGTGGCTGCTGGTATTGTGGTTGTTGATACTGCTGCTGGTATTGCGGCTGCATTTGCGGTGCGGATTGCATCGCGTTCTGCTGCTGCGACTGCTGCGCTTCCACAGTCAGTCCGGCCCCGCACTTATCGCAAAACAGGGAATCATCGGGTTGGTTTGCTCCACATTTTCGACAGAACATAGGCGGCTCCTTTTCTCATAGGCGCGGTATACATGTCTTCATTATTTTAACAGAAACGCACATCAAAAAAAACAGAAATCATGAGTTGATTTCCGTCCATATGAATAAAACATGATATCATGATTGTCAATCCCCTTTTTTATGTATGTTACATTATGCTATCGCTGATTGGCAGAGGCCCCGGAGAATCTCATGAATGATGCATTTACGCGACATGCTCTTGATAGCGAAAAAACGGATTAGTTTGGTTGATATTCCCTGTCTGTCATTTTGCCTACCGAAAACTGTTGACTTTCACTGTCATAATTGAGCTCGGTAATATAATACTTGTGTCCATCCTCGCTAAAATCATCCGATACTGTGTAGAACGCACCGTCATCATCCCTATAAAATCCCTCGATATTCATAGATATATCAAGTTCATAAGGATTTCCGTCTTTAACCCCAAACACAAAGGTGGTCCATCCGCTGCCGCCTCCGCCGCAGTCCCCATAGAAAAAGCCCTTTCCTGCTTCTGCAGATTCGATGTAATATCCTTTATCATTCTTGTATAGGGACAGATCAGCGGAACGATCAAAATCATCACGTACTTTCCTCAGACTGCCACTGCTGTCTATGAACCAGATCGCATCAAGGGGATACCTTTTATCTTTGCTGTTATCTCCAATGGCAAAAAACGCTTCGCTTTCACCATTGAAGTCAAAATCGGCGTATTCAAATGCGCATATATCTCCATCGAGCTGCTCCGCCATCTCATATGCTTCATCTTTCGTCATATTCCCTTCTCCGGTATCAAGAGCTGCGTCATCGTTTGAAATACTATTGATCAAATTCCAGATCAGTGACGTATCTTCCCGGATATATTCATTCTCAAGTGAATGAAACTCGGATTCGTCTATCGGGTCAAAGTTTTCATTCAGATAGTCCTCGTCCTCAGGTTTTTCTTTCTTGTAATAGTGCACAGGCTTGGTTTCATCATATTCCTCATATACCTTTGCAAAGAACAGAACAACTGATGCATTTCCATTCTCATCGAACTCTGAAACCCAATACTGATCGCGACCCACATGCCCGGTGTCACCGGATACAAACTGTTTATTCGTATTTATTAATGTCAGACCGGATGATCCCATATTATCTACATTTGAATACACTATTTTTCCGTCTTTGTACTCAATAATATCGGGTATCCAACCCCATGAATTTTTAACGACAAGTTCGTTCTGCCCATCACCATTCATATCCACAAGCGTATATGAGCCATGCTCCTGAAAGTCTTCCTCTTCTAATCCCCAAAAGGTCTCATCGTTGCAATCCTTTTCTTTTCCCAGCAGAAAATCCATAAAAATCCGGTCCACGTCTGTTTTTTCTTCCGCATCGGTCACTGCCGTTTCCTCTGCCTGATCAACTTCTTCTGCGGAATGAGATTCCTGTGTGATGTTATCTATGTTCCTCTCTTCTGTATTAGGTGCAGGATCAACTGCATGCGGAATGGTCCGGGCTTCACATCCGGATAAAATGACGGATATAATAATGATTGAGAATGAGAACAATCCTTTTCTCATAACGATTAACCTCCCTTAGAAAAAAACAACCAAACAAGGATGTTCGAATAAAACAAATCAGATGATGTAGGGGACACTGCCCCTACATCATATAATAGTATAATCTTAATCTTCATACAATAATAGTATGGTTCCGGATGGTATCACCCTCACTGATGAACAAAAGGAAACGTATTATCTCACGGATTGAAATGTTTGGAGATTTTTGCGCAACAAAAAGCCGCGATCTTTAGATCGCGGCAGGTACGGAGAAGGAGGGATTTGAACCCTCGCGCCGCTATTAACGACCTACTCCCTTTCCAGGGGAGCCCCTTCGGCCAGCTTGGGTACTTCTCCAATGGCAGAATCTTCCGATTCAAAATATAATTGTTGTTACAGGTGATCGACTCCGATCTGTCCCGCTCAAGCGCCGCTCGGGCTGGCAGGATGTTCCATCCTGCCAAATACGGAGAGGATGGGATTCGAACCCATGCGCCCTTGCGGACAAACGGTTTTCAAGACCGCCTCGTTATGACCACTTCGATACCTCTCCAAAACCGTCCTCGTTTCGTCAACGCAAGTAAGATTCTAGCATTTCAACGGGGAGGTGTCAACCATTTACTTCGTCTTATTTCGTCCTGACATTTCCGCTTCCGAGCCCGAGCGCATCCTTGCCGCCAACGGGAAGCCAGTCCAGAACTTTCTTGATCTCCATATCCCAGAATTCCCAGTCATGGCCTCCCGGCTGCTCGTCCCAGGTAACCTTCGCGCCCTTTTCGATCAAAAGATCCCTGAAGTTTAAGCTGCTGTCAAGCAACTGGTCGGAACTGCCGCACGCAAGATAAAATGCAGGCAGCGGAGCGCCGCGCTTGATGAGATCTTCCAAAGCAACCTTCGGGTTCCTGTCCGTATCCTGTATTTCTTTCAAGTATTTTCCGAAAATCCTGTGCTCCGATCCGTCCGTTTCTTCCGTCAGGACATCATACGCGCCGGAAAGCCCTGCAACATATCCGAATGTTTCCGCATACCGGATCCCGTTTCTGACGGCCCCGAAACCGCCCATCGAAAGACCCGCGATAAAGGTGTCTTCTCTTTTATCGGAAAGCGGGAACATCTTTCTTGTGATCTGTACCAGTTCTTCTCCAATAAATGCGCCGTAGTCATTGCTCGGCACCAGGCTGTCCACATAAAACGCGTTGTCCCCCGAAGGCATCACGACCGCCACGTTTTTTTCTTCCGCAAACTGCGTCAGCCTCGTCTTGCAGACCCAGTCCGTATAATTTCCGAGCAGGCCGTGCAGAAGGTAGAGTGTTTTGAACTTCTCTCCCTCTTTCATGGAATACTCCATGTCCTCAAAGGAAATCTTGTCCGCAGGAAGATACACGTACACCGGTACCGTGCGGAAGAGTGATTTTGACAGATAATTCATTTCCAGTAAAGCCATCTTGTAACCTCCCTAGTTATTTATTCTTCCACGTGCTCAAGGCCCTGTCCGATGATGGATCGCACATGGTCATCCGCAAGGGAATAATAGATCTGTTTTCCGTCCCGTCTGCTCCGGATCAGTTTACTCTGTTTTAAGATCTTTAACTGATGGGAAACGGCCGACTGAGTGAGGGAAAGGGTCTGCGCGATATCGCTGACGCAGCGCTCTTCTTCAAACAGCGAAAACAGGATCCGGATCCTTGTCGAGTCGCCGAACACCTTGAACAGTTCCGCAAGATCGTACAGGATGTTGTCGTCTTTGATCATGTCTTTTCCTCCTTCAGACTTTCGCGACACGGAGCGCACGGATCGCATTCAGAACGGCGATCACCATTACTCCGACATCCGCAAAGATCGCGAGCCACATATTTGCGATGCCGAGTGCACCGAGCAATAAGCAAAGCGCTTTTACAGCCAGCGCAAATACGATATTTTCATAGACGATCCGCATGCATTTTATGGCAATCTTTTTGGCCTGCACCACCTTCAGCATATCGTCATCCATCAGTACCACATCCGCCGCTTCGATCGCGGCATCACTTCCGAGCGCCCCCATGGCGATCCCGATATCCGCCCTGGTCAGAACCGGTGCATCATTGATCCCGTCTCCGACAAACGCAAGCGTTTCTCCCTTATTCTGCATATGCAGATACGCTTCCACCTTTTCCACTTTTCCTTCCGGAAGCAGGTCGCTGCAAAAATCATCCGCTCCGAGTTCTTCGCAAACCGCTTTTGCCACCGTCTCCATGTCACCGGTCAGCATCACGAGTTTTCTAACGCCCGCAGCCCGAAGACCTCTCATGGCTTCCTTGGAAGTCGGTTTTAAGATATCGGAGATCAGGATATGTCCGGCATATTTGTTATCGATCGCCACATGCACGATCGTTCCGGGATGATGGCAGGAAATATAAGGAACTCCAAGCGCATCCATAAGTCTGGCATTTCCTGCTGCCACAGCGGTCCCGTCTACGAGCGCTGCAACACCCTGCCCGCTGATCTCTTTTAAGTCCGTCACGCGGTCAAAATCAAGGCTTCCGCCGTACGCCTCCACGATACTCTTTGCGATCGGATGTGTGCTTCTGCCTTCGATCAGGGCCACATATTCCAGAAGCTTTTGATTTTCCATCTCATTATGATGGATCCCGACCACCTCAAAAACGCCCTGTGTGACGGTTCCGGTCTTGTCAAACAACACCGTTCTGACTTTGGAAAGCGCCTCCAGATAATTGGAGCCCTTGATCAGAACGCCTGCCTTCGAGGCTCCGCCGATCCCGGCAAAAAATGTCAGCGGAATGCTGATCACCAGTGCGCACGGGCAGCTGATGACTAAAAATGTAAGTCCCCTGTAGATCCAGTCTCCATAGGATACTTCTTGTTTCATCAGAAGCAGGATCGTCGGTACGATCAAAGCAAGGATCAGCGCCCCGATGCAGACCGCGGGCGTATAGTACTTTGCAAATTTCGTGATGAAGTTCTCGGACCGTGATTTTTTCGAACCGGCATTTTCCACCAGGTCAAGGATCTTCGAAACCGTGGATTCTCCGAATTCCTTCGTGGTCCTTACTTTCAGGATCCCGGAAATATTGACGCAGCCGCTGATCACCTCATCGCCTGCGATCACTCTTCTCGGAACGCTTTCGCCGGTCAGGGCTGCCGTATGCAAAGTCGATTCCCCTTCCGTCACGATCCCGTCAATGGGGATCTTCTCACCGGGATAGACATGGATCACGCCGCCGATCGCCACTTCATCCGGTTCGACTTTTGTAACCTCACCGTCCATTTCCAGATTCGCGTAATCCGGGCGGATATCCATCAGGTCCGAAATGTTCCTGCGGCTCTTCCCGACCGCATAGGACTGGAAGAACTCGCCGATCTGATAGAAGAGCATAACGGCGACGCCTTCCCGGTATTCCTGCAGCGCGATCGCGCCGATCGTTGCAACGGCCATCAGGAAGTTCTCGTCCAGCACCTGCCGGTTCAGGATCCCCTTCCCTGCCTTTTTAAGGATATCATATCCGATCACAAAATAGGGGATCAAATATAACGCAAGCCTGATATAGGGGTTTACTTCCACAAACCGGAATACGATCTCAAGTCCGACGAGCAGGACTGTCGAAACAATGATCCGGATCAGTACCTTTTTCTGCTTCTTCGTCATCATCTTACAAATAGACCTCGCAATCGTCTTCCACTTTCTTGCAGTTCTTCACAACGGCCTTCATGACTTCTTTTTCGTCGGCGCCGTCCTCAAATTCCACGTTCATCTTCAGCGCCATGAAATTCACGCTGCAGTCTTTGACGCCGTCCGTCTTCTTAGCGGCCTCTTCCATTTTGTTGGCACAGTTTGCGCAGTCGACTTCGATCTTGTATGTCTTTTTCATCTTTTCGGTTTCCTCCTGTGATGAATTGGTTTGCTTTCAACATATGAGCATTTATTCATATGTTCATTTATCATTATACACAATAAAAAAAGGATGTCAACACATCCTTTTTGATTTTCTCTTCAGGAAACAGAATGCAATGAATGCGATCACAACGCCGGCGGCATTTACAGCCGTGCCGGTAAGCAGCATCGGCTTGACGCCAAGACCGTCCAGGATCCTGCCGCATATGAAGTTGGAAAAGACTCCGCCAACCGTGATCGCCGTCGTGATAAAAGCCTGGCCTTTGACCTGGTCGAGTTCCTCCATAGTCTCACTGACATAATATGCCGAAGCCGGAATGAACACGGCATAGGCGAACAATTGGAAACACTGGCTGACATAAAGGGCCGTCATACTCTTTGCAAAGATCAGAATGGCTGTCTTTATCAGGAACGCGACACCCGAGATCAGCAGCAGGTTTTTGGCTGAGATCTTTTTTAAGATCAGTGTAAAAAGCGCCATGACCGGCAGTTCCAGGATCGCCTGCAGAAATGTTGCATAACCGAACTGTGTTTCCGCGCCGCCAAGCGGCCGGATGATCTGGATCATAAAATCGTTGATCATGTTATGCGCAAAGAAGAAGCATATCGTGGCAAGCAAAAACAGGGAATACGCCGGATAGAGTCTTACAAACTCGAAGAAGTTGTTGTGTGCCTTGCCGCCCTGCGCATTCCCGCCGGCACCCGGCTCACCGCTGTCATCCGTTTCTGCTGCCGTCCCGTCAGGCTTTTTAAAGAACAGGATGATGATCGCGGCAGCAGCCATCGAAACCGCATTCACGATCAAAAGTACAAACACGCCTTCTCTTTCGACCACGCCGCCGATCAGCGCGGAAGTAACGGCAAAGCTCGCCGATCCCAAACCTCTCGACAATCCGTACATGATGTTGCAGCCTGCCTTCTGATATTCAAAACAAAGCGCTGTCATAACCGGCTGGTAAGCAAACTGGATCATATAGATCATGGCATAGATCACAAAGATCAAAACCTTGTTACTTTCTATGAACATCAAAAGAACCGATCCCAACAGGATCACGAGCACGGAAAAAGCGACAAAGCCTC
This sequence comes from uncultured Lachnospiraceae bacterium, assembly GCA_902779305.1. Taxonomy (GTDB): domain Bacteria; phylum Bacillota; class Clostridia; order Lachnospirales; family Lachnospiraceae; genus UBA2868. Next base: position 53,549 of record CACZBD010000016.1, on the reverse strand, counting down.
TGTTTGTGATCGGACCCGGTTTATCGATCAGCGAAGCGACAAGGGGCTGTGCGATCGCGGAAACGATGTTTGCGACCGCCAGCAGGATCCCGACCTCCGTGTTGGAAAAACCGTGCGCGAGCAGAAATACCGCAGCATAGGCATGCACGGTGCAAAACGCGATGAAATAAGTCGCGTTCAACAGTGTATATTTAACGGTCCATGCTTTTGATCCCGGTTTCATTCGGTATCTCCTCATTTTTCGTCATATTGGCCGATACGGGTTATTTTTCAGAGGGAGCGTTCAGAAACGCTTCGGCGATCTTAAGGTCCTCGGGCGTTGTGATCTTGATGTTCCTGTAGCTTCCCGTGACCAGTTTTACCGGCAGGGTGCCGAAGGTTTCCATGACCATCGCATCGTCCGTGACCGAAATGCCTTTCTGTATCAGTTCTTCTTCCGATGCCAGCAGCTTTTCATAGGCTTCTTTGATCGGCTGATAGGAAAAGACCTGCGGCGTCTGCATCTGCCAGACATGGCTGCGGTCCGGCGTACTGATCGCAAAGCCCCCATCATCTGCGATCTTTACGGTATCCTTTGCCGGCATCGCTGCAATGGCCGTTCCGTGCTGCCTCACTTCCGAAAACAGGCGGGACAGCATCTCCTCATCCAAAAGCGGCCTTGCCCCGTCATGGATAAAAACATAGTCACAGTCTGCGGCCTCAAGACCATTTGCCACGGAATGATAGCGTTCCTTTCCGCCGGCAACGATCTTTGTGACCTTCTTAAGATCATAGCGCTCAACGATCTCTCTTTGGCAATATCCGATCTCCTCTTCTGCCGTCACAAGGATCACTTCGTCGACAAAGCTGTCTTCAAAAGCTTTCAGCGCATACCAGAGCACGGGTTTCCCCAAAAGTTTCAGATACTGTTTGGGAAGATCCGATCCCATGCGTTTTCCTTTTCCTGCTGCCAGAACGATCGCAGCCAGACGTTTTTCATTCTTCATATTCTTTTTCCGTATTCGGTTTCAAAACCCTTCAGCGCGTCCCGAGCGGAAGATTCGGTACGGCATTTAAGTCCAGTCCGCTACGAACCCCTTTTTCATACTCATAATATCCGGCCACGGCGATCATGGCCGCATTATCGGTACAAAAGATGGGAGAAGGCATGTAGAAGCCGATCCCCTCTCTGTCGCAGGCTTCCTGCATGGCTTTCCGGAGCGCGGAATTGGAAGCGACCCCGCCCGCTAACGCGAACTTCTTAGCGCCATGTTCTCTGCATGCGAGCATGGAATTTTCCACCAGCACATCCACGACCGCTTTCTGAAAGGATGCCGCAACATCCGCGACAACGATCTGTTCACCTTTCATCTCACAGGAATTCAGATAATTGAGCACGGCTGATTTTAACCCGCTGAAACTGAAATCGTAAGCGGAGGCATTGACATGGGCTCTCGGAAAGGCGATCGCATCCGGATCTCCTTCTTTTGCGACTTTATCGATCTTGGGTCCCCCGGGATACCCCAGGCCGATCGCCCTTGCGACTTTATCAAAGGCTTCCCCGGCCGCATCGTCTCTGGTGCGGCCTAAGATCTCATATTCCCCGAAACCGGTCACGTTGACCAGATGCGTATGGCCGCCGGAAACTACGAGAGACAAAAACGGCGGTTCCAGATCCGCGTGTTCGATATAATTGGCGCTGATATGTCCTTCGATATGGTGCACGCCGACAAGATCGATCCCGGTGGCAAAGCTGATGGCTTTTGCCTCCGCGACGCCGACAAGAAGCGCACCGACAAGCCCCGGCCCGTAGGTTACGGCTATGGCATCGATGTCGGACAGCGTAACGTGCGCATCCGAAAGCGCATGCCTGATCACCTGATTGATGCGCTCGGTATGCTTGCGCGATGCGATCTCCGGCACCACGCCGCCGTACAATGTATGAATATCGATCTGGGAAGAGATCACATTGGACAAAACAGTGCGGCCACCTTTCACAACGGCCGCCGCAGTCTCATCGCATGAGCTCTCGATTCCCAGGATCAGTTTGTCCTGCATGATCTGTCTCCTCTTCCGGAACTTTATTCGATCGCCGCTTCCTCGATCACTCTCCAGCCAAAGATCTTCCAGTGTCCCTGCGCATCTTTTCTGAGCAGGTATTCCTCTTTGCTGGTATTGAATGCATGATTCGTTTTGATCGTATAGATCGCGATCAGGCGGGCCCATCTGTCACCCTTAAAATCATGGTAATCCACGTCCGAAGCACTGGCGACGGAAAAGCTTGAGATGGAGCGCTTCTCTTCTTTGTAGTTTTCGATCACGGTCCTTAAGTTCATCAGGTACTGCTCATCGGTCTGGTTGGCGCGAAGTTCATCGTCAAACAACATACGGGACTGGTCCGCCAAAGCGACCAGCTGGTCATCCGTATATTCTTCTCCGTAGAAGCACCTCGTGATCTCACTGTAAAACTTGACGACTTCCTTCGGTGTTGCCGGGTAGTTCCGCGAAAGATCCCTGTCCAGGACTTCTTCCACGGCAGTCCTTGCAAGCGGGGATTCATCACGTTTACTGCCGCGATTGGCGATCAGAAGGAAAGCCGCCACGATCAGCAGCGCCACGATGATCAACACGATGAAATTCTTCAGGTTGCGCTTATCCACCGCGCTCCTCCCTGCAGCTACCATTTATGATTCCTCAAAACTCAGTTCCACGCTTCTGCCGTCCTTGCAGGTATGCGTATTGGAAAAGACCTTTCTGACTTCGTCCAGATACTGGCCCGGGTTTACAAGAGACGGGCTGTAATGCGTCAGCCAGAGTTCCTTTACCCCGGCCTTCTTTGCAAGGTCAGCCGCCTCGTAAAATGTCATATGTTTATGCTCTTTTGCCTTCTCTTCCATGCCCGGTTCGCCGTACATCCCTTCACAGATGAACAGGTCGGCGTCCTTAGCATGCTCGGCAATGGAAGCGACCGGACGGCTGTCGGTACAATAGGTCAGCTTGATCCCTTTTCTCTCGGGTCCGAGCACCATATCCGGGGTAAAGACCCTCCCGTCCGCCTCGACGGTCTCTCCCCTTTGCAGCACGCTCCAAAGCTTCAGCGGGATCTGCTGTTCCTTCGCGCGGTCCGCATCAAACCTTCCCGCACGGCCGATCAGCATGTTGTAGCCATAGCAGACCATGTTGTGCTGCACCTTAAAAGCTTCCAGACGGAATCCGTCAAAATCAAAGCTTGCAAAAGGGTCGCTGATCTCAAGAAAGTTGATCTCAAACGGCAGTTCCGGCGCGATCGTACGAAGCGCGCTTACCACTCTGGAAAGACCCTTTGGTCCGATCATCGTGACCGGTTCCGTGCGTTCCGCATTTCCCATGGAAAGCAGAAGCCCCGGCAGACCGCTGATATGATCCGCATGAAAGTGCGTAAAGCAGATGATATCGATCGGTTTCGGACTCCAGCCCTTTTCTTTCATGGCGATCTGGGTCCCTTCCCCGCAGTCGATCAGGATGCTGCTGCCGTTATATCTCATCATACAGGATGTAAGCCATCTGCGGGGTAAAGGCATCATTCCGCCCGTACCCAGCAAGCATACGTCTAACATGTTCTGTATCTCCGTAACCTATCTTTTCCACATAATGAGGGCATCTTCCCTCGGGCGCTCGTAAAAGCCCGGTCTGATCCCCTCGGACACAAAACCGAGGCTTTCATACAGGCGGATCGCCGGTGCATTGCTGATCCTTACTTCCAGCGTAAAGGCTTTTGCGCCAAGTTCCTCTCCCGCCTGCAGTAAGGCTGCGACCAGCTGCTTTCCATAACCTTTGCCGCGGTGTCCGGAAAGGATCGCAACGTTTGTGATCTCTCCATCACCGAGAATATTGCGCAGCCCCGCGCCCCCGATGATCTTCCCATCCAGTTCTGCCACCAGATAGGTCATGTTGTCCTCACGGATCATTTGGCGAAAATCATCCGGATGCCAGGGCATGGAAAACGTGTCCTCTTCGATCTTCGAAACCGCCGGGACATCTTCGTCCGTCATCGGGCGGATCGTCAGTTTGTCTTGCACCGTATCCATCTTACTGTCCGTTCGCACTCCCTGCATCCTGAAGCGGCGTTTTCTGCATCGATTCCCGTTCCGCCTGAGACATTCTCAGGTATTCCGGCCGGTGCTCATCGGTTGTTTCCGTAATGCCTTCCCTGTATAATTCCATGGCGCGCACACCGAGCGAAGCGGCGCGCTGCCGGTTCATATTGGCAGGCGCAAATGCAAAAGGCACACGAATGGAAGATGCGATCAATTCCCGGTATACCGGGCATCCGTCCCCCAGAAACAGGACCTGTTCTCCCATGCCGTTTAAGATGCCGACCAGTTCCTCTACCGAGACCGCGCACTGGTCTTTCAAGATCTTAAAAGATCCGTCCGTAAAGCGGTAGATCCCGGTATAGACCTGCGCTCTTCTGGCATCCATGATCGGGCAGACAAGCCCCGGATATCCCCAGACATTATAGGCAAGGCCTTCGACCGTCCCTACGGGGATCAGCGGCTTTTCAAGCGCGAGTCCAAGTCCTTTGGCCGTTGCGGACCCGATCCGGAGTCCCGTAAAACTTCCGGGTCCCTTTGCGATGGCGATCGCATCGACCGTAGTCAGGTCCAGATCCGTCATCTTCCTGATCTCATCGAGCATCGGGACCAGCGTCTGGGAATGCGTCTTTTTATAGTTTATCGAATATTCGGCTATAACCTGTTCATCTTCCAGCAGCGCAACACTTGCGACCAGGCCGGAAGAATCGATTGCCAGTATTTTCATGTTGTTAAGTCCGATTTCCTGCGGGGTTTATTCCGGTTCATCAACCGATATCGACCTATAGTCGGTTCCCTTGGCCATATCTTTTCGGATCACGATCCGATGTGTATTCTCAGGCATGATCTCTTTGATCAGGTCGGCCCACTCCACCATGCTGACTCCGTCTCCGTAGAAGCAGTCTTCGTAACCGATCTCGTCCATTTCATCCACATCGCCGATCCGGTAGACATCGAAATGGTAAAACGGATATTTTCCCTCTTCATAGATCTTAAGGATCGTAAAGGTCGGGCTGTTAACAGGCTCCGTGATCCCGAGCCCCGCGGCAAATCCCTGTGTAAAAACCGTCTTCCCGACGCCAAGGTCTCCGATCAGAGCATATACCTCTCCGGGATGCGCTTTGTCCGCAAGCTCTTTGGCGAACGCATATGTTTCCTCTGTACTGTAGGTTTCCCTGATCATTTTTCTGCCCTGTATGTTCAGACTCTTAAATTTACCTTTTTGGGATCCACGTGGGTGCTGATCATCTCAATCACCGCCACCTCCTGATCGCCAAGGTCGGCTCTCGGAAACAGGGATGCCGTGTTCTTGCTGGTATAAACGATCAGGTTCTTGCCTGTGCAGACTGCTTTGTGCACAGACTCCCACGGCTGTGAATCAACCTGATCTCCCAGATGCACTTCGATCCCTTCGTCGGAAAGCACATAATGCAGCACGTCCTGAAAAGCCGGCTGCAGACGGATCTGCCTGATCGCATTAATGAGCAGGGCAACCGGCAGATAAAAGATCACGATCAACCCGCAGATCAGATAGATCCACTTGTGCGGTTCTGTGATCACAAAACCGATGATCAGAAGTACCCCGACGATCTCGCCGAGCAGTCCCTGCATGCCGTGAAATGTATGATAAAGCATGTAATCATACAGTTTTGCAACCGTCATTTTGACATCAAATTCGATCTTCATCCGGATTTCCCGCTTTCTGTGCCATGGATCAATACGTTGTATGACATCAGGCCGGATACACCCATATCTTGTGTAACCGGCATGACCACATACATAAAATATTATAGCATGGTAAAGGATCGCTTTTCAACCGGATCATTGTTGAACCTTATGGATCAGCGGACTCAGTCTTTTGTACACCAGAAACGTCAGCAGGGAGACCACGAGGCCCTTTAAGAGATTAAAAGGAACCACACACCAGAACACAAAGCTTGTCACACCGGTGATCCTGGGATTGATCTGCGTTCCCATGTCGATGATCACTTCAAGCGGCATGCCGAACAGCTTTGCAAATGTGGGGAGCAGGTAGACGGCGTTGAAAAAGCTTCCGAAGAGCGTCATGGCAAGGATCCCGACGCCCATGCCGATCAGTGCGGTCTTTCTTGATTTTTTCACATGATAAATGATCGTTGCCGGCAGGATCATGGTCGAACCAACAATAAAGTTTGCAAGGTCTCCGACAAAGGCGGTCGATGTTCCTTTGATCAGCAGCTTTAACAGCACTTTAAGAAATTCCGAGATCACCCCGGCCATCGGTCCGTAGGCAAACCCGCAGATCAGTACAGGGAGCTCGCTCAAGTCGATCTTGTAAAACGGCGGCGCGAACGGAAGCGGGATCTCAAGCAGCATCAGCACCGCAGAGATCGCAGAAAACACACCGATAAACACGTTCCGTCTCACCCGGCTTCGTTCATCTTTTTTCAGACCGATGAACTTTTCGCTGACCATGGCCAACACGATCACGCAGGCAACGACGATCAGGCTTACCCCGATGAACGACAGATTTTCCCTGACGTTTTGAAACAGTTCTTTCATTTGAAACAGGTTGCTCATTTTTATATCCTCCTGATGATAAAAAATAAAAAACACCGGCAAGATTGTCCTGCCGGTGGCATATCAACAAAGACCGTATCGATCTTTATCGTTCTGACTTCTCTCATCCGGACTCTACCGTTGGTTTTGGAATCTCACCAAATCATGCACTTATGTGCTCGCGGACTGTACCGCCAGTCGGGAATTTCACCCTGCCCCGAAGACAATTGCTTAGTTATGATATTTATTTAGATCCTGCGATTATTCCCCGCTGCCGTTTTGTGGCGGAACCTGCCCGTTGCCGGGATCCTGCGAGGCCTGATCAGCATTGGCTCTTTTCTCGCCCTCGCTCACGGTCTCCAGACCGACCGTATGCAGCATCGTCTTTCCGATCCCTAAGAAACCGGATCCGAGTTCTTTTCCAACCTTTTTCCAGCTTCCGTCACTGTAAACCGTGCTGTTGGGCTGCGGCTGTACGACATCCCTGTTCGGGTCGGAAGATACCGCATCTTCCGCAAAATCCGAAATCTTATCCGCAGTGGTATCTACGGAACGTAAGAATGTTTTTCCGAATGTCTTAAATGCATGCCCAAGTTCCGTGCCGCTTTCTTTCCATTCTTTTTTCGACATAGCCTGTTCTCCTTTTCTGTTGCCGGTATCCATGATAACATCCGGCAGGTGCAAAGACAAATGAATATTTTATAAAGCCTCTTCCGAATACCCCTGTGTTGCCACATAGAGCGGCTCTTTCTTCAGATTTCTGTAAAACTCGGCATAGGTTGCCTCCATATACGGGCCGACCCAGATCAGCAGCATTCCGAATGTCAGGACACCGAGAATGAGCCAGCCGATGAAACTGATCTGTAGATAGAACAGCCTTCCCTTATGGCCCTTCATAAGCGCCATGCTTTCAGAGAATACCTGAAGCGTCGGTTTCTGCGTATCATCCAGATACAGGAAAAATACCTGCGAGACCATCAGCGAGAAGATATAGGACACAATGTAATTGGCGATCAGCAGAATGTTATTGAGCAGCAACAGCCCGCCGCTTCCGGGATTTTGTGACGCAAAATATGCGACCAGATCGGAGGGCAGGCCGATGATCGTCTGCACGATAAAGATCAGCAGATACAGCAGGATCACACGGTCCGGATTGTTACGATATACAAAAAACAGATCCGAGATCTTTGCCGTCCCGGAGCGCGAGATCTTCAGACAGATATGGGAATACCCTGTAGAAAGTGTCGCCGCAAGCGCACCGACGATCGCCGAAACAAGACCGGATAAGATCATGAACTGCGGCTTCATCATCATATCCTGTATCATGATCATCTGTTCCTGCATCTGCTTCTGCGCCGTAAGAGGATCCGTCGCCATATCCACGTTGCTCAGCATATTAAACATCGGCTGAAACAGTGTCCCCATCAGCGCAAAAACGACCATCATGAAAAAACCGAACAGGATCGCAGCCCGTACCAGATAGGCACCGATCGCGACCCCGGATTGATACGCCAGTTTTTCTTTTGCGGCTCTTTTCAGCCCGTCACTCGAATAGTATTCCATATATAAAAATCACACCGCCAGATCCACATTTGCTCCGACAAGTGCATCCCTGTCCATTGATTTTCTGTTCTGCTGGTACGGATTCTTCTCATCACCGTACTGGATCGAAGTCCTGGTCTCTCCGCCGGAAACATAGGCTCTCCCGCATTCAGGGCAGATCGCTGTCTGCAGTGTCACGGAAGCCTGCAGCACTTTTCCGTTGTTTTTAGCCGCTTTTGTATAGGCATTGGAAACATGCTCCATCTCATGCGCCATCACACGCGAAGCGGATGCCTGCGGAGAAATATGCGCAGCGGACTTAAAGGATACCATCTCGTCCGAACCGTCCTGATACTTCCGGTTCTTGCAGGTTTCGCATTCCGCGGGCGACGATTTGCGGCCCGGGCTGACCTGCATGGATTCCCCGGGGTTTTTCACCGTCACCGGTTTGTGCACTGTCGTATTCAGATTATAAGGGTTATATCCGAATCCAATCCCGCCGATCATGGTAATTCCTCCACTGGTACAGACATTTTACCATATCATGCGTAAAAATGCACGCTTTTTGGGACTTTTCCTACATTCTGACCAGTTCATAATCCCTGGTGCCAAGCCCGATCTTCTCCCCGTGTTCCAATGTCTCTTTCCAACGGATGTTCGGATTGCTGTCCAGGAAATGATCATGGTGATGGTGCCAGCCCTCTTTGGCTAAATTATCGCCTAACTGACTGTTTCTGATCGGTTCCGCCGCCAGCGCCAGATCCGCGCAGGCCTGATCGAGCGCAACGGGATCAAAACTTGCCAGCATCCCGATATTCGGAAGGATCGGCGCATCGTTTTCGCCGTGGCAGTCGCAGTTCGGCGACACATCCATGATGAGACTGATGTGGAAAGACGGTTTCCCGTTTACGATCGCAGCCGTATATTCCGCCATCTTTTTGCAGAGCGACTCCGCAGCGGAATCCTGATTCGGATGGATCGCATCAAAAGCACAGGCGCCGATACATCTGCCGCACCCCTTGCACAGTTCCTGGTTGATCACAGCCTTCCCCGTATCGTAAAAGATCGCATCCGATCCGCATTCTCTTGCACAAAGTTTACAGCTGCGGCATAACGCGGGATCCACGGAAGGTTTTCCTTCATTATGCTGCTGCATTTTCCCGGCTCGGCTTCCGCCGCCCATACCGATATTCTTGATCGCGCCGCCAAAGCCGGTCATCTCATGTCCCTTAAAGTGCGACAGCGAAATGAGAATGTCCGCATCATAAAGCGCGCGGCCCACATAGGCCTCCTTGCAGAGTTCCCCGTTCGGAACGGGAAGGGTCACTTCATCGGTTCCTTTCAGTCCGTCCGCAATGATCACATAGCAGCCCGTCGTCACACTGTTAAAGCCGTTCACCTCCGCATTGTACAGATGGTCCACAGCGTTCTTGCGGCTTCCGGGATAAAGCGTATTGCAGTCCGTCAGAAACGGTTTTCCGCCAAGTTCCTTGATCAGATCCGCGACGGCTTTGACATAGTTGGGACGAAGATAGGCAAAGTTCCCCAGTTCTCCGAAGTGCATCTTGATCGCAACGAATTTTCCGTCAAAATCAATGTTGCCGATCCCGGCTTTCCTGCATAAATTCTGCAGTTTTACGCCCTGGCTCACCTCCAGGCGTGTTCTGAAATCGGTGAAATAAACTTTTGATCTTTCCATCTTCTCTCCTTATCAATGCCGTACTTAGTGACCAATCCGAACAGGGATTGTTTCTTGATTATAAAACAAATCGCACGCTTTGAACAGTAGTATGCGCTATGATATACTAAAGCTGTTATGAATGATGAACAAATGAGCATCTCACAATTCTCGGATCTGTCCGTACTTCATGAATCCCATAACGTCTTTCTGGTACAGAGCAGAACGACCGGAAAACTCTATGTCAAAAAAGTGATGCAAGTATATAATCCGGCTGTCTACAAAGCTTTGTCCGATCACCCTGTCAAAAACACGCCCCGCATCTATGCGATGCAGGAAGATCAGGAATCGCATACACTTACCGTGATCGAAGAATACATTTCCGGAAGCACCCTGCAGGAACTGCTCGATCAAAACGGGCCATTTCGCAGATCGGATGTGATCCGGTACGGGATCATGCTCTGTACGATCCTTGCCGACCTTCACCGGATGCAGCCGGCCATCATTCACCGGGACCTCAAGCCGTCCAATGTGATCTTAACAGAAGATGACCGGCTGGTACTGATCGATCTGAACGCTGCAAGACAAATGCAGGCAAATAAGGACCGCGACACAAGGCTGCTTGGCACACAGGGGTTCGCCGCACCGGAACAGTTCGGTTTCGGCGAGTCCACACCGCAGACCGATCTTTATGCCATGGGGGTTCTCATGACGACTCTTCTGACCGGGGATCTGGATGCAAAGGCGCTTCCGAAAGACCGCTTGTCCAAGGTCATCGGAAAGTGCCTGAACATGAACCCGAAAGACCGCTACCGTAGTGCTTCGGGTCTTCGTTCTTCCCTGCTGATGCTGCAGAAAAAACATCTGCTCCTGCTTCTTGCGGCTGCCGTTATCGCAATTCTTTTTCTCATAGCAGGGATCACAATGGCAAGGCATCTTCACTCAGCAAAAGAAGGCTCGACACCGGTTGTTTCTGATATTTCCCACAACAGTGAAACCGTTTCCGCCCGGCCTCAGAAACAGGTTGACGAGTTTTTCACAAAGCAGGATCAAGATGTCAAACAGCAGGAAGATGCTGTCGTAAAAAAAGAAAAAGTCACCGCCGATAAGCAGGATCCCGCCCCTGCAAAGGATACCGAAGAGCCGGAAAAAGAGAATGATTCAAATGCCTCTCCCGTTGGCGTCTACCGGGGCAACGACAGCGACATTCTCGTGATCTCAGAAAACGGTTCTGCCTGCTATTATTGCTACGATCCCACATTCACGGAACTCGACTGCCCCTGGACATATCAAGACGGAAAGTTTTCCATCGAGTTTTCCAAAATGCATTGCGAAGTTTATGATGCCGTACACGAGAATGATTTTTCCGAACTGATGCTTCGGTCAGACAGCCCGAACTGGAATGCGGAACTGTTTGTAAGGATCGACGTAAAGCCTGAAGAATATCTGACAAGAACCGTTCTTGCCCATGATCCCGCCATTACGGTAGAGCAGGACGGATCCATGCACTTTACACTCGACGGGATCTCGTTTTATGTGCCAAAGCATTATTGCGACTTTGAAGATGATTTTGATGATATGGAGGACTGTCTTGCCTTCGCATCTCTGGATGTTCAGACTGACTATGTGTCTTCTCTGCTATTTTATGAAACATTCGAATTCCGCTCCGGCAGTCTTTTCAAAAACGACGGAGATGATCTGGCAGAATCTTTCTGCGACCGTTTTGTCGACAACGGTCAGGCAACGTATTCTTCGAAAGCCACCGTTGCCGGAAATCCGGCACTGATCTACGACCTTTCCGGAACTCTCAATGGCGGCTTCATGGGACTGTCAGGATATTCCGCGGCCGGAAAACTGGCGATCATCCTAAACAAAAAAAGCGGCAAGATCATCTATGTACAGTTTCTGCAGGCGACCGACCGGCAGCTTGATTACATGGATGATTTTGACCGCATTCTTTCAGAAGCAGAATAGACTGCTCATCAGTTTTTCCTTACCAGATCTTCTCAACCGGATAGTAAGGCGGGAAGAAATGAGTTGTCACCTTATGTTCTCCGTGAGTCAGATACACATTTCCCAATGCTTCCAGTGCATCTTTCTTATTCTCGTACTCTGCCTTTGCAGCTTCCAGCGCTACTGTCTTCTGACTGATCTCCGCCTGAATGACCGGAATTAAAGCGATGCTTTCATTCAACGGCGCCTGCAGTTCCGGATGCGTCGGAAGAGCAGCATTCATATTGTTGATATTCACTTGCAGTTCAGCCAGTTTATTATTCGATGCATTCAGCTGATTCTGCGCTTCTGTATAAGCTGCTCTTGCAAGGTCAAAGGCTCCTCTTGCATAAACGGTATTGGTGTATTTTTCCTTTATATCCTCCTCGATCATATTGCTTTTAACATGATCCAGATACGCCAGTGCATTAAAATACATATCGCCCGTCCAGTCTACCATATACCCCGCACGCTTATGTTCGAAATCAGCCGCCGAAATAGCGATACTGTCTCCCGATGCAATCGCTGCATCGAGATTTGCCTTACAAAGGTCAAGATAGTCATATGCATTTCTGACATCCTGTTCCGCCTTTTGCAGGGCTGCCGTTGCTTTCTCAAGTTCAGCCTGTGTAGAAGGCTGTCTTGCCTGCACCGCCTGCGGCAGACAAATCCCCGCCAAAATAAAACTAACCGTAAAGATCATTACTTGTAGCTTTTTCATTTTTATCAATCCCTCCAGTTTCCCTATAAAAATGTCCTTATTGCCTATTTCAAATTCTAGTGGATACATCGTAAAAACTCAACAGAGAACTCTGTATTTATTTACATACAATTGATAAAATCAATATAACACCATATACACAAAGAAATTGCCACCGTTACGGTGGCAATTTGCTCTGCTCGTTATGAAAGGGATCCGGCAGATCACGTCTTGTCTTTTGCTTCGAGCTGCTCGATCTTCTTCTTCAACGCGACGCTCCCGGTGATGGTTGCGAGTGCAATCAGCAGCCACAGCCACCAGCTCCTGCTCTTTTCATCGACCGGAGCTTCTTTTGCTCCCGCAATTTCCTGATCATCCAGAACCTGGCTGTCGCCGTCCGGCGTCATGGCATCCGGGATAACGGAACCGTAATAGGAATGCAGGGTATTGGTTGTCTGCGGGCGCGTCTCCTGCACGGTACCCGCCAGCGTAATATTGGAGAAAGGCGACTCTGCGGTGATCCCGGAAATCGGTGTCACCTGCGGGATCATCGGTGTAAGTGCCACGGGGATCGTCGGAAGAGTCAATTCCTCTGCTTCCGTGATCTCCGCGGGAGCAGGCTGTGTCTGCGAAGTTCCTGCTGCGGGGCTTGCTTCCTCCGTGTCATAATCGCCGACAAAATGTACATCGAATCTGGAAAGGTCGATGCCGGCTACCGCCTTCCTTGCTTCCTCCACGACCTCTTCAAGTTCATTCTTCTTCTCATAAGCATCATCAAGTTCTTTTCTGGCCTGATCAAGTGCATCTTCGAGCTTGCTTAAATTGCTCGGGCTCTCGATGCTGAGTTCCGCGATCATCTCTTCCAGCTGTGTGACTTTTTCCGCAGCCTCATCAACCGCAGCCCTTGCCTGTTCGTATCTTTCCAATTCCTCGATCGCTTCGAGCGCTTTGGTCAGCTCGGTAAAATCATCAAAATTGTTCTCATCCTCGACAGCAGACGCTTCCCAGGCTTCCGTTTCATCATTGTATTTCACGAGCGCCAGATACACCATGCCGTTCTGGATATCCACTTCATCTTTGTACTTTTTGGATTTGTAGATATAATTGTAATACTCGACATGTTCCACACCGTCTTTGTCCTTATAAGTAACTCTGATCCGGTTGGTCCTGCCGCCATCATTCTGTTTGCTCTTTGTGGCATAATACTGAAGCTGCTCGCCGGCGCTGACCGTGTTGCCGTCGATGTCCTTTTTGGTCCCTTCCGCAACTGTCTGATCCTGTCCCTGCGCGTTCGTAAACACGGTGCCCTGTGATGCTTTCTGGGATTCGGCATTTTTCTCATAGGCGCCGAACACCAGATTCGCTGTTTCCGGATCTACATTTTCATCGTGAAGGATCATATAGTCGATCAGAAGCTTTGCCAGATAACGGTTCAGCTGCATGCTTGTTTTATCCGGCGAGATCGCAGCTTTCTCCGCCTTGCCGGTTTCAAGCGCCTTCTGCGCGTTTGCTTCAATATCCAGAGAGCCGTCTTCTTCGTCATAGACAACGTCTTTTCCGAGCATCGTTCTGTAGGCATAGACCATGGACGCGTAGTACTGGTCACGGATGGCCTTTAATTCGTCGCGGCTTTCTTTCAGCTCGGCCACTCTTTCTTCGATCTTTGCGGCGTTGTCCTGCGCTTTCTTTAACGCTTTCTGCGCGGCTATGGATTTCTCCTGCGCGCTTTCCAAGGCTTTCTTTGCCTCTTCGATCTTCTTTTCGGCTTCTTCCTGTTCCTGAAGAGCCTTTTCGTAAGCTGTCTGTGCTTCGTCCGCTTTTTTCCAGGCGGCATCATAGGCATCCGTCGCATCACTCAGATTGGCTTCCGCCTGTTCCAGATCAAGCTCTGCCTGTTCTTTTGCCTCCACGGCTTCCTTTTTGGAATTCGTGGTACCCGCTGTCTCTGCATTTGCGATCGCGGATTCTGCGCTTTCCTTCGAAGCATTTTTCTTTTCTTTGAAGGTATTCAGTTCCTTTTGTGTTTCCTCGAGGTTCTCCTCTAAATCAGATGTATCGGCCTCTTCGATCTTCTCAATGATGGACTGCGCAACGGAAAGGTCGTCAAACGCACCTGTGATCTGCTCCCCCTCCGCTTCTTCTGTTCCTTCCGCTCCTTCTGCTTCCTGCAGCATTTCTCCGGCAGGCTCCGCAGCCGGAAGCGTTCCGCCGTCAATATACACGGCCGCTTCATTCAGATACGGAATGACCTCCGTGCCAAGATCCAGCTCCGTGACGACCACTTCGTGCGTCATGCCGATCGACGCAGCCGCTTCGGTTGCCGCTGCGATACTTGCGGATGCATCATTCCCCGCTGCTACGGTTTGTGCGACCGCTTCATTCACAGGAGCTACGGGCGCAGGTGCCGGTTCTGAGACCGGTGCAGGCGCGGGTGCCGGTTCCGGAGAAGATGCAGGTTCTGCCGAAGAGGCGGGTGCGGATTCTTCTGAGGCGCCGGATGCGGATTCGGTCTGTTCTGTTTCTTCAGCAGCATAAGCCGTAACCGTTGCTCCGATCGTCATAGAAAACACCATGGCTAATGCAAGTAACCTTTTTATCATGATCGACACCTCCTTTTCCTCAAATATATACAACGTGATCAAGCGTTGATTTTACTGCATTTTTCTACAAATATATTATATACCCGGCAACCCTTTTTCGCAATCGGAGGAACCCTTTTTCAGCCCATTACGGACCGTTTCCGGTATCAGTATACTTTGCTCTTTCCTCCTCCACGATCTTTTTGACCGTTTCGGAACTGATCAGGCTCTCTTTTCCGCTCTCGGAAATGTCTGCAAAATTGTCAAAAAGCACCTGCTTGTTCTGCAGGATGTTTAAGATCCGCTCATCGACCGTATCGTCATTCAGGAGCCTGTGCACCATGACCGTATGAACCTGTCCCATCCGGTAGGCTCTCGCAATGGCCTGATTTTCTATGGACGGTTTCAGCTGTGGTTCGCAGAAGATGATCACGCTCGCGCACTGAATGTTTAATCCTGTTCCGCCTGCCGTGATCTGGCTAAGCAGAACAGCACCCCCGTCATATGCTTCAAAATCATCCAAAATCTGCTGTCTTTTTGACACGGGCACGGCGCCGGTAATGGGGCCGAACACCGGACAGGAAAGCAGGCCTCTTACGCGATCCACCGTGTTCAGGAAAAACGAAAAAATAAGGATCTTCCTGTTCATCGCGACCGCTTCCTCCACGATCTCTTTCAGGCGCACTGCTTTCGCGGATTCGGAAAGGTCTTCCATAAGCCAGGACACCTGGCGCATTTTGACGAATTCTCCGTTCAGAACGTAACCGCGGTACAGCCGTTCTTCCGCAGCCAGAGGTTCCACCCATTCTTCCGTTTCGATCTTCTCCGGCAGTTCACTTAAAACATCCTCTTTGGTCCTTCTGAAATAGACCGTCGCCACTTTTCTTCTGAATTCGGGTGCCATGACCAGACTGGTGCTTCCCTGCACGGACTTTGCCACATCAGGCTGCAGGCAGGAGATCAGAAAACACATCTCCTCCACATTGTTTTCGATCGGGGTTCCTGTCATAAAAAGCGCCCTGCCGGTCTTCCTTCTGAAACGCAGGACATTCTGCGTCCTTGCCGCATTCGGATTTTTGATGTAATGCGCCTCGTCCACAACAAGCATGGACAGTTCCTTCTCTTCGTCAAGCGTCAGTTTGGACAGTGTTTCGTATGTCGTGACGCCGACACCGCCCGTTCTTTTCCATATATCGTAAGCCTGATCGCATTCACTGCCGTGGATCTTATGCGGCTTAAGATCACTGAACCTTGTGATCTCGCGGATCCAGTTGACCACAACACTTGCAGGGCAGACCACAAGGAAACGCGACTGCCCCTGGTTTCGGAGCGCCACCATGCATCCGATCGCCTCGATCGTTTTGCCGAGTCCCATTTCATCCCCTAAGAGCACGGCTCCCTGATTCAGGATGTACTGCACGCCGTAATGCTGATAAGGTCTTAATTCGCAGGACAGTCCGGTGAGATCAAGTTCCACATTGCCGATCGCGACCGCAAGTTCTTCACTCAGGCCGTTTTTGATCGCCGTTTCCTGGACGGATCGTTTGCCGGCCCCTACAGTTGTCCCTGCAGTTGTTCCATGCAGAACATTCTCAAGCGTCGCGTAATATCCTGCTGCGTTTCTTTCAAAATCTTTGATATATTCCTCGCGGCCCGCTCTATGAACGGCTTTGCTCTGTGCAAATAAACCGGCTGCGGTTTCCGTATAACCGTCATTTAGCATAGTTTCCAATGCCGCAAGGCTGTCCAATGCTTTTTTCTTTTTGGAAGAAGACGAGAGTTTCCAGGTAAGCCAGTGCTTCGCAGGCCCTGCTGCCTTCAAAAGTTCCCTGACCGGCACATGTTTTGCGCTGTACTCTTTTTCCGATGCGTCCTTAAGCACCATGATCTTTCGCAGGTGATAGACCGCCTTGACCAGACGCTCGTCATGTCCCCCGATCTTGTCCGGATCGATCCGGACCCGGGTGTTTTCCTGTGTGCTTTTTACGATCTTATCGACCACATGACGGATCGCTGCTGCCGATTTGGGGCCGATCCCGTCGATATTCTCAAGTGCTCTGTGCGACATCTTGACCAAACGGTATATGTTGTTGATCCCGGCATTTTTCAATGCGGACACGCGGATCCCGAGTTTTGCTTTGGCCAGTTCTTCCACAGGCATATTTTTCAGGCTGTTTTCCACGGCGAGTGCACGAAGCTGTTTTTCCGCCTGCATTACCGCTTTGACCGCATCCTTGGGAAGCGCGGTCACGCTCTGCAGCTGACGGTCCGCATGATCGATCAGCCCGGTGATCTTTTTTGCCTTCTGATACAGATTTTCAGGTGTTTTCTCCATATGGTTTACACTTTCATCATGATCCGTCATTAAACATATCGTTTGATTTTTATATTACTATAGTAACCTCAAAATAGAAAGGACACCGTATCGTGCAATATTTGATTTCTTGACCGGCTATGGTAGGATAGAAGCAGAACTTTTTCTAAAGGAGAATCATCATGAGTAAATTCGGTAAACTTGTACGTAATACTTTTTCATATGTGGGAACCCTGTTTGCAACGCATCCGGTCACGTTCTTTACGGTCTGCGCCGGAACCTTGCTTGCGTTTTTGGATGCCTTCTTCCTGACAGATGTATTCAATAAGGGATGGGCAGGCAATGAGCCGTTTAATCAGATCCTTGTGCAGTTCATCCTGACGGCGGTCCTGTTCTGTCTGTTTGCGTTCTGCATAGAGAGCAGCCCTTTAAAAAAGGTCATGCCGCTCTATGTATCGATCCCTGTGCACGTAGCAGGTGCTCTCTTTTCGTTTATGCAATCCTCCCTTGTTTTAGGGACCGGCGAAAGCGAATACATCCTGTTTTATGATATTTTTACCTTCTACAGAGACCTGTTCGGCACCACCCGCGTGATCCTTGTCGTATGCGGGATCGCTGCGATCCTGTTCTTTACGGGTGTCTACTTCTTAAGCCGGCGCCCGGAGATTTACTCGTTTTCTTCCTACTGCACGCATGTATTTTCCGCACTGTTTTTTGCGGGGATCACCTTCAGCGTCCTGATGAGCGGCACGGGATCCCTGACCGGGATCTTTACACTGTTGCTTTGGGGTGATTTTGAAAAGATCTATTTACCCATTCTGATGCTGCTCCTTGGCGGATATTTCATCATGCGCTGTATTTCCTGCTTTACGGAAAAGCCCGGCGAAGTCAACGGATTCATTTATGTGCTGGTTCATTATGTAATGACGATCATGTGCATGATCGCTTATGTGATCATCTATGCCTATATGCTGAAGATCCTGATCTTAAGGGAATTTCCGTCCAATTCCGTCTATGCGATCCTGACTGCGCTCTTTGTAATTTCCATGCCGATCGTATACATGAGTGCCGGCATGACAAGACGGCATGCGGTTGCGGAAGCCGTTAACAACGAACCGAACGCGGCAGATTTGGCGGAAGCCGGAGCGCCTGAACAGCCTTCGGAAGCAGAGCCCCGTGACGCGATCTCAAGGATTGCCGGCATCCTGCCCCTGGTCTTTGCGCCGTTTGTCCTGCTTCAGATCTATACGGTCTTTGTCAGGATCCGCCAGTACGGCCTGACGCCGAAGCGTTATTTCGGCGTGATCTTCATCCTGTTTGAGATCACGGCCATTGTGCTCTATCTCATTTCTCTTTTGAAAAAATCATTCAAAATGCAGGTTCTCTTACCGGTATTTGCGGGCTTTGTCCTGTTTGCAACGCTGCTGCCGTTCACAAATGCCATCGGATTGTCCCGCACCGTGCAGTCTTTCTGTATCGATGCCTATCTGAGCGCACAGGAAAACGTGGCGGAAAGCGACAAATACTTAAGAAGCCGTGCCGCTGCCGCCTATGAATATCTGCTCGAAGACAAACAGAACAAAAAATATCTGGAGACCCATCATACGGCAAAAGAATGTGACCGGTTGGATCTGCTCATCAAAAGGGCGGATGTCGAAACGGAAGATGAAACGATGGATCACACTGTCTCCAGCTGGGCCACACAGGAAAACGAACTGAATCTGGACATTTCCGGATATACAAAACTCCAGTATGCTTACCTTGCCGCACTTGATGATCCTGTCAATTTAAAAAGCGTGGGTCTGTATCTGAACGATCAGAAAAAAATACCGCGGTATCCTACCGCGGATGAAGTGATGGAAGATACCCCGGCGTTTTCCATCGATCTGAGTGATTACGGAAAACGGTTCCTTGACCTGTCCGTCAGCCACTATGATGACCTGAGCGACCGGGAGTACCAGATCGCCATGCAGGAGATCCAGATCATTACCGTCAGCGATCAGGCCATCTTTGTGGTTATGGATGCCGAGATCGACTATGATGATGTTACCGGCAAGATTTCGGAACTCCTGCTGAGCGGCTATTATCTGTCAAAATAAATAGTTGTTAGTCCTCTAACCCGAAGCTGTCGTGCACGGCATTCATGGCCTTTTCCACGTCGGCTTCATCGATCAGGACCGTTACGCGGATCTCCGATGTGGAGATCATATTGATGTTGATGTTCGAATTATAGAGACATTCGAACATCTTGGCTGCTACGCCGGGATTGCTCATCATGCCTGCGCCGACGATCGAAACCTTGGCAACGTTTGTCTTGCATTTGATCTCCTGCGCACCGAGCACATCTTTCTTGTCTTCCAGAGCCTTTAAAGCATCATCCGTCATATCCCTCGGGATCGTGAAAGAAATATCCTTGCTGTTGTCACGACCGATCGACTGCAGGATCATGTCCACGTTGATATTTGCCTTTGCAAGCGCATCGAACATACGGAACGCCATACCGGGCTTATCCTGCAGACCTACTACGGATATTCTTGTTACATTCTTATCGGCTGCTACGCCGCTTACCAACATTCTCTCCACTTTTACATCCTCCTTAACGATTGTACCCTCTTCTTCATTCAGGCTGGAACGGACAACCAGCTGTACGCCGTATTTCTTGGCCAGTTCCACGGAACGGTTATGCAAAACGCCCGCGCCGAGTGTCGCCAGATCGAGCATCTCGTCGTAGGTGATCTCTTTCATCTTGCGCGCTTTCTTTACGATCCTCGGATCTGCCGTATAAACACCGTCCACGTCCGTATAGATCTCGCATTTGTCTGCATGCAGGGCTGCCGCAAGCGCAACGGCCGTGGTATCGGAACCGCCTCTTCCGAGCGTCGTAAAATCATCATACTTGTTAACACCCTGGAAACCGGTCACGATCACGATCTTTCGTGAATCCAGTTCGTGACGGATGCGCTCGGTATCGATCCTTTTCAGTCTCGCATTTCCGTAAGCGCTGGTCGTGTGCATCGCCACCTGAAACGCATTCAGGGAAACCGCCGGTACCCCCAGCACGTCCATGGCCATCGCCATTAAAGCCACACTGGTCTGCTCCCCTGTCGTCAGCAGCATATCCAGTTCTCTCCTTCCGGGATTCGGATTGATGTCTTTGGCCATGTCGATCAGCACATCCGTCTGCTTGCCCATAGCCGAAAGGACAACGATCACATCATTCCCGGCCTGATAATCGCGGATGCATCGTTTCGCAACGTTCATGATCCGCTCTTTGTCGGCGACAGAGGTGCCGCCGAACTTCTTTACGATCAGCATATCTTTTTTCTCCTTCTATCTGATTGTTGAATGAGATTCAACGAATTGTCATTTTTCAAACAGCCGGTCGATCAGCGTATAACCGTTTTCGATATAGATCCCGCTGTTTTTCCCCGTTTCCTCGTTGTAAAGCAGTCCCTGAGTCCCCGGTTCTGTCGAATCATAGAGCATGTAGGGGATCGGATCAGCCGTATGTGTCCGCTTGCAGATCGGTGTCGGATGATCCGGCATCACAAGCAGCCGGAAGTCCATGCCTGCTTCCTCCAGCTTACTCACCACGCGTCCGATCACTCTCTCATCCAGGTATTCGATCGACTCGATCTTTCTGCCGGCGCTCCCCTGGTGTCCCATTTCATCGGGAGCTTCCACGTGGATATAGGCAAAATCAAACCCGTCCTTTAATGCCTGCACGGCCGCATCCGCCTTGCCTTCATAGTTCGTATGAAGCCCGCCGTTGGCGCCTTCGACTTTGATCACCTTCATGCCGGCGCCGATCGCGATGCCTTTCAAAAGATCGACTGCGGAGATCATTACGCCTGTTTTATGATTTTTCTTCGTAAAGGAAGACAGCATCGGCTTCGTGCCCGCGCCCCAGAACCAGCAGCAGTTGGCCGGATTCTTGCCCTGTCTTTTGCGCTCGAGATTGATCGGATGATCTTTTAAGATCCCGTAACTTTTTTTCATCATTTCCCTTAAATTTGCGTCCTCGGGAAGATACCGACCGATGGTCTGTCCCAAAACATCATGCGGAGGCGTCAGTTCGACCACTTCTCCCTTGTCCCAGATCAGACAATGCCGGTAACTTGTTCCGACATAAAACTGATAGGTCTCACTCTGCAGTTTATCAGAAACAGCTTTCAGCAGCACAGCCGCATCTTCCGTGCTGATCTCATCGGAACTGTGGTCGATGATCGTCTTTTCTTCAAATACGTCCTCTTCTTCCGAGATCGTTACGATGTTGCAGCGGATCGCGATATCCGTATCCTTCATCGGAACGCCGATCGAAAGTGCTTCGAGCGGAGACCTGCCGGAATAATACTTCTTCGGATCATAACCGAGTACCGCCAGATTGGCCGTATCGGACCCCGGTTTCATCCCGTCCGGGATCGTCTTTACAAGTCCGATCTCGGAAAGCGGCGCCAGTTTGTCCATGACAGGTGTTTTCGCGTAGGCCAGGCAGGTCTTATCGCCCAGTTCCTCCAAAGGTTCATCTGCCATGCCATCGCCCAGAACAATGATATATTTCATGATCTTTCCTTCCTGTATTTCTTATAACAGCCGGATCCGGTTCAAAGGATCGGACAGTTTCTGATACTGTTTATGGAACGCTTCTTCTGTCATAAGCGGCGTGATAAAGCCGAATTCCCCGTCCACGCCCTGTGCACTGACCGGAGTGATCTCTCCGAACAGGTCTTCCACCTCAGACAGTTTATTCTCAAGATACCCCTTCGTTCTTACGAAAAAGCGTCTGGTCGCCTCATCGACTTTCGTCAGTTCGAGTTTTTTGCTGCTCCAGAATGACATGATGTTTCTTTCCAGATGCTTGGTCGCATCCACGACATCCGATACGACCGCGCTGGCCGTCGGCAGCTTCCCTGCGCCGCTTCCGTAGAACATCACATCACCGAGCACGTTTCCTTTGACAAAGATCGCATTGAACACATCATTGACCGCATACAGCGGGTGTGTCGGAGGTACCAGGAACGGTGCGACCATCGCATAGTAATGTTCGCCTTCCCGTTTGCTTGAAGCTAACAGCTTGATCGCCTGACGCATCTGCTTAGCATAGGCGATATCCACAGCCGTGATCTTCGTGATCCCTTCCGTATAGATGTCCTCAAAGTCCACATGATCGCCGAAAGCCAGGGAAGAGAGGATCGCGATCTTGCGGCAGGCGTCAAATCCTTCCACATCAGCTTCGGGGTTACGCTCCGCATAGCCAAGTTCCTGTGCCTTCTTTAAAACATCATCAAATTCAGCGCCTTCCGACGTCATCTTGCTTAAGATATAGTTCGTTGTTCCGTTTAAGATCCCGGTGATCTCTAAGATCTCATCTGCCGTCAGCGAAGAATTTAAGGGCCTGATGATCGGGATCCCGCCGCCCACACTTGCTTCAAACAGAAAGTTGATGTTTTGATCCCTTGCGATCTCGAGCAGCTCCGGTCCGTGCTTTGCAACCAGTTCCTTGTTGGACGTGCAAACGCTCTTTCCGGCAAGAAGGGATTTTTTCACAAATGTATAAGCAGGCTCCACGCCGCCCATCACCTCTACGACGATCCTGACCTCGGGGTCGTTTAAGATGATGTCAAAATCATGCACGAGGATCTTCTCCACCGGATCCCCGGGAAAGTCCCTAAGATCCAGAACATATTTGACGTTGATCTCCTGTCCTGCTTTCTTATTGATGCTGTCCGGATTGGTGCGGATGACCTCCACAACGCCCGATCCGACCGTACCGTATCCGAGTACTGCTATGTTTACCATATTTTTACTCCTTTGCAAGAATCTTGACGTGATGAACGCCCGGCTGCTGTTCCATTTCATCGATCATTCCCGCCACATCCCCTGTCGTGGGAAGGACCTGTACGCTGATCGATAAGGATGCCACTTCATTGATCGGAATGCTCTGGTGGATCGTTAGGATATTTGCGCCGTAGCGGGCAATGATCCTTAACAGGTCCGCCAAAAGCCCCGGCTTGTCATCCATGGAAAAGGTCAGTGTGATCGTCTTGCCCTGGGTATTGTCGTGAAACCGGAAGATATCGTCCTTATACTTATAGAAGGAACTGCGGCTGATCCCGACACGGTCCGTTGCTTCCTGTACCGTGATCGCCTGTTCACTCTCAAGCAGCGATTTTGCCTCCACGACTTTTAACAGGACTTCCGGCAATGCTTTTTTTCTGACGATGAAATAGTTGTTTGTTTCTACCATGCGGTCACCTGTCTCGTCCACGCGAACTTTTGCGCCGTTTGTGCGCCACACAAAAACACATGTATTCGCACGAAAGATATTCTAGCACATCCTTTTGGGTATGACAAGGGAAAATAAGCACAAAAAAACCGCCGGAGCGGTTTTTTTATTTGTATGTTTATTTGCTCAGGCATTGATTTTTCCTTACGACGAGATCCATTTTAAGTAGCCGTTGATGAAAGGATCGAGATACCCGTCCAGAACCGCATCGACCTGCGCGACTTCCACATTGGTCCGGTGATCCTTGACCAGCGTGTACGGTTGCATCACATAGGACCGGATCTGGTTGCCCCAGCCGATCTCCTTGACATCCCCACGGATATCGGAGAGTTTCTCGGCGTTTTCTTCCTGCTTGAGCAGGTACAGCTTGGCTTTCAGCATCTGCATGGCCTTGTCCTTGTTCTGGAACTGGGAACGCTCATTCTGGCACTGCACGACGATCCCTGTGGGCAGATGCGTGATGCGGATCGCGGACGAAGTCTTGTTGATATGCTGACCGCCCGCGCCGGAACTGCGGTAGGTATCGATCCGAAGATCGTCATCATTGATCTCGACATCCAGATCTTCTTCGATATCCGGCATGACATCGAGCGACACAAAAGAGGTCTGCCGCTTGCCCTGCGCGTTAAACGGAGAAATGCGCACCAGACGGTGAACGCCCTTCTCTGATTTTAAATATCCGTAGGCATTGAGCCCGTTCACCTGGAAGGTAACGGATTTGATCCCGGCCTCGTCGCCATCGAGAAGATCCAGCACATCCACGGAGAATCCCTTCTTCTCTGCGTAGCGGGAATACATGCGGTAGAGCATGCCTGCCCAGTCGCAGCTTTCCGTGCCGCCTGCGCCTGCGTTCAGCCTTAAGATCGCATTGTTTTTATCATATTCTCCGGATAAAAGCGTATTGATCCGAAGGTCCTCGAGCGTCGTCTTAAAGGTGTCGTATTCCGACTGGATATCCGGCACCAGCGCGGGATCGTTTTCTTCATAAGCCATGTCGATCAGTTCGAAGAGGTCCGCATACTGCTGCTCAAGCCCCTCGACCGTTTCGATCACGTCCTTGTAACTCTTGAGCTCGATCGTCATCTTCTGGGCGCGCTCCGCATCATCCCAAAAATCCGGCGCTTCCATTTCCCGCTCGAGTTCCTCGACGCGCTGCTTTTTATGATCCAGCGACAAAGAAGCCTTCACTTCCCGTAAAGGCTCTTCGTATGTCTGTAATTCCTGTTTGATCTGATCCAGTTCTACCATGTTTTATCCTTTTGCGCCCTGACGGCCGTGACACTGCTTATATTTCTTTCCGCTTCCGCACGGGCAGGGATCGTTCGGATAGATCTTTGCGTTTTCACGCTTTTGCGGCTTCTTCTGCGCGGAATCGTCTTTATTGGTACCGGTGATCTTGGCGACTTCCTCACGTTCCACCTTCTGTTCGACGCGGATATGCATCAGGACTCTGACGGTCTCTTCACTGATGGAATCGGTCATGGCATTGAACATCTCATAGCCCATCATCTTATATTCCACGAGCGGATCACGCTGTCCGTATGCCTGCAGGCCGATCCCCTGTCTGAGCTGGTCCATATCGTCGATATGATCCATCCATTTGCGGTCGATGACCTTTAAGAGGATCACGCGCTCGAGTTCACGGATCTGTTCCGGTGTCGGGAATTCGGTCTCTTTGGCCTCGTAGAGCTTGACGACCTCTTCCTTGAGCATATGCTTTAATTCTTTTTTCTTAAGATCCTTGACACGTTCATGGGTCAGTTCTTCAACAGGCACCGTTGCAAGCAGGTGCTGGTTCAGTTCCGCAAGATCCCACTCTTCGGGCACGGCATCGTCTCCGATACACATGTCCACGGTATTTTCCACGAAATCCGTAGCCATCCTGAAGATCACGTCTCTCATGCTCTCGCCGTCTAAGACTCTTCTTCGTTCCGCATAGATGATCTCACGCTGCTCGTTCATGACCTGATCGTATTCGAGCAGGTTCTTACGGATACCGAAGTTGTTGCTCTCGATCTTCATCTGCGCTTTCTCGATCGCAGAAGTCAGCATTTTATGTTCGATCTGTTCACCGTCCGGAACGCCAAGCGTGTTGAATACGTTCATCAAACGTTCCGACCCGAACAGACGCATCAGATCGTCTTCTAAGGAAATAAAGAAGCGGGACTCACCGGGGTCGCCCTGACGTCCGGAACGGCCGCGCAGCTGGTTATCGATACGTCTGGATTCGTGACGTTCCGTACCGATGATCTTCAGTCCGCCTGCTGCCTTGGCTTCATCATCCAGTTTGATATCCGTACCACGGCCTGCCATATTGGTCGCGATCGTGACCGCGCCGTGAATACCGGCATCCGCAACGATCTCAGCTTCGAGTTCATGGAATTTCGCATTTAAGACCTTATGCTGGATCCCTCTCTTTCTGAGCATCGCGCTCAGCTCTTCCGATGCCTCGATGGTGATCGTACCTACCAGGATCGGCTGTCCGGTCGCATGCGCGCGTTCGATCTCATCGCAGATCGCATGCAGTTTCTCCCGTTTGGTCTTATAAACCGCATCCTGCAGATCCTTACGCTGAACCGGCCGGTTCGTCGGGATCTCGATAACGTCCATCCCGTAGATATCGCGGAATTCTTTTTCTTCCGTAAGCGCGGTACCGGTCATGCCGCACTTTTTCTCAAATTTATTAAAGAAATTCTGGAACGTGATCGTTGCTAACGTCTTGCTCTCGCGTTTGACTTTGACGTGTTCTTTTGCTTCGATCGCCTGATGCAGGCCGTCGGAATAGCGGCGTCCCGGCATGATACGGCCGGTAAACTCGTCGACGATCAGCACCTGATCGTCCTTGACCACGTAATCCTGGTCCCTGAACATCAGATTGTGCGCACGAAGCGCTAAGATGATATTGTTCTGGATCTCCACGTTTTCAGGATCCGCCAGGTTCTCGACCTGGAAGAACTGCTCGACTTTATGAACACCCTCTGCGGTCAGCGTGACGAACTTGTCCTTCTCGTTGACGATAAAATCACCCGTCTCTTCCCGCTCGATGCCCATGATGGCATCCATCTTGGTCAGATCTTCCACATCCGCGCCGCGCTTTAACTGTCTGGCCAGGATGTCGCAGACCTCATAAAGCTTGGTGGACTTTCCGCTCTGTCCGGAAATGATCAGCGGTGTACGCGCTTCGTCAATCAGAACCGAGTCCACCTCATCGATGATGGCATAGTAGAGATCCCTGAGAACCAGCTGTTCTTTATAGATCACCATGTTATCACGCAGATAATCAAAACCGAGCTCATTATTCGTAACATATGTAATGTCACAGGCATAAGCAGCCTTTCTCTCATCAGGCTTCATCTCATTGAGCACGACGCCGACGGTAAGGCCTAAGAATTCATGCACCTGTCCCATCCACTCCGCATCACGTTTTGCCAGGTAATCGTTGACCGTTACCACATGCACGCCGCGGCCGGTAAGCGCATTCAGGTATGCGGGAAGCGTCGAAACAAGCGTCTTACCTTCACCGGTCTTCATTTCCGCGATCCTGCCCTGATGCAGGATGATCCCGCCAATGATCTGTACCCTGTAGTGCTCCATTTTCAGCACGCGCCTGGCTGCTTCCCTGACGGTCGCATAAGCTTCCGGAAGCAGATCGTCGAGCGTTTCGCCGTCCGCATAACGCTTTTTATATTCTCTTGTCTTTTCGCGAAGTTCAGAATCAGACAACGCCATCATGGCGTCACGATAGGATTCCACCTGGTCCACGGTATCGGCGATCAGCTTCAGTTCTCTCTGACTGTGGGTTCCGAATATTTTTTCAACTAATTTCATATACTTTTAAAACACTCCGTTTTCAATCGAAAAATAAGCCAAAGATTATTTTAACAGAAACACCCCTGTTATTCAATCCGCACAACTGTTAATAAATTATGAACTTTTCGGGATTTTTCAGCATTTTTCGGCATTTTCAGTGTCCTTTTGTGCCGGACAGCATCTTATGCAGGGATTCGGTATACGGTGCCCTTGCGATCCCGTTTTCCGTAATGATCGCGCTGATCAGCTCATGATCCGTCACGTCAAACGCGGGATTGTATGTCTTCACGCCGTCTGCGGTCATCTTCCGCTGATACCACATGGTCGTGATCTCTTCCCCGTCCCTTTGTTCGATCGGGATCTGTGAACCGTCCGATAATTTCTCATCGATCGTGGAAGAAGGCGCGCAGACATAAAACGGAATGCCGTAATGCTTTGCAAGGATCGCCACCCCTGAAGTTCCGATCTTGTTGGCCGCATCTCCGTTCATTGCCACCCTGTCGCAGCCGACAAACACGGCCTGGATCTTTCCCTGCTTCATGACGGTGGAAGCCATGTTGTCGCAGATCAGCGTCACGTCGATCCCCGCTTTGTTCAGTTCGTAAGCCGTCAGCCTGGCCCCCTGCAGCAGCGGCCTGGTCTCATCCGCATAGACATGAAGGTCATAGCCCTTTTCCTGCCCCAGATACATCACGGAAGTGGCCGTTCCATAACGGCTGGTTGCCAATTGCCCGGCATTGCAGTGCGTCAGCAGCCCGTCGCCTTTTTTGATGAGACTGAGGCTGTGTTCTCCGATCGCTCTGCAGATCCGGATATCCTCTTCCTGGATCTCCACCGCTTCTTCTTTCAGAAGCCCCACGATCTCTTCCACAGTCCTGTCGGCA
Organism: uncultured Lachnospiraceae bacterium; assembly: GCA_902779305.1. GTDB lineage: Bacteria > Bacillota > Clostridia > Lachnospirales > Lachnospiraceae > UBA2868. The sequence goes on along the minus strand of CACZBD010000016.1, from coordinate 25,174 downwards.
TTGGATAGCACAACGTTCTCCATCCGGCGCAGCGCCCAGGACAGATTCACGGCCGTCGGTCTGGATGCATTCAGATATTCCTTCGCCACCCGGAATTCCTTCAGGAAGGTATCAAAATCATCCGTCCGAATCTCCTTTGCAGCCAGATAGATCCCGTAAGCTGCTGCCACGCCGATGGCCGGTGCGCCGCGCACCTGCAGCAGATAAATGGCATCATGGATCTCTTTCTGCGTTTTCAGTTTCAGGATCACCTCTTCATTCGGAAGTCTGGTCTGGTCGATGATGACCAGTGCATTTTCCTGATCGTTAAGCGCCACGGTATCAAATGTCAGTCCTGTTTTCATCTTCTTTTCCTTTTTGTCTGTATGATCGTTTTGGGAAGTCCGGTCCGGAGCGGCGTACGCTTTGAACCTCACCGGCACGCGTAAAGAAAGGGAACCACCGCCGGTGTTCCCCTTCCTGTTAAGATCACGGACCTGTTGATCCTGCCCCGGTTGTTCCTAAATCTCCGGCTCGATCAATCCGTAAGTATTGCCTTTTCTCTTATAGACCACGTTGACCTGGTCTGTTTCCGCATTACAGAATACATAAAAACTGTGACCGAGAAGTTCCATCTGGATGCAGGCATCCTCGGGATACATCGGCTTGATGTCAAAACGTTTGGAACGGACGATCTTGATCTCCTCTTCGTCGGAATATTCTTTCTCAAGAAAATCCTGCTTGAAATTCGAGGAACCGTGTTTGGAATCGATCAACTTGTTTTTGTATTTCTTCAGCTGTCTCTCGATGATCTCTTCCACAAGATCAATGGAAACATACATATCGTTGCTTGCCTGTTCGGATCTGATGATCGAACCCTTTACGGGGATCGTGACTTCGATCTTCTGTCTTTCCTTCTCTACGCTTAAGGTTACGTGAACTTCCGTGTCCGGTGTAAAATATCTCTCCAGTTTACCGATCTTGTCCTCGACTGCATTTTTGAGTCCCTCGGTAATGTCAATGTTCTTGCCAACAATCGTAAATTTCATGCCGGTCACCCCTTTCCTTTGAGCATCGGCAGGATCTGCCGCGGTGCTCTTTTGTTACAAGAACAGTATACCATAAGAGGCCTTTAATCTCCATAAACTTTTTATGAAACAAAGGACCTTTTGCATCCAAGACTGTGGTTGCAAAAGGTCCCAAAAAACACATAAACCGTGATATTTCACAAAACGTCCGTTCGCCTTCTTTAAGAAAAATACCCGTTATTTCCTGTGGATAATGTGAATAACTCCGTGAATAAGTCCATTTTTTCAACTTTTCACTCCGAAAAATCGGTGGATATCTTTTTTCGAATTTCGAACGTTATTTTTCTTTTTCCCTATTGACTTTTTTCCTTTTGTGCAGGGTACACAATTTGGTCTATTTTGTGCTTCGCTTCTTCATGAAGAACAGGAAGGCAATTACCAGAACGATCCCAAGCGGTATGGACAGCCAGGTCAGGCGGATCAGTTCGAGCGCGCCCGCAAGGAGATAGCAGACCAGCGAGATCGCTGCAACGCTGATCGCATAAGGCAGCTGGGTCGAAACATGATCCAGATGGTTACAGTGCGCGCCCGCTGACGACATGATCGTTGTATCCGAGATCGGTGAGCAGTGGTCGCCGCAGACTGCACCGGCCAGGCAGGCAGAGATCCCGACAAAAAACAGGTCGCTGGTCTCAGGGAATACCGCGCATACGATCGGGATCAGAATACCGAAAGTCCCCCAGGAAGTTCCTGTTGCAAACGATACCACGCAGGCTACCGCAAACACCAGGGCGGGAAGCAGCCACTGCAGTCCCTGCGCGCCCGAGAGCGTCTGCTGTACAAAACCTTTGGCATCCAGAATATCGATCATCGTTTTTAAGGAAGTCGCAAGCGTTAAGATCGTGATCGCAGGCACCATGGCAACAAATCCTTTCGGGATGCAGGCAAGCGCATCTTCAAAGGAAATGACCTTGCGGCAGACCAGATAGATCGCCGTTAAGACAAGCGCGATGACGCTGCCCCAGGGCAGTCCCTGATAGGCATCGGTTTCCGAAAAAGCCTGGATAAAGTTCGTAACGCCGTCCACATGAAAACCGACATACAAAAGCCCCCAGACACAGCATGCGATCAGTAAAACGATCGGGATGATCAGGTCAAGGAGCTTTCCTTTCGCCGGCGTCTCGGGACCGTCAACGCGAAGTGTTCTCTCCTCCTCGGAAGAAAGCGTAAGCGCCCCCACATCTCCGGTTTCCTGTGCCTTCTTTTCAAACTCTTTCATCTTTCCGTAGTCAAAATTCAGAACACAAAGAGCGATCACGAATACAAGCGTTAAGATCGAATAGAAATTGTAAGGGATCGCGCGGACAAACAGCTCGATATCCGAATACTTTTCCGAATCCACATAGCTTGCGACTGCTGCCGCCCAGCTCGAGACCGGTGCGATCATACAGACCGGTGCAGCCGTGGCATCGATCAGATACGCCAGTTTTGCGCGGCTGATCTTCTTGGCATCCGTGACAGGCGCCATAACGGATCCGACGGTCAGGCAGTTGAAGTAGTCATCGATAAAGATCAGAACACCCAGCAGAAATGTTGCAAGTCCGGCACCGATCTTTGTCTTGATATGCGTCTGCGCCCAGGCTCCAAAGGCTCTGGATGCGCCCGATTTGTTCACCAGAGCGACGATGATGCCGAGGATCACCAGGAATACCAGGATCCCGGCGATATCCGAAACGGACTGTGTGATCCCTTCCAGGACCAGTTTGTCAACCGTCCCCGTAAAGGAACACCCTCCGGCCATCAGTGCGCCGAGTACCACGCCGATAAACAGCGAAGAATAGACTTCTTTGGTGATCAGTGCCAGAACGATCGCGGTAAGCGGCGGCACCAGCGCCCAAAGCGTTCCGGTAAAGTTCCCCATGCCGGCTGCATTGACGATCAGGATCACGGCGATCATAACAACGGGAATGCACACGGCCAGTAAAACGGATTTCTTTTTCATGGTTGATCTCCTCCCACAACAGATTTTACTCTATTATCGCAGTAAAGCGTCAAAGATGCAAGATGTACGTGCCGTTTCCGGGATAAAAAGAGCGGCCCGGCCTCAAAGGCCGAACCGCCGTCATGATTTTTATCCTGATGATGTTTAGAAGATTCGTCTGATATCCAGGATCTGACGATAGCCCGCGGTGGAAACCTTGATACCGGTCTTCGCCGTAGATGCATGGACGATCATGCCGTTTCCGATGTAGAGCGCCACGTGACCGGAATAACATACGATATCACCCGGCTGCGCATTGGCGATCGAGCCGACGCTGTAACCGCAAGCCCTCTGTGCACCGGAAGAGTGCGGCAGGGCAACACCGAAGTTGCGGTAAACGCTCATGGTGAAGCCGGAGCAGTCGGTTCCGTTTGTCAGACTAGTTCCGCCGTATACATACGGATTTCCGACGAACTGCAGTGCATAGTTGGCAACAGATGCGCCGTAACCGCTTCCGGAGACGCCGTATGCGGCAACTGCGGCAGAGCCTGCAGCTGCGTTCTTGCCGCCCTTCTGCGTTGCTTTCTTTGCAGCGGCATTCGCTTTCTTTCTCTCTTCTTCTTCTCTGCGAAGTCTTGCTTCTTCCTCTTCCTTGGATTCGGCCTGTACAAATTCGGTACGCAGTTTCACGTATTCCTTGTTGATCCAGCCGTCACCTTCTTCGATGGATACCTTACACCATTCGTCGGTCTCTTCAAGAACGCTCAGACGGTCCTCATTACCCACAAGACCCAGAACCGGTGAATTGATGTCGGCCTGTTCGCGGACCTTTAAAGTCGTCGTATTGACAACCGCCACTCTCTGTCCGACCTCTTCCGCAAGCGCGATCGCTTCCTCGCCGGATACAACATACTCGCCTTTTACGTAACCGGTACAGGAGCCGGACTGGATCTTGTACCAGTCTCCTTCTTTTCCGAGCCACACACCGGCGGATTTATCATACAGTTTTCCGACGATCTCAGCTTCCTCACTGGCTTCCGCGCGGACATTGACCCAGCCGTTACATTTGGCAATGATCGTATTGGAAAGGTCCTGCTCGCCGTCTTCCACAATATGGCTCTCGATATTGATCTGCATGGAAGGCGTGTAAAGCTGATCGTCATCCAGTTCGGTATCGCTTCCGTCATCACCGTTATCATAGGTGGTGACCGCGACAGGCGCCGCATCGGCCGCGGAACCGGCAACACCGTTATTCTCGGCCATGGCTTTGGACGCAGGCGTTTCGGCTTTCAGAGCCGTTCCTTCCTCGCCCGTTGCGCCGACACCGTCTTCCGACGAAGCCACATAAGCTTTATTATTGATATTTGCATGTGTTGCGGCAGCTGTTTTATGTGCCTGGCTCTTTGCAAGCGTCGCCTTGATATCGCTGATGGAGATACCATCCCCGTATGCAAGCGCTCCTCCTGCTGCCGGCAGGTACGAAGATGCCGATACCGGTTTGGCACTTATCAGAAAAAGCGCCAGAATCGTAAGCATCGCCGCAACACGGATGATCGTTTTTTTCATAAAAACCTCATGGTTCGGACTGCTCGAATGTTACAAAATTGTTACGAAAACAATATACATGAAATCAGAGCGTTTGTCAAATTATGTTAAGTAACGCATCCATTACAGAAGTGATGGCATTCGCCCCGTCGCCCACTGCGGTGGACACCTGACGGAGCCGCTTGGTGCGGACATCGCCGGCCGCAAATACCCCGGGAAGATTTGTTTTGCAGTCCTCTGAAGCCACGATGTATCCGTTTTGATCCGTTTCAAGGCCTGCATTCATATAAAAATCGCTGTTCGGCTGTGTGCCGACCGCAACAAATACCGCACTCGTTTCAAGTTCCGTCACTTCGTTCGTTTTTACGTTTTTCAGTTTCACCGACGTGACCAGATCTTTTCCCTCTATGGATTCCACAACACTGTCCCATACAGGCTCCACATTATCCATGGCAAAAAGCGCTGTCTGCAGGATCTTTGCCGCGCGCAGTTCGTTCCTTCTGTGCACGAGATAGACCTTTGAACAGCCTCGTGCCAAAAAGATCGCATCTTCCACGGCAACGTCTCCGCCGCCCACGACAACGGCAACTTTATTTCTGAAAAAGGCGCCGTCGCAGGTCGCGCAATAGGATACACCCATCCCGGTCAGTTCCGCTTCGCCGGGAACCCCCAGTTTTCTCGGAGAATTTCCGCTTGTGATCAGGACCGTTTTTCCGGAAAAATCACCCGCCTCGGTGCGGACGATCTTCTCCGCTCCGGTTAGATCCATGGAAAGCACCTGTGTTTCTTTTCTGTCGACTTTGAAGCGGTCCACGTGTTCGGACATCTTCATGCCCAGATCAAACCCGTTGATCCCGGGAAGTCCCGGATAATTGTCCACTTCGTAGGTATTGACAATCTGTCCGCCGCCCATCGGGTTGCGTTCGATCAGTAATGTCTTTAATTCGGCTCTCCCGGCATAGATTGCGGCGCACATTCCCGCAGGGCCCGCACCGATGATGATCAGATCATAAAGTTCAGACATAATAAATCCCTCCTTCGCATCCGGCTTTTCTCGCTATGTGCCGCAAAAAATCAAATGCTGCTTCGCGTCGCTTGGTTTTCTTTGCGGCTTAGATAAATTGGAAGCAGCAGTATCCCGCGTAAATTGCAAGGAGCAGGATACCCTGATAACGTTTCAGTTTTCCCGTCAGCAATGCCGGGATCGTTAAGAGCAGCATGACCAGAAATACCAGCGGGATATCCACGACCAGGGATGCATTCATGCCGGCGATCCTTTTTTCGGCCGGGACCACGAACGGGCTGATCGTGATCGCCGTTCCGCTGACCAGAACCAGATTAAAGAGATTAGCGCCGATGATATTTCCGAGAGAAAGCGCGCCGTGCCCTTTTGCAAGGGAGACGATCGCCGTGACAAGCTCCGGCAGGGAAGTGCCGAGTGCCACAAACGTCAGCGCGATCACCGTTTTGGGAACGCCGAGTCCTTCTGCGATCAGCGTGCCGTTATCCACCAGGAGTTTGGCGCCGACTGCGATCAGAGCCGCGCCGATGATCAGGAACAGGATCTCTTTCCATAAAGGCGCCTGTTTCGTTTCCGTTCCTTCCGTCTTTTCGCCATCCTGCCGTACCTGCTTGCCTTCCGTTACGGCCTGTCTGACCAAAAGGACCATATATACGGCAAAGATCGTAAGCAGCAGGATCCCGGACCACCGGTCAAACTTTCCGAACACATAAGCGCACAGCGCATAGAGGACTGCAGCACCGAAGAAAAACAGCACGGGAACCTTCAGGGATTTCTTTTCCACAACGGAAGGCGCAATGGCAACCGTCAGCGCGGAGATCAGTGCCGTATTACAGATAATGGAGCCGATCGCATTCCCATATGCGATATCCGAGATCCCGTTTGCTGCGGCAGTTGCCGAAACCATTACCTCCGGAAGCGTCGTTCCGATGGAGACGACAGTTGCGCCGATCAGCAGCTCCGGCACATGAAAACGGTGGGCGATCCCCGTCGCACCGTCCACAAACCAGTCACCGCCTTTGATCAGGCATGCCAAGCCCAGACAAAAAAGCAAAACCGCTTTCAGCATGATCATGTTCTTTTCCTCACTAATCGTATTGTTTGATATTTCGATCAGATCCAGCCGCCGTCCAGGCGGATCACCTGACCGGTCAGATAGGAGCTGCTTTCTGCAAGCTGAAGCGCAAGAGCAGCAACCTCTTCCGGCTTTCCGGCCCGGTCTGCCGGGATCTCTTCGATCAGTTTGTCCCATTCTTCAGAACTTAAATGGGCATTCATCGGTGTATCGATCAGGCCGCAGGAAATGGCATTCACCCGGATATTGCTGGGTCCCAGTTCCTTGGCAAGCGCCCTCGTCATGGCATTCAGTCCGCCCTTTGTCGCGGAATAAGCCACTTCCATGGATGCGCCCACATCGCCCCATACCGAGGAGATATTGATGATACAGCCGTTCTTTTTCCGTAAGAACAGCGGGATCGCAAGTCTTGACAGATAGAGGGGCGCGCTTAGATTGATCCCCTCGATCTCTTTCCACCGTTCGGGAGTCAGATCCGTCAGCAGCCCGATGGAAGCGATCCCCGCATTGTTGACAAGAACATCCAGGTCCTTGATTTTGGCAAACAACTGCTCACAGACTTCGGAATCCGAAAGATCCCCGGAAAACGTGACACAGTCTGCCCCGTAGTTCTCCCGCAGTTCTTTTGCAAGAGATAAAAGAACTTGTTCTGCCTTCCTACAGGTCAGATAAAGGTCATATCCTTCTTTTGCAAATGTTTCCGCGATCGCTTTTCCGATCCCACCGGACGCGCCGGTGATCAGGGCCTTCTTTTTCTGCATCTCTACATCCTGCTTCTTAGGATCCGTACCGCTTAGATCCCGTCATCTCTTTCGTCTGCCGAGCCAGATCGACAGGCCGACACCTAACAGTATAACAGGAATCAGCAGAGTTGTAATGGCAAATCCGAAGAAAAATACGGAACGCGGGATCGTAAAGCTATCCGCCATGTATTTTTTCGCCGGAATGGAAACACTGTTTTCCTCCTGTTTCATCCTGGCGACCATGTTGGAAAGCATTTCGAAATTGGCACCTGCCGTAAGGGCATTCGCCTGATCGGAGATCATATTCTCGGTCGTAAGCCATAACAGTTCCGTTTCGGAAGTATCATCATTCAGCTTCATCAGATAGACGCCAAGTGCAAACGGGCCGGTTTCATCGCCTTCTTCGTATTCCCAGTTTTCCATGTTCAGGTCCTGTTTGGCATAAGAATCGTCCGATGTTGTCAGGATCTGCGTGATCTCGGGCGCATTCTCGGAATCATCTTCCGTAACAACGATCCCCTGCGCGTAAGGCATCAGGATGTTTCTCTTCTTGGAAAACAGGTCCGCTGAAACAACAGAGGAAGCAACCTCGGGAAGCAGCATGAACGGATTCTGATAATACCGGCTTGCCTGCGGATCCACAACAAGTCCCTTGGTAAGCCTCAGCCCGTATTCCGAGAAGATCCCGGTCAGGTTAGGCGTGCCGTCCTGTGTCAGCGTTGTCACCAAAAGCACTTTCCCGCCGTTATCCATATATTCTTTGACTTTTTTCGCATCATCCTCGGAATAATCTTTGGTTGGTGCCAGGATCAAAAGTCCTGACGCATCTTCGGGGACCGCAGCGTTTTCCATCAGGTTCAGGTCGCGGATTTCCACATTTTCCTTTTCCACGCTCTTCAAAAGATCCCCGGAAAGCTGCAGCTCGTCATGTCCGGCCACCTGATACAGGATCGGCAGGTCATCTCCCGTCACATAAGCGATCGCACTCGTGATCCTTCCCTCTCCGTCAAAACCGGTGACATTCTGGGAATAGGTTGTGTAATCGATCTCCGTTTCATACAGGTTGCTGTTCGGGATCAGTTTGTAACGCTTGCTGCCCTCTACGATCAGAGAGCCGCTTTCCGAAGACTCCGCTCCGTATTTTGCGCCGAATTCCGGATACAGGTCCGTCGGCTTATACTCGATCCTGATATGATCCGATGCCTCTTTATATTTTTCAAGTGTTCTTGCAATGATGCTGTCTGTCCGCTCCTCGGACGAAAGCACGTAGATCGTGATATCCTCGTTCAGGTTTTTGAGCACCTCTTTGGTCTGATCACCGATCTGATACAGGCCTTCCTGCGTCACGTCAAACTGCTTCACCTTCTCGGGAAGCAAAGTCACGGCCCAGTTGGCGGCAACAGCAGCAGCGATCACAACAGCGATCAGTCCCGTGGAAAAAGCACCTCTTTTGATGCGTCCCGTGGAAACGCTGAACCGTTTTTTCTGCAGCACTTCGTAAGTAAAAAACAAAAATACGGCTGCCAGCGTTATGAAATACAGGTAACTCGGCAGATCACAGACGCCGTCAAAGAAGGTCTGGATCCGCTCCGAAAAGCTGTAGCAGTTTAAGATCTTTGTCAGAAGATTTCCGTCCGCAGACATAAAGCCGGTGATCCCGGACATCATGTAGCCTAAAAACAACAGCAGGAAGGAAAGGATCGCCGCCACGATCTGATTTTCCGAAAGAGCTGACAGAAACTGCCCGATCGCGATGCAGGCTGCCCCGTAAACGAAGAATCCAAGGATCGCCACATAGGTTTCAAGAAACGGTACTTTTCCGTACAGGCTTAAGAATACAGGCAGGATGCAGACCACAAGAAGCGGTAATGCGAAAACGGTGAGCATCGCAAAGTATTTCCCAAGGATCACGCCAATTGTCTGTACCGGCGCCGTATAAAGCAGTTTATCCGTGTGATGCCGCTTATCTTCGGTCATGATCCGCATGGTCAGGATCGGGACCGCCAGAATGACAACAAAAAGGATCGAGGACAGGATCGCCGCCACATAAGGGTAGCCCTGCCCCAGGTTATAGATACTGAAATAAAGACCTACAAAAAACATCATAACGGCCAGATAGATCCAGCCGATCATCGAATGAAAAAGGGCGCTTAATTCCCTTTTATAGATTGCGATCATGACTGCACCTCCTCTTTGCCGGACGTCTCTTCTGCGTCTGTTTCTTCCGCTACGCTACCTGCGACAGATGCTTCCGTATCAGCGGTTTCCTCTTCCGCTTTCGGTACGGGTTCATCCTGCCCGGTCAGTTCGATAAAGACTTCTTCCAGTGATGCATGGTCAACACACATTTCCAAGAGCGGGAGTTTCTGCTCTGCCAGCGCATAAAACAGCTCTTCGCGGAAATCTTTCCCCTCTTCCATGCCTGCATTCACCTGTACGAGGTCTTCTTTCTCTTCCAACTCATAAGACGGCGCATCGGTCAATCCGTCCAGGATCTTCGCGACAGCTTCCCTGTCACCCTTGATGAGCGCATGAAGCTCCCGTTTGCCTGTAGACAGCGTGCCAAGATGCTCCGCATTGTCTTTTGCAACCAGTTTCCCTTTGGAAATGATCAGGATCTCATCACAGACTGCGCTGACTTCCGAGAGGATATGCGAGCTTAAGATCACCGTATGCTCTTTTTTGAGTTCCCGGATCAGTTCCCTGATCTCAATGATCTGCAGCGGGTCAAGGCCTACCGTAGGCTCGTCGAGGATGATGATCTTCGGTGATCCGGCAAGCGCCTGCGCGATCCCTATTCTTTGCTTGTATCCTTTTGACAGGTTGCGGATCAGTCTCGGCAGCACTTCTTCCGTTCCGGTCTTTGCCGTGATCCTCTGGATCTCCTCTTCGATCTTCTCGCGCGCAACGTTCTTCAGTTCGCATACAAACCGCAGATATTCCCTGACCGTCATGTCTTCATATAAAGGCGGGATCTCGGGCAGATACCCGATATGTTTCTTGGCTTCCTTGGGTTGTTTGAAAATATCATGCCCTTCAACCGTGACCGTCCCTTCATTTGCACAAAGATATCCGGTCATCAGATTCATTGTTGTGGATTTTCCGGCACCGTTCGGTCCGAGCAGGCCATAGATCTTACCGTCCTCGATCGTAAACGAGATATGGTCCACCGCAACGTGATTTCCGTACCGTTTTACCAGATCAGTAACCTCAATCATGTCATCCCTCTTTTCCTTATTTTTGTGAACGAAAACTACTATACAACAAAAATATGTTTTTTCTGTGTCATCATTCGATCTTGCCGATCGCAGATGAAAATCCAAATAAAAAAGAGACAGCAAGCCTCTTTCTTACCGATTATCTGATATGCATAAAGCTCAGTGTCTTATGAGCCCGGATCATTCGGGCCCGTATTGATCGTTCATCTTTTTCCAGAAAACGGCAAAGACGATCAAAGCGATCACGCCGAGGATATTGGAAACGAGCGTACTGAAAAAAGACAGTACGGTCACGAGCAGGCTAGCACCGCCAAGGGCAAGGATCAGGATCCCGCCATGATAGGAATATTTCTCTTTGTCCTTATAATCAGCCGTATCCTTAAAGCTTCTGACGATCCCGGGACTTTTGGTAATGACCATGTACAGCCCGAAGATCAGGCAAAGGATGCAAAGGATCCCGCTAAGCCAGGTAAGATCCGACAACCCTAAAAATTCAAACATCTCTGTTCCTCCCTGTCCGGATGCCGTCAAAAAAACAGGAAATCCTGCATCCCGGCTTCCCACCACATAAATATATATAAAATCCCCGTAACATGCAAGTTTATATCCGCTGCTGCAACCCGGTCCATAAAAAAGCAGGAACGGCTGCCGGTCATAGACCAAGCAGCCGCCCCCATTTATTTGGCAAATTAATACCTTCTGAAGATTATGCTTTCTTCTTGTCTCTGTTGTTAAAGATCTCAAATACAACGGCTGCAAGAAGGACCAAGCCTTTTACGACCTTCTGCCAGTTCGGGTCAACGTTCATCAGACTCATGCCCATGTTGATGACACCGATCAGCGTAGCACCTACGATCATACCGAATACGGAACCGGATCCGCCGTAAGCAGATACGCCGCCGACGATACAAGCCGAGATGGCATCCAGCTCGTAGTTTAAGCCCGCATTGGGATTTGCCGCCGAAAGTCTCGCCATGGAGATCCAGCTGGTGATGACCGTTAAGAACTGCATGTTCAGGTAAGCGAAGAAGAGGATCTTCTTGGTGTCGATACCTGACAGTCTGGCTGCCTCAATATTTCCGCCCATCGTGTAGAAGTATCTGCCGAGAACGGTTTTGCTGGCAATAAAGTTATAGATCAGAACGATCACTGCCACCCATACAAGCGAGAACGGAATACCTTTGTCAAGACCCAGCTTGTAGGCGAAGAACAGGATCACGGCACACAGAAGCACCGATCTGATGACCACCGAAAGCAGGCTGTCTGCTTCATATCCCTTTTTCAGCTTTGTGGCCCTATCCCTGAACTGTACAAAGACAATGAGCACACAGGATAAAACACCGATCACCACGGTCATCCCGTTCAGTCCTGCAATGGTAAACAGGCCGGGGATCGTTCCGTTAAACAGTTTCAGATAGGATTCACACTGACCGATACCGATCGTCTGACCGTTTACGATCGCCGTGCCCAGTCCTCTGAAAGAAAGGTAGCCTGCAAGGGTTGCGATCCATGGCGGAATGTTCAGATAAGCGATGACCCAGCCCATGAATACGCCAATGGCCAATCCCACACCCAGCATGGCCAGCATAACGACCGGAACGGGAAGTCCCTTCTTGACCATGAGGATCGCTCCAACAGTATCTACAAAACAAACAACCGCACCAACCGACAGATCGATATTGCCCTTGATGAGCATACACATCATCATACCGGTTCCAAGCACGTATACATAAGCGTTCTGGTTGATCAGGGCCGTAACGTTGGCAGGCATCAGGATGCTGCTACCTCTGGTCATGATCCAAAAGAAGATGACAACAAGGACCAGGACAATCTTCATTGTATGTGCTTTCAAAGTCTTTCCTACACTATTCATTATCATCCCACCTCCTTATTTCTTCTCATTCTTGGAAACAACGTCAAAGATTACCGCGACAAGCAGAACCACGCCTTTGATAACCTTCTGCCAGTTTGCTTCCCAGCCCATCAGGGACATACCCTGGTTGATGATACCGGTCAGAAGCGCACCGATGATCACGCCGGGTACCGTACCGATTCCGCCGTATGCCGATGCACCACCGATGAAGCAGGCGCCGATGGCGTCCATCTCATAACCTTCACCGATCTTGGGCGTTGCCTTGGTAAGTCTGGCTGCAACGAGTGCACCCGCAAGACCTGTCAGCAGTCCCATGTTGATGTAAGCAAAGAAATAAACGAATTTGGTATTGATACCGGAAAGGCCTGCAGCTTTGGCATTACCGCCGACCGCGTACAGATAACGTCCGATCCGGGTCCTTGTTGTAATGTAGCCGTAAACAAGTACCACGATCAGTACCCAGATGAAGGATGTGGGAATTCCTTTGTAATTCGCCAGTTTATAAGCGAGGAACAGGATCACCGCACTGATCAGAGCTGTTTTGATGATCTCGGAAGCAAGAGGTGTCGTCTCATAGCCACGCTTGATGGCATTCATACGTCCCTTTGCAACCATGGCGATAAAGATCAGGACGACCAGAACACCGACGATCGCACATACATAGTTCATATGGCCTGCGCGTCCGGCATCCAGTACCTGTCCGGCATTATACATTTCCAGGATCGATGCGCCGTCAGCCGAGTTCAGGACTTCCTGTGTCGGGCCGGCAAAGTCTTTGATGTAGCAGTCAGCGCCGCCGCCAAACAGATTGATGAATCCCGTGTAACTCTTCAGATTGATATCCTTCCCGTCAAGGACTGCGTTTGCAAGACCTCTGAAGGCATACATGCCCGACAGTGTGGCAATGAACGGAGGGACCTTCACATAAGCGATCCAGAATCCCTGCCAGATGCCCACCAACAGACCTACCAGGATCATCGCCAGAACGGCCACAAACGGGTTAATACCTTTGTTCATCATGAAGGAACCGACTGCAGCCGCAAAGCACAATACAGAACCGACTGCCAGGTCAATGTTACCGCCGGTTAAGATACATAACAGCATACCTGTTCCGAGAACAAATACGTACGTATTCTGAGACAGCAGGTTCGTGATATTCTGCGGAAAAAGAATTGAGGCATTACGCAATCCTTCCAGGAAATTAGCGGCATTACGATCCCTTGTCCCAAATATAAACAAAACAAAGACCACTACAAGGGCGATGACCATGGTATATTTTTTAAGTGTCATTGAAATGCTTGATTTTTCCATAATTATTCACCCCTTCCCGATCTCATGATGCAAGCCATGATGGCTTCCTGGCTGACTTCTTCCCGGTTGAGTTCGCCGACGAATCTGCCTTCGTTCATGACATAGATCCTGTCGCTCATACCGATCGTCTCAGGAAGTTCAGAAGAGATCATGATAACTGATTTTCCTGCCTTGACGAGATCATTGATGATACAATAGATCTCATACTTGGCGCCTACGTCGATACCTCTGGTAGGCTCGTCTAAGATCAGGATGTCAGGATTTGCAAACATCCACTTTGCAAGCAGAACCTTCTGCTGGTTACCACCGGACAGATTGCCGACATTCTGTTCTACCGAAGGGGTCTTCGTTTTCAGTTTGTCTTTATATTCCACTGCAACCTGATACTCTTTATCTTTGTCTATGATACCTCTGCTGCTGACCTCTTTTAAGTTCGCCAGCGTTGTATTGATCTTAATGGGATTGGTCAGGACAAGTCCGTTCCCCTTACGATCCTCGGTAACATATGCGATCTTATGCTCGATCGCACCCTTGATCGTATTGATGTGGACTTCCTTGCCATCGATCTTCATGGTGCCGGAAATGTTCGTTCCATAAGACTTGCCAAAAATACTCATGGCAAGTTCCGTACGTCCCGCACCCATCAGGCCGTAAATCCCGACAACCTCGCCTTTACGTACATACATGGAAACATCGTTTACGACTTTCCGTTCCGTATACTGCGGATGATGTACCGTCCAGTTATCGACCTCAAGCGAAATATCGCCGATCTCGACATCATGTCTCTTGGGGAAACGGTCTGTGATCTCACGGCCGACCATGCCCTTAATGATCCTGTCTTCAGAAACCTCATCTACTGCTTTATCAAGTGTCTCGATCGTAGCGCCGTCACGAACGACCGTGATCTTGTCTGCCACGTAAGAAACCTCATTCAGTTTATGAGAGATAATGATCGAAGTTAAACCGTTCTCTTTTTTGAATTTGAGAAGAAGATCCAGAAGTGCTTTGGAATCTTTCTCATTCAGAGAAGATGTGGGCTCGTCAAGGATGAGCAGCTGCGCGTTCTTGGCCAGAGCTTTTGCGATCTCAACCATCTGCTGTTTACCTGTACCGATATCCTTGACAAGTGTTCTGGAAGAGTCCTCAAGGCCTACCATTTTCAGGTATTTATCAGCTTCGCCGTAGGTCTCGTTCCAGTCAATTGCAGCGCTTTTACCGCGCTCGTTACCCAGATACATATTCTCGCCGATCGTCATATAAGGGATCAGAGCGAGTTCCTGGTGAATGATAACGATCCCTCTGGATTCGGAATCGTTGATCTTGTTGAACTTACAAACCTCACCTTTGTAGACAATATCCCCTTCATAAGTTCCGTAGGGATAGATTCCCGAAAGGACGTTCATCAGTGTGGACTTGCCGGCGCCATTCTCGCCGACGAGGGCATGGATCTCACCCTCTTCCACCTGAAAGTTGACATTGTCAAGTGCCTTTACGCCGGGAAAGGTTTTGGTAATGTTCTTCATTTCAAGTATTATATTTGCCAAATCTGTTCCCTCCCAATTCTATCCTGTCTTTTTTCAAATAACAGGCGGGAAAAAATCCCGCCTGTTTTTTTGGCTTGCGCCAAGTTCGTTTTGAACTAAGGATTACTGCAAATCAGCCTCCGTGTAGTAACCGGAATCGATCAGGAGTTCCTTGTAGTTGTTGATGTCAGCAAATACGGGCTCGCAAAGGTATGAAGGGATAATGCCTGTGCCGTTGTCGTATGTTGTGGTATCGTTAACATCAACTGTCTCGCCGTTGAGGATCTGACCAACCATCTTAACAACCTGTGCAGCCAGTGTACGTGTATCCTTGAAGATAGACATGGACTGCTTGCCTGCGATCATGTTCTGTACGGAAACGATATCGCAGTCCTGACCTGTGATGATGGGCCATGTGCCGTTGTAGTTAGCTTCAAGAGCTGCAACAACACCCTGTGCGGTAGAGTCGTTAGAGCAAAGCCATGCATCAATGTTTGTTCCGTCTGCATAGTTGGAAGAAACGATGTTCTCTGCTCTGGACTGAGCGTTCTCAGAAGACCAGCTGGCTGTAGCAACCTGATCGAAATCAAGCTGGCCGGACTTAATAACGAGTTTGCCCTCGTCGATGTACGGCTGCAGAACGTCGATAGCACCCTGATAGAAGTATCTTGCGTTGTTGTCACCCGGATCACCGGTGGTAACTTCAAGATTGAACGGGCCTGCTTCGGAATCAAGCTTTAACTGATCCCTGATGTATTCGCCCTGCTTTGTACCAACCATGTAGTTATCAAATGTTGCATAGTAGGAAACTGCATCCGTGTTCATGATCAGACGGTCATAAGCGATAACCGGAATACCTTTTTCCTTAGCTGTTGCAAGAACGGTACCAAGAGAATCACCTTCGATGGAAGCGATGACCAGAACGTTACATCCGTTGTTGATCATGTTCTCGATCTGGGAAACCTGCTGCTGTACATCGTTGTTAGCGAACTGAAGGTCAACTTCGTAGCCGGCTGCTTTCAGCTGCTCTTCCATGTTGGAACCATCCTGATTCCATCTCTGCAGGTCTTTTGTAGGCATTGCTACACCAACCTTGGTTCCTGTTGCTTCTGCTGCAGGAGCTGCTTCTTCTGTTGCTGCAGGAGCTGCTTCTTCTGTTGCTGCAGGAGCTGCTTCTTCTGTTGCTTCTGCTGCGGGTGCCGGAGCATCTGTTGCTGCTGCGCCGCCGCAACCAGCCAGAAGAGATGCTACCATAGCTACACTAAGTAATGCACCAAGTAACTTTCTTTTCATTGTTTCTTTTCCTCCCTGGAATTATTTCAGTGGTATCCCACTACGCTTAACACTATACCATGGGAAAAATAGGATTAACTTGTCAAGTTCTTGATTTTTTTACAACTTTTCCCGTCAGCCAAAATCACGGCTAGCATTTTTTTGCGGTCGGTCCGCAAAGTTGTGCTAACATGTTTCCCGTGCCGTTTTCCGCCTATTCTCCGAGATACACGTCTTCACGGAGATGGAACCCGCTGCTGATCACGGCCTCGTCAAGGTTTTCCGCCGTAACGCAGATCGGCTCGAGCGCCACATAGGGAATGTCATAGGCTCCGTCATAATACGTTGTCGTGATATCCAGTTTCTCGCCTTTCGCAAGCTTGACGGAATATTCGGCGGCAGTCCTTGCAAGCTTCTCCACCGGCTTGTATACGGTCATGAGCTGGGTGCCCTCCACGATCCGCTGGCAGGCTTCCAGGTCGGCGTCCTGTCCGCAGACGGGGATCTTGCCGGCAAGACGTCTCTCTGCCAGTGCGCGGATCGTCTCGCCCGCCAGAGAGTCGTTTCCGCACATGATCAGATCCGCCTGTTCCACCAGATCGATATTTTCGCTGACATAGTCATAGGCGATCTCTGCTTTCCAGTTCTCGCATCTGCAGCTTCCGATCACATTTCCTCTGTAGTTCTGCATGATCTGTTCAAAACCGTCCTCAACCATATCCGTATTATAGTCGGATTCCGGTCCGCAGATCATGATCACATTGGTATCCCTTCCTGCTGCCGCGAACAGTTCCTGTGCCATCAGTCTTCCGACTGCTTCGTTGTCAAAAGAAATGAACAGATCCGTATTGGCGGAGCGGACAACACGATCGTAGCAGACGACCGGGATCCCGGCCCGTTTTGCCTTGCCGATCGCCCCCTGGATCTTATAGGCATCGATGGGCACGACCACGATCAGGTCCACATCCTTCTCGACAAAATATTCGATCTGTTTGATCTGCTCCTCGACTTCTCCATTTGCGGTCTGCACGTTTACCTCTGCGCCGAGTTCTTTGGCAGTGGCAATGAACACATCCCGTTCTCTCTGCCAGCGTTCGATCACGAACGAATCAAAGCTCATGCCGATCTCAATATGATCATCGGATACTTCCACTTCATGTTCTGTTTTGCTCTCCGTTCCCGCACAGCCGGCAAATGATAACAATAGAAGGAACAGCACCAAAAGGATTGCTGTTCTTTTATATCGACCCTGCATCTGCTCTCTCCAATTTCCTGTTCTCAATTTTTCTGACCTTCCTTATATTCCGTGGGGGTGACACCTACCGTCTTCTTAAAGATCCTGCTGAAGTAGTTCGGATCCGCATAACCGACCTGCGCGCAGATCTCTTTCATGGAAAGGCGTGAGGAATTCAGCAGCTGTTTTGCCTTTTCAATACGGATGTTCGTCACATATTCGATAAAGTTTTCCCCGGTTTCTTCCTTAAACAGTTTGCTGAAATAATACGGGCTGATGTCAACTTCCCTGGAAACGTCATCCAGCGAAATATCGTTTTTGTAATTTTCGTTGATATAGGCTTTGGCCCGCTCCACGGACGAAGAGCTTAAGTTTTTCTTGCTCTCGCTGACATCTCTTGCGGCGGCGGCCGTCTTCTGTAAGAACCAGTTCCTGATCTCGTCAAGCGTCTGCATGCTCATGATGTCCGGCAGATAGTTCTGCCTGGATAAGAACCGGTATTTCATACCGCCCTCTTCATAGGCCAGATGCTCGGACCAAAGCACGAACTCGAGTGATTTTAACTTGATATCCGTCACATGGTCGCCGTAATTTGCGCACATCCAGTCAAAGAAATGCGTAGCGGCAACAACGGCGCCGTTCTCATCACCTTTCTCGGTCTTCTCAAAGATCTCCCGTTCCGTTTCCACCGGATAATCCTCTTCGTAAGTGACCGTAATGGAAAGATCGCTGATATGCGCCACGGTCCCGTCGGAATTTCTGAGGGCACGCTGCGCTTCCTTATAGGACTCCGTACATTCTCCGAGTTTATGAACGGAACCGATCCCGGCCCTGAACTTCACATCCACCCGTTCTCCGAGTTTTTTAAGCATCTCCCTGCACTTTTCGATGATCCGGATACGTTCTGTGTAATCAACAAAGGATTCCCTGATCGGAACAAGCAGGATCATACGGTTAGCCATCAGGGATCCGCATACACAGGAAAAGGTATTCTTAACCGTTTCGCGGATCTCGCGGGCATACGACTGGGATCTGACACCCGCGCCCACGATATTGGTCATATGATTGTCGACCTTCTGTTCACCAAATTCCAGCGCGATCATATAGCCGTAATCTTCCTCGATCCCGAGAAGATCCCGGTAACTGTCGACATCCTGCTCATAGCTGTCCTGAAAAAGCACGGCATAGATCATGTTGTTTTCAATGATCGGAACGACATTTTCCAGCTTTTCCTTGATCATCAGGTCCTGTCTGCGTTTTGCCCGATCCTTGTCGATCTGCTGCATGGCGCGCTGCATGACCTCAATGATCCGGCTCTGTTCCACCGGTTTGTTCAGATATTCGAGAACGCCTAAATTGATCGCTTCCTTGGCATAATCGAACTTGTCATAGGCAGACAAAACGATAAAGACCGTGGAGGCATTCATCCTGCGGATCTCTTTCATGGCTTCGATCCCGTTGATCCCGGGCATCTGGATATCCATGACCGCGATGTCCGGCCTGAACGTTTCCGCAAGTTCGATCACGCTCCTGCCGGTCTTGGCGGATGCGATCTCGCATTCTCCCCCGAAGTTCTTTTCGATAATGAATGTCAGTGATTCGATGACGATCCCTTCGTCATCTGCCAGCATAACTTTGTACATATGGACTCCCGTTATTGAGTTTCCGTTTTACGCATCGAACCGTAACGCGGAATGCGCATCGTAACTCTTGTTCCTTTATTTTCCCCTTCACTTTCGATCGTGAAGATATCATCCCTGTCAAAAAACAGCTTCAGGCGGTTGATCACATTGGATAGCCCGACCCCGTTCGAATCGGCGGAAACATCCGTCGCGCCGAGTTCCCTGTGCATGATCTTTTCGATCATATCCTGCGGGATGCCGACGCCGTTATCCTCGACACGGATACAGGCATAATCCCCTTCTCTGAACAGAGACAGTTTGATATGTCCTTCCCAGTCGATGTTGCGGATCCCGTAGTTGACCGAATTCTCCACGACCGGCTGGATGATCATGCTCGGCACCGTGGTCGACAGCAGTTCTTCATCAAGGTCTTTGGAAAAATGGATGTCCCCAGAAAACCGCACATTTAAAATATAGATATAACTGTCGACCAGTTCGATCTCCTGCGCGATCGTAACCTGTTCGTTGTTCTTCTTGACATTGTAGCGGAAGAAATCCGCCATGTTCTGGATATACTTGTTGGTCCTGTCCGCACCTTCCATCATCGCAAGCTGCGCGCCGGCATTTAAGGTATTGAACAGAAAATGCGGATTGATCTGGGCCTGCAGATATTTCAGCTGCGCATCTTTTAAATGCGTCGCCATCATCAGTTCCCGCTCTTTCATGGCATTCTCCAGTTCCATCCTGACGCGGATCTGGTCGATATACTCACGCAGGGAGATGACCATCTTATTAAACGCCTCGGTCAGCACGCCGATCTCATCGCTGTTCTTCACCGGAAGAAGTTCCACATCCAGTTCTCCTTTGGCCACGGAATCGGCGCGAGTCGAAAGCTCCATGAGCGGGTTCGTGATGCTTCTCGTGACCAGAACGATCAGAAAAGCATTGAACAGCGCGATCATGACCAGAATGGACAGACAGATGTACTCCGAGAGCCTGAGCGAAGAAAGCAGCGCATTGTAATTCACCGAGCTGTCTCTGAACTGCTCGTTGTTCAGGCTGTAGATGTAGGTATTGATGTATCGGTACAGGCGGGAAGCATTCTCGTATCCGCTGACATATTTCTCGATATTACGGCCACGCTTGGCCTGTACGGTGTCTCCGGTGACCTTTAAGTAACTCTCCGACAGATTGCGGATCGTTTTTTCCGTCATCTTCTCTTCGTTACTGGTGTTTTGATCGTTCAGCGCCTGGACCTGATTGCTGAAATCCTGCACATGCTTATAGTAGGATTCGAGCGCATCCGTATTTTTGGTCTTCAGGTACTCTCCCATGGCAGCCTGTACGCCTTCCAGAGTTTCCTCCATTTCCGTCAGCGCCACGTTCCCCGCATAGATCTCATTGACACGGTTGATCATGCCGTTTAAGTTTGCGTAGACATACAGATTCACCACAAAGATCAGCGTGGAGGTCAGGATAAACAGGGAGATCAGTTTGAACCGGATCGAAGAGGACCGGAAGAGTTCAATCAGCTTCATGCGTCGCCTCCCTTCCGAGAACCTGCGACACATTTGACGCATCGATATAGGAAAAATCAACCGAAAGGTAGTCACTGACATAGCCGGTGTTTACATATTCGTCCAGCGCTTCGACACAATAGGAGCCCATCTGTTCCGCATCGATCGTGACAGTCGCATAGATTCCCTTACGCTCGATCCCGCGAAGGATCGTATCGGAGTCAAAATAGCCGATCACGTAGATCTGACCGACCTTGTTCTGATCGACAAGCGTCTGGTACACGCTGGCGGTATTCTGTTCATTCAGGCAGACGATGATATCCGGAAGATTCTCCGTGTTCTGCACGATATCACGGATCCTTTCCTCTGTCCTGAATGCGGAAGTGGCATTGATCCGCTCCGTATCCATGATCAGCTTTCTGGCGGCATCCCCGGCAGCTTCGATATTTTCACGCACGGCTGCATAAACGATATTCTGGGATGCATCGGCGGACTGGCCGTCCAGAAGGATCAGGACATGTACCGTATCCGAGACGGCTTCTTCCTCCCCTTCCGCTGCAGTCCTGTTGGCGCGGATCTCGGTCGCAGCTTTCAGGATCAGTCTGCCGTACTCATTCCCGAAGCTGTAATTATTGATCCCGACAAAACTGACACGGCCGCTTCCGACACTGTCATGAAGCACCGTGACCACAGGGATGTTCTCAAGTCCGGCCTTATAGATCAGTGCCGAGATCTCATCGCTCTCATCCGCCTCTAAGACAATACCGTCCACTTTACTCTCTATGGCGATCCGCAGCAGATCCGCCTTGGCATAGGGCGTTGCAAGGTTATCACCGAAGCGCTCCACATAGGCGTTCTTATCTTCTCCGACGGCTCTCATCTGCCGGAATACGGAATCCCACATCGGATCATCGGGATCATCCACGATCAGGGCGTAATGCCTGTCATATGTCCTTGCCCCCTCTTCTCCCTGCCGGTTTACTTCCCGCATCTGGATACGGAAATAAAACAGGGAAAGTACGGTCGCAAGGAACATGACCGTCATCACGATCAGCAAAGCGATCGTCAGCACGCGTTCTCTTTTGGGTAAGTTCTGTTTCTGTTTCATGATATCTGCTGAATGGTTCTCCAAGAAAAAACACCATAAGGATCACCTTATGGTGTTTTCATTATACTACAATTATGTCGCTTATATAACTCTTATTCTTCCTTCTCTCCGCAGATCTCTTCAAACCATGCTGCACGGACCAGACCGCAGAAAAGCGGCAGGAATACAGAGTATACAACCGTATATACGAAATAGAGGAACAGGAACATAACACCGAAGATCCTGCAGACAATATTGTCGATCGCACTGAGCATTCCAAGCAGATAGAAAAGTCCGGCGGGAACACCGACCGCAACGGCGATCAGGAAGTCTGTCAAAAACATTCTGCCTTTATAACCGTTTGTGCGGCTCATGGATTCCTTCAGCGCTTCCTGCGCGCCGAATTCGCCGTCACGGAGCAGATAAGGTGTGAACAGATATGCATAATACTTAATTGTGCCGAACACGATACCCGCAAAAGGAATGAGCGACCAGAGGAACAGCCACAGTTCTCTCCAACCCATACCGGCAAAGGATTTCCAGAAGTTCTTGAAAGGCTCAAATAACTGCTTGGAGTTTACCTCTTTGCCGCGATAGCCATCCAGATAGATCCATTCCATACCGAGGGAAAGCACCAGACTGACCGCAAATCCGATGGCAAGCACGGTACCTCCGAGGAAATAAGCCAAAATTGAAAGAAGCCCGCATAAGAGGGACAGACCCCACAGAAGGAAAGGTTTCTTTCCAAGGATCGCAAGCGCTCTTTTAATGATCTCAATACTTAAGTTTCCCTGTCTGGGAGCCGCAGCAGCCGGAGCACCATTCAAAGAATAGCCGCAATTCGAGCAAAAACCTGCGCCATCGGGAAGTTGTGTACCGCAATTAGGACAAAACATTGATTGTACCTCCTTCATTTTTGGATGCGTTAGAATCGAGAAACAATTCCCTTTTATCTTACTTTCTCAACCCGTTATTGTCAATGAAAAACGCCCTTCAGGCTTAGAAATTATTACCGTTCCAGCCCCAGTCCGAGGAACCGAAATAGCGGATATACATATGGTCGGGAGAAATGCCGAGAATGTCCCTGTAGATATCCGTCAGTTCCGCTGTCATCCTGCGGAATGCATCCGGGTTGCCTGCGCCGAAGATCTTGACATCGACAAAGGCGGTGGGAAGGGAATCATCCCCTCTGAAATACATATGCACGTCTCCTTCGATCGCAAGCATCAGCCAGCTTTCGCTTTTCCCCGGGATCATCGCGATCGCCTGCCCCAAACGTTCCTTTAAAGCTTTTTCCTGATCCGCCGACACGGATACATTGGTTTTGGTTTCAATAAACGGCATGGAAATACCTCCTTTTTTGTTCTGCATCTATTATAGAGTTTTTCGAACGGAATGGGAACAGAAAGTTGGATCACCCGGAAGCCACTCATTGAAAATCCGTCCTATCCAAGCAGCATATCTGCCGCCTTCTCCAATTCTCTTCTTTCCTGCGAATCATCGTATCCGCTTTTCTTGTCATCAATCCCCTTTACCGGATCGATCGAAAACAGACCATCCCGGTTACAGTAAAAGAAGATCCTTCTGACTCTCCTGATCTTAAACCGTGCTTCAGCACTCCCTTCCGGATACAGCTTCACCATCTGCATATCATCGGATGAAGCTGCCGCAACAAATGAAATATAATGCTCCTTTGTCATGCTGTGATCGATCCGCACATAATACTCGTCTTCAACACGCTCAATGAAAACCATATGATGATTATCTGAGGGCTCTGCCTCTAAGGAAATAAGCCGGATGCCGTGGCAGTGGATCGCCGCTTCGCCCATGCTGTGTATCACATTCCCACAGACCGGGCAGACATAAAACTCTGACCGCAGCATGTTTGCTGATACATTTGCATTATGAATGGTATTGCCGGATATCAGCTCGGTCACCGAAATGCTGAACGTCTCTGCAATAGGTTCCAGCAGAGTAATATCCGGAAGCCCTCTCGAATTTTCCCATTTTGAGATGCTCTTATCAGTCACTCCCAGCTTTTCAGCCAGCTGAAGTTGTGTCATCTTATTCTTTTCTCGCAGTTCCTTAATAACTGCACCTGTAACATATTGGTTCATATTCGTTCTCACCTCCATGCACAGATTATAGATCAGTTTTTCTGATAGCGGTACCTACGCAAAGTAGAGTTTACCTAATAAAACCTGCATTTGACCTCGAAAAATTGACAGAATGTTGACAAATCCCCTTATGTTGAACTCCTCTTTCTCGTAAGTGCTTCATCATATTTCTGGAGTTTGCTTATATCCAATATTCTATCATAATGGTTATAGACCCTGTCTGTAACCTTACTTCCATCTGCATGTCCAATCCAACTCTGCGTGTCTTCCTTCTTATATCCTAATTTACACATTATGCTACAGCAACTATGCCGAAGATGATGAAAGCGAAGTGATTTGTCATCGATAACGTCACAAGCCTTGATGGCTGTTTTAAACAAAGGTGTAATATAATCTGTTTTATATTCTTTTCCCAAATGCCAATTTTCCCCTGTTTCCCAGATGAAAATAAAGCCATCTGGATTATATATTCCTAGAGATTGATGACGTTCTCTAATGTGCTGAAGCAAATCCCTTATTCTATCGGTCAATGTATACACTCTATAGCTGGGATATGATTTTAGTTTCTCCTCATACACATCGCCAGTACTTGTCTTCACCCTTACTGCCTTAATTGTCAGTGTGCTCTTTTCATAGTTAAAGCTATCCCACTTTAGTCCGAGCAACTCTTCTCGTCTCATGCCAGTATAAATCATGAGGTCACATATTTCCACCAGCTTGGCCAGATGAGAATATCTCTTCGTCTTGCTAGCCTGTATCAGCCATTCACTGAATTGTTCATACTCATCTTCATCAAGCCAGCATTTTCTCTGCTCATTCACAATATCAGGCTGGTCATATCTAATGCCTAATGACTACGCCTAGTCAGTTATCCTGATAATAAAACTCTGTCACCAATTATACCTGTTTCCATTCAGGATTTAAACATCATTGCTACTTTATGCTATTGCTTTAGTTCTTTTGCCAATTAAACAATAGTATGTCACCATGAGCATCAGAAAAGCGCCTATCCATGCAGATACTTCAGA
>CACZBD010000015.1 GCA_902779305.1 uncultured Lachnospiraceae bacterium | reverse complement strand
TACTTGTTAAGTTGATTGAACCGCCGTGTACCGAACGGTACGCACGGTGGTGTGAGAGGACGGAATTTCTCATTCATGAGAAATTCCTCCTACTCGATTAAATTGAGGCGGTACAGTCCGGAGACTGTGGTTGCTTTGGAGAGGGTCTGAGGCATTTTGGATGCTGGCGTGATGGTTTACATAAAGCCAAAGCCTGAAGTTGTATGGTTAACATAATCTATCTGTAAGGAGCACGGATGAACGAACCGGTTTGGAAAAAAGGAGAACGATACGAAGGAACCGTCACTGAGGTGTGGTTCCCAAACAAGGGCATTGTAAGAGTGGACGGGATCGGCGGACATTGCGTTGTCAAAAATACGCTCCCCGGACAGAAGGTCGCATTTTCGATCAGCAAACGCAGAAGCGCGAACGCGGAGGGCCGGCTGCTTGAGGTCATCGAAAGGGCGCCGGAGGAAATGGAAAGCGACTGCGTGCATTTTGCGGACTGCGGCGGCTGTATGTACCGCACCCTGCCCTATGAATGCCAGCTTGCGTTAAAGGAAAAACAGGTTCATGAACTGCTGAAGGACTATGCGGATGAATCGTGTTTTTGTCCCATTCTGGCAAGCCCGGTCACGGAAGGGTACCGGAATAAAATGGAGTTTTCGTTCGGGGACGGGTATAAGGGCGGACCGCTCGAACTTGGTTTACATAAGAGAGGAAGCTTCTATGATATCCTGTCCGTTCCTTCGTGCAGGATCGTGGATGAGGACTTTCGAACGATCCTTTCTGAGAGTCTGGATTTTTTCCGTGCGCAGCAGATCCCTTTCTATCATAAGATCCGCCATGAAGGCGTTCTCCGCCATCTGCTCGTCCGCAAAGCCGCAAAAACCGGCGAGATCCTCATCGACCTCGTCACAAATGGTCCCTTGGGGACGGGGTCAGTGGTCCACGATTATGTCAACCTACTGACCGGCCTGCGGTTAAGCGGCAAGATCGTTGGGATCCTGCACACCCAAAATGATGCGTTGTCGGATACGATCCGGGATGACGGGACAGAGATCCTGCTTGGCCGGGACCATTTTTACGAGGAACTGCTGGGCCTGAAGTTCAGGATCACGCCATTTTCTTTCTTCCAGACCAATTCTTTCAGTGCCGAAGTGCTGTATGACACCGTACGGGAGATGATCAGCAGAACCGATATGATAAATAACGGTGTTATTTTTGATCTGTATTCCGGAACGGGTACGATCGCGCAGCTTCTGGCTCCTGTTGCCAAGAAAGTGATCGGCGTGGAGATCGTGGAAGAGGCAGTCATGGCTGCGAAGGAAAATGCGGAACTAAATGGTTTACATAATTGCGAATTCATCGCCGGCGATGTGTTGAAAGTTCTGGATGAGATCGAAAACAAGCCGGACATGATCGTACTGGATCCGCCAAGAGACGGTATCCATCCGAAGGCGCTTCCCAAGATCCTGACATATCAGGTGCCGCAGATCATTTATATTTCCTGCAAGCCGACCAGCCTTGCCAGAGACCTTCCCTCGTTTTTGGATGCAGGATACCGGGTAAAAGAGATCCGTCCGATCGACCAGTTTCCTGCGACAGGGCATGTTGAGACTGTCTGCTTACTGACGCGAGAATAGCGTATTTACGGCCTTTGCCGGCGTTTTCGGAGGAAATATATCGACGAAAAAAGAGGATTTCATTATGTACTTTTAGCAAACAATGATGTTATGGAGAATCAGAATATGAGTGATTATGTATATATAACATTAAGAGAGAAACCGGAATTAAAGGATATGGCTGCAGAATGGTTCCATAAAAAGTGGGGCGTTCCCACAGAGGCATATCAGGAGTGCATAAATGATTACCTTGATGGAAATACGGAAAACGGATGGTATTTGTGCATGCTCGGAGATCAGATCATAGCCGGATTGGGAGTCATAGATAATGATTTTCATGACAGAAAGGATCTCAGCCCCAATGTATGCGCTGTTTATACAGAGGAGGCACATCGAAACCGTGGCATAGGCGGTAAGCTTCTCGAACTTGTAGTTGATGATATGAGAAAGAAAGGAATATCCCCGCTTTATCTTGTGACAGATCATATCGGGTTCTATGAGCGCTATGGATGGGAATTCTACTGCATGGCGCAGGGAGATGATGAGCCGGAGCAGACGAGATTGTATATTCATAGATAGGTGACAGGTATGATGATAGAAACGGAAAGACTCCTGCGCAGAGAGTACTGTCATTGATAAAGTGGCCGGCTTTATATGACTATTCTTGAGCGGGTAAGGGATGCGAATGAGCATGTACAGGCCGGAATAGATGCTGAGGTTTACGACAGGATAAAGGATAATAAGAATCATGAATGAACTTAAAACAAAGCAATTTCAGATACTGACAGACATCAATCTTGTATGGGATTTTCTGACGGATATCTATGATCGTGAAACCGGGAGCGGGGTCGCCGCGCCTTTCTTTGAACATGCGATCCTTTCATCCTGGATGGACAATTCGTATTCTTATCTGAACCGGTTCTGGTTTGATGGAGATACGGTCGTGGCGTTTGTTTTTTATGAAGCTCCTGCAACGGATATCTATTTCAGCGTCCGTAAAGGATATGAGTATCTTGCGGATGAACTGATCGATTATGCCGTGACCACCATGCCGGATTGGGAAGGCGCTCAGCAGCTTGTTTTGTTTAACGGTCAGGAATATCTTATGGAAGCCGCAAAGAAGCGCGGATATAAAATAGTTTTTGAATATGAGGACAGGTTCTTTGATTTCAAAAACGAGCTGAATTACGAATTGCCGGAGGGTTATCATTTTGTTGAACCTGAAGGCATAGATGCCGTTAAGATCGGAAAGCTTTGCTGGTACGGATTTGATCATGGGGATAAGGGAGAGTTTGTAAACTGGGACAAACAGGATACATCATTTGACTGGACTCCGGAAAAATCCTATAAAGATTGTCTTGGCGATATCATGGCACCGCGTCCGCATGCAACACATGAATATGACATTATCATAGCCGATGAGCAGGGAGAATATGTTTGCTTTTCGGGGATGTGGTGGGTGCCGGAGAATCATCTGGCTTATATGGAACCTCTCTGCACTGCACCCGGACACAGGCGAAAGGGTCTTGCCGCAGCGGCATTAACCGCTCATTATCGCAGGATGAAAGCTCTTGGGGCGACCCATATGACTGGCGGAGGCGATCCTTTTTACGAAAAGATCGGTTACGGAAAGGGTTTGCACTGGAGCTTTTGGAAAAAGAATGTCTGAAATAAAAATCGCAGCGTTAACAATACAATCATTTAAAAACGCGAAAAGGAGGGCCGGCCGTGATTTTAACTGAGATCAGAGAGGAATTATTCAGGCAGCAGGATTTAAAATACAGGGATCTGCAGGTTAAGATCATCCCGAATGTTGCAACGGGATCCGTGATAGGGGTGAGAACACCGGAGCTTAGAACATATGCCAAAGAACTCCTGAAACGGGAGGATGTCGGGGTGTTTCTTCATGACCTGCCACACAGGTATTTTGATGAAAATCAGCTCCATGCATTTATCGTTTCCGGAATGAAGGACTATGAAAGCTGTATGGAGGAAGTGGAACGGTTTCTGCCTTATGTTGATAACTGGGCCACCACGGATCAGATGTCTCCGAAGGTTTTTAAGAAGAACCGGAAAGATCTTCTGAAACACATCAATACATGGATTTGTTCCGGCAAAACTTACACCGTCAGGTTTGCGATCGGGATGCTGATGTCGCATTTCCTTGATGAGGACTTTGATCTTGCGTATCCGGAAACGGTGGCAAAGCTTCGATCGGATGAATACTATATCAATATGATGATCGCGTGGTATTTTGCAACCGCGCTTGCCAAACAGTATGAGGCGATACTGCCGTTCATTGAAGAGAAGAGGCTGGATACCTGGACGCACAATAAGGCGATCCAAAAGTCGGTGGAGAGTTACCGCATTACCCCGGAGCAGAAAGAATATCTGAAGACATTGAAGATCAAAGCAGGAAAAGGAAGAAACCGCTTATGATCGTCCATCCGATACCTCCGCTTTATGACGAAAAATCAAACATTCTGATCCTTGGCAGTTTTCCTTCGGTAAGATCAAGGGAGGAGGGCTTCTTTTACGGGCATAAGCAGAACCGGTTCTGGAAGGTTACGGCTGCGGTATTTGGAGCAAAAGTGCCGCAGACTGTCGAAGAGAAGAGGGCCTTTCTTTTGCAAAATCATATTGCGCTCTGGGATGTGATCGCCTCCTGCGACATTGTCGGCTCATCGGATTCGAGTATCAGAAATGTTACGGCCAACGATCTAAGCGTGATACTGGATCATGCGAAGATCAATGCGATTTTTGTGAACGGAAAGACCGCTTATCAGTATTACCGGAAATATTCCGAGAAAAAAACAGGACGGGAAGCGATCTGCCTTCCGTCCACAAGCCCCGCAAATGCCGCATGGTCGATCGACCGCCTGACTGAAAGCTGGAGCTGCATCAGAGATCAGCGGTATTTCAGGTCCGGGTGTTCCTGATAGTATTCATTCTTATCTTTGTACATCACTTCATCAGCTTTGCGAAGCGCTCTTCTGATATCGATGTCATTTTCTTCAAAGCAGGTGCCGAACGCAAAATTGATCCTGCTCTGCGCGTCTGCCACCTCTTTGATCTTTTCCTCAAATTCTTCACGGGTGTTATTGAGCACCAGCACCATAAATTCGTCTCCGCCCGCGCGGTAGATCTCATCATCGACAAAAATCTGTCTCAGTTGTGCGGCGGCTTTTTTCAGGAAGTGATCCCCTTCGCTGTGTCCGCTGTTGTCATTGACCATTTTCAGACCGTTCAGATCCGTAAATACGATACCGAGTGTCCGGACGGTTTCGTTCTCCTGCGCATGAAAATGATCCACGCGGTTGTTCATGGCATTTCTGTTCAGGGTCCCGGTCAGGATATCGATCGTGCTGAGCGTTTCGAGACGGCTTAACAGCTGGTAGTTGGCGATCTCGGAGCCGACAAAGAATGTCGTGAGTTCAAGCGCCTCCTTGATCTTAACCGCATTTTCCACTTCAAAATTGGTGACCCAGATATATCCGAGAAGCCTGCCGTTATATTTCAGCGGAAAGATGACAAGGCTGTCCACGTTATGTTCCTGTAAGGACTCGTACCATTCGGGATTCCGCTCTTTGATGACGAGCATATCCTGCTCGTTCTTTGCGATCAGGCAGCTGCTTCCCGCAAGAGTATCTTCAAAGGTCAGCATCAGCTTGTAGAATTCTTTTCTTGCCAAAACGTTGGTCAGGAAAGGGTGAAAGCCCGGCAAATGGGAATTTCCCAGGATCCCGCAGATCTCATTTTCCTCGTCGATGGTAAGGATCGTGCAGCGGGAGGCGCCGCAGATCGAACGGATATCAGCAGCCACTTCATTAATGGTGGTCTCAAAATCATCCGTTCCGCGAAGCCTGATGCAGGATTTTAAGACTGCGCTAGAGGTATCCGGGGCCAGATCGGACATGCTGCTTTCATTGATTTTTTCGGAAACGACATATGTATAGAGACAGAAGCCTTTGTTTTCCTGATCGGATCCGAGGGGCAGCAGGTACATCTCAACCCACACACCCATCTGTTCCAGATTCACATAGGTGTGAAGCGGCTGGTGCAAAACAGCGCTCCTGTATATGAAGTCCTCGAAATTCATATCCTTCGGGAGACTGAGTTCATAAGGCGTATTATCAACAAAAGGATGCCTTGTCAGTGCTTCGATATCCTCTTTGAAAAGGGTGTTTCCCGTCACCACGCGGATATTCCCGTAGGTTTCGTCGGGATTTACATCGACAGACAGGACACAGGCTTTACACCGGTATTGTTCTACAAGTTCTCTGTAATCCATGAAAGATCTCCGATTGCGTTTATTGAATGGACCACTGACCCCGTCCCCGAGGGGCCAGTTCGTCGAGAAGGCGGTGCAGTTGCTCATCCGCTTCATTTGCATCATCCAGGTTGGTATCGCCGAGCATGATCATCTTGTTCTTCCCATGATAGTCGCTTCCGGCGGAAGCAAGCAGATCGTATTCATGCGCAAAATTGAACATCATTTTCTGCTCCTTGGGAGAGAAACCGGAATAGTAGCATTCCAGACCGCGCAGACCGTATTGGATCAGCACGCGGATCCTGCGTGTCAGTTCCCCCTCATCAAGCAGCTGGCTGCCGTCGCCATAGACCGGGTGGGCAAGAACAGGGATCCCGCCGCTCTTTGTGATCGCTTCGATGGCATCTTTGGGATCGATGGATGTCGTGCCTTTGATCCGGATCTGATTCAGAAAATGGTTGATGGCATCTTCGCGGCTTTCGGCAAACCCGTATTTGACCATCAGGTTTCCGATGTGCGGTTTCCCGGGATTGTTGAGGGATAACAGCGCATCCACTTCTTCATCCGGAAAAGTCACATGATAAATGTCATGGAGCGCTTCCAGCCTTTTCTGCACTTTCTGCATTCTGAGATCATGGGTATATTCCACCAGATTTAAGATCGCTTCGCTGTTATGATCGTAACCGAAGCCCAAGATATGATATTTTCCGCCGCCGTCTTTGCAGGAAAATTCAATGCCGTTGATAAAAACGGGGTCGTTTTCAGAAAGCAGCGTCTGCATTTTCACACAGCTTTTTACGGCGTCATGATCGGTCATGGAAAACAGCCCGATCCCGGCATCTTTTACTGCTTTCAGGATCTCTTCGGGCGAGTCCGTTCCGTCGGAAGCCGTGGTGTGCATATGCATATCGATCAGTGTCGGGTACATAAAAATCAAACTCCTATCAGTCATTATTATCTCTCTCATCTATTGTACTGTCAAATCAATGCGCTCCCTGTACCGGAAGAGAGCATGCCTGTATTCCGCTGTCGCATGACGGGATGGCGGATATACAAAAAGGCAGGAATGTGATAAGATGTTTGCATTGTAAGAAGAGAGTATGTAAGATGCAAAGATACGGAAAAATCAAGATCCTTGCGATCTTTGTTGTTAGTATGCTTATATTGTCCGGATGCAGGATCGACGAAGCATTCCTGCAGGAGATGGCCGCCGATGCAGTGCGATGGATCCAAGATCGTGCGACCGGCGACACCGGGAACCTTTCGGATGAGGTAAGCCCTGATGCGGAGCATAAAGAGCCGGGGACCGCTTTGGAAAAACTGTTTGGTCTGGATCCGGAAAATCTGCGGGATGAGGTCGCGACCCGAAAAGAGATCGAACGGCTGGATGCGCTTCTTGCCATGCATGTCAAGCTGGATGTCACGGACAGCGGCTGGGACGTGTTCGTACCGTCCTCGGCCAACCACATGGATTACCGTTACGGCCCTGCAATTTTGAGAAATGAAGACGGGTCGATCGATGCCTGGTTTTCGGCGCCCGGTGACGGATACAGGGAATTCGACTATATCACTTATAAACATTCCGAAGACGGCGGACAGACATGGACGGATGAGCAGGTCGTTCTGACCCCGACACCGAATTCGCCGGATGCGCTTTCGGTCTGCGACCCTGCCGTATTCGTTTATGACGGGTATTACTATATCGGCTATTCATCAACGATCAACCGAAAAGAAAGAGGGCTTTGCAACAGCACCTTTATTGCGCGGTCCAAAGACCCTGCCGGGCCCTTTGAAAAATGGGACGGAAAAGACTGGGGCGGCAGCCCTGTTCCGCTGATCTATTTTGACGGTGTGGATATTGGCTGGGGAAGCGGAGAACCGAGTTTCGTGGTTATGGAGGACACTCTCTATATCTATAGTACAAAGGATTCTTACTCACCGACGCCTGAACGGATCCGCCTGACGGAGGTCAGAACAGCGGATCTTACCAGACCGGACTGGCCCGCGAACCTTGCATATCACGGGAATGCTATAGACCGTACCGATACGGTCGTAAGCGAAGAAACAGGTGAGGGAGCCGGTGAAAACGCAGATGGTAAAACCACCGAGGAGCCGTATGCGTACCATGATGCGGATTCCTGGGATGTGGCTTATCTGGAAGAAGGCAAGCGCTTTATAGCGGTAAATGCGAACCGCCGTTTTTTATCGGACAGTTGTCTGGTATATTACGAATCTCCGGACGGGATCCGTTTTCAAAGAGTTTCGGAACTGAATACGAATGTGATCGCCCGCTGTCATAACTGCGGACTGATGAAAGACGGAAGCGGCCATATCAAAAAAGGGGATCCTATGCTGATCGGGTATGCATACGGAGGCGCGTATCTGAAGGCTTGGGGCGTGTGGGCAACAAGATTTGCACCGCTGTCGGTCTCTCTGACGGAGGAACCTGACAGAAGCGAGGAAGAAGCAGAGAATCTGAAAGAGGCGCTTGTTTTCAGATCAGGTGTCGGGAATGCTTCTCCGATCATGCTCAAAACCGACCGTCTAACATACAAAGAACGGCTTTCCGACGGTCCGTTTTCCGTTGCGCAGTATTTAAGGGACGGATATCATGGCGGACATGTGGTCAGCTCCAAAGAGATCTCTCTTAAGGACTATGATGAGAAGATCATGACAGTGGATGAAGAAAACCGGATCGTACCGAAAGCGTTCGGATTTACACCCCTTACGGTTTCTTATGAAGGGATCAGCAGGAGTGTCGCAGTGGTGATCATTCCGGATGATTGCAAAGCTTCGGATCTGACGGGGTTCTATCCGATGACGGGAGAGTACCAGATCCCGCTGCATCAGCCCTTCATTCTGAAAACCAGACCGATGGCGGTCTTTTCGGATTTCAGGATCCATGAACTGACCGGACCCGAAATGCTGAACATCGGACTGACTTTTCAAACGGAGGACCCGCAGATCTGTGACATTTGGCAGGACGGGACTCTGATCCCCGTATCCGAGGGGGAAACAGAGATCACGGTGAATACAAAGATCGGACTGAATTACAAAGTAAAAGTAAATGTATTACGACAATACAATTGAGGGTGTGATTATGAAAAAGGCTTTAATACTGATCAATGAATCGGCCGGCACAAGAAAAGCCGGAAATTATGTGATGCAGATCGTCAGCAAGGCGGCAGCGGCAGGATACGAACCCATCGTTTATCCGATCGTTCCGGGGACAAAATTTACTTCGGAGGAACTGGTCGGAAAATATGGCGCGGAAGTGGATCTGGTCCTGTGTTCGGGCGGGGATGGTACAATGAACCATGTCATGAACGCATTGATGAAATTCACGAAAAAGCCGCAGCTTGCTTATGTGCCTGCAGGCTCCGCGAATGATTTTGCCAAGGGGCTTGGGATCCCGGCCAACAGAAGCCGTGCTATTGAAACCGCCTTTTCCGGGAACACCTTTGCCTATGATGTGGGTAAAATGAATGAGAATTATTTTAATTATGTTGCTGCTTTCGGCGCCTTTACCGAAGCAAGTTATGATACAAAGCAGGAGTGGAAGAATGTTCTCGGCTATGCGGCGTATTTCCTGACAGCGGTCGGGGAACTCTATCAGAACATCCACTACAGCCATCATATCCGGATCACAACGGAAGAAGGAACGGAAGAGGGAGACTATATCTTCGGAGCAGTCAGCAACTCGGTATCCGTGGGCGGACTGCCGCTCTTTGGGAAGACAGGCATCAGACTCGATGACGGCAGGATGGAACTGCTCCTGATCCGTGTTCCGAAAAACCTGATCGAATTGCAGACCGTGATCGCAACACTCGGAAAGGGACAGTCCAATCATCCGAACATCCTGTTTAAACAGGTGACCGGCGCAACATTTGAATCAAAGAAAAAGGTGGCATGGACTTTGGACGGCGAGTACGGCGGTTCCTATGCACATACAAAGATTGAGGTCATGGAACATGCCATCTCGGTCATGACATCCCGTCGGGGAAAGGATGCCTCATTTTGACGATGCCATACGGATATGATATAACTTGATATGGCATCAGAGAACAGAAACTGACGAAATTTCGGAGCACTGACTTGAATAAGAAGAAGAATCTGCTGTGGTCTTTTGCAACTCTGATCATAGCGGTGATCAGCATTTGGGCAGTCATATCGCAGGCGCATCATTTTTCACTGGATAAATTTGTCGCCTATATTACGGGTGCAAACCCGTTGTGGCTGGTTGTCGCCCTGCTTTTTATGCTGTGCTTTATTTATTTTGAAGGACTGGCGTTAAGGATCATCCTTCGGGCTTTCGGCTATAAGAGAAGCCGCCGCTCCTGTGTGGTGTATTCTGCGGCAGATATTTATTTTTCATCGATCACGCCTTCCGCAACCGGCGGACAACCGGCGAGCGCTTTTTTCATGGTCCGGGACGGGATCCCTGCGGCTGTGGTCACGCTTGCGCTTTTGGTCAACCTGATCCTGTATACGGTTTCGATCATGATCGTAGGACTTCTGGCACTTCTGATCAGACCGGCCGTGTTTATCCATTTTAATCTGTTTTCCAAGGTCCTGATCATCATCGGTTACGTGGTTCTGGCGATTTTGGCCGTAGGGCTGGTGATGCTGATCAAATATGAAGTGATCCTGCATAAGACCTGCGCTAAGCTGATCCTTTTGCTGCACCGGCTGCATTTGCTCAGGCGCCTGGAACACTGGCAGAACAAGCTGGATCGGATCATCGAGGACTACAAAAAATGTGCGGGAATGCTTGAGGGGCATATCGGAGAGCTTCTTCTTGCTTTCCTTGCCAATTTCTTTCAGCGGTTTTCGCAGATCTGCGTTCCCGCAGCCGTTGTGCTTGCCATGGGACGGTCGTTTAACAATGCGGTCACGGCGTGGATCACACAGGTGTTTGTGACGATCGGTTCTACCTGTGTGCCGATCCCCGGAGCCCAGGGCGTTTCCGATTATCTGCTTCTGGACGGCATGGGTGAACTGATGGGCAATGATGTGGTGATCAATCTGGATCTGTTGAGCAGAAGCATCTCTTTTTACAGCTGTGTGCTGATCAGCCTTCTGATCATCGCGATCGCTTATGTTTACAAGGCTAAAAAGAAAGTAAAGAACAGAACGGGGGAAGAACAATGATCGGATATTACGACTATACGGTGATCCTGACATATGTTTCACTTGTCTCGGCAGGGCTCGGGATCCTGATCTCGTTGCACGGCGACTGTCATCCCTATGTCGGGGTGTTCTTTCTGCTCGTTTGCGGGCTTTGTGATGCGTTTGACGGCAAAGTCGCGAGGACCAAGAAGAACCGTACGGAGGAGGAGTGCAAGTTCGGGATCCAGATCGATTCTTTATGCGATCTTGTGGCATTTGGCGTTCTTCCGGCATGTATCGGGGAAGCAATGCTTTTGCAGTCGACGAAATATCCGGACAGAGTTGTTCGCGGAACAGGGAGACCTGTTGATCTGATCGCGCCGATCCTGTTTTTCCTGATCCTGATGATCTACGTTCTGATGGCCATGATCCGTCTGGCTTACTTTAACGTTCAGGAAGAAAAAAGGCAGAAGGAAGAGGGCGGTGTCAGAAAGTATTATGACGGACTGCCTGTCACGTCAGCCGCACTGATCTTTCCGGCGATCACGCTGTTCCAGTTCCTGACACCGGGAGATATGACGTTGCTGTATTTTATCGGCATGGCAGTTACCGGCTGTCTGTTTGTTTCCAAGATCAAGATCAGAAAACCGACGCTCAAAGGCATCCTGATCTGTATTGCCATCGGCGCCGTGGAGTTTGCGATCCTCTTGCTGCTCAGGATCCTGTAAACAGGAGAAAATCATGCTCCCATTTTTATATCACACATGGATCGGCAGACTGATCCTTTCGATATTATGTAAACCATTTGTATCGAATCTTGCAGGACGCTTTCTGGACTCCAAAGCGTCCATTTTCCTTGTAAAACCGTTTGTCAGGAAAAATCACATCGACCTGTCCGAATTTGAATCGGATTTTCACTGCTTCAATGACTGCTTCTGCAGAAAGATCAAACCCGGTCTTCGACCTTTTTCCGGTGAGGGAACGGACCTCTGCGCTCCCTGCGACGGGCTGCTTTCCGTATACCGGATCAGCGATCAGACCGTTTTACCCGTGAAACAGTCACGCTACACCATCTCTTCCCTGCTTAACAACCCGGAACTGGCAGATTCTTTTACGGACGGACTCTGTCTGGTATTCCGTCTTTGCGTGAACCATTACCACCGCTATGCGTATTTTGATGATTGTACAAAAGGGAAAAATATCGGGATCCCCGGTGTGCTGCATACGGTACGCCCCATAGCGCTGTCGCAGTATCCCGTGTTCACACAGAACAGCAGGGAGTATACGGTGATGAATACGAAGCATTTCAAACGGGCCGTTCAGGTCGAAGTCGGCGCGCTGCTTGTGGGAAAGATCAGCAACCTGCACGGCGCGGGAGTTTTTCGCAGAGGAGAGGAGAAAGGCTGCTTTCTTTACGGCGGAAGCACGATCATCCTGCTGCTTGAAAAGGATAGCGTAAATCTCAGAAGTGATCTGGCAACTGCTGTCGGAACCGGAGAGGAGATCCCCGTAAGAATGGGAGAAGTCCTCGGAAGAGCGGCCGGACAAAACGGACTGAAAAAGTAAAAAAAAAATATTGCTATTTTTATTGAAAAATATTACAATTGTCACATATAGTTGTCACATATGACGACTGATATTATTTTTCTGACAGCAGAGAGGAGAAGCAACATGGGTGATAACAGTAAACAAAATAAGGGGAAACTGAGCATCGTTGCGATGATGCTGATGTTTGTTCTTGTACCGCTTGCAGTGACCAGCGTGATCTTATCCATTGCCGGCGCGAGCCTGATCAGGAGCCACATGCAGGAGCAGGAACTTGCGAAGCTGAGAGTTGCGGTAACGAACCTGCAAGGCTGGTATGAGTGGGATCTTGAAGAAATGGGTGAACTGACACCGGATGAGGACTATATTGACAGTCTGAAGGATCAGGGCGTGGAACTGACCATCTTTTTGGAAGATACCAGATTCTCCACCTCCGTTTTGAAGGATGACGGCACCAGAAACATCGGCACACAGGCGGCTGACGGGATCTGGGATACGGTTTCAAAAGGGAATGAGTTCATTGATACCAAGACCAAGGTGGCGGGCAGAGACTTTTATGTATATTATATTCCGTTCCATGATCCGGACGGAAATATTATCGGTATGGCTTTTGCCGGAGCACCTTCCGCTACCGTTGACGGTGCGATCTCCAAAGCGGTCACTACGTTCGTGATCATTGCCGTGATCTCGTTCCTGGTATGGTCCGCGCTTGGCGTTTATCTGGCGATGCGCGTCGGCAAGTCGTTAAAACAGACGGCAGACAGCCTGACGACCATTGCAGACGGCGATCTGAATTCGGATACGGGTATCAATTCTGCTCTTTCGGAAGTGACAAGCCTGATCCGCTCGACAGACTTCATGCAGGGGAATCTGAAGAAGACGGTCGGCGAGATCATGTCTTCCACAGGCGAACTGTCTCAGGCGATTTCGGAAGTCAACGGCACGATCGCGGAATCCCAGAATTCCACGGAACAGATCCAGACGGCGATCGGCGAACTGTCCCAGACTTCCATGACCATGGCCGAAAATGTGCAGAATGTCAATGAACAGGTGCTCAATATGGGCAATGAAGTCGGCGAGATCGCAGAGAACGTCCAGAAACTGGATGAGTCTTCTGCTTCCATGAAGAAAGCTTCCGCGAGCGCGAAAGAATCCATCAACACGATCATGGAAGGCAGTAAGAGAAGTTCCGAGGCGGTCGGCGAGATCAATGATCAGGTGGTATCCACCAATGCTTCGATCGAAAAGATCAATGATGCGGTATCGCTGATCCTGGATGTTACATCCCAGACGAAACTGCTGTCTCTGAATGCGAGCATCGAGGCTGCAAGAGCCGGAGAATCCGGTAAGGGCTTCGCCGTTGTTGCCGAAGAGATCAAGAAACTTTCCGAGCAGTCTGAGGAATCCGGTAACACCATCAAGGCGATCGCACAGGATATCATTGAGAAATCCACCGAATCCGTTCAGCAGGCGGCTAAGATCAGAGAGATCATAGAAGAAGAACAAAAGGATATGACTGCTACACAGGAGATCTTCAATACGCTGACATCCGAGATCGATGTTTCCGTGGAACAGATCAGTTCGATCTCCGAAAGAGTCAAAGACCTCGAGGATATCAAGGGCGTGATCGTTTCCAACGTTTCCGACTTAAGTGCGGTATCCGAGGAAACCGCTGCAAGCTGCGAGACCGTGGAACACTCCGTATACAGCGTTGTGGATGCATTCGGCAACATTTCCGCCAAAGCGGAAGAGATGGCTGCTCTCAGCGAAAATGTAAACGGTGCGGTCGAGTTCTTCAAACTGTAAGATATTTGTGGATTGCAAACCGATATGGTAAAATCAACAGAGGCTGTGGGATCATGGCCTCTGTTTTTATGTAAGAAAGATACATCAAAGGAGAAACATGGTGGACGTAAAAGAACTTTCCAAAGAAGGAATCTTTAAAAGAAAGATCACCGTCAGCAAAGAGATGACGGATGAAAACGGATATATGACGGTACTGGCGGTTGCCACCAACATGCAGGAAGCGGCCGGTGATCAATTGACGGATCTGGGGATCGGATTTGATTATACCAGCAGGAAGGGAATGCTCTGGGTCGTGGTCTGGAGCGAATTCGTTTTTTCAAGACTTCCGCGTCTCGGGGAAACGATCGAGTTCTATACCTGGCCCGGGAAAAAGATGCACTGGTTCTATCCGAGAAGAGCTTACGCTTTTGACGAAAACGGGGAGGAGATCGTTCATGGTTCCTATCTCTGGATGCTGATGGATCCGGACACAAGAAAAGTCACGGAGGATCACGGCTTACTCGGGGAACTGCCGGCTTTAAGCGTGCAGGGAGAGTGTAAGATCCCGGCAATGAAGGCGGAATTTCCCGCAGAACTTGTCAACAAAACCGCAAGGAAGGTAGAAGAATCCGAGGTCGATCACAACCGCCATCTGAACAACGCCCACTACCTGAACTGGGTGGCGGATCTTGCGGTTGAATGCGGATTTGACATGCAGGATCTTAAGACACTTTGGATCAATTATAAGAAGGAGATCCTGCCGGGCGATACCGTTACGCTTGCATATGAGAAAAAAGAGGATCTGCTGTTTGTTTCGGGTGCCGGGAAAGAGGAGCACTTTATCGCGAAACTGCAGTTTGGAGAGGCTTAAAACGTCTTACACATATTGACAATGAACCCAGAAAAATAGTATGATAAAAAGTAACATTCGGGCAAATATGTGACTTTTCATCAGGGCAGAAATAAGGTTTACATAAATTTCCGGATTTCTTTCGTACAAGGTCTAAACGGAGGATCTCTATGAAGAAACGTCTTTTATCCATACTGATCATTTTAGCTTTTGTGATCGCTGATACCCGTTCCGCTTTTGCGGCTTCGGGTCTTTTTGCCTTATCCGCGGAAGCAGAGGCCGCTTCGCAGCAATTGGAGGAGGCGGAGACACAGGAGACAGAGGTGCAGGAGACGGAAGCGGTTGATCTGCTGCAGCAGGAGACAGAAGAACAGGATGGTGAAGAACAAAGCGGAGAGAAGACAGAAGAACCTGCTGATGAGACCGGGGAAGAGGCCGGAGAAGAAAAAGCAGCAGATCTTTCCGATGCGGAAGGCGAAACAGATTCGGATATAAATCAGGACAACGGGACAGAAGAGCCGGATGAAACCGTTATGCTGGAAGAAGAACCGGAAGAACTTCTTGCAGAAGATGCCGGCGAAACCGTATATCCGACCGGTTATGTGAGGCCGTTTAACTACAGGGATCCGGAAACTGCAGTTTCTGATTCGGAGTTGCTGCAGGGGACTTTGGAAAGTAAATATATCTCTCCGGTCGTCAACGATCACAGCTTAAGAAACCAGAACCCTTACGGAACCTGCTGGGCGTTTGCGTCCATGGGACTTGCGGAATTCAGCCTGTTGCGTCAGGGGATCATGACGGATGCGGACCTTTCGGAACTGCATCTGGCATATTTTACTTTCAACGGTGTGGCGGACTCTCTCGGCAATACCGCCGGTGACCAGGCCGTGAGCGCTTCGAAAAAGGGGATCTTAAACTGGGGCGGAAACTTTGACTGGGCCGGCAACACGATGGCTTCCTGGACAGGGGCGGCAAAAGAGGAAAAAGCAAGCTATTCCGGTAAGGCTTCATCGATCAATAACGGCGGTTCTCTGGATCCATCGATCGCTTATGATGATATTGCGCATCTGAAAGATATTTACAGAGTCAGCCTGCATAACAACACCGATGACGTCAAGGAACTGATCAAGGCATACGGTGGTGCCGGTGTCAGTTTCTATGCACAGGACGGCCTGTCGCCGACGACATCGGAGCGTTTATATAACAGCAAAACAAACAGTTATTACTGCGACGCAGCTGTACAGGCCAACCATGCAGTCATGATCGTCGGGTGGGATGATCAGTATTCTAAAAACAATTTTTCCGCGACGCCCGAAGGAGACGGCGCGTGGCTCATCAGAAACAGCTGGACGACCGGAACTTATGCAAACAGGCAGAGCTTTTCCGGTTATTTCTGGATGTCTTACTATGATAAGAGTTTAGAGGATGAAGCGACCTTTTTTGTTTTTGATGATGCCGGTGAATATGACAACAATTATCAGTATGACGGCGGTGTTCAGGACGGATATGTTTACGGAGCAAGAAAGATTGCCAATGTCTTTAAAACGCAG
This sequence comes from uncultured Lachnospiraceae bacterium, assembly GCA_902779305.1. Taxonomy (GTDB): domain Bacteria; phylum Bacillota; class Clostridia; order Lachnospirales; family Lachnospiraceae; genus UBA2868. The sequence goes on along the minus strand of CACZBD010000015.1, from coordinate 58,564 downwards.
TCGGAAGCCGGCGGGACGGAACAGCTGAAGGCCGTTTCTTTTGCGCTGTATTCGACAAATGCCGATTATACGATCAACATCTACAAGAATCTGACAAATCCTTCGAACCCGGAAAGCGGAACGAAAGTTTTAAGTCAGGAGGGATCGACGGTATACGGCGGACTTCATACGGTGGAGCTTAATCGGACGGTGGAACTTGCACAGGATGAAACTTTTTCCGTCGTGATCGATTTTAATGGCGCGCCCCAAAAGGTGTTTTATGAATACGCGCTCGATATTGGCGTGTGTGATTTTCGCACAAATGCACTATCCGGGCAGAGTTTTGCCCAGTTCGGCTCTTCCTGGAGCGATTTCGGGGCGGGCTATCATGGAAATCTCAGGATCAAAGCGTTTACGACAAACGCTTCGGAAGAACAGATCCTGCCGCAGAGGCTGGTCCTCGAAGAAGGACTTGCTGAAAGAGGTGTGACTTTGAACAAAGAAGAAACGCACCAGGTGACCTGGAACGTTCTTCCGCAGGAAGCAACAGATAAAAAAGTTCTGTGGGAAAGCTCCGATGAAGGGATCGCAACGGTAAGCAGCACCGGTCTTGTGACTGCTGTGGCACAGGGCAGCGCCGTGATCACGGGCCGGACCAGAGCGGGAAATGCTTCCGCTTCATTTACGGTCACCGTGACAAAGGAACTGAAAGGGCTGCAGATCGTATCCGGTACAGACGGCAACCCGGTTGTCGGGGAGGAATGCCGTTTTTCTGCACAGACTGTACCCGTAGGAGCGCCTTTGAACACTACGATCTTTTGGTCAAGCAGCGATCCGTCCATTCTCTCTGTGACGGAGACCGGAGGGGTTGCTACGATCCATCATGCGGGTACGGTTACCGTTACGGCGGACGCTGGGGACGGGATCACGGGAACACTGACGGTTACCTGTATCCTTCCGGCGCCGGCTTCCGTTTCCGCACGCGCTGCGGGATCAGGGATCACGCTGACATGGACAAAAGTTACGAATGCAGATAAATACCGGATCGCCGGGACCTATCACAGATCATCCGGGGCAACTACGGTAAAGACGCTTGAGACCGCGAATACGTTTTTCATGGATAATGACTACCCGTCGGATACGGTTTACGTCACCTACGGGGTCAGCGCGTTTGAAAACGGGATCGGCGGGAAAACGGCGTATACCACGCTGTATCTGGTCGAACAGACATATAACATTACCTATCATCTCGGGATCGGAGAAAATGACCCGAGGAATCCGCATAAACTTACCCAGAATGAAGATGTCTATCTGTATGATCCGGTCGCGCCGGAAGGGTATGATGCGCTCGGCTGGTATGAAGCACATCTGGATGGCCTGACCAACAGCCTGCCGCTTCTCAAGAACGGCGTAAGGTGGTACACCGATTATTCCCTGACGGCCAAATATGAGCCTCATACCTATCAGATCAGGTACTTTGCGAATTCCGGAAGTGGTGTAATGAGCGATACGAGCGCCACATATGGGAAGTCCGTCGCGCTCAGGGCAAATGCGTTTACGAAACCGGGATATGATTTTGACGGGTGGAACACGGAACCGGACGGAAGCGGAACAACCTATGCCAATCGCGCAAGCGTGAAGAACCTGACATCTAAAGACAATGATGTGGTGAGACTCTATTCGATGTGGAGCGGGGCGAAATTCAACGTCACTCTTAACGCCGGAAAAGGAACGCTTCTGTCGGGAACCAAAAAAGTCAACAGCCTGACCACGCAGGTGGAAACGGAAAGCGTTTACAGGAATCTCCCGACACCGGAGCGCTACGGCTATGATTTTACCGGCTGGTATACGGAAGAAGACGGTGGCGGTGTTCTTGTGAAAAACGGAATGGGTGTGCTTTCTGACGTGACCGTGCTTTATGCCGGATGGAAAGCCATGAACATGCTGGTTACCTTTGACGGAAACGGGGAAACGATCCCGGCAATCACTCCCAAAACGGTTACTTTTGGGGAAACCTATGGGACTCTGAAAACACCGGAAAGCAATGCGGAGAGGAAATTTGCCGGATGGTTTTTGGAACCCGAATGCCTGACGCAGATCACGAAGAATACGGTCGTTACAAAAGCAGGAGCGCATACTCTGTATGCCGGGTGGATGCGAAAAGAGAAGATCGCAGCGCCCGTGATCCTGACATCCGAAGGAACAGACGAGATTTCTTCCAAAGGGACCGTGGAAATCCGATGCGGGACTGCAGGCGTCGTAATCTACTATACAACGGACGGATCCGAACCGTCGAAGTCCTCTTTCGTTTATGCGGGCACTTTTACCCTGCCGCTTGGGAACACGACGGTAAAAGCCATTGCGGTGAAGAATTCTGAACTGCTCAGCGAAGTAAGTGCAAAAACCATAAAAGTATACGAAAGCGGTAACGAATACGGGGATCTTGCAGATCATGCGGACGATAAAGCGCTGTATATAGCAAAAGGAAGACCGTCCGGAATCTGGATGGCAGGGATCGGCGCTTCGGGATACGCGTATTCCGGCGCAAATATCACACCGGAAGTCAGGATCTATGACGGAACGAGACTGCTGAAAGAAAAAACGGATTATACATTGAAATATCAGAACAATAAAAACGCATATACGTGGAAGCCGGCGGAAAGCAGCTTCTCACAGACAGCTGCGCCTGCCGTTACAGCAATATTACGTGGAAACTATACCGGCAAACTGACGGCATATTTTACGATCGCTCCCGTTACACTGACCGGAAATGATCGCATCAGCATTTCCAATGTGACGTTCGTATATGACGGACGATCACACAAAGTGTCCCCGAAGATCACCTATGTCAATGATGCCGGAAAAGTGATCGCGTTGAAAGCCGGAAAGGATTATGATCTCAGCGAGCCGTCAGCGTTTACGGATGTCAATGACTATACCGTTACGGTTTCCGGAAAAGGGAATTATACCGGCAGCAGGACATTTACGGCATCTGTTACGGACAAGACGCTGCTCTCAAAGGCGAAGATAGAAAAGATTGCCGATCAGAACTATACGGGTGATCCTGTCGAGCCGCATCTTATGGTCACATACAACGGAGAACCGCTTGAAAAAGGCGTAGATTATCAGGCTGTATTCACGGATAATGTGGATGCCGGGACGGCAAGTGTTACGATCCGCGGGGCGGGTGATTTTGCCGGAGAGATCACAAAGACCTTCAAGATCAAAGGGACTCCCATGAGCAGGGTGGAGATCCCGTCTGATTTTTCGCTTTCGACGCCCTATGCGCAGTATTATGACGATATGCAGAAGAAATTTATTTATACGGGCAGCAGCTTTGAAGTAGCAGGACCGGAGAGCGGTACGGAACATTACGGGATTCAACTGCGCTTTGAAGGAAAGACACTGGAGAAGGGAAAGGATTACACGGTTTCCTATCTGAATAACCAAAAAGCAGGGAAAGCCTCGGTGATCTTTACCGGAAAAGGCAGATTTACGGGGAGCGTAAAGAAGACCTTTACGATCGCGCCTTATCCTTCTTCCGGGAACAAACTGGGGATCGTGGTTGCAAATTCCTTTGCCTATGAAAAGAACGGCGTGCGGCCGGAACCTGTCGTGACATTTCAGTCTCAAAGCGGAAAGGTCACACTGGAAAAGGGAACGGATTATACATTAAAATACAGCGCCAACACTGCGGTAAACGATGCGGCCAACCCGAATAAGACTCCGAAGGTAACCGTCGTGTTGAAAGGAAACTTCAAAGGGACGGTTGTAAAAACATTTGCCATCACTGCCGCTGATCTCGGAACGCTTTGGATGGAAGCGTCGGATAAGATGTTCTCGGCAAAACCCGGAAGTTCTGCGACGAATTTTACGATCACGGATAAAAACGGAAAAACGCTGAAAGCCGGAACGGATTATGAGAAGAATGCCTCGTTTACGTATGCTTCGGACATCCGGCTTGCAAACGGCGCGCTCCGAAGAGAAGGGACGGCTGTGCAGAAAGAGGACGTTGTTCCGGCAGGTACGGCCATCCGTGTGAGGGTGCAGGGGAAAGGAAATTATACGGGAACGCTTACCGGCGCCTACCGGATCATCACGGCAGACATTGCGAAGGCCGATGTGAAGATCGAGCAGAAGGTCTACAAAGGGGATGCGTGGATCCTGCTTGGCTCGGATATCCTTTCCGTCACCATGGATCGGGGGAAGACGATGTTGACACCGGAAGATTACTATATAGCCGGTTACAAAAATAATACGGATAAGGGCACGGCCACAGTGATCCTGAAGGGACGCGGAAATTACGGCGGAACGAAGAGTGTTACTTTTGTCATTAAGGCCAAAGAACCGTAGGTGATTTTCTACTTGACAACAGCGGGAACGGTCTAGTAATATATTCAAGTGCGTAAGACAACGGATTACGCCAAGGGATCTTAGCTCAGCTGGGAGAGCATCTGCCTTACAAGCAGAGGGTCATAGGTTCGAGCCCTATAGGTCCCATATAGCTGTATCGTGAAACGATGCAGCGAAGGCGACATCTGCACAGCAGATGTTGTGCAGATTTTGTAAGCGCCATGCGCTTACCGGGCACAACATCCTTCGGATGTTGCACAAATGGCGAGATGGCTCAACTGGCTAGAGCGTCCGGTTCATACCCGGGAGGTTGAGAGTTCAAGTCTCTCTCTCGCTATCCCCCCGAAAGCCTTGATTTTACAGGGTTTTCGGGGATTTTTTTATAGCAAGAAGAGGCAAATGCTTGAGCCTGACATGGACATCTCTATTATCATTCCGCTATGACCTGACGATATATATTAGTATGCATCCGGTCTTCTTGGAAATGAGTGATTTGAGGTGGTTTACATAGCAATATGATAGTTTACATATTATTGAAAATATGGTAAAATAATTCAAATTGTCTGTGGAAAATATCCACAAAAGATCGGAAACCATGGTGATTTTTTAAAAATGGAGGTACTTATGAGAATCAGAAGAATGTTGGCAACACTGCTTTGTCTGGCAATGATCATGACATCCGGTGCGTTTACGACGGTAGTAGGCGCACAGGAAGCAAATGGTCAGGCAGACAATCTGACGATATCCGTAGAGCAGGAAGAACCTGTTTCTTTAGGATCCGAACAGGCGGCGGAAACCGTTGCAGAAGATCCGAATGCTTCAGCAGGACAGGATGCTGGAGCAGCTGAGACAGAACAGCCTGCAAAGGATGAGACTACGATCGAGGAGACTTCGGTTCAGGAAGAACCTGAAGTCACCGAGACGGTAGAAGAACCTGTGGAAGAGGAACCGGAGGAAACCGAAGAGGCAGAAGAAACAGAAGAAACTGAATTGGTTGAAGAACCGGAAGAAGCTGAAGAGACCACAGAGGACGAGGAACTGCTTGGCGTAAAGCCGTCCGAACCGACACCGGGCTTTGACGGAGTGGAATGGAAGCTTGATACACCAATGCCGGAAACCATTCTGCTTCCGCCGGGTGTAACAGAAATTCCTGTTGGCGTATTTAACCTTTCTGATTACGAAGATGCAGATAAAAACCAGCTTGCCAGAAACGTTAAGAATATTTATTTTTCTGACGGCGATTTAGCAACGATCAAAGCAGGCGCATTCAAGAACAGCAATGTTGCCATGATCGCCTTTGAGGAAGATTTAGATGATACGCCGCTTGTGATCGAACAGAATGCATTTGACGGATGTACAAACCTGAAACAGATCGATCTTGACAGTGTCGAAACGATCGCACAGAATGCTTTTCGCGGTTGTACGTCTCTTTCTTCTGTGGATCTTTCGGCCGCAACGATAATTGAAGAAGGTGCTTTCCAAAACTGTACTGCCCTTGGAAGCGTGAATTGGTCAGCGGATCTTACTTCGATCGGAGAGAACGCTTTTAGCGGTTGTGCACTAACGACACTTCGGATTGGGGAACTGAATCTACTGACAACGATCGGAGATACCGCTTTTTCCGACAATGTAAAGCTTACGGAAGTCAACCTTCCCAAGAATTTAACAGCGATCTCCTTTGGGATGTTTAAGAACTGCTCTTATCTTTCCAATGTAACGTTTACGGATCTTCTTGCTGATGATAACCAGATAGAATCCGTTGGCTCGGAAGCATTCAGCGGATGTATTGCGTTGCAGAAGATCGAGCTGGCATGCAACATCAGAAGTATTGGAAATAAAGCTTTTAACGGATGCGAGGCGAAATTGCTTAACATTTATTTCCATACTCCTGATGGCGTGATCGAATTTGATGAAAATGCATTTCCCGGACGCAGCGATGCTAAGGCGACTATGTATGGATATGAGAGTGAAGAAGCAACCGTTAGGGATTATGCCGCTTCCAAAGGCTATCAGTTTAAATCTCTTGCCATCCAGTATGAGATCAGAGCGATCTCGAATCAGGGGGGCACGATCACTCCGTCTCTCAAGAAGGCGCCGGAAGGTGCTGAAGTGCTCTTAACAGTTGTCCCGACGAAAGGATATTCCTTTACAAATATCAAGATCAAATATAAGAAGAACAATTCGGATACTTATGTCTATCCTGAATTGATCAAGTCTAATTCCCAGAGGCAGATTTACAGATTTATCATGCCGGCGTGCGATCCGTCGACCGGTGCAACAATCGATGCGAAGTATGATACTGCAAAGAATATTCTCAATGGTAAACTGGGGTGGAAGTTTGTACCTTCTACTGCCGGGGAACCCGATTCCAATACACTGACATTCCCGACAGCCGGAGGTTCCGCTAAAATTGTCGTGGATGTTTCCGGAACGGAGATCGGACTATGGAATTTTGATCTGAGTACTTCGGACAAAGAAGTTGCAACGATTTCCCAATTCGGTGTGATTACAGGTTTGAAGAAAGGTACTGCGATCATTTCGCTGGCTTCTCCTACCGAGAAGGCGAAAAAGATCGTAATCACGGTTTCGGTCGGAGAAAACATTTCAGTTGACGCACTGCGTTTTGATGAGTATTTTCTTGCAAACATGGACGAGAACACGATCAAGGATGGGACGATCATAGAACCGGATCCGACAGGAGCTAACCCGTACGCAAACCCCAAGTATTATGTTGTCGAATTTAACATGAACAAGATTGCTGTGGCAGACCATACTTTTGTGCCGCATGTTTGCGCGTATCATCTGGATGAGGCACATGATCTTCCGGATCCTGATCCGGAAGCAGAACCGGATCCGACCGCAGCAAAAGAAATATATGTCAATACGGAATGGATTCCCAGAGACACAAAAATGGTGACGGTGGAAACTGCCAAATCCAGTCTGAATGAAAATAAGATCACGATCAAAAAAGGAACTTACGGTGAAAGTATTGTTTACGTGAGATACAAAAATGATGACGGAACCGTGATTTTGACCGGATTTATTATCCGTGTCATTAATTCCACTCCAAGAATGAAAGATAAGATAGTTCAGATCAATGCACACCTCCAGGGAGGGACGGATCTGAATTATGAGAACGTATATAATTATGATTTTTATAAAGAAGGCGGATTGGAGGTTCACACAACACGTATAGTGAGAGGTGTTCCGATTTACTCCTATAAACCCGCTATCCATGCCTCTTATCAGTATGACGGACTTGGTAAAGTATGCGGGATATCTCTTTCTGCGGATCCGAAACTGCTGAATCTGAAGGAAGGCGGGAAAACGACTTTCTCCGGGGATACCATGCTGTACGTGGAAGGACGGCAGGGCAGAATCGGTGAAGATGGGACGATGGATATGACGACTATCACCACTTTCCATATGCCTATCAGTTCGGTTGAAGTTTTTTACCAGAAACCGAAGGCGAACCTTACATACACTGGGAAGATTAACCTGTTATATAACAGTAATAATACCAAGATTGATGAGACCAATTTCGTTACCGTTTATCATAATGTTAAGAACATCAATAACCCTGTGCTTGAAATGGAGAATCTTGAACTGATCTCGGAGGCAAACTATAAGTTCAAACAGGGGAAGGGAGAGAAGGAAGTACCTGATAAGTTTGCATCTAATTTTGTTTTTGAACCTGTACCGATCCGTGATACGAAGTCCAATCATATTGGATTTAGGATCAGAGTCAATCCTGATATTATTGAAGACAGTGATTTTATGAAGGGAGCGGACGGAAGAATTGTATCGAAGGGTTATGTTTCCATCAAATTCAAGGGATACAATGAACCGATCGTTTTGCCGATCACAATCCCTTGTACTTATAAATTCCCCAATTATGTTCTTTCGAGAACAAGGGTTACAGCCGACAGCAGGCGGAGTGTAGATCCGAAATACAAAGTTTATATCAAGGATGCAGATGCTCGCAATGCGGCTGTTGATCTGTATAAGGAAGACGACGTCACATCCTTGATTTCTGATGACGGGTTAAGACTTGATGAACTCAATACAAAACCGATGAGTTTCTTTAGTGATCCGGTTCAACTTCCGCGTGAATATGAATTGGATGATAATGGTAAGCAGGTTAAGGACAAGAATGGTAATCCGATATATAAAGATTACATTGAACTCGGTGCCGGCGGATATGCCAGAGACGGAAAGGAACGGTTCCTGCTTCAGATGAAGGACTGGCGCAAGCCGATGTCATTTGATTTTACCATCCTTTCAACCAAGAACATGGCAACGGCGACCTGTACGCCCTCAACTGCAACCGTGAACCTTCATATGCCGAGCCAGTATGCAACGATCAAAGTCAAATACAGCCTTGTCGGAACCCTTTGGTCTGATGATTCGGAATTTATATATGCAGGTCCGGCCGGTAAGGAGGATGTGATCAAAAACGCTGCAGAATTAATTGATCTTTCATGGGACGCCACAAAAAAGGAGGAACCGGTGATCAAAGTTTCGGTTCCGGCGGGTTTCACTCGTCCCGGAAGTTATGTTTTTAAGACTACGCCTTTGGCTAAATACGGCGAAGACGGTACAGAGTTTGAAATGAAAACGATCAGGTTTACGGTCAGAGTCATAAAAACGCGGCCGGTATTGTCGCTGAAGCCGTCAACCTTTACGCTGAACACGCGTTATCCAAATATAGCTGATGATAAAGGAGAGATTGCAGAGGCAGAAACATCTGTTAAGAATATGCCCAAAGAATATCTCCTTGATGCTGAGGACATTCATCTGGTAGCGATCACTAAAGACTTGCCGGCTGGTTGGCAGGGGGATACGCTTAACCGGGATGATAGGAATAGGATAATTACTGATGATGATGGAAATGCTACATTTAGTGCAGAGGGCGATTGGAGGAATTCCCTTAAAATATTCGTGATCGAAGAGAACATTGCTGACGAAGGTGAGACCCCGGAAATGGTTCCGACAACAAGAATCGGCGTAAAACTTCTGCGGGCACACCCGGATGCATTCAACTATGATTACTATTTATACGGGTTGAAATATAAAGCAAATGAAGGAGATGAAGGAATTGAGAATGAAAAGCCGATTAGGATCAGGATTGCCTGTCATGACAGATTTGAAACGCTTGCGTTGACACCAAATGGCCATCTGAATCAGATCATTCCGGATGATCAGGACCCCGACCCTGATATAAAGTCGGATGTACCGGGTTATAAGATCGTATACAACGAAACGATGAAGAACCTGCACGGTACGGTAGATCATGTAAAACTTGCAGAACTCTATCCGAAGGCAACATCGACCTGTAAGGACGGAGATGGGAAAGCTTACTCGCCGCACTTTTTGGCCGTTTGTGATCCGAAAAAGAAGACGATCACCATTACGCTGAATCCTGATACAATTATGGGCGATGATGAAAACGATATTCCTGCTTTGGAAAACGGCAAGGATTACACGCTGTATTTGTATTATCATATTCCTGAGAAGGGAATAGAAGATGAAACGGCTGCAGATTATTATGAACAGATCCCGATCAAGCTGAAAGTGACACCGAAAGTGGTATTGCCGAAGCTGAAGCAGGTTGGAGAAAGTTGTAATATGTATGCCGGATGGTCAGCTGAGCAGAGAGTATTTACATTCTATGTTGGAAAGACAAATTATCATACAGCAGTATTTGCCGATGCGATACAGGAGGATGAGGATCCTGAAGATCCGGATACCTATGTATTTGATCCACATGATACCGTCGGAAATCAGAAAGTGACCAAAATTCCGGATTCAGCAAATGCCGGTATCCGCAGGGCTTTCTATGTGAAGTCTGTCGAACAGTGGGAGACTGATCCGGTCACAGGAGAAGACGTGCCGATTTATATGCGAAATATCAACGGAAGATATGTCCTGGATGAGAACAATAGGAAGATTCCTTGCGCGAAAATAACGGTAGCGTTGGAACAACCGGCTATGTTGGTCGCAGGAAACACCTACACTTTGCCGATTGAGATCCGTTACGAAAACCAGCCGGATAACTTAAAAGGTACAATCATCAATTATAAAGTTACAGTTTTGAAATAATAGCAAATCATAAAAGATACATAGGAGGAAAAAGGATGAAAAAGATTTTGGCACTGCTGCTGGTAGCGGCGATGACACTGTCGCTTGCAGGCTGCGGACAAAGCGCAGGCGGCGGCAAAAAATGGATCATTGCAACGGACACCGTGTTCAAGCCGTTCGAGTACACCAACGACAAGAATGAGTTCGTGGGCATTGATGTGGACATTCTGGCAGCCATTGCGGAAGACCAGGGGTTCCAGTATGAACTGCAGTCTCTCGGCTGGGATGCGGCGATCGCAGCGATCCAGTCTGGACAGGCTGACGGGATGATCGCCGGCGCGACCATCACACAGGAAAGGATCGATAACGGCTGGCAGTTCTCCGACGGTTACTTTGACGCCACACAGACCTTTGTCGTAAGCAAAGATTCCGACATCAGCAGTTTTGCGGATCTTGCAGGCAAGAACGTGGCGGTGAAAAACGCAACGGCCGGCGCTGATTTTGCCAATTCGATCAAAGATACCTACGGCTTTACCGTAACGGTATTCGAAGATTCCCCGACCATGTATCAGGACGTGATCATGGGGAATTCGGCAGCCTGTGTGGAAGATACACCGATCATGGCTGCATCCATCAAAGAAGGCGGTCTTGACCTTAAGATCCCCGAAGGGATGGAATCGGAAGCCGCACCTTACGGGTTCGCCATCATGAACGACGGCAGCAAGGAACTGCTGGATATGTTCAATGCCGGTCTTGCCAACATTAAGGCAAACGGAAAATATCAGGAGATTTTGGATAAGTATTTGAAGTAAGAGCAAAAAACTGATATGATAGGGCGTGGCAACACGCCCTTTCTTATTTTACGGAACAGGTAGTCTGCCTAAGAAGGATGAACAGGAGAAGAACATGCTGTCCATATTAAAATCATACGGAATCATGCTGATCGCTGCCATGGGCAAGACGATCGAACTCTGCCTGATCTCACTGTGCTTTGCCATGGTGATCGGCTTGATCTTTGCGCTCTGTAACGTCGCTAAAACACGCTGGCTGAACGTGATCGGCACGGTGTACGTGGATGCGGTCAGGGGTGTGCCGCTGATCGTTCTGGCTTATTTTATCTATTTTGGTGTACCGGCAGGCGTGCAGGCTGCAGGCTTTGCGAATTTCAGGCTCAGCGCACTGCAGGCCGGCGTGATCGCGCTTTCCATGAACTGCGGCGCTTACATGGCAGAGATCATCCGCGCCGGGATCGAAAGCGTTGACAAGGGACAGATGGAGGCAGCCAGAAGCCTGGGACTTACTTACGGCATGGGCATGCGGCATATCGTCCTGCCGCAGGCGATCAAAACGATGATCCCTTCGATCATCAATCAGTTCATCATTACATTGAAGGATACCTCGATCCTTTCGATCATCGGCTTCCCGGAACTGACCAATGTGGGGAAGACGATCATGGGGAATACGTTCAAAAGTCTGGAAACCTGGGCGATCGTCGGTGTGATGTATCTGATCGTGATCGTATCCCTTTCCAAGGCATCCAAACGGCTTGAGAGGAGGCTGAACGTTGGCAGATAGAAAAATCATGGTCCGGGTGGATCATCTGAAAAAAAGCTTCGGCAAGCTGGAAGTCATCAAGGATATGAGTGTGGAGATCCTTGAGGGTGAAGTTGTGGTCCTTTTGGGACCGTCAGGAAGCGGAAAATCGACATTTTTAAGGTGCTTGAACCAGCTTGAAACAGTCAGCGGCGGCGAGATCCTGATCGACGGACAAAAGATCACGGAGCGTCATGTGGATATCAATAAGGTCCGCGAGAATATCGGCATGGTCTTCCAGCACTTTAACCTGTTTCAAAATAAAAATGTTTTGCAGAACGTCATGCTTGCTCCCGTACAGCTGAAAGTCATGGATAAGCAGGCGGCGGAGCAGAAGGCATACGATCTGTTAAACCGTGTCGGGCTGGCGGATAAAGCGGATGCCTATCCTTCGCAGTTATCCGGCGGACAGAAGCAGCGCGTGGCCATTGCGAGAGCCCTTGCAATGAATCCGGATATCATGTTGTTTGATGAACCGACCTCGGCGCTTGATCCGGAAATGGTCGGGGAAGTCCTTGCAGTCATGAAAGAGCTTGCTGCGGAAGGCATGACAATGGTTGTCGTGACGCATGAGATCGGCTTTGCGAGAGAAGTTGCCGACAGGATCCTGTTCATGGACGGCGGCTATCTGGTCGAAGAGGGAACGCCGGATGAGATCCTAAATCATCCGAAGGAAGCAAGAACCATCGATTTCCTGAACAAGGTTCTATGAGTTATGTTAACTAAACAGGTGAAAAAATGAAAAAAATCATTACGATCAGCCGGGAATACGGAGCCGGTGGCGGCGAGATCGGAAAAAAACTGGCAGAAGAACTCGGATTTGAGTATTATGACAAATCCATCATTTTAAATGTTGCCAAAGAAGCCAATATCGACGTGGAACATGCGGATAAATGGGACGAGATGGTCCCCGCAAATTTCGGGTTTGCGCAAAGCCTGTTTGATTTTTACAACAGACCGCTTTCCGAAAAACTGTTTGATGCGCAGAGCAAAGTCATCAAACGGATCGGAGAAGCCGGAAACTGTGTGATCGTCGGCAGAAACGCCAATTCGATCTTAAAAGAATATGATCACACCCTTCATGTGTTTCTGCACGCGAACCGTAAGTGGCGGATCAGAAGGATGCAGGAACAGGTGGAAGGCACCACACCGGAGAAACTGGCCGAGCAGGTCGAGAATATCGACAAGAAACGTAAGAAATACTGTTCCTACTATACGAACACGGAATTTGGCAGCGCGGAATATTATGATGTCTGTCTGGATACGGGAAGACTCGGGATCGAACAATGCGTGAAGATCCTTTTGGAAATGGCAAGAGAATAAATGCGGTATGAGAAGAAGGAACTGTTAACGACATTGAATATGGCCTGGCCGGCAGTGATCGAATCCTTTTTCGTCGCATTTGCCGGCCTGATCGACTCTCTGATGGTGAGTTCGATGGGAGCCTATGCGGTGGCAGCCGTCGGGTTGACCACACAACCGAAGTTTCTGGGATTTGCGTTTTTCTTTGCCTTAAATGTCGCGGTATCGGCGCTTGTCGCAAGGCGGCTTGGCGAAGGAAAGCGGGATGATGCGAACAGGATCATGCTGACGGCGATCGTTCTAGCGATCGTGATGGCGGTAGTCTTTTCTGTTTTGTTTGTGACCACGGCGAACGGGATCCTGAGGCTGTGCGGATCCACGGCAGATACGCATGAGGCGGCCGTGATCTATTTCAGGATCATCATGGGCGGCATGATCTTTTCCTGCGTGCAGATGGTCATCAACAGTGCGCAGCGCGGGGCCGGTTATACCCGGATCACGATGATCACGAATATCACAAGCAACACGGTCAACATTATTTTCAACTATCTGCTGATCGGCGGACATCTCGGATTTCCCGCTCTTGGAATTTATGGTGCAGCGATCGCGACGGTACTCGGCACGGTGGTTGCCTGTATCATGAGCATCGTATCTGTCTGCAGGAAGGACTTTTTTGTCAGCATTCCCTATATCATCGCATCAAAGATCAAGCCTGCATTTCTTTGCGCGAAACAGCTGATCCGGGTCGGCTACTCGGTATTTTTCGAGCAGGTCCTGATGAGGATCGGATTTATGTTAACCGCTATCATGGCGGCAAAACAGGGAACGGATGCGATGGCGGCGCACCAGGTCGGCATGAACATCATGGGACTGACGTTTTCTTTCGGAGACGGACTGCAGGCAGCGGCGGTTGCCCTGATCGGCAGAAGCCTCGGTGAGGGAAATGAGGAGCGCGCCAAACGGTATGGCGGCATCTGCAGACTGTACGGGCTTTTGATCGCGCTGTTTCTCGCGGCCGTTTATTTCTTCGGCGCAAGATGGATGATGGGTCTTTACTTCAGGGAAGCCCATATCGTTGAGATCGGCGTAACCATTATGCACGTGATCATCTTTGTGGTGTTGTTCCAGGTGATCCAGGTGGTTTATATGGGATGTCTGCGCGGTGCGGGCGATACGTTTTATACGGCCCTTGCCTCCACGATCTCGGTCACGATCGTCAGAACGGTGGTTTCCTATCTGTTCGGTTATATGCTCGGATTCGGCATTGTCGGGATCTGGCTTGGTGTTCTGGCGGACCAGATCTCCCGCTTCCTGTTTTCATCCATCCGTTTCACGCAGGGCAAGTGGGTAAAGATAAAGATCTAACTTCAGGGAGGAGCAAAATGAAGATCTACAATACACTCAGCGCAAGAAAAGAAGACTTTCAGCCTTTGGAGGAAGGGAAGGTCAGGATGTATGTCTGCGGCCCGACCGTATACAACCTGATCCATATCGGAAATGCGAGACCGATGATCGTATTTGACACCGTAAGACGGTATTTGGAACACAAAGGGTATGATGTGAACTTCGTGTCCAATTTTACCGATGTCGATGACAAGATCATCAAAAAAGCGCTCGAAGAAGGTGTGGATCCATCTGTGATCTCGGAGCGCTACATTGAAGAATGCAAAAAGGATATGGCCGGCATGAATGTCAGGCCCGCGACAACGCATCCGAAAGCGACCGAGGAGATCGATGGCATGATCGAGATGATCCGTACGCTGATCGACAAAGGCTTTGCTTATGCGGCAGAAGACGGCACGGTTTATTTCAGAACAAGAAAGTTTAAGCAATACGGCAAGCTGTCCCATAAGAACCTGGACGATCTGCAGGGCGGCATGCGCTCGCTCCTTGTGTCCGGAGAGGACCAGAAAGAGGATCCGCTTGATTTTGTCCTCTGGAAGCCCAAAAAAGAAGGAGAGCCTTACTGGGAATCCCCATGGTGCGACGGCAGACCCGGATGGCATATCGAATGCTCCGTTATGAGTAAAAAATATCTCGGAGAGCAGATCGACATCCATGCGGGCGGCGAAGATCTGGTCTTCCCGCATCATGAGAATGAGATCGCGCAGTCCGAGGCCGCAAACGGCAAGGAATTCAGCAAATACTGGATGCATAATGCATTCTTAAATATCGATAACAGAAAGATGAGCAAATCGCTGGGGAATTTCAAGACTGTCCGGGATATTTCCGAAACTTACGATCTGCAGGTGCTGCGGTTTTTCATGCTCAGCGCACATTACAGGAGTCCGTTGAATTTCTCGGCGCCTCTGATGGAGAGCGCAAAGACATCCCTCGAACGGATCGTGACCTGCGCTTCCAACCTAAATTTCGGGATCGAAAACGCGAAAACGGACGCGTTGAGCGAAGAAGAAGCGGAGCTTCTGAAAGAGGCGGAAAAGTTCACCGTTCAGTTTGACGAAGCGATGGATGATGATTTTAATACTGCGGATGCGATCACGGCCGTGTTTGATCTTGTGCGCTTCATCAATTCCAACACGGATGAGGGATCCTCTGCTGCATTCCTTACAAAATTAAAAGAGGAACTGCTCATGCTCTGCGATATTCTCGGACTGATCGTGGAACGAAAGGAAGAGAGCCTGGATGCACAGGTGGAAGAACTGATCGCAAAACGTCAGGAAGCCCGTAAGAATAAAGATTTTGCCGAAGCTGACCGGATCCGTGACCAGCTGCTTGGTATGGGGATCGTGTTGGAAGATACCAGAGAAGGCGTGAAGTGGAAACGCAAGTCATAAGAAGATGCTTGATAAGATCAATCAGGAGTTTGGTTTACATAAAGTTGATATTCGCAGGTATTCCCCTTTATCATTAGCCTTTATCGGGGACAGTGTCTTTGCTACGGTCGTAAAAACCGTCATGATCGAACAGGGAAACTGCCAGGCAGACAAACTGCACCGGTATTCCGCACATTATGTACGGGCGGAGTCCCAGGCTCTCATGTATGACAAATGGCAGGAACTCTTATCGGAGGAGGAACTGACCATCTTAAAGCGCGGCAGGAATGCCAAGTCCGTGAACACCGCCAAGAATGCGACCGTGCAGGATTACCGGAAGGCGACCGGTGTGGAGTGCCTGACCGGGTATCTTTTCCTGCTTGGGGATGAGGAGCGTATCTGTGAACTGGTCCGGATCGGGATCCTTGCAGTGGATTCCTCGAAGCAATGATCGTACCGTGACGGGAAGCAAAAGATATCGGAAACGGCAAATTGTATTGCTACAATACAATATTTTCCGGTAAGGATCGGAACGAAGGATATATCCAACACCGGTAACATCGAAGGATCGCACAACACAGAACATGAAAGAACAAGAAGGACAAACAGTGGACGAATACAGGATCGAGGGCAGAAATGCCGTGATCGAGGCGTTAAGAGCGCACAAAACGATCGATAAGATCTACATACTGGACAATTGCCAGGACGGTCCCGTGATGACGATCAAGCGGGAAGCCAAAAAGCAGGACGTGATCATCAAATATACGCAGAAGGAACGTCTGGATCAGATGAGCGAAACCGGACATCATCAGGGCGTGATCGCGATCGCTGCCGCTTTTTCCTATGCGGAGCCGGAGGAGATCTTACAAAGAGCAGAGGAGAAGGGAGAAGACCCTTTTCTGATCATTTTGGATCATGTGGAGGATCCGCATAATCTGGGCGCGATCATCAGGACCGCGAATCTTGCCGGTGCGCATGGCGTGATCATTCCCAAGGACCGGGCGGTCGGACTGACGCCGACGGTCATGCGTGCTTCGGCCGGGGCGCTCAATTATACGCCGGTAGCCCGCGTGAACAACTTAAGCCGTTTTCTGGAAGATATGAAAAAGCGCGGGATCTGGTTTGTCTGCGCCGACATGCAGGGCTCTGTGATGTATGATCTGAACTTAAGAGGACCGATCGGCCTGGTGGTCGGCAACGAAGGGAGCGGTGTTTCCAAACTTGTGAAGGAAAAATGTGATTATCTTGCCGCGATCCCGATGCAGGGAGATATCGATTCCCTGAACGCTTCCGTGGCGGCAGGCATTTTGTCCTACGAGATCGTCAGACAGCGCCTGATGCACTGAAACTGACCGGTAGCGGGATATCAGAATTCTATGAAAAAAGAACAATTTGCGAAAAAGACAGATGAGGAACTGATCCGGATCCTGCATGAAGGTGACACGGGCGTGATCGATTTCCTCATGGAAAAATACAAGAATCTTGTGAGAAAGCATGCGAAAGTCATGTTTATTCAGGGCGCAGACAATGACGACCTGATCCAGGAAGGCATGATCGGTCTCTTTAAAGCGATCCGTGATTATGATGAAAATCACGAGGCATCTTTTCAGACGTTTGCAAGACTCTGTATTTCCAGGCAGATCCTGACGGCGATCGAGAATTCCAGACGCAAGAAACACGCGCCCTTAAATTCCTACGTTTCTCTTTATGCGAATGACGAGGACGGCGAGGAAACACTGATCGGATCTTTGTCAACGCTTGCCGAGAGCAGCCCGGAAGAGATCGTTCTGGACCGGGAACGGGTCGAACTGCTGATGGAAAAGATCATGGGCGTCTTAAGCCCGTTTGAAGGACAGGTGTTCAGGCTTTATCTGGTCGGCATGGACTATACGGAGATCGCAAGGACACTCGGGAAAGAGGAAAAATCAACCGATAACGCGTTGCAGAGGATCAAACGTAAGATCAGGGATTGCCTGAAGAATGATAACTGAGAGAAGAGACTGCTCATGAGAAACCGGAAAACACTGCAATTGACAATGGATGCCATGCTGGCTGCGATGTGCGCGGTCCTGGGCTGGGCTGCCAGATTTACGGACTTTGGCTTTATCAAGATCTCTTTTGAAAGCCTGCCCGTTCTTGTGGCTGCGCTGCTGTTCGGACCTATTGACGGCGCGGTCGTCGGACTGGTCGGAACTTTTATTTCACAGTTCCTCATGTACGGGCTTGATGCATCCACACCCCTTTGGATCATTCCGTATGTGGTGATCGGGGTCGTCTGCGGATTTTACGCAAAAAAATACCATTACTACAATACAAAAGGCCAGATCCGCTTCATCGTATCGGCCATGGAAGTGCTGATCTTTCTGATCAATACGGTGTCGCTTTATTTCTATGCGCAGCTTGTGAGTGTCTTTCACACCGACTGGATCGGGAAACCGGGACTTGCCTATGTCTTAAGCGGCCTTTTACCCAGAACGATCGTTCTCGTGATCAAGGCAGTCGGTTTTTCGATGCTGATGCCGCCGCTTCTGTTTGCTTTGCACAGGTTCAGAAACCGGACGATGGGCGGCAGGAATTGACACAAATTGGGCGGCATGGTAGAATAATCAAAGTTACGAAAAAACAAATGCTGACGTGGCACAGTAGGTAGCGCACCGCATTGGTAGTGCGGAGGTCATGGGTTCGATTCCCGTCGTCAGCACTGAAAAGCCCCTTTCAGGGGCTTTTTTCAAAACCGGATCACGCATGATCTTTCAGGGGGGAACTTATGCGTTTCATCATTTCTGCGGATTCGACCTGTGATCTCAGTAAAAAGCAGATCGAAGAGAATTCCATCGGCATCATTCCGCTGCATATCGGACTGGGCGGAAAGGAGTATCTGGACGGCGTGGATATCTGTCCGGATGATATTTATGCCTATGTGGACGGCGGCGGCGCGCTTGCCGCAACTTCTGCCGTCAATCCCAATGAGTATGTTCAGTATTTTAAAAAATGGTCGGCGGAGAATGATTTTATCATTCATATCAACATTTCCGCGGACTTTTCTTCCTGTTACCAAAGCGCCTGCTTAGCGGCAGAAGCGTTTGAAAATGTTTATGTCGTGGATTCGAGAAACCTGTCCACAGGTCACGGGCTGGTGGTTATGGAAGCCGTTCGCCTGGCAAAGGAAGGCATGCAGCCGGGAGAGATCGTTTCTTATCTGCAGGAACTGACGGACCGCGTGGAGGCAAGTTTTATCCTCGAGCATCTTTCGTATTTAAGAAAAGGCGGCAGATGTTCTTCCGTTGCGGAACTTGGCGCCAATATTCTGAAACTCAGACCCTGCATTGAAGTGAAAAACGGCAAGATGGGCGTCGGAAAAAAATACCGCGGACACTTTGATAAATGCCTGAAGGACTATGTGACCGATCAGATCAAAGGAAGAGATGATCTGGATCTTCGCAGGATCTTTGTGACGCATTCCAGGCTGGACGAGGATACCGTACAGATCGCCGTGGACACGGTAAAAGAGTTGCAGCCGTTTTCCGAGATCTGCGTGACGGATGCCAGTTGCACCGTGTGTACGCACTGCGGACCGGGGACGATCGGCGTGCTGTTTATCCGCAAAAGTGCTTCTGACGTTTGATTTTTACAAAGGAGAGCGCATATGAAGTATAATCTGAAGATATCCGAAAAGGATGCCCTGACCCTGTTCCACAGTCAGGTGATGACAGAAAAGGAAGATGTGCTGACGAATGTGCACTGGCAGATCGTGGCGGCACAGGAAGAACTGGAAGAGGCGGATGTTGCCAGGATCCCGTTCTTAAGGACACTGATCGAAATGCTGGGACGGTTTGAGGCAAAGATCGATAAGACGCCTTTATTTTCCGCGCCTGATGCGTGGTGGGCTTATTCTTTTG
The DNA here is from genome assembly GCA_902779305.1 of uncultured Lachnospiraceae bacterium. GTDB lineage: Bacteria > Bacillota > Clostridia > Lachnospirales > Lachnospiraceae > UBA2868. The sequence continues at coordinate 38,583 of CACZBD010000015.1, read as the reverse complement.
AGATCGCTTCAACCGCCATCACGCTGAATCTGGAACACTACACGTCCGTGATCTTCGGAGACGATCATTCGGTAGAGGATTCCGAAGTGGATGCAACGCTTCCGCTTTTAAGCGTCAAGGCGCAGATGCTGACGGTGGAGGATTTTGCGAAGCGCAATCATGTGCTTCCCGTGACGGTCAGACAGTGGATCAGAAGAGGCAAACTGCGCACGGCGGTCAAGAACGGTCCGGAATGGCGTATCCCGGAGCTGACAGAGATCCCGGTCAGAGGGTACCGCAGCGCCAGATATGAATGGGAAACGGATCTTACCGGACTTCCGGAGGAGTTTTCCTATATCAGCGAGTTCAGGGCAGCTGAGTTTTCGCAGGATGAGTCGGATAAAAATCTCTATCACATCGATCTTTCCGGCGGAAAAAAGGATATGCGCATCAACTGCAATACCAAAGGCAGGGAACAGCTCGAACTGATGCTGATCTCCAATCCGTTTGTTACTTATGTATCGGATTCTTTCGGTATTTTTGCTTAACGAAACGTTTTGTTTGTCTGCATTTTCAAAACGGCTTAACAGCAGGACGGTGACGGTATGGGAACATTTGATTACGGAAAGATCAAGGACCCGCAGTTTTTTGCGGAAAACAAAATGGAAGCGCACAGCGCGCATGGATTTTACAGAAATGAGCAGGAACTGAAGGATGAAAGATCCGGTTTCTGCTTTTCTTTAAACGGTTTCTGGAAGTTTCATTATGCGCCGAATCTGAAGATGGCGCCGGAAGGGTTTGAGAGAGAGGATTACGACCTGACGGGATGGCGGGACATCCGGGTGCCCGCGCATATCCAGATGGAAGGATACGGGGTGCCGGCCTATGTCAATACCCAGTGGCCATGGGACGGCTATGCACAGATCAAACCCGGTGAGATCCCTGAGGAATGGAACCCGGTCGGGAGTTATGTAAACTATTTTGATCTGCCGGAAGGATTTGACCCTGCAAGGACCTACATTTCTTTTCAGGGGGTCGAGAGCGCATTTGCCCTGTGGCTGAACGGCCATTATGTCGGCTATGCGAGCGACAGTTTTACCCCGTCTGATTTTGACTTAAGTCCCTATATCCGCGCAAAAGAGAATAAACTTGCCGTGCAGGTATTCCGTTTCAGTGCCGGAAGCTGGTGTGAGGATCAGGATTTCTTCCGGTTCAGCGGGATCTTTCGCGATGTCTTTCTGTATACAACATCTGAAAAACATATCTTTGATATCAGGATCGAAACCGTGCTCAATGATGATTTTCAAAATGCGGTTCTGAAAGCCATGATCCGCTCGACCGCAAAGGCGAAGGCCAGGATTGCGCTGTACGCGCCCGGAAACGACGGCAAGGGCGAGATGATCTATGCGGGTCAGGTGAAATTGCAGCTCAACACGGAACTGTCCGTTCCGGTGCGATCCGTAAGACTCTGGTCGGCAGAAGATCCGGCGCTTTATACCCTTCTCATAGAGGTTTTGAAAGAGAACGGCGATATCGCTGAGATCGTGGAGCAAAAAACAGGATTCAGGCGTTTTGAGATCGTTGACCATATCATGAAATTAAACGGGAAGCGGATCGTTTTCAAAGGCGTGAACCGGCACGAGTTCTCCTGCACGAAGGGGCGTGTTCCCGACAGGGAAGCGCTGATCACGGATCTGAAGACGATGAAGCAAAACAACATCAATGCGATCCGCACGTCCCATTACCCCAATGATGAAATGCTTTATGATCTTTGCGATGTCTACGGACTCTATCTGATCGCGGAGAACAATCTGGAGACGCATGGCTCCTGGGACGCCTACGTCAGGGGACAGATCACGCTGGATGAAGTGATCCCGGGAAATGACAAGCAATGGGAACCGATGCTTTTGGACCGCGTTAAGTCCTGTTATGAGAGAGATAAAAATCACCCGTCCGTTCTGATCTGGTCATGCGGGAATGAGGCTTTCGGCGGCAGTGTGATCTGTGAGATGGCTAACCTGTTCAGAAAGCTGGATCCGACCAGACCGGTGCATTATGAAGGCATTTTTCATGACAGGCGGTATGAAGATACCACGGACATTGAAAGCAGGATGTACTTAAGCGTGGAAGATCTTAAGGAATGGCTCAGGGAGCACAGAGAGAAGCCGCTGATCTGCTGTGAGTATCTGCATGCGATGGGAAATTCCTGCGGCGCCATGGAAAAATACCGCCGTCTCACGGAAGAAGACGATCTCTATCAGGGCGGTTTTATCTGGGATTATATCGACCAGTCCGTTACGAAGAAAGACCGGTACGGGGTGGAGTTTCAAGCTTATGGCGGTGATTTTGACGAGCATCCGAATGACGGGAATTTCTCCGGAAACGGGATCGTTTACGGCAGGACCAGAAAACCTTCGCCGAAGATGCAGACGGTCAAATACAATTATCAGAACCTGTTCGTGACTTTTAAGGATGATTCGTTTACCGTGATCAACCGGAATCTGTTTACGAAAAGCGATGCGTTTGCCTGTGTCGTGATCCTTGAAAAGGAAGGCAGAAAGATCAGGGAAGGGGTTGTGAAGACTTCTGTTCTGCCATTATCGGAAGCAACTTACAGATTTCCGTTTGAACTGCCGAAGACAGCCGGCGAATATGCCCTTACGGTCTCATTCCGGCTGAAAGAGGATACACGCTATGCAAAGAGCGGTTATGAAGTTGCTTTTGACCAGAAGGTCTTTACGGTTTCGGATCCGGCATCCGGAAAGCCTGATTTTCTGAAACGGACCGTGCCTTTGCGCGTTGTGCACGGCTTCAATAATCTCGGTGTTTTCGGAAAAGATTTTGAGGTGCTCTTTTCCTATCTGTCGGGAGGACTGGTATCATACCGCGTCGGCGGGGTGGAACTGCTGAAGGATATGGTCAGACCGAATTTCTGGAGAGCGCCTGTTGATAACGACAGGGGGAACGCGATGCCGTTCCGTTATGCGCAGTGGAAGATCGCATCCCTGTACGCATCCAACGTCAGCCGTGACCGGTACGGAAAAGAAGGAAATCAGTATGCGGTTCCTGAGATCCTTGAAGACTCCTCCGATGCCGTGTCGATCCGCTTTACCTACCGGATGCCGACCACGCCGGAGAGCAACTGCGCACTGACTTACCGCGTGCTTGCTTCGGGAGAGGTCTTTGTAACACTGTCATATGATCCAATCAAGGAACTTGGGGACATGCCGGAGTTTGGCGTGATCCTTAAAATGGATGCGGACTTTGACCGGATCAGCTGGTACGGGTACGGACCGGAAGAAACCTATGCCGACAGGATGAGCGGCGCAAAGCTTGGGATCTTTTCGCAGAATGTTACGGACCTGCCGGAATACTTAAGACCGCAGGAATGCAACAATCACGCGGGTGTCAGAAATGCCTCGGTCGTTGACCGGAGAGGGAGAGGCCTGTATATAGCAGGACATGATCTGAATGTGTCCGCGCTGCCTTATTCACCGCACGAACTGGAGAATGCGAGGCACCCGTTTGAACTGCCGCAGATCCATTATACTTATGTGCGCGTGGCAATGGCGCAGATGGGGATCGGCGGGGACGATTCCTGGGGCGCACTGACGCATCCGGAGTATCTGATCGATACCGGTAAGAAGATGGAATTTACTTTTTCACTTAAGGGGATCTGAGATCACACAAAAAGATTTCTGCCGGATGAAAAAGTGTTAGGTTGAAAATCTTTCATCGTGATGATATGATTTTCCTGTGCACAACTGACGGATAGCGGAAGACCGCTGTGGAGCTTACCACATGAAGTGCACATAGAAACTGTCGACCGTCTGGGCAATCCTTTTGGGATTGCCCTTTTTGTTTTTTCCAGGCGGGACACTGCAGCCCGGAACATCAAATGAATCAACAACAAAAAGGAGAGTGGCACATGGACAGGAAGAACATTCAGACCGAACTTAGGAACAACGCTTATCCCGGCAGAGGGATCATCATCGGCAAGTCGGAAGACGGCAAATATGCTGTGACTGCGTATTTTATCATGGGCAGGAGTGAAAACAGCAGGAACCGTGTCTTCGTGGAAGACGGGGAAGGGATCCGTACCCAGGCTTTCGATCCTTCCAAAATGAAAGATCCGTCGCTGATCATTTATGCGCCTGTAAGAGTGCTTGGCAACAAGACGATCGTGACCAACGGCGATCAGACGGATACGATCTATGAGGGCATGGATAAACAGCTGACTTTTGAACAGTCCCTTCGCAGCAGGGAGTTCGAGCCGGACGCACCGAACTATACGCCGCGTATTTCCGGGATCATGCATGTGGAAAACGGAACCTATAACTATGCCATGTCCATTTTAAAATCAGATCAGGGAGATCCTTCTTCCTGCAATCGCTTTACGTTTGCTTACGAGAATCCGAAGGCCGGAGAGGGCCGCTTCATTCATACCTACATGGGCGACGGAAATCCGCTGCCGAGCTTTGAAGGAGAGCCGGAACTGATCGGGTTGTCCGGTGACATCGACAGCTTTACCGAAGAGATCTGGAACGCACTCAACGAAGACAACAAGGTATCGCTGTTTGTACGCTACATCGAGATCGCGACCGGCAAGTACGAAACGAGGATCTGTAACAAGAACCGGTAGTTTGGGTGATTTCAGAAAACACGTTCCGAGCGAGCGTTGAAGAGCGAGACGAGGAAGCGTCGTTTTCTGAAATCGAAGAAAACACATATCTGTACGGAGGAGAAAACCATGAAAGAATTTGAACTCAAATACGGGATCAATCCCAACCAGAAACCTGCAAAGATCTATGTGGAGAGCGGAGAGGATCTGCCGATCACGATCTTAAACGGAAGACCCGGCTACATCAATTTTATGGATGCTTTTAACGGCTGGCAGCTTGTAAAAGAGCTGAAGGAAGCAACCGGCTATCCGGCGGCCACATCTTTTAAGCATGTAAGCCCCGCGGGAGCAGCCATCGGGAAACCGCTTTCCGACACACTGAAAAAGATTTATTTTGTCGATGATCTCGGCGAGCTGTCGCCTATTGCCTGCGCTTATGCAAGAGCCAGAGGTGCTGACAGAATGTCTTCTTTTGGTGATTTTATCTCGCTTTCGGATACCTGCGATGTCATTACCGCGAAGATGATCCAGCGGGAAGTGTCCGACGGCATCATCGCGCCCGGATATGAGCCGGAAGCGCTTGAGATCTTAAAAACCAAGAAGAAAGGTAACTATGCGATCATTCAGATCGATGAAAATTATGTTCCGGCCAAGGCAGAGAAAAAGATGGTATTCGGCATCACGTTCGAACAGGGCAGGAACGATCTGAAAGTGGATGAGTCTTTGCTTGAAAATATCGTAACGAAGAACAAAGATCTTCCCACAGATGCAAAACACGATCTGATGATCTCCCTGATCACGCTGAAATACACGCAGAGCAATTCCGTCTGCTATGTCAAGGACGGGCAGGCGATCGGAATCGGCGCAGGGCAGCAGTCGAGAGTGCACTGCGTACGCCTTGCGGGACAGAAAGCCGATAACTGGCTACTTCGTCAGAGCCCGAAAGTCATGGACCTGCAGTTTGTGGATGATATTAAGCGTGCAGACAGAGACAATGCGATCGACAATTACATCGGTGAGGCTTTTATGGATGTGCTTGCAGAGGGCGCATGGCAGAAGCTTTTCAAAGTAAAACCGACGATCTACACACCGGAAGAAAAACGGATCTGGCTGGACCAGATGACAGGCGTTTCCTTAGGATCGGATGCGTTCTTCCCGTTCCCGGATTCCATCGAAAGAGGGCATCGTTCCGGCGTGCAGTATATCGTACAGCCGGGCGGATCCGTTCGTGACGACCTTGTCATCGAATGCGCGGATAAGTATAATATGGTCATGGTGTGCAACGGGGTCAGACTGTTCCACCATTAGTTGTTTTAAGAACATGCAGCAAAACAACATTTTCTCGACTCGCTTTAAACGCTCGCTCGAAAAGTGTTTTGCTGCATGTTACGAATGAAATATACAACAGGATTCGGCAAAACACCTTCTGCGTGCGCGTAGAATAGCGGACGAAGAAGTGTGGTTTTGTCGAATTTGTAAGGTAAAGGAAAAAGCATAAATGAACCAGCTGATCAGAAACAAGTACTATCTCTATGCAACGGAATTCTTTGCTGGCATGAGCGTCATGGCCGTGGAATTGGGGGCGTCAAGATTGTTGGCGCCCTATTTTTCCTCATCGCAGATCGTCTGGACGATCATCATCGGGACGATCATGATCGCCATGGCGCTCGGAAACATCTACGGCGGAAAGAGCGCGGATAAGAATCCGGATCCGAAGAGACTCTATGGGAGGATCGCGATCGCGGCGATCTGGATCGCGCTGATCCCGCTTCTCGGGAAATATGTGATCCTTGGGATCGCAGGTCTTCTGATCATAACGGTCTCAAACGGTTTTTTGATCATCGCTGCTTTTGCGGCCTGTATGGTGATCTTTGTGTTCCCACTGTTCCTGCTTGGTACTGTAACACCGTCCCTTGCAAGGTTCACCATGGACTCTGTAGATGATTCCGGAAAGATCGTCGGAACGCTTGGCGCCTACAATACGATCGGCAGCATTATCGGCACATTCTTACCGACCTTTGTGACGATCCCGTCGGTCGGGACCAGTGTCACGTTTCTGATCTTTGCCCTGATCCTTCTGCTACTGTCCATTCTGTATTTTATCAGCACAAAACAGAAGAGTATCAAATGTATCGTCGGGATCCTCGTTCTGATCATCTGTACGATCTTTGGTGCAAAAGACAGTTTTGCGTTTTGGGAACCTAACCTGCTTTATGAAGGCGAATCGGTCTACAATTATCTGCAGGTCAAGGAAGATGAGAAGAGTGTGATCTTATCCACGAATGTTCTGTTCGGTGTGCAGTCGATCCTGATGAAGAACGATGAACTGACCGGCATGTATTATGACTATGCCATGGCTGCACCGCTGATGGCGGATGTTCAAAGCAAAGAAGATCCTAAGATGCTGGTGCTTGGAATGGGAACCGGCACTTATGCCAAGCAGTGCAGAAAGTATTTTCCAAACATGCAGACAACGGGCGTTGAGATCGATGAGAAGATCACGGGGCTGGCGGGTAAGTATTTCGAACTGCCGGAAGATATCGAGGTTGTAACTTATGACGGAAGAGCCTATCTGAACGCTGATAAAGGAAAGTATGACGTGATCCTTGTGGACGCCTATCAGGATATTACGATCCCGTTTCAGATGTCCGGGGTCGAGTTTTTTGAACTGGTCAGGGAACATCTTACCGAAAACGGTGTGATGGTTGTCAACATGAACATGCAGACGGATGAACCGGACAACATCTGTGATTATCTTGAGGATACGATCGCTTCCGTCTTCCCTGAAGTCTATACGATCGATGTGAGAAACAATACAAACTGTGAGTTGTTTGCGACAATGAATCCGGATGTGCTTTCGGTTTATGAAAATGCTGTGGCAGGAATGGATGAGAATGCACTGAAACAGTTTCTGACGGATGTGTCCGGGAACCTGAAGGCTTACGAAGCGGGAAACCTGATCCTGACGGATGACAAGGCACCTGTCGAGCTGCTTGGCATCCAGGTGATCGATTCGATCATTGAAAGAGAAGTGGCCTACTATAAAGGTGCGTTCAAAGAGCAGGGCTTCGACTTGTTTTTTGACGGAAATATGCTATAATGCAGATAAGTGGTAGCGATACCCCTTGATTAGAAGATCAAAGAAGACCGTCCAATATGGGGTTAGGAGCGGTCTTCTTTGTTTCTCTTGATCATATCTATAATCTTGAGAACAAGTCCCACAAAACTAATGAGCACACCTACTAAAGTAAATATCTCTGTTAATTTCATGAGCAACTGTTCCTTTCCCTTATATTTCAAGGGAAACCGCTACCACCGTGTGTAAATTTTAACATAATCCGGAAACAAAATCAACACAATGCGTTTTAATAACCGATGCATATTGTGATTATGTAAACAATACGGAAAAATCAAAGCGGCCGGGTTTAAAGCCCTGCCAAAGAAGATCATTCAGACAGCAAAACAGCCCTGAAATTCAGGGCTGCCTTACTTTGGTTTATTGGAGGGAGGATGTGGGTAAACCCACATGTTTATGAAAAAGAAATTCTTGTAATTGATTTTATACTGTCATATTACACACTGATTATGACAAAACCGTGAGTAAAATATGAACTTTATGTTAACATTTTGCAATTCTCGTTCAAAAATTGGAAAAATTTGACAATTAAGTTTACATAATTCAAGAGTTTTGGAAAGAAAATAAAAAACGGGGAATTGTAGTTACAATTTCCCGATACTTCAATTCTATTATCGGCAGAACTTGCGGAAAACTGAAGAGCAAACGCGGTAGTTTTCCGACGGATTGTTTGGTATACTGTTTTTATGAGTTACGCAAATATTATCGTCAATATTTCTCATGAGAATCTGGATAAGACCTTTCAGTATACAGTACCCTCGCATCTGGAGGGTACTGTTTCTGTGGGCGATTATGTTTCGATCCCTTTTGGAAAAGGAAACCGGCAGATCAACGGGTATGTGATGGAATTGACAGATACCCCGGCCTTTGATCCGGCGAAACAGAAGGAGATCCTCTCGATCGTAAAAGATGCCGATCCCGTGGAATCCAAACTGTTAAAACTTGCCGCATGGATGAAGGAGCGGTACGGTTCCACCATGATCACGGCCCTGAAAACCGTACTTCCGACAAGAAAGAAGATCCGGGGGCAGGAGAAGAAGACGATCATCCTTGTGCCGGATGCGGATACGGCTGCCGATCAGCTGCGTATTTTTGAGCAAAAGCATCAGACAGCGAGAGCCAGACTTTTAAGGGAACTGATCCGGGAAAAAGAACTGGACTACCGTCTTGTTACAAGCAAACTGAACATTTCACCTGCGACCTTGAAACTGCTGGAAGAGATGGGGATCTTAAGGATCGACAGTGAACGGGTCTACCGGAACATGAAGATCGAAGCTTCAGACAGCATGAAACCGGTCCTGAATCCGGCACAGAAAAAGATCGCGGACAGTATCCTTTCGGACCTGAAGCAGAACAAACGAAAAACCTATCTGATCCGCGGAATCACCGGCAGCGGCAAGACGGAAGTCTATATGGAGATCATCGAGGCAGTGATCAGCCGGGGCAGGCAGGCGATCGTACTGATCCCGGAGATCGCGCTGACCTATCAGACGGTCTTAAGATTTTACAAGCGCTTTGGCGACAGGGTATCCACGTTGCATTCAAAACTGTCGGAAGGGGAGCGCTATGATCAGTTCGAACGGGCCAAAAAGGGAGAGATCGATGTGATGATCGGTCCCAGATCGGCGCTTTTTACACCCTTTGGGAATCTCGGCCTGATCGTGATCGACGAGGAACATGAATCCACTTACAAAAGTGAAAACATGCCCAAATACCATGCCAGAGAAGTCGCGGAAGAACTGGCGAGGCTTCACGGAGCTTCCCTGATCTTAGGATCCGCCACGCCTTCCCTTAATTCCTATTATGAGGCGATGCAGGGGAACTATCAGCTGTTTACGCTCGATCAGCGCGCAAAAGAAGCGCATCTTCCCGAAGTGGAGATCACGGATCTAAGAGAAGAACTGAAAAAAGGAAACCGTTCGATCTTTGGCACGAGCCTTCGCGAACAGATCTTTGACAGACTGGAAAAGAATGAACAGGTGATGCTGTTTTTAAACCGCAGGGGATACGCCGGGTTTGTTTCCTGCAGATCCTGCGGCCATGTGATGACCTGTCCGCATTGCGATGTTTCCCTGTCGGAACACAGAGGGGGTAAACTGATCTGTCATTACTGCGGTTACGAACAGAAGAGTGTCACGGCATGTCCGGAGTGCGGGTCGAAGATGATCGGGGGCATGCGCGCGGGCACACAGCAGATCGAAGAACAGATCAAAAAGATCTTTCCGCAGGCAAGGGTGCTGCGCATGGACGCAGATACCACCAAAAAGAAAGACAGCTACGAACAGATCTTAAGCGCTTTTGCAAACCGGGAAGCGGACATCCTGGTGGGAACGCAGATGATCGTAAAAGGCCATGATTTTCCCTATGTGACGCTTGTGGGGATCCTTGCCGCGGACCTCTCGCTTTATGCGAACGATTACCGCGCGAGCGAGCGGACATTTCAGCTGCTGACGCAGGCCGCGGGCAGAGCCGGAAGAGGGGACAGGACCGGAAATGTCGTGATCCAGACCTACCAGCCCGAACACTACAGCATCGTTTATGCTTCCAAACAGGATTACGAGGGATTCTACACGGAAGAGATCGCCTACCGGAAGCTGCTCGGCTATCCGCCTGTTTCGCATCTTCTTGCGATCCTTTGTGAGAGTAGTGAGGAGGAAAAGGCGGAAGCATACGCAAGGCAGATTTCGCAGGTGCTGAAAAAAGCGATCGAAGATGGGCAAAGTTTGAGCGGTCTTACGGAATATGATATAATCAACCTGATCGGCCCGGCAGATGCGACAGTCAAAAAGATCAGCGATGTTTATCGTCAGGTGCTTTATCTCAAGGCGCAGGACATGCAGAAATTAAAGACTGTAAAGGACCTTACGGAACAATACCTGGAGGAACATCCGGATGCGAAGATCCGGGTGACATTTGATCTTGATCCGTTGCACGGCTATTAAGCAAACGGACAGACAGACAGATATAAAGAGTATGGTGAAAGAGGAAGAACAATGGCACTGAGAACCATCAGAGAGATCGGCGATGACGTATTGAAAAAGCCCTGCAAGGAAGTCAAAGAAATGACGGGGAGGCTTAAAGTCCTGATCGATGACATGCTTGAGACCATGTATGATGCCGACGGCGTCGGACTTGCGGCGCCCCAGGTCGGGATCTTAAAGAGGATCGTAGTGATCGATGTGGGTGACGGCCCGATCGTTTTAGTCAATCCGAAGATTGTGGCAACGGACGGGGAACAGACCGGACAGGAAGGCTGCTTAAGCGTTCCCGGAAAATGCGGGGATGTGACGCGCCCGAATTACGTCAAAGTCGTTGCGCTCAATGAAGAAATGGAACCTGTTGAGATCGAAGGGACCGAGCTTCTTGCGCGTGCGCTGTGCCATGAGATCGATCATCTCGACGGTCATCTCTTTGTGGAAAAAGTGATCGGAAAACTGCGCGAAGTCACTTACGAGGACGAGGAGGAGTAACAGGATGAAAGTCGTTTTCATGGGGACTCCCGATCTTGCGGTGACGGTTCTTGATGCGATCGTCCACAGCTCACATCAGGTGACGGCGGTCGTTACCAGGGAAGACAAACCGAAGGGCCGCGGCAAGGAACTGTCCAAACCGCCGGTCAAGGAATACGCTGAAAAGCTCGGCATTCCGATCTTTCAGCCGGCTAAGATCAAGACAGAGGAAGCTGTCGAAAAACTGAAAGAATTAGACGCGGATATCTTTGTGGTGGCGGCATACGGCCAGATCCTGTCCAAAGAGATCCTGAATATCCCAAGATACGGATGCGTCAACGTGCATACATCCCTGCTTCCGAAATACCGTGGTTCCGCGCCGATCCAGTGGGCGATCATCGAAGGGGAAAAAGAAACCGGCGTGACGGTGATGCAGATGGACGAGGGCATGGACACCGGCGACATCCTGTTCACGGAGACCGTTCCGATCGAGGAAACGGATACCGGCGGCAGCCTGCATGACAAACTGGCAAGCGCCGGGGCAGAACTGATCGTCAAAGCGCTTGATGAGATCGAAGCAGGAAACGTGCACCCCGTCAAGCAGGATGATTCCCAAGCCACTTATGCCAAAATGCTCAATAAACTTCTCGGCTACATCCGGTTCGACAGGAGCGCGGAGGAGATCGCAAGGCTTGTCAGGGGCTTAAATCCGTGGCCGAGCACCTATACGAAATTTCAGGGAAAGATCTTAAAGATCTGGAACGCAAAAGCGCTGAAGGAATCCCGCCGTGAGGAACCCGGAACGGTGATCCGGACCGATGACGATGCGCTCTATGTGAGTACGGCAGACGGTGTGCTCAAGATCACGGAGGTGCAGCTGGAAGGCAAGAGGCGCATGCAGGCCGGCGAGTTTTTGAGAGGCTGTAAAATAAAAGCTGGAGACAGTTTGGGTTGAACGAAAGACAGATCATCCTCGAGGCGCTTCTTCTCATCGAAAAAGGAGAGGATTACGGCGAGAGGATCATAAAAGATGTATTGGATAAATACGCTTATCTGGACAGGCAGCATCGCAGCTTTATGAAGCGTGTCATGGAAGGGTGTCTGGAGAAAAAGATCGAGCTGGATTATATCATCGACCGTTTTTCCAAAACACCGACAGACAGGATGAAGCCTGTTATTTTGTGCATATTGCGCATGGGCGTTTACCAGCTGAAGTACATGGAGACCCCGCAGTTTGCCGCCTGCAGCGAAGCGGTCAAACTGGCGCAGAAAAAAGGATTTGCAAATCTGAAAGGCTTTGTGAATGGCGTTTTAAGAACCATAGCAAAGAACATCAAGGACATTCCCTACCCGGATCCTGAAAAAGATCCCATTCTTCATGACAGCATTGTCTATTCCCTGCCGCCTTTTCTGGTGGAACATTTCAGGACGAATTACCCGGAGTCTGCAGATCAGATCATGGAGGCTTTGAACAGAGAAGCGCTCCTGTGTGTCAGGATCAACCGCGCAAGGACGGATGAAGAAAGTCTTGTAAAAAAACTTGCGGGACAGGCGGAACTTACGAAACTGGAACCGGTAAGCGGGCTTGACAGGCAGGAAACCGCTTATAGCTTAAAGGGCTTTGACAGGCTGACGGATCTGAAAGCATTTACGGACGGAGATCTGATCGTGCAGGATCAGGCTTCCATGCAGGCCGTTGCGCAGCTTGACTTAAAAGACGGTGATACGGTTTTAGATGTCTGCGCGGCTCCCGGCGGAAAGAGCATGCAGGCTGCGGAGAGATTATGTAAACTTAATTCCGGAAAAATCACGGCCTGTGACATCAGTGAGAGAAAAGTGGAACTGATCAGGGAAAATGCAGCTCGTTGCGGTTTTACACAGATCGAGGCCGCAGTCTGCGATGCGACCGTACGATCAGAGAATTATGTAAACTACGCGGACGTCCTGATCGCAGATCTGCCCTGTTCGGGACTCGGAACGATCGCGAGGAAAGCAGACATCAAGTACAGGATGAACGCCTCTGAGATGGAGAAACTGGTACAGCTGCAAAGGCAGATCTTAACCAATGTTTCTGACTATGTGAAGGCAGGCGGAACGCTGTTATATTCCACCTGCACGATCAATCCTAAGGAAAACGAAAAGCAGGCGGAGTGGATCGGGCAGAATCTGCCGTTTACGCTTGTAAAGATGCATCAGATCTTTCCGTCAGGATCACATGACGGGTTTTTCTTTGCGATCTTTGAGAAACGCTGAATGCTTTGAATATTCTCACAGTACGAAACACGAAACAGGAGCGCTATGACAGAAGACCTTCGTTCCCTTGAATTTCATAAGCTTGAAGAAGTGATCTTAACGCTTGGTGGGGAAAAATACCGGGCAAAGCAGATCTACGAATGGATGCATAAGCACCTGGCGGATGATCTTGACGAAATGAGGAATGTGCCGGCAAAACTGAAGGAGTCCCTGGCTAAGGATTATACGATCCGCAAGGTCCATGCCGAAAAAGTCCTGACCAGCGGGATCGACGGGACAAAGAAGTACCTGTTTTCCCTGTTTGACGGAAACATCATCGAAAGCGTATTCATGCGGTACGAACACGGTAATTCCGTCTGTATTTCCTCCCAGGTCGGCTGCAACATGGGCTGCAGGTTCTGCGCGTCCACGATCGACGGAAAGGTCCGGGACTTAAGCGCGGGAGAGATGCTTGCGCAGATCTACGGGATCATGAAAGACACCGGGGAGAAGATCAGCAACGTGGTCGTGATGGGATCCGGAGAACCGCTCGATAATTATGTAAACCTAATGACGTTTATCAGAATGCTGACGGACGCAAACGGTCTGAACTTAAGCCAGCGGAATTTGACTGTCAGTACCTGCGGGATCGTCCCGAAGATCCGGGAACTTGCACAAGAGCAGTTGCAGATGACGCTTGCGATCTCACTGCACGCGGCAAGCGATGAAAAACGAAAAGCGCTGATGCCTGTTGCAAACCGCTACAGTCTTGATGAACTGATCGCAGCCTGCAGGGACTATTTTGACAAAACCGGAAGGCGGATCACCTTCGAGTACGCCATGGTAAAGGGCGAGAATGATACCGAGGAAGACGTGGCTGCGCTGTCGTCCCTCTTAAAGCCTTTAAACTGCCATGTGAACCTGATCCCGGTGAACCCGATCCCCGAAAGAACCTACGAACAATCGGACAGAACGGCGCTTCTTGCCTTTAAAAATAAACTTGAAAAAAATCATATAAATGTTACTATTAGAAGAGAAATGGGTAGAGATATCGACGGCGCCTGCGGACAGTTACGACGCCGCTATCTTGCTGATTATCAATAGAAGGACAGACCGGATCTGACCGGTAAGAAACAGGATGTTAAAGACTTTTTCCAAAACCGATATCGGGCGCAAGCGCAGGATCAACCAGGACAATGTATATTCCTGCGAGGTCCCGCTTGGAAATCTTCCCAATCTGTTCATCGTCTGTGACGGTATGGGAGGACATAAAGCGGGCGATTTTGCCTCTGCGTATGCGGTCAAAGCGATCGAGCGCGAGATCATGCTCTGTGAAGAAACGGAACCGGTCCGGATCATCAGAGAGGCGATCGAATGCGCGAACGCGGAGATCTTTGAAAAAGCGGCAAGTGATGAGCAGCTTCGGGGCATGGGTACAACGGCAGTGGTCGCCACGATCGTCGATGGTACACTGATCGTTGCGAATGTCGGCGACAGCAGGCTCTACATCATAAATGATGATATCGAACAGATCACCAAAGACCATTCTCTTGTCGAGGAAATGGTCAGGATCGGAGAACTTGACAGAAGCGAAGCCAGAGAACATCCGGACAAGAACATCATCACCCGTGCGCTTGGCGTTACGGACAGTGTGGAAGTCGACTTTTTTGAAGTGGAACTTAAGAAAGGCGACATCATCCTGATGTGTTCGGACGGACTGACCAACATGGTGGAGGACGAGGATATCCGGATGGTGGTCAAAGCACAGCGGGATGTTGTGCAGATCGTGGAAGAACTGATCAAAATCGCAAATCACAACGGCGGAAGTGACAATATCGGCGTTGTTGTTATTGAATCGGATGAGGTGGGCAAATGATACAACCAGGAATGATACTCGGGGATCGTTATGAGATCATAGAATTGATCGGCGCCGGCGGAATGGCGGACGTGTATAAGGCCAAAGATCACAAGCTGAACCGCTATGTCGCGATCAAGGTGCTGAAGGCGGAATATTCCTCCAACAAGAATTTTGTATCCAAATTCCGTGTGGAGGCGCAGTCGGCCGCGGGACTCGTGCATCCCAATATCGTAAATGTATATGACGTCGGTGAAGAAGACGGCATGTACTATTTCGTCATGGAACTTGTCGAAGGCATCACGCTGAAGAACTATATCGAGAAGAAGATCACGCTTTCCGTCAAGGAAGCGATCAGTATCGCGATCCAGGTGTCCATGGGTATCGAGGCCGCGCATAATAACGGCATCATCCACAGGGATATCAAGCCGCAGAATATCATCATTTCCAAAGAAGGAAAAGTCAAGGTGGCCGACTTCGGGATCGCAAGGGCAGCGTCCAGCGACACGATCACGAGCCATGCCATGGGCTCTGTGCATTATACTTCGCCCGAGCAGGCACGCGGCGGGTATTCCGATGCCAAGTCCGATATCTATTCCATCGGTATCACGATGTTTGAAATGGTCACGGGACGCGTTCCTTTTGACGGGGAGACCACGGTTGCGATCGCGATCAAGCATATTCAGGAAGAAATGCCGAGTCCGCGCGCATATGTTCCGGAGATCCCTATCAGTGTCGAGCAGATCATCTTTAAATGTACCCAGAAGAATCCGGACAGACGCTACGCCAATGTGGGCGAGCTGATTGCCGATCTGAAGCGTTCGCTGATCAATCCGGATGAGAATTTTGTCGTGATAGGTCCGGCAGCAAGTTCGGAAGGCACGAAAGCGATCTCCGATAATGACAGGCAGACCATCAGACAGCAGATGAACGGGGAACCGTATCCGGAGACGCATTATCCGCAGGAGAATTTCCAGCAGCCGCAGCCTGCGCCTTATCAGCAGGGCGTTGCAACGCAGAAAGAATATCCGCAGCCCGAGAGGCAGCAGGGCGCTTATCCGCCGCCGGAAAGGCAGCAGCAGTATGCTCCGCCCAAACAGCCTGTTTATCAGAACCCCTATGAGCAGTTTGCGGCAGAGGATGAGAGAAATCAGGAAGATCTGTTCTCACCGAGAAGACCGGTAAGAGAGCAGCGGAGTGAAGAAGCACCTGCACGGGATAGCAGAGGAAGAAATGCAAAGCCTGCGCGGGAAGAGAAACCGGTAAAGCAGAAAAATCAAAGACCCCGGAAGGATCCTGTCGAAGATAAGAGACGTCCTTCGAGGGATTACTATGATGATTTTGAGGACGAGGATGATGTGGATCCGAAGATGGAGCGGATCATGACCGTATTGATGATCGTTGCGGCCGTGATCATTGCCGTCGTCGCATTTCTTGTGATCGGCAGGATGATGGGCCTGATCGGTAAATCTTCAGGGGAAGAGCCTGCCACAGTCGAAGCGGAGTCCGGGATGGTTGCTGTGCCGGATCTTGTCGGAAAGACGTTTGATGAGGCTTCACAGCTTCTGACTGATGCGGGACTGACAGCTAGCGCAGAGCGTGCGGAATCCAAGGAATATGACAAAGACTATATCATTTCACAGGATATTGAAGCAGGAACGCAGGTTGCGACCGGAACGAAGCTGAAACTGGTCATCAGCTCCGGTAAAGTCGTCGGCGGTTCGGCGGTTCCGGATCTTGTCGGCAAAACCGAAGCGGAAGCCAAGGTGCTTCTGGATGCGGAAGGACTGGTCCTTGCCGTGGAAAGCACACAGAACGATTCCGTGCCTGCAGGTCAGATCGCTTCCCAGAGTCCTATGGGCGCAACAACCGCGCCGAAAGGCAGTACGGTTACCGTCTATATCAGCACCGGTCCTGCAGAATCCGCGATCCAGGTCCCGGATCTGGTCGGCAAAGACGAGACGACCGCAAAATCCATGCTGACAACGGCCGGACTGAACTGGGGCACCATTACGGAAGAACATAACGATGCTGTGGCGGCAGGTCTTGTGCTGGCACAGTCCATCGCACCGGAAACCGAAGTCAAGGGCGGCACGAGCGTTGATTTTGTAGTCAGTCTCGGCTCCTCCACATACACCTGTCATCTTGACGTCTCTGCACCGGCGGATTATTTTGCCGGAACGGATGCCACGATCATCCTGACGGATCTGACCAACTCTGAAGTGAACCGGTTCACGACAAATTCCTTCCCGTATACGGTCACACAGGCCGGGATCTCAACGGAAATGGGATATGTGACGGTCCAGTACCAGAGCCCTGACGGTGAGTGGCACTTGACCTCGCCCGTCGTTGTACAGTTCACGCAGGAGTAGTGCATGCAGGGGCGCATTGTAAAAGGAGTCGCAGGCTTCTACGAAGTCTGTATCGGTGAACAGGGCACCTATGTATGCAAAGCAAAAGGGATCTTCCGTAAAGATCACCGGAAACCTCTGATCGGTGATCTCGTAAATATGGATATCATCAGTGAGCAGGATATGGAGGGAAGCATTACGGAGATTCTGCCCCGGCAGAACGAACTCATCCGGCCGCAGGTTGCAAATGTGGATCAGACCCTGCTCATTTTCGCGCTTTTCAGTCCGCTTCCCAACTATCTGCTTCTTGACAAGCTTTTGCTGCAGTATCTGCAGCAGAACCTTCCGGTCATCCTCTGTTTTAACAAAGAGGATCTGGTCAAGGATGCCGATGTGGAAAAAGTCAGCCGGATGTATGCAGACAGCGGTTGCAAAGTCCTGTTTACGAGTGCAAGGAACGGGGAAGGCATCACGGAGGTCAGAGAACTTCTGCAAGGGAAAATGACCGTTGTGGCAGGACCTTCCGGGGTCGGAAAATCATCCCTGATCAACTGTCTGCAGAGTGAGAAACAGATGGAAACGGGTGAAGTCAGCAAGAAGCTGCTTCGCGGAAAACATACGACAAGGCATTCCGAGATCCTCCTGATCGGAGAAGATACCTGGATCATCGATACGCCGGGCTTCACCTCTTTTGATGCTAGCGGAAGCTGTGAGGAACTTCAGGATTACTATAACGAGTTTGCACCATACACGGACTGCCGTTTTCAGCCGTGTTCCCATATCCATGAGCCGGACTGCAGTGTTAAAGCTGCCGTGGAGTCCGGCAAGATCGCAACGGAACGCTACGAACATTATGTTGCGATCTATCAGGAACTGAAAGAAAAAGCCAAGAAAAATCATCAATACTGATGGGAGAATAACATGTACATTTTAGCACCATCCATCCTGGCGGCTGATTTTACCTGCCTGGGTGACCAGCTGAAACTGGTGGACGAGGCTGGCGCGGACTATGTTCACATCGACGTGATGGACGGCAATTTTGTGCCGAACATTTCCTTCGGGATCCCTTTGATCTCCTCTGTCAGGAAAGTTACGAAGCGGCCTTTTGACGTGCATCTGATGATCGAGAGACCGGAACGCTATATCCGTGATTTTTATGACGCGGGCGCAGATCTGATCACATTTCATTATGAGGCCTGCGGGAGCATCGGGGATACGATCGACAAGATCCACAGTTACGGAATGCTTGCGGGCGTTTCCATCAAACCCAACACGAGTGTTTCCGTCTTAAAACCCTATCTGGCGAGCGCGGACATGTTTCTGATCATGACCGTGGAGCCCGGATTCGGCGGACAGGATTATATGGACATCTGCACGGACAAGATCCGGGATCTGAGAAAGATGCTTGACGAAAAAGGTCTGCAGACGGATATCGAGGTGGACGGCGGCATCACAAGAGAAAATGTCGAATATGTCATGGATGCGGGCGCCAACGTCTTTGTGATGGGCTCCTCGATCTTTAAAGGGGACATTGCAGGGAATGTGAAGTACTTTAAATCAGTTTTTCAGGGGAGAGAGTAAGGGTGAAAAAGTATATTAAGATCGCAAGACCAGACCACTGGGTCAAAAACGCATTCATCGTTCCGGGTATCGCCATCGCGATCCTTCTGACGGACTACAGTTTCAGCATGGAGACGGTATGGAAATTTGTGGCCGGATTTATGGCGACCTGCTTTATCGCATCGGCCAATTACGTGATCAACGAATGGCTGGATGCCGAGTTTGACAAATTCCATCCGACCAAGAAAAACCGTCCGGTCGTATCGGAAAACATGAAGTTTTCCCTGGTGATGCTCGAGTATGCCATCTGCATCCTGATCGGTATCGGACTGTCGCTGCTCGTGAACACGCCCTTCCTGTTGATGGAAGTATGGCTGCTTATCATGGGCGTTCTTTATAACGTGAAGCCCATCCGCACCAAGGACATTCCTTACCTGGACGTTCTGAGCGAATCCATCAACAACATGATCCGTCTTCTGCTCGGATGGTTCATCATTACGGATGCCTACCAGCCGCCGAGTTCGATCCTGATCGGATACTGGTTTGCGGGCGCTTTCCTGATGGCGACAAAACGCTTTGCGGAATACCGGATGATCGGCAACCCCGAGACGGCCGGTCTTTACAGAAAATCATTCAAATACTACACCGAGCAGTCGCTTCTGGTCTCCACGTTTTTCTATGCGCTGACCTCCACGTTCTTTGTCGGCATTTTCATGATCAAATACCGCATGGAATATCTGTTTGCGATGCCGTTTGTATTCGGACTCTACTGTTTCTACCTGTGGATCGCGTTCAAGCCGGATTCGGCGGTACAGAAGCCGGAGAAGCTTTACCGCGAGAAGAAACTGCTGATCTATATCGCCTTTCTGATCGTCCTCCTTTGCGTGCTGACGTTCGTGGACATTCCCACGCCGGAATACTGGAAGGAATGGTCGCTCTTTACGGTCTGATGCCAAAGATCAGGCCTTACGGATCACAGAACCTGTGCAGAGGATAAAAGATGGCGCGTCTTGAGAGATTGCCCCAACTGAACGAAGGAAAGCCGGAAGGCGGCTACCGTGCATTTGTTTTTGACCTGGACGGTACGCTTTACAATCAGACGAAACTGCGGCTGATCATGGCCTGCAGGCTGGGACTTTATTATCTGATCCGCCCGCACAGGATCAAAGAACTTCTCTGGATAAAAACATTTCGAAAAGTACGGGACAACTGGGAAGATCATGCGGCCAAGGAAGAAAACGCCGGCGCCGTTTCCCCGGATGATGCGCAGTATGCCTATGTTGCCAAGCATCATCATACCAATCCCGAAGCGGTGGAAAAAACGATCCGCCGCTGGATCTATGAGAATCCGCTGTCCGCGCTTTCCAAGTGCACGGACACGCGTCTGTCTGAATACATTGCATCTTTACGCGAAAACGGGGTCCCCGTTCTCATCTTTTCCGATTACCCGATCGAAGACAAACTGCAGGCTCTTGGGATCACTGCGGACGGCATGTATGCACCCGGTGATGAGAGGGCGATCGAACTGAAACCGTCCCCGATGGGGCTGCAGCTGATCATGAAAGAGCACGGACTGACGCCGTCACAGGTCCTGATGGTCGGCGACAGAGAAGTTAAGGACGGGGAAGCTGCAAGAAGAGCGGATGTGGATTATGTGATTTTGTAAATTTTGTGGCTTTTCCTATGATTATCTCGTATAATATACTGTAGCACAAATGATCTGCTAAAGCAGACACTTAAAGAAGAGGACAAAATATGAACGAGAATTTTAGAATCACTGATGACGAACTGGAAAATGTGAACGGCGGCATGGTAGTTTTCGCACAGGGACTTCCGGAATACGATCCCTATTTCCCGTGGGAAGTCGTTGACAACAAGGCATGCAAGGTGCTTGGCAAATTTTCGACAAGAGATGCCGCATGCGCTTATGCAAAATCGTTCGGACCCGAGCCGTACAATGCGCAGGAAGTCGATCTTGCAACGGTGAATCGTCTCAGGACGAATCCGAATGTGAACTAAGAGGCACATAACTGCATATCGGGTTACAAACAGGGGCTATAGTTCAGTTGGGAGAACGCTTGCATGGCATGCAAGAGGTCACCGGTTCGAGTCCGGCTAGCTCCATTTCATACAGCCTCAGAGGCTTCTGTTATGCAGGATCCCGGGGGCTGTTTTATTTTGCATGACTATATTCTGATTTTTTCTGTCAGATTGCGGCAGGGTGTTAAATTGTCGGGGCTTTTGTGGTAAAATAGAGCGAAAGTGTGTTTTCGCGCGGAAGATCGGAATAAGAAACCGCATGATGCGCGGTTTGGAAAAAAAAAGGATTTGGAGAATAACGTAATGAAAAAGATCATTAACAGGGTTCTGGCGGGGCTGATCGCCTCAGCGCTTATCATGACGGGAAATGCTTTTTCCGTACCGGTTTTTGCTTCTGAGAATGAACAGGCCGTAGAGGCAAAATTGCAGGAAGAAAAAACTGAGGGGGACAAGGAAACTGCCGACACGGATGGAATAGAAAATACGGTCGGAGAGGCACATGTGGAAGAAGAACCTTCTGTGATGAGCTTACCGGATATAGATGATATAAGTAGCGACTCTTCATGTGAACCCTGGGGTCTTGATGAATCAACTGAGGAAGAGGAGGATTCTGACGAATCACTTCTGGGAGCGACGATTGCTTCAGGTTATTGCGGCGCGAATGATGACGGAGAGAATTTAACATGGACACTCACCGGTACAGCAACAAATGCAACGCTTACAATCTCCGGTACAGGTCCCATGAGGGGATTCAATATGCTCAATACCGATACGGAGGATGATACACCCTGGTCGGAACACCTTGAAAAGATCAAGAAAATTGTTGTTGAAGAAGGGGTCTCAACTATTTCAAGAGACGCATTTTATAATGCTGGCAAGGCTGAAACTGTATCCTTACCGGATTCAATCATGAGTATTGGCTATAATGCTTTTTCTTATTGTACGAAGTTAAAGAGTGTTACCATCCCGCCATCAATCAGAATCATAGACAGTGCGGTATTTCTACGGTGTGAGAGTCTAGAAACTGTGGTGCTTCCAGATGAAATCGCTACGATTGATGAATATGCTTTCTGTGGGTGCACCAGTCTGAAAAACATCAATGTACCATCATCATTGAAAAAAATTGGCGAATCTGCATTTGATGAGTGCGAATCTTTACAGTATTTTGTATTACCGGAAGGGGTTAAAACCATCGGGGATTCTGCTTTTAGCGGCTGCAGTGAACTTTTGAAATGCAATATCCCTTCTACCTGTACGAGCATTGGAAAGTTTGCCTTTATGGGGTGCCGTAAAATGGGAGGCAAATTTGTGATCCCGTCCGGGGTCAAGGCAATCCAATCCTGTACTTTCGATGCCTGTGAAAAAATCGAAGAGATCATTCTTCCGCAAGGCCTGACTACGATTGGAGAAAGAGCATTTTACTACTGTAATTCCCTGACTTCTCTGGTTATTCCCAATACGGTAACTTCTATCGGAAAGAGTGCTTTTGGGCTGTGTCAAAAACTGCAGGAGATTGAGATACCGGAAGGGGTCACCGTTATCAAGTGGGGCACATTTAGCGCCTGTACCGCTTTGGAGAGAGTTACGATTCCAGCAGATGTTGTAACTATTGAAGAGAATGCTTTTCGGTCTGTAGGGCCATACAACAATGATACAGGGAAACGTGATCTTCTGCATGTTTATTATGGTGGAAGCGAGAATTCTTGGGCAGATATCACTATTGCAGTTGATAATGATTCCCTGATGTATGCGACGATCCATTATGCAAGAGATCCCGAAACGATACTTGTCCCAATTCCTGTGACGCCTCTCAACGGCGCAACAAATGTTCCCATTTTGGATGCCGCCGGGATAACCAGGAAGTTTGAACTGAAACTTACGTCTGATGAAGTCATTGAGAACTTTGACGTCAGTCGCGGGACGATCCGGATCTATCGGTACGCTGACGGATATAAGGTATGGGAATTGAAGAACAATGTACTTGCGCATAAACTCGAAGATAATGTGTTTTCCGTCACGATTAATACAGGTGCATTGGATTACAATACAAAGTACTATATTCTTTTGGATGACGATTTCTTCTGGCTTGAGAATAAAGCAAAGTGCCTTGGAATTCATAACAAGGATGTCTGGACTTTCACAACACAGCGCTCCGCTAAAATGAAAGAAGTGACATTTGATCCGCAGGAAGGAAATGTCAGCACTACGAGCCTCCTTACAAATGATAACGGAATGCTCGACGAACTCCCTGTTGCAACTATTGATGACGGAAGAAGATTCGGCGGGTGGTTTACGGATCCTGTATTTGGGAAGAAAATCAGTACATCCTATCAGTTTTCAGAGGATGTCATCGTTTATGCCCGGTATTTTGAGCAAAATGAACTGATTTATCCGGATGATATGCCAAATGTAGGAAATGTGCTCAAATATACTCAGACACAGGCTGATCATCGTGCTTTTTCGAACAATCTATCTGTTGCATCCAATACAATATGCAATCTGAACTATGCCAGCATGCTATGGAATAAAAGCGGGGCCTTTTGCTATGGAGTATCCTGTGCAATGACAGCTGCCAAGATGGGATATCTGTCATTAGAATCTCTGGGAGCATCCGTATTTCATGATTTGAATTTCTCACAGGAAGATGTTCGCAGTAGGATGACTATTTACCAGTTGCAGCAAAAAACCAATGCTGCAACGAATGAACAACACAGATTTGGAAGGCTGACAGATACTGCAAAATTGCGAGATGTTGTTGTGAAAGCAAGGGAGGTAAAAGACAAGGGGCCAGCGGTATTTGTTTTTGAAAATGAAAGCAAGGATGATGGAGAACATGCCATCGTAATAGATGGAATTGTGGAAGGAAATTGTCAGGTCGCAGGATACTATTACACAATAAAAACATTTGACATCAATGTGAGAGAAGCTTGTGAATTTTCAGGAAGTCGACTTAAGGTACCGGAGACCAGTTATATATATATTTCACAGGATTTCTCTCAATGGACGATGCGTGATGTAGAGTATTTCCCGTCGTTACACGGCAAACCTATCCCTGCCGGAAAGATTAAAATGTGCTTCAACGATAAAAAGATTGTTAATTCGTACGATTATCCGGAGCCGCGTTCTTCTGCAGATTATATATCCCTGTCCTCAAAACCGTGGCATAACTCAGCTGTAAAAGTTGACGGCGTTTCTTATAAACTGTCTGAAATCCAGCCCGGAGATGATCTGTTTACAGTGGGAAGCATTGGTGATGAGGCAGAGGGAGAGATAAAGGTATTCCTTCCCGATGAGTTTAATACCGTGGAATTGTTTTCAGATAACGAGACGCCGGTGAACGGAACATTCCGTTTTAAGGACAATTATGTTTCCGTTGAAGCCGATTCCGAAGCCGTTGTAAACGCGACCTCTGATCTGGACCAGCTTGTTGTCACGGGGAATGGTACGGATGAATATGAGGGCAACTATAAACTGACAACCGTAGCGGATGAGGAGAATGGCGCAACGGTAAGCGTTGAAGGTTCAACACGCGGAGAGGTGACGTTTGAAAGATCCGGAGATGAATACGTGCTGAGCGCTGGCGGAAACCATAATTCCACGATCACGATCGATCAGGACGGAATTACTGACAGATATCCCTGCGTGAATCAGACTACCATTATGATGAAAAAGGATGCAGAGAGTGACAGGGTATGTCTCTATTCCGATGAAAACGAGGATGGCACTTATGAAACACAGCTGCAACCCGTAGACGGATTGTGGGCGTCCAACGTAAAAGACATGATATATACAGGGCAGGCAGTCACGCAGCCTGAACTGCTGGTTTTCCATGACGACATTTTACTGAAAGAAGGTACGGATTATACCGTAAAATACAAAAACAATAAGACTGCCTATACTATTGCGGATATGTCAAATCTTAGTGCAACGGACAAGAGTAAGGCACCGGCCGTCACGATCACGGGGAAGGGCAGTTATAACGGAAACGCAACGGTTTATTTCTCGATCCTGCCGGCACCGATCAACAGCGCATCCGTGATGACAGACAGGATCGTGATTGCGTCCAATGCGAAAAAAGGAGTTGCTCCGAATCCGGAACTGCAGTTTGGCGGCAAAGCATTAAAGGCAGGCAAGGATTTTACAGTAAACTATTATGAACGTGCTGAATGGGAAGCACCTGAAAACGGGATACCGACTCCAACTGTGGCACCGATCAAGGCAGCAGGCGAGTATGTCATGCAGATACAAGCCGGCACGAACAGTTGCTTTACGGGAACGCACGATCAGGTTGTACCGGTGATCATCACGGATGCGGGTGAAACGGTTTCCTTAAGTGCTCGTACCATTAAGGCGGTCGGTCAAATCCCCAACATGAATTACACCGGTGCTGAAGTGAACGTTGAGGCCGCCTTTCAGGGAGATCAACCATCCGTGCGGATCACAGATGGCGAATATGCCCTGCAGTATGGAGAAGACTTTCAGATCTCAAAATATGTGAATGCGGTAAAACCGGGGAAGGCAACCGTGGTAATAGCGGGAACAGGAAAGAAAAATGCCACGACCGGACACAGTTATATCGGAGAAATGAAGATCGGGTTCACAATCGTCTCAGTGTATGATATGAAGAATGCCGTCGTGGAAAATGTTGCAAAAACCTATGTCTATCCTGGAAGCGATGTTACGATTGATACAGTCAGTGTGAAACTGCCCGGATACAAGAGCGGAGAACCGCTGAATCCTGCAGAGGATTATGAGATTACCTACAGCGGAAACGGAAAGCCGGGAAAAGCCAAAATGACCATTTCCGGTAAAGGGATGCTTTATGGAAGCAAGACGGTTGATTTTACGATCGTTGCTTATTCCATGACTGCTGAGACTACCGAGATCGCGATCGCTCCGTCGTCCTTAAATACGGATGGAAAAGTGACCTATCATAAGGGAGGCTGCAAACCGAAACTCATTGTTACACGTAAAGACGGTAAGGGAACCCTTGCAGAGGGGAAAGATTTTACCGTTAAATACAGCAATAATACGCAGTGTTATGATGAATTGGGTACGAAAAAAACGCCGCGGGCGACGATTACGGGAAAAGGAAACTATAAAGGCAGTCTTTATGCTGAATTCCTGATTTCGCCGGGACAGCTCAGCGCATGCACGATGATGCTTGATGATATAGTGGCGTCCACAAAGAAGGGGGGCTGGGTTTCATTACCGAAAGTAACAGATCCTGACGGCAAAGTATTGAAGTCGAAAACAGATTATCAGCCAAATGTGATCTATGCCGCAGATCCCGCATTCGAGCAGCAGATGGATATTAAAGCAATTCTTACACTGCCGGCCGGAGCAGACAGTGCGACGGTCTATGTCAAGGTGATCGGCGCAGGGAATTATGCGGGTACTGAACCTGCCTGCATACTAACAGGAAGTTACCGTGTTGTCCGGGGTGATATCAGCAAGGCAACGGTTGATTTTGTCTACGATGATACTGGCGGGAAGGCCTTCAAGCTTACGGGGAAAGACGTTACGCCCGGAAAGAACGGAACCGCTTATGCCGATGCGATCAAAGTGACTTTGGGGAAAGAGAAGACTGTATTACAAGCCGGAGAGGATTACGAGATTGTAGGTTATGAGAACAATAACAAAGCTGGTTCAGGCAAAATCAGGATCCGCGGGATCGGTGCCTATGGCGGAAGCAAAACGGCATCGTTCAAGATTGGGAGACGCTCGCTTACAGGAATCAACCTGAAACGGATCCGCGAACTGGTTGCTCTATTGTTTAAGTGATTGTTTGAAATAAATAATCTTGGGGAAGAAAAGAAATGAAAAAAACAGTGAACAGGTTGCTGGCGGGGCTGATTGCCTCAGCGCTTATCATGACGGGAAATGCTTTTTCCGTACCGGTTTTTGCGTCTGAAAATGAAAATGTTTCGGAAGCGGAAACTGCTTTTGAGGATACCTATACGGAAGAAGAGGCGGTTTCGGCGGAAGAAATGTTTGCCGGGGATGCGCTTTATGAAGAGTATGAGGATGCCGAAGAACCGGAAAGCGATCAGTCGGATACTGACGGTGAAATAAGCGGAAATACCGGATATCTTCATGTCCGCTATATTGCAGAGGAAGACGGCGTAAGAGGCATGCCGGCGGATGATACGGATTATGCATACGGTGACAGCGTCATGATCTCCATGCGGGAGCCGAAACTGGACGGATATCGCTTCATGGGCTGGAGCCCGACCGGAGACCCGGACATGCAGTATACCGGCGGCTATGAGATCACGATCATGGAGGATCTGACACTGACCGCGATCTGGGAGACCGTAGAGGAAGAGGCGGCGGATGATACGGATGACGAGGTGATCCCGGAGGATGCAGACAATGGCCGGGGTACGGAGTTTACGGATGATCCCGAGGATTCTGAAAACACGGAGAACGCCGAGAGCGCGGAGGATGCAGGATCTGTTGAGCGTCTTACGATCACGGATGAGGATCAGAAGATCATCAATGCAGTCGATAATTATGTAAACTCATTGGGTGGGAAGTTTCCTTACAGTTACAAAGGAAAATCCATTCAGTGCTGTGCGTTTACGGACTATGTCTGGAACAATATCTATGGCAAGAGCTGGCGTGATGACACGACCGGGACCATGTGTGTCAGGTATAATTCGGCGTCTGCACTTGCCAACGGCCAGATCGCTGAGTTCTTAAGTGAAAACGGGGCAAAACCCGGGGACATTCTCTGGTGCCATGACCCGAACACACTTCCGAAGGGACAGCAAAATTATAACATTACCCACTTCATGATCATTCTGGGATATGACAGTGAACACATTACCATATCTGACGGATACGGCAAAAACGGAGAGGGCAAGGTCTGGGCCAATCATAAAACGGTGAAATATACGGATTCGCCCAGAAACAAATACTTTAACGGAAGCTGCCACGTAAGGCTCTATCATGCGGCAAATGCACCGCTGGTCGGCGACCCGTCGTACGTACCGGGACCCGGCCCCGCCCCGGCACCGACTCCCACACCGGTTCCGGGAGAGTTTATCGGGAAGTGCGGAGATAACCTTACATGGAAAATGAAGAAAAGGAATAGCGGATACGGATATGACCTGACGATTTCCGGAACAGGCCCCATGTGGGATTATGAATACGGTTCGGATGCTCCGTGGTATAAAGAAACCCGTTATGTGGCAAAATCATTGACCATTGAGGATGGAGTGACAACGATCGGAGACCATGCATTTTCTTACAATACTGTCCAGCCGGAGGATGGTCAGCAGCTTGTTTTGCCGGGGAGTGTAACAAAGATCGGCGCGCATGCGTTTGAGAACGCAAAATTCGAGGGCGCCCTGGATCTGTCCCATGTGACAAAGCTTGGGGAGGATGCATTCAGGGGCACGCACTTTACGGCAGTGACATTCGGGGAAGGACTGAAGGAGATCCCGGACCGCTGCTTTGCAGGATGTGGAAGGCTTAGCGGTGAAATCGACATCCCGGAGGGCGTGACAAGGATCGGTGAGTATGCATTTAAATTACTAAATTACGATCTCTCCTGGCTTTCTGAAGAAGAAACGCCGGAATGGACCATTAAACTCCCGTCTACCTTAAAGGAGATCGGCAGAGAGGCGTTTAGAGGGAATGAATTCCTTAAGGCTGCCGCCCCGCTGCTTCCTCCAAACACAGAGAGGGTCGGAGAATATGCGTTTGACGGATGTTGCAACATGGAAGGTACTTTGACACTGCCGGCCGGAGTGGCTGTCGGAATCGCAACCTTCAGGAAATGTGAAAGTCTGACAGGTGAGCTGAAGATCCCGGGAGATCTCTGGGATGGTAATAATATGGAATATTCTTATTCGGGCGGAAAACTGTACGGTCATCCCGCACCGAACCGTATTGAACATCACCGCAACATTCCGAAGTGCTGTTTTGCAGGCTGCAAGGGTTTCACTGCACTTGAGATTGCTGAGGGCATTCTGCAAATAGACCCTGCGGCTTTCTATAACTGCACAGGCCTGAGAGGTACTCTGGCTCTGCCTAAGCGGATATGTGTATATACGGAGGCTTTTAAGAACTGTAGTGGTCTTACCGGGCTTACGCTCCCTCAAGAAAGGGACAGTGTCATTGATACACTTGATACTAGGCCGCAAGTCAAGTTGCATGGTGCGGTATTTGACGGCTGCAGCAGCCTGAGTGGGGACCTGACCCTTCATTCTGACAGAGTATCTATCTATGATGCTACGCGCATGTTTTTTGGCACAGACCTTAAGAATATTTACATGGAGGGGGAATGGAGCTATGAGTTTGATGTCGAGGGATACTCTTCGTACTTAAAGAAAAATGGATCGAAAGGAACCTATTATTCCTATATTTCTGACGGCACTGCTGAAAGTTGGGAAAATCAGTGCGAAGATCAGATCCTTCAAACATTCCCGGATGGTGTCACGATCCATTATGATGACGGACCTTACAGAAGATGGAGTGAATTAGATGCGGGCATGACGAGATGTATAGAAACTCAAAGAGCGAGACTTCAGAATTTCGGATACGATTTTGATCTCTATTCGGACATTCCGAAAGAATCCCCGCCGCTGCATATCGTGGATGCATTTTCATGGGATGCGGTTATTGCTCTTGGGGATAACACCACACACAGTCTGACTCCGTATGCGCCTGATTTTGCGGATCCGGAGGAACTGGACCTGATCAAGATCACAGTGGCTGATGAGAGTATTGCCGAAATTGTGAAGAACGGACCACGCAGTTGGAAGTATATTCCCAAGAAGGTCGGGTCTACCAACTATACGGTTTCGATTGACATAAAAGAGCACGGCGTGCAGACAGCTTACGGCAGCATCCGTGTTTTGCCAAACGAAGCTGCAGCCAGAAAAGCCGTGACGGGTATCGGTCTGGATTACAGCAGAAATGAGATCAAAAAGGGAGAGTCTTTTGCGATCAAGGCATACATTTATCCGGAAAATGCTTCGAACAAGGCCGTTACGTGGGAAAGCAGCGATCTTTCCGTTGCAACCGTCAACGCAAAAGGCGTTGTCACGGGTGTCGGCAAAGGTGAGGCGGTGATCACGGCTACCACCAAAGACGGCGGCTTTCAGGATTCCTGCACCGTGGCGGTCAGTGCGCATGGTTACCGCGTGAACTTTAACGGAAACGGGGCGGATGATGGCGAAATGGCACCTCTTTGGTGCGATTATTATAAGAAATATACGCTTCCGAAGAATACGTTCAAGAAAGCCGGATAGACATTCGACGGCTGGTATTCGTCCAATGCGGAAGAAGACGATGGAACGGGATTCCGGCTGGCTGATCAGGAAGCGGTCATGAATCTGGTCCCGGAGCCGGAAGAAGGCGACGAGACGGACTACGAGATCACGCTCTACGCACAGTGGAGACCGGAGAAGTCCTATGCGATCGTATACGACGGGAACAGCAAGCAGGCATACGGCGCTGAAGTGCGCGGGCAGGTACCGGGCATTTCCGGACTCGTCTATGATGATGAAGTGATCCTGCAGGACAACAGGTTTACGGCAGTAGGCTGCACCTTTGCGGGTTGGAATACCAAAGCAGACGGAAAAGGGAAGATGATCACTGTGCAAATGCTTGCAGAAGATCAGCCATTCTCCATCAAGGATGATCTGGGCGTAGCGGAACTTCCCAAAGCGGGGGTAGGAAACATCACACTTTATGCGCAGTGGACGCCCAATTCGTATACGGCTTCGTTTGATAAAAACGATACCGGTCTGGGTGAGGCTGCTTTTGCAACAAGGACATTCGGAAATACACAACTGGCCGAGGGAGAAACATCCGCAGACTTTACATTTGGTACGGCAATCGGAAAACTGCCCACACTGTCCATGGAAGGCTATGCGTTCCTCGGTTGGTGTACAGACAGCGCCTGCACGAGCATGGTGAAATCCATCCCGAAGGATCAGGCTTCGGATCTGACACTCTATGCAAAATGGACGCCATGGAAGTATACCGTGAGTTATGATCCGAACAAGACCCAGGGCGGCGAAAAACTGGCCGTTAGCGGCTCAACGGCAAAGAGCACGGCATATTACGGCTATCCGCTGCAGATCAGTACTTCTAAATTTGTCAACAAGGGATATAAGCTTCAGGGCTGGTCAACCGTAAAAGGAGCATCGGTACCGGATGAAAAACTCGCTGCAGCTGCTATTGCTGATGGCAGTGTGGCATGGAGCGATGTGGCAGCTATGGATAACCTTGTGATCAACAAGAACGGGGCTGCAGTCAAACTGTATGCGGTATGGGAGCCGGTGGAAAAATATTCGATCGCATATGTGATCGAAGAAGGACTTAAGGCGGCAAGCGAGACAAATCTATATGAGACGGAGTATGCCTACGGTGTAGGGCTTGACCACGATCTTCCGACGCCTGTCAGAGACGGTTATCAGTTTGCGGGATGGTTTGAGGATACAACCTTCAAAAAACAGGTGAAGAAGGTCGATAAGAATACTTTCGGGGATCTGGTACTCTATCCGAAGTGGAGTGCGGCATATCAGGTGGTACTGCACAGCAACGGTGAAAATGACAAAACATTGAGTGGCTTTACCTACAATAAGGAGAAGGCACTCCCGACCTGTCCGTTTAAGAAAGCAGATGCAGCCTTCACGGGTTGGGCACTTTCGGAAACCGGAAATGTCATTTATTCGGACAAAGCAAAATTGAAGGATCCGGTTCTTACGGAAACCGGGAATCCTTTTAAACTTGACCTGTATGCAGTATGGAGGAGCGATTTTACCTATACGCTGCACCTGAACGGTGGAACATATCCGGCAAAAGAGAGAAATCAGATTGCAGACGGTGAGCACGGCTATTCCTATACAGAAGTATCGAAGAGCGCGATCACGCTGCCGAAGACAGTTGTAAAAGACGGATATAAGTTTAACGGACTGATCGATACTGCTACCGGTAAGAAGATCACCAAAATTGCCAAAACAGGCTGCAGGGATTATGTGATCGAAGCGGACTTTACACCGCTTACCTATCAGATCGTATATAATGCGAACCTGCCCAAGGGCGTCAAAGGCGGCGGCAGGATGGCAGCGCAGAAACTGACGGTCGGGAATCCTGCAGAACTGCATGCAAACAATTTCTTTGCAAACGGCTATACCTTTATCGGTTGGAGCTCAGATCCCAAGTCTGACGTTCCGGAACTGACAGACGGCGCGGCATTTGATTTTGGCGCAGCCGGATATAAGAGCAAAGTAACGCTTTATGCGGTATGGATCGCCGAACAGCAATAGATCATCTGTTTCGGCACTCGTAAGAAGAG
This sequence comes from uncultured Lachnospiraceae bacterium, assembly GCA_902779305.1. Classification (GTDB taxonomy): domain Bacteria; phylum Bacillota; class Clostridia; order Lachnospirales; family Lachnospiraceae; genus UBA2868. The sequence continues at coordinate 6,043 of CACZBD010000015.1, read as the reverse complement.
AATGCAGTGGAGGAGTTATGCCATCGATCAACGGATATGATTTTCAAAATGAAGAAGATGTGGACATCGCCAGAGAGGAACTGAACAAGATCCAGTATATTTCCGACAAACTGACGGATGATCCGGAAGCAGTGCTGGCGGTCTACAACAAGATGCTTGACAGCAAGATCTTTATCACGCCAATCGGTGTGGAATACTTAAGGCAGCTGCAGGGGTATCTTTTGCGCAGTCCGCAGATCGACGACGCAAAAGTGCAGGATATTCCTGTGCTGATCTCGTATCAGGAGGCACTGCATTATAAAGATCTGGAACAGGAACTGACGAAGGCGCGCACGCAGCTGAATAGTAAGATCGTAGCCGAGAGGAACCCGGCCCCGGCGCCGGAAACACCTTCTGCGAAACTCAAACGTAGATTCCGCTTTTCGATCGTTGCGATCGTGGTGCTGTCGGTGGTGATCGCCGCGCTGTTCATTATCGCACTGAATTCCAATACGCCAAACATCCTCAATTACCGTACGGAAATTGAAAACGAATATGCCGACTGGGCACAGCAGCTTTCCGAAAAGGAAGCGGAACTGAGGGAACGCGAGAATGCGTTGAACGGACAGTAGTGTAAGCGAAAGGGCGACAGATGAAGATACTGGTTGTTGATGACGAGAGCCGGATCAGAAAACTGGTACGTGATTTTCTCGTAAAAAAGGATTATGAGGTGTTTGAAGCACAGAACGGCAAGGAAGCCGTCGATCTGTTCTTTGAACGGAACGATATCGACCTGATCATTCTGGATATCATGATGCCTGTCATGGACGGCTGGCAGGTCTGCAGGGAAATCCGCGCTTATTCCAAAGTGCCGATCATCATGCTGAGTGCCAAAAGCGATGAGCGGGACGAACTGCAGGGCTTTGAACTGGGCGTCGATGAATACGTTTCCAAACCATTCAGCCCCAAGGTGCTTGTGGCCAGAGTGGAGGCACTCTTAAGACGTGTAAACGGGGATCCGGATCAGGAACAGTGCCTGGAAGCCGGCGGGATCCTGCTCGATCAGAAGGCCCATGTGGTCACCATCGACGGAAAACCTGTTGACTTAAGTTTCAAGGAATTTGAGCTGCTGACGTACTTCATGGAGAACAGGTCTGTGGCGCTTTCCAGAGAAAAGATCTTAAATCATGTCTGGAATTATGATTATTTTGGCGATGCCAGAACGATCGATACGCATGTCAAGAAACTCCGCAGCAAGATGGGAGAAAAAGGAGATTATATCAAAACCGTCTGGGGGATGGGGTATAAGTTTGAGGTGTGATCTTGCCGATAATGATATCTGTATTCGTTATGGCATGCCTTCGGATCATGTGATATAATGTCAAAGTCAGGAGCATTTGTGACAATTTTGCCGGATGCGTCCGGAAGTCAGTATGTGTGATAAAGAGAGGAATGGTGAGAATGGGACTGATCGCAACAAATGACAACTGTGTCGGATGTAACAAGTGTATCAAAGCCTGCAGCTGTATGGGCGCGAACATTGCGGTTGAGAAGGACAGGAACAATGTCATTGAGGTTCACCCGGAAAGATGTATTGCCTGCGGGGCCTGCATTGATGCGTGTGAGCATGATGCCAGAGAATATCTGGATGATGTAGAGAGATTCTTTGCGGATCTGAAGCGCGGAGAGAAGATCTCCGTTCTGATCGCTCCTGCATTCCTTGCAAATTACCCCGGTCAGTATGAGAAATATCTCGGCATGCTGAAAGCGCTCGGCGTCAACCGTTTCATCAGCGTTTCTTTCGGCGCAGACATCACGACTTGGGGCTACATCAAATATATTACCGAGCGTAATTACTATGGTTCCATTTCCCAGCCCTGCCCGGCGGTTGTCGGTTATATCGAAAGATATCTTCCGGAACTTCTGCCGATGCTCATGCCGGTGCAGAGTCCGATGATGTGTGCGGCCATTTATGCCAAGAAATACATGAATGTGTCGGATAAGCTGGCGTTCATCAGCCCCTGTATCGCTAAGAAGAATGAGATCGATGATCCGAACAATCACGGATATGTATCATACAATCTGACATTTTCCAAGCTGGTTGCCTATCTGAAAGCGCATCCGTCAAATGCGAAGCCTTATACGGATGAGATCGAATACGGTCTCGGCTCCATCTATCCGATGCCCGGCGGCCTTAAGGAAAATGTGTACTGGCTGCTCGGCGAAGATGCTCTGGTCCGTCAGATGGAAGGCGAGCATCATATGTACGAGTATCTGCGCCGCAACAAGGACCGCATTAAAGGAAAAAAGACCCCGTATCTGTTCGTCGATGCCTTAAACTGCACAAACGGTTGCCTGTACGGTACGGGTGTTGATAACAGAAAGACATTGAATGAGGATGTTTTCATCAACATCCAGAGGATCCGTTCGGACAGCAAGAATGAATCCAAAAAATCTGCATGGAGCAGGAACAGTTCTCCGAAGAAGAGGCTGGAAGCGCTGAATAAGCAGTTCGCGTCCCTGAATCTGAATGATTTTGTCAGGAAATACACGGACAGAAGCAAGGACTGCATCGTAAAGGAACCTTCCAATGCAGAACTGGAGAAAATCTTTGCGGATATGAATAAGGACACTGCACAGAAGCGTTGTATCGACTGCGGCTGTTGCGGATATGATTCCTGCCATGAGATGGCGGTCGCTATTTATAACGGCTTTTCGTACAAGGATAACTGTGTGCATTATATCAAGGACAGTGTTTTCGAAGAAAAAGAAAGAGCTGTCGAGCTTGCCGACGAGGTCAGGGCAGCACACGAGGAAATGAACGAGAAGAAGAGCGTATTTGCGACGAAGATCAACGAGAACTTCAACGATCTGTCATCTTCCATCGATCAGATTGAAAAGATCAGTTCCGAGAATTCTTCCCGTACATCGGATATTTCGGAAGCAATGTCGAAAGTGGAGACTTTTGCGCAGAACCTCGAAGAGATCATTGCCAATATCGGCGGGTATCTTGAGAAACTCGAAGCAAATGATGAGAATGTCATCGCGATTTCGAATCAGACGAATCTGCTGGCGCTGAATGCATCCATTGAGGCTGCAAGAGCCGGTGAGGTCGGAAAAGGATTCGCGGTCGTTGCGGAAGAGATCAAGAAACTGGCAGAGGAATCCAAGACCACGGCCGATGACAGTAACAATAACAACAACGGTATCCGCGGAACGATCGAGCTCTTGATCGAAGAGGGCAACAAGCTGAAAGACATCATCGAGACCGTCAACAACAGCGCGGAAAGCCTGGTAACTTCCTCGCACGAGACAACGGAATCTGTAAACATGATGAAGGACGTAACGAAGAATGTTGAAAACTCTCTGAAGCAGATGCTGGAAGACTAAACGGATGAATATGAAAAGGCGGGATGTTCCCGCCTTTTTTTTGTAAAAATCATGTAGATTCTGTGAAGTCTGTTGCGAAAAGATCATCCGCCATTTATGCTATTGTTATCGGGTGGTAAAAATATATGAAACATTCCATTAAAAATCAGTTTGCGATGTTTTTCTTTGTGCTGCTGGCGCTTATGATCGTATCGTTCTGGGCGGCCAATACCCTGCTTTTGGGTGATTTTTACGCAAGCAGCAAAAAGAATTCGCTGTTACTTGCATATCGGGAGATCAACAGCAACGCCTCGGAAGGCAATATCCGTTCGGAAGATTTTTCGGTCACATTTGAAAAGATCGCGGCAAGGTACAATCTGGAGATCCTGATCCTTGATTCCGACACGAAAACGATCCTGTCTACGGTAAGGGATAACCGCTCGCTTTCTGACAGGCTGCTTGGCTATTTTTTCAGAGGACCGGCGAAGGCGGATACGCTTTATGAAGGGAAGGATCTTTATATCCAGCGTTCGTTCGATGAACATATGAACATGGAATTCATGGAACTCTGGGGCCTTCTTACCAATAATAATATGATCTACATGCGAACGCCCATTGAGTCCATTCAGGACAGTGTCAGGATCGCAAATCGTTTTCTGCTGTACGTCGGGATCGCGGTGATCATGGTGGGGATCGTGCTTTCCGGTATTTTTGCAGGGAAAGTCACAAAGCCGATCATGAAACTTGCGGATATTTCCGAAAGAATGGCAAGACTTGATTTTGACGTCAAATATGACGAAAAAGATAGGAGAGACGAGATCGGCATTCTCGGAAGATCCATGAACAGGATGTCTGAGAATCTGGAACAGACGATCTCAGAACTGAAGGCGGCCAATAACGAACTGCAGCTGGACAACGAGCGCAAGACGGAGATCGATGAAATGCGCCGGGAATTTCTGTCCAATGTTTCCCATGAACTCAAGACACCTATCGCGGTGATCCAGGGATATGCGGAAGGGCTTAAGGACTGCGTGAATGATGATGACGGCAGCAGAGATTATTATTGCGAAGTGATCATGGATGAAGCCGCGAAGATGAACAGGATGGTGCAGCAACTCCTGATGCTCGACCAGCTGGAAAGCGGACGGGATCAGGTCTCCTTTGAACGGTTTGACCTGATGGAAATGATCGCGGAATGCGTCGCGGCAGATGAGATTTTGCTGAAGCAGAACGGGATCAGGGTAAACATCTCTCCCGCAAAGCCTGTATATGTCTGGTCGGATCCGATGCGTGTCGAACAGGTCATCAACAATTACCTGTCCAACGCGATCCATTACGCGGCAAATGAGAAAGTGATCGACATCACGACAGAGGAATCAGGACCAAAGATCAGGCTGAAAGTATTCAATACCGGAGAGGCGATTCCGGAAGAAGCACTTGCACATTTGTGGACAAAGTTTTATAAAGTAGATAAGGCCCGTACGCGTGAATACGGCGGATCGGGGATCGGACTTTCGATCGTGAAGGCCATTGCGGAGTCCTTGCATCAGGAATACGGAGTGAATAATTACGATAACGGCGTTGCGTTCTGGTTCGATATGGACCGCGATGCGCCGGAGGAAAAGGGATCTTATGAGACAGGGGAAAATCAAAATGTCGGGAACAATGAAGAAGGATCATCATAAAGGAAAAATCGCGCGCATCTTATGTCTGGTGATGAGCACGGTACTGCTGTTATCATTTTGCGGTTGCGGACTGTTTTCGAGTCTGGACCTTACGGAAGAGCAGTCCGGGCTGGTTGCAGAGTACGCGGCGGGACTTCTGAAGAAGTATAACCGCGACGGTGCGCGTCTGATGAATCCGGATGCGGTAAAGGATGCGGAAGCAGAAGAGGAACCGGAAGAACAGCCTGAGGAACCGGCTCCGGAGGAAGCAGAACCGACGCCGGAAGCAGAACCGGCCGCTGAAGGCGAAGAGCCTTCCTTTGAAGATCTCAGTGCGCAGGAAAGTGCGGAAGATCTGGGCGTGGAAGACCTGAGTGAGGAAGAGAGCACCTTTTCCGTTTCGTCGATCGCGGAGTGTCTGGGGCTTGAAGGGATCGATGTGGTTTATCGGGATTATGAGATCTGTGATACTTATCCGGACCAGCCTGATAATTCCTGGCTGATCTCCATGTCTGCCAGAGAAGGCAAGAAACTGGTCGTTGTGAAGTTTGACATTACCAATCAGTCCGGGGAGGATGTGTCCTGTGACATCCTAAATGCCGGCAAGCAATATCGTCTGGTTGTCAACAATGAGAAGAAGATCAAGGAAACGGTCACTGTCCTGATGGACAGTTTCAGCCAGTTTAACGGAACGATCGCGCCGGGCGGCACGGAAGAGACGGTTCTGATTTTTGAACTGGACGAAGGACTTGTGGAATCGGTTAATTCTTTAAGTCTTATCGTGAAGGATTCGGCCGGCAGCGAGACATTTAAACTGCTCTGATAAGAATTTCTAAAAAATATTTATTATATGTAATAAAAATATCTTGACACGATCAAAAATTGATGATAGATTAAAACAGTTGCGGGTCTTTCCGCAGCTGCTTTTTGTTCCTTGAAAACCAAACAGTACAACCAACCCCGAAATATGCGCTGTTTCTGCGAAGCAGAAATAGTGCCAAGTAATTGCGAAGCAATTACAGAATTCCTAT
>CACZBD010000014.1 GCA_902779305.1 uncultured Lachnospiraceae bacterium | reverse complement strand
AATCGAGTAGGAGGAATTTCTCATGAATGAGAAATTCCGTCCTCTCACACCACCGTGCGTACCGTTCGGTACACGGCGGTTCAATCAACTTAACAAGTAACACACCTTTCGGTGTAGTAGTCCAACATGGAGATCAGCCCAAAGTCCGCTAGTCTTTTGTTACTTATGGCTTGGCATACATCAGATGCTCTACAGACTCTTGCAAATCCTTTTGCATAAGATGTCCGTCTCGCTGCCCACGCTGGCACTCCCAGTTTTATGAGATTTCTCGCCCTATTCTTGGGTGTTTTCCAATGCTTCCAAATGCACATTCGCAAGCGGTATCTGATGTTCCCATCCAATCTCATGCACAACCCTTTCATGCTTCCGATTTTGAAATAGTTAATCCACCCTCGGATAAGCTGGTTGAGTTTCTGCACCTTGTAGGAATTGCTCACTCCCCAACTTCTGCATGTCAGTTTCTTCATCTGTGCCTTAAACTTCGCTACTGCTTTGGGATGTGGTCTGGCTTTGTAACCTTTGGCAAATGAGTCAAAGTAAAATCCAAATCCGAGATACTTGATTCCTTTCGGCTTATCAACCTTGCTCTTTTCGGCGTTCACTTTTAATCCGAGCCTTTCTTCAATGAATCTGGTTACACTCTTCATTACTCTGTCAGCCGCCTGCTTGCTTCCAACCATGATGATGAGGTCGTCTGCATACCGGACGAAGTCCAGCCCTCTTGCTTCCAGCTCCTTGTCATATTTCCTCCCTGCGGTGTGCCGACTATCGTATCTTCATACTCATCGTCGATCATTACCCCGCTGACGAGAAACTTTCTCACTACCGATATGACGTCTCCGTCCTTGACTGTCCGTCCGAAGATAGTCATCAGTTTGTCATGGTCAACTGTGTCAAAGAACTTAGCTAGGTCGATATCCACTATCCAGTCATGCCCGTCATTCATCATTTCTAATGCCTTAAGGACTGCCTGCTGTGCACATCGGTTGGGTCTGAACCCGTAGCTGTGGTCATGAAACTGCTCCTCAAAGATAGGACTGAGCACCTGTGCCACCGCCTGTTGCACAAAGCGGTCTACTACTGTTGGTACTCCAAGGTTTCTTACACCACCGTCTGGTTTGGGTATCTCCACCCTGCGAACAGGTTGCGGTTTATACTTCCTTGTCCGCAACTGTTCCTTGATGCTTTCGCCGTTTTCCGAAAGGTATGCGCCAAGCTCTTCAACGGTCATACCGTCTACTCCTGCTGCACCTTTGTTCCTTACGACTTGCAGATATGCTGCATTGAGATTATCTTTGCTTAATATCTGCTCCATGAGACTACTTGTGTCCATGCGTTGTTTCCTCTCTGCCCCTTTTGCCTTTGCCGTCTTTGAAGTCATCGACAGACGTTGCTCCGGCTACGAAGTGGAACGTACTTCAACTGATTGATTGTTCACCCCTTTGCTCCATCCCCATTACAGGGACTTCTTCACTACTATGGGCTCTGCTGACTTCTCACAGTTCGTTGTTACTACGGCTAATGGAACCGCCTGCGAGACCTCCACGCTTAAGGTGCACGCTCTTTTCCCTCATCTACCTGCCACATTTACTGGTACTTCCGGCAACTTTTGGACTTCATCGCTTTTGGCCGACTTATCCGTATTTCCCAGCCTTATATGTGGTTCCTGTTCGTCGGACACCCTTGCTGTTCAGCTATGTACTTCGTCGTTGCCTACGCGTACTCGGGACTTCCACCCGTTAGAGCGCGCCCATGGCGCGCAAACCAAAAAAGGATCCGCACAAATGTACGGATCCTCTTAAGAGTGTTTCTCTTTGTTGAAACGGTATGATTATTTGATGTTGCCCTGGTAATCCACGTTTGCGTTCGGGGTGACGGGGTCAGCGGAGATATCGTTGGAAACCTTAACGGAACCGTCTGCCATACCCTTTACAAGAGCCTTGTAATCATCCTTGGTGAACTTGCCGTCTTCGAACTGTGTGGAATCCGGAAGCTGTACATAGTTGGCACTCGGATCGTCACCGTTTACGATACCGAGAGTTGCGATCTTGCCGCCGTAGTTTGCCCAGCCGTCTTTCAGGCAGATGTCTGTCAGAGCGTTGTAGCAGGTCGGATACAGACCCTTCATGGCGGAAGTAACGGTCAGACCTGCGCCGTAAGCGCCGTCAATGATCGGAGCCTGGTCAACGTCAACGCCGATGACTTTGCCGCCGGTCTTAACAGCTGCTTCGCAAGCGGAGGTATAGATGCTGCCGCCTGCCGCGAAAACAACTTCCGTGCCGCCCTGATACCAGGTATCCATGGCAGCCGTGATGTCCGCATCGCCGAAGAACTGGTTGCCGTATGCGTACTTCACGTCAACGGTCGTGCCAAGTTCAGCTGCTGCTGCATCGCAGCCCTGTACGAAGCCGTAGCCGTAACGTACAACAGCCGGAACTGCCATACCGCCTAAGAAGCCGAGCTGTGTGTAGCCAAGCTTTACAGCAGCATAACCTGCAAGGTATCCGGAAAGTTCTTCCTGGTATACCGCGCAGTAGCAGTTGCTCATGTCAAAGTACTTGGAAAGATCCCAGTTCGCGGGATTGTAGTCATACTGTTCACCTGCTTTGCCGACAGCCGCTTCAAGAAGATCGCCTTCTGCAACGTCAAGCGCGATGAACTTTACATCCGGATAGTTCGGAGCCGCTTCCACGAGCGTGCCGCCGAAAGCATAACCCGGCATTACGAGAACATTGAAGCCTTCCGCTACGGCCGTATCGACCATGGCAACACGGTCAGCCGTGGAATCGCCCGCGGGTTTATAATAGGTAAAATCAATACCGTTAGCTTCCGCGAAAGCTTTGCAGGCTTCGTAAGTTGTCTGGTTAAAGGACTGGTCGGTAATGTCGCCGTAGTCCGTGATCATGGCGATCTTGTAACCGCCTGCTCCAGCAGCGCCCTTGCCGCCGCAACCTGTCAGACAAGCTGCAACCATGGCAACCGCAAGGAGAATCGCAAATACCTTTTTCATAGATTTTCCCTCCTGAAAGAAAATTTATTAAAAATCACGTCCTGCATATTTTAACACAGCACACCCAAAAAGGCAAACGCTTTGTCCCATTCCATCCACAAAGTTTTGTATCTTCAATTGATAAATCCAACTAGATATAGTACAATATGTGATAAGAGTCGAAATGTCAGGGATCCGTGTTATGCCCGCATAAAACAGGATCCTGACATTGAGACTTAACAGGCATGAGGAATCAGCCGTTTGCGAAGCGAACGAGCGATTTCCGAATGACTGTAGAATTGCGGGAGCAATTCGTTTATCACATGAATCTATATGGAGGTAAGGCTTTTGGAAAATCAATATGCGATCGAAATGCTAGGCATTACCAAGATTTTCCCCGGCATCATTGCAAATGATGACATTACCCTCCAACTGAAGAAAGGTGAGATCCACGCACTTCTGGGGGAGAACGGTGCAGGAAAATCTACACTGATGTCCGTGTTGTTCGGGCTCTATCAGCCGGAGAAAGGTATCATCAAAAAAGATGGCCGCCAGGTGAAGATCCAGAATCCCAATGACGCCAACGATCTGGGGATCGGCATGGTGCACCAGCATTTTAAGCTGGTGGAATGTTTCTCGGTACTCGACAACATCATTCTGGGTGTGGAGCCGGTAAAGAACGGTTTTCTGCAGAAAAAGGAAGCAAAGGAAAAGATCCTCGCGCTTTCCGAAAAATACGGTCTGAAGGTAGATCCGGATGCGCTGATCGAAGACATCACCGTCGGGATGCAGCAACGTACCGAGATCCTGAAGATGCTCTACCGCGATAACGAGATCCTGATCTTTGACGAACCGACCGCGGTGCTGACACCGCAAGAGATCGAAGAACTCATGCAGATCATGCGGAATCTGTCCGCGGAAGGCAAATCCATTCTCTTCATTTCCCATAAGCTGAACGAGATCATGGCCGTTGCCGACAGATGCACGGTACTCAGAAAAGGCAAATATATCGGAACGGTCAATGTGGCCGACACCACCATGCCGGAACTGTCCCGCATGATGGTCGGGCGTGATGTGGAATTTGCGGTCAAAAAAGAAGACAGGACGCCCGGTGACGTGATCCTTGACGTCAAGGGTCTGACCGTTGCCAGCAAACTGCATAAGAATAACGCCGTAAAGGATGTGTCTTTCAATGTCCGCTCCGGCGAGATCGTCTGCATCGCAGGGATCGACGGAAACGGACAGACGGAACTGGTCTACGGCCTGACAGGGCTCGAGCCCGTCAAAGCCGGCACCGTGATCATGAAAGGCAAAGACATCACGCATGCATCGATCCGGGAGCGCAGCGTAAACGGCATGAGCCATATTCCGGAGGACAGGCACAAACATGGTCTCGTCCTGGATTATTCACTGGAGGATAACATGATCCTGCAGCGCTATTTTGAACCGGAATTCACTTCCAAAGCCGGAACCCTGAAGCGCGCCAATATCCGTTCCTATGCGGAGAAACTGATCGATCAGTACGATGTCAGGAGCGGGCAGGGTGCCATCACGAAAGCCCGCAGCATGTCGGGCGGCAACCAGCAGAAAGCGATCATCGCAAGAGAACTGGACAAGGCCCCGGATCTTCTGATCGCCGTACAACCCACAAGAGGCCTCGATGTCGGCGCGATCGAATACATCCACAAGCAGCTGGTGGCGCAGCGCGATGCGGGACATGCCGTACTTCTGGTTTCCCTGGAACTTGAAGAAGTCATGACGGTTCCCGACCGGATCCTCGTCATGTACGAAGGCGAGATCGTCGGGGAACTGGATCCGAAGAAAACCAACGCTGAAGAACTCGGACTTTACATGTCCGGCGCCAAAAATGATTTCAGGAAGGAGGCAGCCGTATGAATAAGAAAGAATCCTTCTTAAGAAAACCTGCCGTCCAGACCCTGCTTTCGTCACTGATCTGTATCGTTCTGGGACTTTTTGCAGGGTTCATCGTTCTGCTCTTTATCGACGCGAGAGGTGCCGCATCCGCCATGGTCGACATCATCCGCAACTTCTTCCGCTATCCTTCGGCAGCGGTTGCGCTCAAGTATTTCGGCAATACGATCGTAAAGACGGCGCCGCTTCTGATGTGTTCTCTTTCGATCCTGTTTGCTTATAAGGTCGGCCTGTTCAACATCGGTGTGGCCGGCCAGTACGCGATGGGCGCAGGACTTGCGCTCTATGCCGCGCTCGGCTGGCAGCTGCCCTGGTATGTCTGCGCACTGCTCGCCTGTGTATCGGCCGCTCTGCTCGGCGCGATCTCCGGATTTTTGAAATCCTACTGCAACGTGAACGAAGTCATTTCCGGCATCATGCTCAACTGGCTGTCCTTATACACCACGAACATGGTCCTCACAAAAGTCAAGGAAACCACTTCTCCCTATACGAAGAACATCGTCAATGTCAACCATTCGGCCCTGCTTCCGAACATCGGGCTCAATAAGGTTTTCAACAACAACCAGTATGTGACGATCGCGATCCCTTTAGCCATTCTCTTATCCGTTCTGGTCTGGTTCATTTTGGAAAAGACCAAATTCGGATATGAGCTCAAGGCGACAGGGTATAACAAAAATGCTGCTAAATACTGCGGTATGAAAGAGAAAAGCAACACGATCCTGACACTGATCATTTCAGGCGCCCTTGCGGGACTCGGCGCAGCCATGTTCTACCTGACCGGCTATGAACAGTGGCAGTGTACACAGTCTTCCGTCCCGGGCATGGGCTTCAACGGCATCGCCGCGGCATTCCTTGGAGGCCTGCATCCGGTGGGAGCGATCTTCTCTTCCCTGTTCATCCAGCACATCACGGAAGGCGGCGCCTATGTTGACAAAACCATGTACTGCTCACAGATCTCCGATCTGATCTCTTCGATCATCATCTATCTGTGCGGCTTTGTTCTGTTCATGAAACTGTTTATCAACAAGCGCCTGAATGCGCATGATGAAAAGAAGGGAGGCAAATCATGACTCTGCTGGTACAATACACATTGATCTATGCTTCCGTTCTGATCCTGGTCGCGCTCGGCGGGTGTTTTTCCGAGCACTCCGGTGTGATCAATCTGGGACTGGAAGGCATCATGGTCATGGGCGCCATGGGCGGCGCGCTCGCCATGAAATATCTGACCGGTTCGCCCGCTTTTGTTGTGATCCTTGCAACCATTCTGGCTTCCGCGCTGACGGGCCTTGTTTATTCCCTGTTGCTGGCCGTGGCCTGCATCAATTTCAAAGCCGACCAGACGATCGTCGGCACTGCCCTGAACATGCTCGGGACCGCTGCCGCCACGGTCATCATCAAAGCCATCAACACGGCAGCCAATCCGGATGATGTTTCCTCGGTGGTACAGTACATCGAATCCAAGCGTTCCTTTATCGTTTCGTTCGGAACGTTTGAGTTTAACTGGTTCATGCTCGTAACTCTGATCCTGCTTGTAATATCCTATATCCTGCTCTACAAGACCAGATTCGGTCTCCGGCTGATGGCATGCGGCGAACACCCGCAGGCCGCCGATTCGGTCGGGATCAATGTCTACAAGATGCGCTATGCCGGTGTCATGATCTCAGGTTTCCTTGGCGGTCTCGGCGGCATCGTCTACATCACCGCAGGTGTATCCGAATGGAAATTTGAAAACGGCGTCGTCGGATTCGGTTTCTTAGCACTCGCCGTTATGATCTTCGGGCAGTGGAAACCCACCAGGATCGCGCTGGCAGCCCTTTTGTTCGGTCTGTTCCGCGCGCTGTCCAATGTATATTCGGGAATCGGTTTCTTATCCATGCTGAATATCCCGAGCACGATCTACAATATGCTGCCTTACATGATCTCTCTGCTGGTCCTGGCGCTGACATCGGCCAATTCCCGCGCGCCGAAAGCAGAAGGCATCCCTTATGACAAAGGAGCCAGATAATCATGATCTACAGACACGGGCAATCCCTTCTCGGCTTCGGCTGTATGCGTTTTCCCAGAAAGGGAAACGGCTTCAATATGGAAGAAGTCGAAAAAGAGATCGCATATGCCCATAAAATGGGGGTCAACTATTTTGACACCGCCTATATCTATCCGGGAAGCGAGGAAGCGCTCGGCACAGTCCTGCAAAAGCTCGGTATCCGTTCCGAAGTGAAGATCGCCACGAAGCTGCCGCATTACATGATGAAGGATCCGGCAGAGATGGAAAAGCGGTTTCAGGAACAGCTGAAACGGCTGAAGACGGACTATGTCGACAATTTCCTGATGCACATGCTGCCGGATACGACTACCTGGAATGTTTTGCTTGAACGCGGCGTTCTTGACTGGGTCGAAGAGAAAAAGGAAAGCGGGCAGATCAGGAACGTGGGGTTTTCCTACCACGGATCTTCCGTCGCCTTTATCGAGCTTTTGCATGCATATGACTGGGATTTCTGTCAGATCCAGTACAATTACATGGATGAAAATGCGCAGGCCGGACGAAACGGCCTGAACGAAGCGGCCAAACTTGACATTCCCGTGATCATCATGGAGCCGCTGCGCGGCGGGAAGCTAGCAAACCTTCCGCCCGATGCCTCAAAGATCTTAAAAGAAGCACAGCCCGGATGGTCCGATGCGGAATGGTCGTTCCGCTGGCTGTTCGACCAGCAAGCCGTAACAACGGTGCTTTCCGGTATGAATTCCATGGAAATGCTTTCCGAGAACATCCGCATCGCATCGGAAGCGGATGCAGGTTCTTTGACCGGCGATGACAGATCTGCGCTCGAAAGAGCCAAGCAGATCATCGAGAAGAGCATCAAAGTTCCCTGCACGGGCTGCAGTTACTGTATGCCCTGTCCGGCAGGCATTGATATTCCGGGGTGTTTCCGCTGTCTCAATGCATCCGCCATCGACGGCTATGCCAACGCATTCCGGGAATACTTTATGTGCACGGCGCTGAAGAAAAAGCCTGCCTATGCTTCCTTATGCAAAGAATGCGGCGCCTGTGAAAAGCACTGCCCGCAGCACATTCCGATCCGGCAGGAACTCAAAAAAGTGAAACGCAAATTTGACAACCCCGTTTTCCATATCGGCAGGTTTTTTACCAGGCTGATCGGAATGCGCTGAACACGATCTCTTATAAAGAAATACCGGAAAAAGCCGAAATATATAACGAGGTATGCAGTCTGATACAAAGTGTGACAGGAAATGAATAAAGAACAGAAGAATTTCAAAACCAGCCGGACGATCCGGGCTTTGGCCGTATTTACAGCCATGGCCCTGATCCCGCTATCCGGATGCGGAGAAAATGACGCCGCTGCCACGGTCCCCGCACAGGACCCTGCGCAAAGTGCCGTCGCGGAACTGATCCCGGAGGTTGAACCGGAGGACAGCAGCCGCGTCATCCAGATCGAACGCTCGGATTCTCTTCCGATAAGCAACCCGGTCAATCCGACCCCGACCGGAACCGTTTCCATTGCAGAACCGCCGGTTCTGGACACAAAAGACCCCACGCCAACGCCAACACCAAGCGCAGAAGATGATGCGGCACCCGAAAAGGATCCGAACACGACCGGAAACGGCACACCGATCATTTTTTCGGTCGGTGACTGCACTTATATCGCCCTCGGTTCCGTCGACAAAGCCATGGCAACCGAGATCTTTAATGCGATCAATGTCTACAGGACACGCGCAAATCTGCCGCCTTTGGAAGCGAATATGAGTCTGGAATTCTGTTCGGACGCGCGCGTCAGGGAATCCACGGCCTGCTTTAACCACACAAGGCCGAACGGCGCGATGTGGTACACGGTGGCACCCGCTTATTATAAGGCGGAGCTTTTGGCCAAGGATTACGGAACGGCGCAGGATACCGTGGATGCCTGGATGAATACGGCAACCGGAAGACAGTACCTGTTAAGTCCGGATCTGCTTTCCATCGGCATCACCGTTTTTAAAAGCGACGGCAGAAACTTTATCGTCGCAGGACTCGGCGACTGAATCCGGGCTTTAAAGGAACCAAAAGAAACTACCCGGTATACAGATACCGGTAATCTTTATAAACCGCTTCGATCAGGCGGACAATGTCGGGCTCGACACCGTCAGCGATCAGCGAAGCAAAATCATTCGATTGTGTGATCTTTCCGAAAAGACGAACCGTGATTAGCGGCGCGTCTTTTCTGATCTCAAAGCAGAACCCGTTGTTTTCGCTTTCCTGCATATCTCCGAACGTTTCAAACAATGTCAGTTTCTCACGGTACGGCTCCCCTTCATAAGGGCAGAACGTCGCGCAGTTTCCGCATTCGTTACACAGCCTGTCCACATGAATGACCTGCGGCAGTTTCATTCCGACCACGGTAATGCCGACATTGGCTCTGTTCGGGCATACATCCACGCAGTTTTCACAAAGCGATCCGCAGTTTAAACATCTCCTGAAATCGTTATCTCCATCGGGCTCACAGATCACGCCCTTCTGTGCCCTGTTCATACTGTCCGTTGCAGGATTGGCAGTTCCGCCGACCGGACGGGACAGGATCGCTTCCGCGCACTTCTTTGCATCCGCAATGGCCTCCACGACCGTAGCCGGCCCTCTTCTGCCGTCACCGATCACATACCAGCCTGCTTTGTCCGATTCCATCGTCTGCGGATCGACCGTGGGCAGGGATCTGTCATCCACAGCGATTCCCAGTTTCTTATAAAAATCACCGTCCACGCGCTCTCCTGTCGCCGTAATGACCGCATCGGCGGGAATTTCTTTGAATCTGCCTGTCGGCACGGGACTTCTTCTTCCCGACGCATCCGGCTCGCCAAGCTCCATGACTTCACATTTCAGGATCCCGTCCGCAAAGGATACGGGACCGAGAAGTTCCAAAAGCGCAACCCCGTCCTGAAGCGCCTCCCGAAGTTCTTCCTCATCGGCGCTCATGTTGCGGATATCCCTGCGATACACGAGGCTGACACTTTCGACGCCTTCCGCACGAACCGCCGCCCTTGCGGTATCCATCGCGGTATTTCCGCCCCCGATCACCGCAATATGTTTTCCCGGAGCGATCTTTCCTCCCGATTTCTTATAATCTCTTAAAAATGTGATGGCATTGATGCAGGGATCGCCCTTTACAACGCTCGCTGCGCTCTTTGAAGCGCCGACAGCCAGAATTACCGTATCATACCCTGAAAGCGCATCGGGAGAATCGATCCGTTCATGCGTTCTGATCTTTACGCCAACCTTTTCAAGAAAAGAGACATCTTTTGCGACATCTTTCGGGGCGATACGGAAATCCGGGATCACATGCATCGGGATCCCGCCCGGGGTATCTTCGGTGATCAGTGTCACGTCTTTTCCCTCACGGGATAAAAAGAACGCAGCCGCCATACCGGCCGGTCCGCCGCCGATCACAGCGACCTTACCGGTCATCTCTTTTGCCGGCTGCATGGCAGAATAAACGGCCTCATACCCGTTTATCGCGGCAAGTTTCTTGGACTGCCGGATCTGTACGGGCGTTTCATAAAAGGTTCTGGTGCAATGATCCATGCAGCGGTGCGGACAGATCGTTCCGGTCGTAAACGGAAGCGGGTTCACCGTCATGATCAATTGCAGCGCTTCCTCATAACGTCCCTGATCTACCAGTTCCATATAGGCAGGGATCTCCTGTCCGATCGGGCAGGCTTCGTGGCAGGGGGAAAGAAAGCAGTCGAGGAACGGAATGGCTGTTTTTTTGTTATGCCTTGTTTTAACTTTTAGATTTTTCTTGAAATATGCGTTGTTTTTCGCATCCTTTGCCAGACTATCGATCGCATCATACGAAACAGGACGCACAGCATCCGTTCCGATACCGTTAAATCCGGCTGCGATCTGCTTCATGCGCGCGTAACCGCCTGGCTTCAGGACCGTTGTCGCGATCGTCACGGGCGCGATCCCGCTGTTTACGATGTCAAAGATGTTGTGAATATCGGCACCGCCGGAATAGGAAATCGGAAGGCTGCCGTCAAAATCTTTGGCCAGTTTTGCGGCAAGCGCTATGGAAAGCGGATAGAGCGCTCGTCCCGACATGTACATTTCCTCACCGGGAAGCTCGGAAGCTTTGATCTGCACCGGAAACGTGTTGGTCAGTTTGACGCCAAAATGCAGGCCGCAGCTTTCGGCGACCTCCTGCAGCCGTTTCAGCATCGGCACGGCGTCTGCATACTGCAGATCGTCTTTAAAATGAAAATCCGTGAAGGAAACATAACAATAACCCATGTTATTTAATGTAGTTCTCGCAAAGTCATAACCGAGAAGCGTCGGATTGCATTTGATAAAGGTATGAAGTCCCTTCTCCTTCATCAGATAGGTGGCTATTTCCTCAATCTGCGCGGCCGGACAGCCATGCAGCGTGGACAGCGTGATCGAAGAACAGATCGTTGCTGGGATCGCTACAATATCTTCTTTTGTTAAATAACGAAAGTTATGTAATTGTTTCAGCAGGAATTTTTTGCAGTTTCTGAAGATCCCTGTTTCGGATGCATCCTTTAAGCCCTCAATGAAACGGTCGATCTTGGGAGAACGGATACCTTCGAGATCATAGCCGACGCTCATATTGAAAACAAAACCGTCGGGACTTCCAAGCCTGCATTCGATGGCAAGCACATGCAGGGCAAACCAGGCTTTGACATATTCCTCAAATGCTTCATCCACAAACAATTCCGTGGACCATTCGACATTATAGCCCTCATCAGCCGCAAGGATACAGGGCTTGCTGACCGGAAGATCTTCTCCGTCCAGTTTCTGCACGGTCTTCAGTTCAAAGAAACGGCTGCCGCACACATAGGCGGCAACGATATTCTGAGCAAGCTGCGTATGCGGGCCCGCGGCAGGTCCGAAAGGCATTTCCGGCTTTCCGTCCGGCAGGATCCATCTGCGTGCTCCCTCCGTAACCTGAAACGGACGCTCTGCAAAGATCGTTCCTTCCGCCTGATACTCCGCTGCGATCCAGGTCATCAGTTTCGGAAAAGATAAGGGTTGCATGCGATCACTCATAGTTTCTACCTCCGCTGTTGATAAGACGTCCGGCAATCCCGGTTTGGAAAGGCTTTAGGAAAGACGTTCTGCGAGCTTTTTCCCTTCTTCACGGACAAGCGCAAGCTCCGCTTCCTCGTCAAGATCCTGCAGAATACGGTCTTTCATCAGGATCTTCCCGTTGCAGATCGTTGTGATCACGCTTCTGCCGCTCATCCCGAACAGAATGTGGGAATTGATGTTATTCTCGTTCATCGGTGTCGGCGGGATATAATCGGTTACGATCACGTCCGCCGCGGCGCCTTCCCGTAAGACTCCGACAGGAAGGTTGAAGAAACGGCCTGCAATCTTTGCGTTATTCTCAAACAGCATCTTGGGCACTTCGCTCCAGGCCGCATTCGGATCGCAGAGATGATGCTTATGAAGGATATTGGCGACTTTCATGGATTCCGTCATATCGTGCGTATATCCGTCCGTACCGAGTCCCGTTAAGATCCCCCTCTTTACAAGTTCCATCGTCGGCGGACACCCGCAGGCATTGCCCATGTTGGATTCCGGATTGTGGACGACCATGGTATCCGTTTCTTTCAACAGATCCATCTCATGCGGATTCACATAGATGCAGTGCGCACAGATCGTCTTCTCCCCGAGGATCTCCTGATCGAGCAAACGGTCGATGATCCGTTTCCCGTGTTTCTGAAGGCAGTCATGCAGATCTTCGATCCCCTCTGCCACATGGATATGATATCCGCTTTCCTTAGGGATATGCTCTCTGCAAAAGGCCAATGTATCATCGGAAAGCGTAAAGGAAGCATGCAGGCCGAACATGCCGGCGATCATGCCGCTGTCATCCTCTGCGGCATGTCTGATAAATGCCTCATTCTCAAGGACCGCTTCCCGCATTTTTTCCGTTCCGTCACGGTCGGAAACCTCATAACACAGGCAGGAACGGATCCCGCACTTTTCAGCGGCTTTTTCGATCGTAAACAGGGAATCCCGGATGCTTCCGTAGCTTGCGTGATGGTCAAAAACCGTTGTCACGCCGCATTTGATGCATTCGATATAGGTTGCCATGGCGCTCGCGTAGATGGAGTCCGGATCCAGGTGCCTGTCGATGTTCCACCACATGCCATCAAGGATCTCCAGAAAGCCTTTCGGGGAATAACCCTTGATCGAAAGGCCTCTTGCAAGCGCGGAGTAGATATGTTCATGCGTGTTGATAAAGCCCGGCATGATCACGCCGCCTTTCGCATCCACAAAGTCCGCCTCCGCATACTGCTGTTTCAGGGATCCGAACGATCCGACGGATAGGATCCTGCTGTTATCAAGCAGCACCGCGCCGTCACTTAAGAAAGGGTTCTCTCTGTCAAATGTGATCACTTTGCCGTTTCCGATCAGGATCATACGCGCACCTCCTCCGATCTGACATTAGCCGGGCCACAGGCCCTTTATTTTCGCATCAGTTCAATGATCCGGATAAACTCATCCGCTGCGGACTGCTCATCCTGGTTCTCATTCATCGTTTCGCTGATAAAGCGGATGATCCTGAATACCGAGATCTCCGTGGGCGATACCGTGATATCGATGTTGACCTTGTGCAGCAGTTTGACATGTACCTGCTTATCCACCCGCGTGATCACGGAGGGGATCTTCTTGGACCAGGCAAACATACTGATGACAAGGTTATTTTCATCATTATCTGTAAGAGAAACCACGGCATCCGCCTTTTCCACATGTTCCTCTTCCAGAACCTCCGTAATGTCGCTTTCCGCATAGATCACATTGGCGGTCGGGAAACTGTCCATCTTCTGTCTGCATCTTTCGATGTCATCATCGATGAGCGTGATCTTTTTCCCGCGCGATAACAGCGTTTTGGCAAGATAACCGCCGGAAATGCTTCCGCCGACGATCACGACATCCTTGATCCTGTCTCTCTTGATCCCAAGCGCAGAAAAAGCGGCTTCCAGGTTTTCTTTTTTGACTACGATATAGAGGGAATCGTCCTCTTTGATCACAAGGTCTGCCTTCGGTGTCATGGCCCTGTTTCCGCGGATCACCTTTCCGACTTTCATGGACCCGCCAAGAGATTCCACGGCAGCGACCGTTTTTCCGGTCACGCGGGATTCCTCCACAGCGTTCATGTTGATCACCTGCAGGCGCTCATCCAGATAGCTTTCCAGTTTCACATAGCCGGGAAGACCGATATTCTTACAGACTTCTTCCGCAAGATCCAGCCGCGGCTTTACGAAATAGTCGATCCTGTATTTTTCCTTCAGCGCGTCTTCTTCGGCCACCAGATCCGGCATCAGAAGCCTTGCGGCGCAGATCCTTGTGCCTGCCGCTTTGGCCTGCATGCAGCTGAGCAGGTTGATCTCATCTGCGTGCGTGAGCGCCAGCAGCACATCCGCCGTATCCGCTCCCGCCTTCATCAGCGTATCGGCCGATGCGGCACTGCCGACCACGCCGTTCACACGGTATTTGTCGGTGATCTCATCCACGCGGTCTTCATTACGGTCCACGACCACAACGTCATGGTCCGTCACATCCAGCAGTTTTACCAGTGCTTTTCCGGTCTCTCCGAGACCCACGATGATGATCTTCATAAATTATCCCCTTTTCTGATGTAATCTCTGCGCCTTATGCTTTTCAAGCATAAAGTAGACTTTTTTGATGGAAAGGCCCTGTGCCAGCACGGTGAAAAAGATGGTCACATAGGTCACGTTGATAAAGATCTTATAGACTTCCGGATCCAGATAGGACTGGGTCTGGATCGCAAGCGCCAGGGAAAGGCCGCCTTTTAAAGCCGACCAGACCATCAGCGTCACATATTCCCACAGGCTGTAATTGCCGGGGATCTTCCTGCCGCTTAAGACGCTGCTGACATAAACGCCGATGATGCGGGACAACAAAATGATCACGATCGCAGCCGGAATGACAACAGGCGCAAAAGAACTGATCTCCACATCCAGCACATAGAGCCCGATCATCACGAACAGGATCGCATTGAGAATATTTTCGATGATCTCCCAGAAGTCCTTGTAATATCCTTTCGGATCGATCACCGAGACCCTTCTGTCGATCTTATCCATAGCATAGGAAAAATACATGCCGCAGACTACCGATGCGATCACGCCGGAGAATCCGAGCGGCTCACAGATCATGTAAACGACCGCAACGTCAAACAGCGAGATCAGGATATAGCTTACGGAATTCTTGGTGAGTTTGATGATCTGAAAGAGCACAAACGACACCAGGAGCGCCACAGCCACGGCACCGACGATCTCTCTGAACATCAGTACCGCAAAATTGCTCTCGCCGCTGTGTATGACCACGGAACGGACAAAGACAAACAGCGTGACGCCCGTACCGTCATTAAACAGGGATTCGTTTTCAATGACCGAGCAGACATTCTTGGACAGGCCGATCTTGCTTAAGATCCCTGTGGCTGCGATCGGATCCGTCGGAGAGACCACGCAGCCCAAAAGGATGCAGGTCCAGATATCCATGGGGATCTGAAACAGATACGCAACCGCATAGAACAGCAGCCCGTATACAAACGAGGAAATGGCCGTGGTAAGCAAAGCCAGCAGGCAGATCGGCCTGAGATTCTGCTTAAATTTCCCCATGTTGACCTTGCTCGCGCCGGCAAAGAGCATGAAGCAGAGCACGCCGTCCATGAGGTACTCTTCAAAGCCGAATTCGCCGATGTTCTGCGTGAAGTTGTTCAGTTCCGGGATCGGTGTGAATTTACTCACGACGCCGATCAGAAGCGCGATCAGCAGGGAAAACAGGATCAGCGCGATATCGCTCTGCATGTGCAGGAAACGTTCGTTCAGAATGCCGATCCCGATGATAAATGCCAGGATGATGATCAGAAACACTAAAACATTCATGATTTTTCCTTATCTGTACATAAATTTTACGGCCGGGGCCGCTTCGCGATCCGCAACAGCCTCTGTTCTCATTTTACCAAAGCAGTGGCGCAAATACCATACCCGCGCTCATGATTTGACCACTGTTTTTTTGGGGCCGGCACCGGTTTTGAATATTTTTGGCGGGAATGCAAAAAAATTGTTCTCATTATATCCGATACATGATACAATAACGGAAAACACAGCAAGAGAGGAACTCCTTTTGAATACCTATACGACTTTGGAACATCTGAAAAAAATCGCCCACGGTCTGACGCTGCAGTTCGGACAGAACTGCGAAGTCGTCATCCATGACCTGCGCGGCAGAAGCCTGGACAATACCGTCGTTTTCATCGAAAACGGTCATATCAGCGGCCGCCAGATCGGTGACGGTCCTTCCCATGTGGTTTTGGAAGCGCGCGGCAAAAAGGCCAGCGAGATCGAAGACCGTTACGGATATCTGACGCGTACGAAAGACGGGAGGATCTTAAAGTCCACCACGATCTACATGGGCAATCCGGATACGGATCATGTGGATTACGTCCTGTCGATCAACTATGATATTACAAGCCTCATGACGATCGACGCCGCTGTCCGCTCCATCATCACGACCGGCGAGGAAGAAACCAGGCGCAAGCAGCCCGAACGGATCACACAGAATGTCAACGATCTTCTGGATGATCTGATCGAGCAGTCCGTGGATCTGATCGGCAAGCCGGTGGCGCTGATGAGTAAGGATGAAAAAGTCACGGCCATCCGGTTCCTGAATGATGCAGGGGCTTTTCTCATCACCAAGTCCGGTGACAAGGTATCCAAATTCTTCGGAATTTCCAAATACACCCTCTACAGCTACATTGATGTGAACAACAATAAGTCAAAATCATGAACTATGTAAAAACTGCCGTCTGCGTCAAATGCGGCGCAGAACATGAAGCAACCCCGAATCTGACCACCTGCAGGAAATGCGGCGGGATCCTGGATATCCGTTATGACTATGACGGGATCAGATCTTCGCTTTCCAAGTCATCCCTCAAAGAAAGGGATGATTTTTCCATGTGGAGATACAAAGAATTCCTGCCGGTCGATGATGCGCAGCTAGCAGGAGGAGTCTCCCCGTCCGGACTGCGTGTCGGCTGGTCGCCGCTTTATAAAGCGGACCGTTTGGCCGGTCAGCTCGGCCTGTCCGCACTGTATGTAAAAGATGACGGGATCAACCCCACCGCATCCTTAAAGGACCGCGCTTCCGCTATGGCCGTCGCCAAAGCAAAAGAAGCGGGCGCAAAGATCATCGCCTGCTCTTCCACGGGCAATGCGGCATCCTCCCTTGCCGGAAACGCTGCCGCTGCCGGGTTTGAAACCGTGATCTTTGTGCCGGAACGTGCGCCGAAAGGTAAAGTCGCGCAGCTCATGGTTTTCGGGGCGCATGTGATCTCTGTCAAAGGAACCTATGAAGACACCTTCCGTCTCTCTGCGGAAGCGATCGAAGAATACGGCTGGTACAACCGGAATGCAGCGATCAATCCGTATCTCATGGAAGGAAAAAAGACGGTTTCGTTTGAGATCGCCGAACAACTTGATTTTCATATGACTGACTATGTCGCGGTCTCCGTCGGAGACGGCTGCACCATCAGCGGCGTCTGGAAAGGCTTTACGGACCTCTATCAGGCCGGACTGATCGACAGACTGCCAAGGCTTATCTCCGTGCAGGCCGAGGGGTGCTGCCCGATCAACCGCGCGATTGCGGAGGGAAAAGACTGGTATCCGATGGAAGAAAACACGATCGCGGACAGTATCGCCGTCGGCGTGCCTCGAAATCCCGATAAGGCACTAAACGCGATCCGGGAATCGAATGGTGTCACAGTCAATGTCTCCGATGAGGAGATTTTGCAGGCGATGCGCATCCTGGGCAGGACCTGCGGCGTATTTGCGGAACCTGCGGGCGCGGCCGGGACGGCCGGCGTCAAAAAAGCACTCGAAGAGGGCCTGATCCCAAGTAATGCAAGTGTTGTCAGCATCGTGACCGGCTCGGGACTGAAGGATGTGGCAAATGCGATGAAGGCCGCAGGAGAGCCCGTTTCGATCGAACCTTCGATGGAAAAGCTCCGGGAAGTCCTGACTCTGTAAGCACGGAAGTTTCCGGCCGCCTTCCCGGGCCCTTCGCTATCCTGCTTGATACAAACCATACAACTGTTTCCCGTAAGGGATAAAAGAAAAGGCAACGATTTCCGTTTAACGCACGGTTTCGTTGCCTTTCTTTATATGTACTTACGATCTCACGTCATCACTCTTCGGGATCACCCTCAGAATGGGAATCATCCTGTGAAGGTTCTTCCGTAGGTTCAGGTTCCGGCGTCGGCGTCGGGGTAGGAGTCTCCTCAGGCGTTGGTGTCGCGGTCGGTTCCGGTGCACTTGTCGGATCCGGCGTTGATGTCGGGTCCGGGTTATTGGTCGGTTCCGGAGCAACTGTCGGTTCCGCGGTCGGTTCCGGGCTCGGTGTGGGCTTTGCTGTCGGTTTTTTCGTCGGTGTCGGCGTTAGCGTGGGAGTCGGCGTCGGTGTGACCGTCGGGGTCGGCGTTGGCGTCGGCGTCGGCGTCAGCAGGGTTGCCGGATCCACGATCTCCACATTCTGCGGCAGCACAGGTGTTTCCGTCATGATCTTCCTGTTTTCCGTGCTCGGTTTCACGTAATGCACCACAAATTCGCCGGCATCGGAAATCCCGGGGACCGGGTGATGGATGATATAATCCAGAATGTCATTATAGGCGCTGGCCCTGTAATGCAGGCCGTCCCCTGCATCATATTCGGGCTTGATCTGTCCGTTGGAGCCCTTCAGGATCTCGGCCACGTTCAGATAATGCAGGCCCTTTTTCTCTGCCAGTTCCAGCAGGAATTTGTTGTATTTTTCGATCCACTCGTTTTTGACGGAATTCTTATATGTACCGTAATCGTCCACGGGCCAGATCGACATCAGCACCACCTTGGAATCGGGCGCCATATTCATGATGTGTTCGACGAGCGTTGTATAGGTGGATTTGTACTTATCTTCCGCCATGCCGTTCATCCCGTTTACACCGTAGCAGACATAGACGACCGGCGCTTTATGGGATTGCAGATAGGACTTCAGTGTATACTGCTGTCCCGCATTGTTGGTAAAAGTCGTATTTTCGACAGCGGTATGCGCGATCCCGATCTTGGCAAGCGCGCTGTCATCGGATACAAAGCCGTAATTCACCATGGCAACGGTTCTGGAATCACCCAAAAAGATACAGTTGTTCATGTAACCGTTCTTCGTGGCATCGTTCTTTGCAAGGATCACCGGATCTTCATATTCTTCCGTTTCGCTTGTAACTTCCTGTGCCTCATCCGCCTGATCGTCCTTTTTTCCAAACAAGGAAAACAATCCGCCGCCTTCTTCCTCTTCCCCACCGTCCTCTGCAACGTCATTTCCTGCCTCTGCCTCTGAAAGGTCCTGCGAATCCCCTTTCCCAAGCGAGCAGGATACTATGCAGAGTGCGGTCGTTAAGGTGACGGCAAGAAGCAGGGAAATGATACAGATCATGCGGTTGCGTTTGACGAACATGACGAAAGTATGCCAAAATCCTTGCTTTTTCCCTACAGACGGTCTCTTTGCAACCCTTTTCCGAACGGGTTTCTTTTCCGCAGACTTTCTCTCCGCAGGCTTTCTCTCCACAAGATTGACCTTCAGATCGTTTGGAACCTCTTCATAGGCGGCCGGATCTTCCGTGACCGGTTTTTGCTTGTTCAGTTCATCGTTCATTTCGTTATTCATAGGTCTCAATCCTATTGCGAGGCACAAACACCTGCCGCAGCGGCGCCGATCTCATTCAAAGCTGTCTGTCCGAAATGGACCTCATCCGACATATAAGCATCGGGCATGCCGGACAGTGCCGTGGATGCAAGTGTAAAACAGGGATTTTTCGCGCACAGATCGATCTGTGCGCGGTTGATGGCATCATAGGAAAACAGATTTCCCCGGGGATGTCCCGGCGTGATCACATAGACCCGCTCCAGACCGTTTGCAAAAAGCGACTCAAACGCCGCGGTAATGTTGGTCTGATACTGCGCAAGACTCGTGCCTTCGATCGCGTCCGATTCCCCCTGCAGGAAAACGACAAAAGAACGTCTGAGCGTAATATGATTGGAGGACAGGTACGCTTTCGTACGGACATATTTATCAAGCAATTCCGCCTTGACGGGCGCTGAGGCCCAGTAGGCCGAATCGGTCGCGCCGCGGGACGCGGATACCGCAACGACCGGAACTCCGGTCCTTGCATAGTAAGCATTGACAAAGGAAGAAACCAGCGAACCCTTTTTCTGCGAGGCAGGCTCGGAAAGATATCCGCATTCGGCCACGCCGAAGGGTTCCGTGATCTGATGCAGACCGCTCGGATCCGAGTAAGGCCTAAATTCATAACCGAGTCCGTTAGGAACGGCCGGAGAAAGCGCTGCGTTCCCGCCGGTCCCGGACATATTGCTCTGTCCGGCAAAGATCACCAGATCCACCGTCATGACACCGGGAATCTCCGCCGCGCGCGCTTCGGACATAAAAAATACACCTGTTATAATAACAGCTGTCATAAATAGTAAGGCTTTATAAAATCTACTTCTTTTGTGATAAAACAATCTTTCTGTGAACATGATACTAGTATGCCATTTCACAGGGTCTTCGTCAAGTTACCCTCTATGCCGTGATCACGGTTCCGGTTTTCCCCTCGATGCCGTCCTTTGCTTTCTCAAGTAATGTGATCAATGCCCTTCTTCCGGGCTTTGAAACGGCAAAATCAAGAGCGGCTTCGATCTTCGGCAGCATGGAACCTGGCGCAAATTCTCCTGCCGCAATATATTTCCTCGCTTCTTCCTCATTCAGCTCATCAAGCGGCGTCTCGTCCGGCTGCCCGAAATGCAGGGTGACTTTTTCAACGGCTGTTAAGATGATCAGGAAATCAGCATCAAGGTCTTTTGCGAGCTTTGCGGAAACAAAATCCTTGTCGATCACGGCGCTCTGCCCTTTTAAGTGATTTCCGTTAAGCGCCACGGGAATTCCGCCGCCGCCGCAGGCGATGACCACATCCCCGGCCCCCACCAGTGTTCGGATCGCTTCGATCTCCACGATCTCACAGGGTTTGGGCGATGCCACCATCCGCCGGTATCCCCTGCCGGCATCTTCTGCCATGATATAACCGTATTCTTTCGCGGCATGTTCCGCCTGTTCCTTCGTCATAAAGTGTCCGATGGGCTTGTTCGGATGCGCAAATGCCGGGTCGAGTGCATCCACCCTTACCTGCGTGATCATCGTCGTCACGGGGATTTCCAACCCACGGTTCTTCAGTTCCTCTCTCATGGCGTTCTGCAGATCATAGCCGATATAAGCCTGGCTCATCGCAACGCACACGGAAAGCGGCGTATTGGGCTGATCGGGGTCTTCTCTTGACAGTGCGGCCATGGCGTTGTTGATCATGCCGACCTGCGGCCCGTTGCCGTGTGT
This sequence comes from uncultured Lachnospiraceae bacterium, assembly GCA_902779305.1. Lineage (GTDB taxonomy): Bacteria > Bacillota > Clostridia > Lachnospirales > Lachnospiraceae > UBA2868. Next base: position 74,229 of record CACZBD010000014.1, on the reverse strand, counting down.
GATCACGACCTCATTGCCGTCTTCGATCAGGTCAACGATCGAGCGTGCTGTGATCTTTACCGCTTTCATCTGCTCCGGCAGCGTATTTCCGAGTGCATTGCCGCCAAGAGCCACCACGATCCGCTTTTTTCCGTGTTTTTTCATCTCATCTTACCCGGGGTTTCTCTTTTTTCTCGAGTTTCTTAAGAAGCGCGACAGGATCCTCGAATTTCGCGAGGAAGATCATCGCCGCGATGATGTAAGGTTTGAAGCTGGCCTGTTTGTAAAGAGGCGTACGGTATCTGTCAAATACCGAAGCGTCCACTTCACCTGCCTTACAGCTGACACCGGAAATGTCGGCAGGCAGGCAGTGCAGATACAGCGCCTTGCCGTCTTTGGTCAGCTTCATCATCTCTTCCGAGCAGGTCCAGTCTTTATGCGTCTTATTCTGCTTGAGCAGTTCTTTCTCCAATTTGTCGATGCCGAGGGAATCACCTTTTCCGTAGAGCTTTGTCCGCTGTTCCATGGCAGCATACGGCGCCCAGCTCTTCGGATAGACGATATCCGCATCCTGAAATGCTTCTTCCATCGTAGCGACTTTCTTAAAGGAACCACCGGAAGCCTTGGCGTTCTTCTTGGCGATCCGGATGGTTTCGGGCATCACATCATAGCCTTCCGGATGTGCCAAAACCACATCCATGCCAAAACGCGTCATCAGGCCGATCACGCCCTGGGGCACCGAAAGCGGCTTGCCGTAGGACGGGGAATATGCCCAGGTCATGGCGATCTTCTTGCCTTTCAGATTCTTGACGCCGCCGAATTCATGGATGATGTGCAGCATATCCGCCATGCACTGCGTCGGATGGTCGATATCGCACTGCAGGTTCACAAGCGTCGGGATCTGCTCAAGAACGCCGTCTTTATAGCCTTCCCGTACCGCCTCGGAAACGCTCTTCATATAGGTATAGCCTTTTCCGATGTACATATCGTCCCGGATCCCGATCACGTCCGCCATGAAGGAAACCATGTTTGCAGTTTCCCGAACGGTCTCACCATGCGCGATCTGTGATTTTCCCTCGTCCAGATCCTGTACTTCCAGACCCAGAAGATTGCAGGCGCTTGCAAAGGAAAAGCGGGTTCTGGTCGAATTGTCGCGAAACAGCGAAATGCCGAGTCCCGAGTCAAAGACTTTGGCAGAGATGTTGCGCTCCCTTAAATTGCGAAGTGCGTCCGCCACCGTGAAAACAGCCATGATCTCATCATCCGTTTTATCCCAGGTGTGGAAAAAATCATTCAGGTACATCTTATCGATGTCCAGGTTGCTCAGTTTTTGCATCAGTTTCTGAAAATCGCTCATATCCGGTCCTTTCTGTTCCTTTCAGTCATTAAATATGTTGCTCGCAACATACGATCAATGCGGCATAGATCGCTGCGCATTTTACAAGATCCGCTTTCCAGGTGCGCTCATTCGGCGCATGCGCCTGTGCTTCCTTACCGGGTCCCAAGCCGATACAGGGAATCCCGTATCTGCCCATGATCGAGACACCGTTCGTGGAAAACGTCCATTTATCAACCTTCGGTTCCCCGTACATTCCGCGGTAGGCTTCCACCATGGCAAGCGTGGCCGGATGGTCTTTGGGGATCACCCAGGTCGGGAAATAGCAGTCTGTCGGATAGACCAGATCCGTGTAACTCGGACGTTCGTACTTGTACATAGTAACTTTTGCGTTGTATTTCTGCACACTCGGAAGCATTTCGATCTCTTTTAAGGCCGACTGGTAAGTTTCGCCGTCCGTCAGTCTTCTGTCGATCGAGATCGCGCAGGAATCGGCTACCGCACAGCGGCTCGGCGAAGTAAAGAAGATCTCCGAAACCGCCAGGGTTCCTTTTCCGAGAAAATCATCATCTTTCAGTTTATCGTTCAGGGCGCGCACTTCCTGCAGGATATCCGCCATCTTGTAGATCGCATTGTCCCCGCGTTCCGGAGCGGAACCGTGGCACGAAATACCCTGCACGTCAACGCGGATCTCCATGCGGCCCCTCTGGCCCCTGTAGATATTGCCGTCCGTCGGCTCGGTGATGACCACGAACTCGGGGCGGACCTTGTCCTCATTGATGATATACTGCCAGCACAGGCCGTCGCAGTCCTCTTCCTGCACGGTGCCCGTGACCAGTACGGTATAGTCTTCGCCGATCAATCCGAAATCCTTCATGATCTTGGCACCGTATACGGAGGAAACGATCCCGCCGAGCTGGTCGGAAGTACCTCTGCCGCCGATCTCGGTCTCGTTTTCGTAGCCTTCATACGGGTCAAATTCCCAGTTATCGATATTTCCGATGCCGACATTGTCGATATGTGCATCAAAAGCGATCAGTTTCTTACCGGTGCCCATATACCCTAAGATATTGCCCATCGGATCGATCTGAACCCGGTCAAAACCAACCTTCTTCATTTCCTGCTCGATCCGCTGAATATGGCCCTTTTCCTGACAGCTCTCGCCCGGGATCTTTACCAGTTCCCGTAAAAATGCGGTCATATCGGCCTCATAGCTTTGCGCAACCTGTTTGATCTTTTCAAAATCCATATTTTTCCTCCTGTATGAGATAACGAATTTCTTCGGAAATCCATACGATTTTCCTTCTTCAATTCTATCATAACGGACCGTGTTTGCAACCGATTTTCACAAAATGATTTAGGAACGCAAACTTTTTTTCTGTGGCTCGTTGTAATTCCCATTTGTCAATGATAAAATGAGGATATCAAGATGATATAGCGTGATCAAAAAATAAGGAGTAAAACCATGATCGATCTGACCAGAAATGAGGCTTCCCTGGAGAGAAATATCAGAGCAGCCAGAGAAAATCACATCATCATTCCCACCATCGCGCAGATGAAGGATCCAAAAAAGATCCCGGACAAGATCAAAGAGCAGCTGAAGGAAGTGGGACTTTGGGATGTAAATCCTCTGAACCTGTTCCGTATTACCTGGAAAAATGAGCAGAAGGAGTCCGGCGGCCTGTTCCACGGCAGCAATTACATTGTTCTGCCCTCCGAACTTACCGGCGTGAAAGCCAAGATCATCTGCATGATCGGCAAATGGTTTCCCACGGGCTGTCATAAAGTCGGCGCCAGTTTCGGCTGTCTGGTTCCGCGCCTCATCACCGGCCAGTTTGACACACAGTACCATAAAGCCGTATGGCCGTCCACAGGTAACTACTGCAGAGGCGGTGCTTTTAACTCCAAACTCTTAGGCGCCAATTCGATCGCGATCCTTCCCGCCGAAATGAGCCGGGAACGTTTCGAATGGCTCCATTCGATCGCGGGCGAAGTGATCGCTACACCCGGCTGTGAGAGCAATGTCAAGGAAATCTTCGATAAAACATGGGAACTGCGCAACAACCGTGAAGACGTGCTGATCTTCAACCAGTTCGAAGAAATGGGCAACTATCTGTGGCATTATAACGTGACAGGCGCCGCGATCTCAGATGCTTTTGAGGAAATGAAAGAAGAGGGCGACCGTTTCGCGGGCGCGATCTTTACATCCGGCTCCGCAGGCACCATGGCAAGCGGTGATTTTCTGAAAGAAAAATACCCGACGGCAAAGCTCGGCGTCGGAGAAGCCCTGCAATGCCCGACACTCTTGAACAACGGCTTCGGCGGACACCGGATCGAAGGGATCGGCGACAAGCACGTGCCCTGGATCCACAATGTCAAAAACACCGATCTTGTCGTGGACATCGATGATGAGGATTCCCAGAAGATCCTGCGGTTCTTCAACGAGCCGCTCGGCAGGGAATATCTGGTCAGCGAATGCGGCATCAGCAGCGAACTTGCAGACAATCTCGGCCTGTTCGGGATCTCCGGCATTGCGAACATGCTCTGTGCGATCAAGATGGCCAAGTATTATGAGCTGAACGAGCATGACGTGGTCGCAACCGTTCTGACCGATTCTTCCGATATGTATCAGTCCAGGATCAAAGAACTGCAGGAAGAAGACGGAGAATACGATGCCGTTATGGCTGCCGTCGATTATACGGCGCACATCGCCTCCATAAAGACCGACAATATGATGGAACTGACTTATACGGACCGCAAGCGGATCCATAACCTGAAGTATTATACCTGGGTGGAACAGCAGGGAAGAAGCGCGGAGGAGCTGAACGCGCTCTGGTACGACGAAGCAGGAACCTTCGGCAGCGTACGCAAACAGGCAGACGAGATCGATGCTTTGATCACGGAATTCAACGAACGCACGGGACTGCTGAAAGAACTGTAAAATCCTTATTTGATACGTTTTCCGACCACGGCCAGACGGCCGTTTTCGACATGATAGGCACAAACGGAGAGCGTGATGAATTCATCCCCGAATTCAGCGCTCACGCCGGTGTCATAAAGTGAGAGATCCTTAATATTGTTATAAAAATCATCAAATTCTTCCTCGTTCTTTGCGCGGAAGAATTTGTAATATTTGAACACATCCGTCTGCGTCTTCAGATAGACCTGGGACAGAAAGACGGAAACGATCTCATATTCCCGCTCCTCATAGAGTGTCTGGAATTTGATGATCTTATGGGTCTCATAGAACTTTTCGTCACGGTATTTGTCAAGATTCCCGAACATATCGCCGTTCTTCATGTTATGTCCGTGGATGATCAGATTGGTGCTCGGCGGCGTGCCGTCCTCATAATCATTGGCCTTCGTTCCCGTACCGACGACGGAATCCGTATCCATGATGAGGCAGCCGTTGAGGCTTTGATTTTTATTAAAATCACGATTTAGGTAGTATTCCTCATCATACAGCGACTGCATGACCGGATAGTCGATGTTCATGTCATCGATCTTGAGCCAGCCGATAAAATCGTGGTTCTGCGCGTACAGTTCCTGCATATCGACCGTCATCTCTGCAGGCGGAAGCGAGGTTTCGTGTTCCTCCGGAAATTCGACAGGGATCGGATCGTCCGGGATCACATTTTCTTCCTCCGGCGAAGCATAGGCATCTTCCTTGGCCTGCGCAAGTTCAGCATCCCGTAAACTGCGGGAGTATCCGAACTGATAAGAGACCACGGAACTGATGAAAACACAAAGCACAAAGCATACAACGAACAGAGGGGGTGCCATTTCCGGCATCCCCGTTGTTGTTGTCTCATCTGCAGCCACCTCATTTTCGGAAGCTTCTTCCGATCCGGATCCCGTCTCTTCGGAACTGTCTTCAGAGCCGGGCTCTGCTTCTTCGGAAGCTTCTTCGTTCCCGGATTCCGTCTCTTCTTCAGAAACAGTTTCCCCGTCAGTTTCTGCGGCCGGCTGCGTAAGGTTCTCTTCGTGATCCTGTGCAGACATGTAGACCTGTTCCCCGATTGATTATTGATACCTTCCCCGTGGTGTTTCTGTTATCATCAGATCAATTTCCGGACATTCACCCCCTGCCGGTCATCGATCCCTTTTAATCCTTTTTGTGGAACACATCCTTTTCGTCCACGCTCTCATCCGTGCCGCTTTTGCTTCGAACCGGCAGATTGGAGAGCAGGATGGATCCTGCGATCGTTGCAGAGATCACCGCGATCATGATGATCAAAAGTCTCGTATTTCCCTCACCGGTCTTAGGCACCTTATCATAATCCGAGCCGCTGCCGGACCCCTGACCGGAGCTGGACTTCATGGATGAGGAAGAAGATGATGATGATGTCTGATCCAACGAATATGTATTTCCATTCTTGTATGCCTTTTTCGTAAGCGATATTGCTGCCGCAGAATTGACCACTTTCGTACTTCCATCTTCACCCGTGCCGTATGGGCTGACTTTGAATGTCACATCAGGAGAATCTCCGGAGAGTTTGCTGGAGGCACTGCTTAAAATCTTATTCAACGCCTCTTTATTAAGTGTGACCTCACCGGATTTTTTGGAAGAGGATGTGGTGTATACCACCTTTCCATCATAGATAACATCCACCTGATAACCCTTTATCTCTGATAAATTTTCCGCTTCATTCGTGCCGGTATAGAGTCCGCCCTCCTGTATTTCAAATTTTATCTCATCACTGGAATCTCCAGTCTCATTGACAAAGTTATTTGAGATAACAGTAATCTCGTCAAACAGACCTTCAAATTTCTTTGTAATGCCATCTGTATAAGTAACAGTGGCATTACTTAAGCGCACCTTTCCTGCGGCTTTTCCGGTTAAAGCTGTTTTTGCAGAATTTAATGTGCCATAATTCTTGCTGGTAGTATCTGCGTAATCATAAGTGATCGACTTGACACTGCCGGACGCTTCCTCCGGAATAACTTCTACCGCTCCTGCCGGTGATTTTTGAAGATTAAGTACATAACCCACACTGATGGTATCTTGAGCAAGCAACAGAGCTTCGACTTCCTCCATATCTATTGTTACCTGAATCGACCCGGATTTGGTCTTATCTTTCTTGCAAATTGCCGAGACAGTAACATTTCCTTTGCTGCCCCCGGTCTTTAATTTTCCATCCTTGATAGTCGCCAGTTTATTACTAACACCCCAATCAAATATCTGATAGTCAGCAGATGCCGGTTCCTCTTCCTCTTCATCGAGATATGCTATAGCAGTGTATGTTTCCGTCGCATTAACGGAAACTGTATCTTCTGTTATTTCTTCTCCATTCCTATAAATCACAACATGATCTATGATTTCCGAAATATTATATGAAAAAGTTCCTTTACCGGCAGAAACGGCAGAATCGATATCGTTAATCGAATTCACTTTTGCCTCAAGCTCAAATGTCCCTTCTCCAGCCGCTTTGATCACTGCAGTCTCGCCGTCCCATTCATCACCCGTTGGATAAGTCATCTTGATCGTATGTGATTTTTTCTTTTCTGTATCTTTAAATTCAAGAAATTGGTATGGATATACTTCTCCATTCTCCCATTCTATCGATGCATTAATGGGAGAAGATGAGGTGGTATCACAGGTAATGATTGCTTTCACCTCACCGGATGTTACCTCGGCATCACTGGAGCATACGGGATCGGAATAAGCTACAGCATTTTGCGATACTCCATCTACCTCGCTGATGAAATAAGGAGCAATTGCTTCTACTTCCAGATCATATGAATCATCGAATGTAATATACGGTATTTTTGAAGGTGACGTTATTTTAAGTTTCTTATTGTCATCTATTGTGGGGTTAAAACAATATACTGAAATATACTCGGCATTTCCAATTGCTTCATCACCTATAAAGGCTTCTACAGTATAGTCTGTGTCCTCTGTCACTTTTCCAAGTTTACTCATTAAGGTACTTGACTCTATTTTACCCTCTTTTATTCCGGATGATGGAACTGCAATGGTTGCAATAGTGATTGTCGTTTCATCCAATTCGGCTTTTATGGCTATACTTTTTCCGGCGTATTCCTCGTCATCAAACATATAGCTCAATTCATTATTCTCAGTAAATTCCAATACTGCGTCTGCTTTAACTTCTTTCGTCCCTGCAAAGCATGCGACACCAATCAGAGCCGTCGCGATCAAGATCTTCAGATAACTCCTCATTTTTTTGTTCCCCTCCTGTGTGGAATCTACGGTTCCTCTCATCATTTCCTTTTCCCCTCGTATTGTCCTTATTCTTCCTTTTTCAACTTTTACTGATTTTTGTTTCCATAAAACAGGGTAAACTGCTCCCGGATCATTGCCGGTAATTGCCGATGTGATCTTTACTACATCCATATATTGTGGCGCCCTTGGAAAGAACCACAATATCTTGAAAAAGTGCATAAATACACACTCTTACGAAAATCATTTTACCACAATGATAATGTTATGACAACCGTTTATGTAACCTTTTGTACCATAAATTTCCTCTTTTTTTCTGTTGACACAAAGGTTTTGAGGATTTATCATGGGATCACAACTCATTCATTCATGTAGCACATTTGCAGTTCTGGTTACAAATCTGGCGTTTCATTTCGCCGAATCATTCCGAAAGAAGCAGAACAAAAAAGAATAAGGAGGCAGTGAATATGTCAGTAGAATTTGAAACAAAAGAATTGTCAGCACATGAGGTGGATGATCCGCCCGCAGATCAGGGTTCGTTCCGCCACTTGCGGATGGCTTCGAGCCGTTCTCTGATCTCGGCCTCTGCGCCCTTAACGCCCGGATGGTAATAGGTACGGTCTTTCAGTTTATCAGGCAGGCACTGCATTTTCGTGATCTTTTCTTCGGTATCGTGGGCATAGATATAGCCCTTGCCGTAGCCGGCATCTTTCATGAGCTTTGTCGGCGCATTGCGGATATTCATGGGAACCGGTTCCGCGGGCATTTCGCGGATGTCTTCCATGGCCTCGTTGCAGGCTACTTCCAAAGCGTTTGATTTTGGTGCCATGGACAGGTAGACTACCGCATGCGCCAGATGCACGTTGCATTCCGGAAGCCCGAGAAAATGGCAGGCCTGATAAGCTGCGACCGCAACCTGCAGCGCACCGGAATCGGCCATTCCGACATCCTCACTGGCAAAGCGCACCAGACGTCTTGCGATATACAGAGGATTCTCTCCCCCGTCGATCATTCTGTTTACCCAGTAAACAGCCGCATCCGGATCGGAATTACGCATGGATTTATGGAGTGCGGAGATCAGATTATAGTGTTCTTCGCCGCTCTTGTCATAGAGCAGGGAACGGCGGTCCATGCACTGTGCGACCGTTTCGGCGCTGACTTCTATGGAGCCGTCGGATCGGATCTCACCGTTTAAGACACACATCTCCAACGTATTGAGCGCCGTTCTGGCATCACCGTTTGCAAAGTTGGCGATCGCATGCAGATGGTCCTCCGATATGGATACCTGCATATTTCCGAGCCCTTTTTCAGATTTCAGGGCGTGCTGCAGCAGTTCATACAGGTCCTCTTCCTCGAGTGCCTTCAGGATAAACACCTTACAGCGGGAAAGCAGAGCCGAATTGATCTCAAAAGACGGGTTCTCCGTTGTTGCACCGACCAGAACGATACTGCCCTTTTCCACATACGGAAGGAACGCATCCTGCTGCGCCTTATTGAACCGGTGGATCTCGTCCGTAAACAGAAGCGTGCGGATCCCGAGCAGGCGGTTATCTTCTGCCTGCTTCATGACTTCCTTGACTTCCTTGATCCCGCTGGTCACCGCGGAAAATTCCACGAACTTTGCATTGGTACTCTTTGCGATGATACGGGCCAGCGTGGTCTTTCCGACACCCGGCGGACCCCAAAAGATCATCGAAGACACCTGATCCTTTTCGATCAGCTGCCTCAAAAGACAGCCCGGTCCGACCAAATGCTTTTGTCCGACGTATTCATCCAGCGTTTCGGGCCTGAGCCTGCTTGCCAGGGGCTGCATTCTGACCTGTGATTCGGTATTTGAAAATAAACTTAACTGTTCCATCGCTTATAAGATCCGCTCTCCCTGTACATATTTTGCGCATAACGCGGCAGATTCCGGCATATAGACGATCCGCTCAAGCCGCTTGGCAAGATCCATGTCGAACACCGAATCCAGACCACTGTCATCAAGAACGACTGCGTCAAGATCATAGCCGTCAAGAAATGTGCCGACTTTTCCAAAAAACGCTCCACCGCCCAGAGTTCCCATATAAAATGCTTCCGACAATGTCAGGGGCTTTTGATCCTGATCCACCAGCCGGTAATAGAGTTTGGACACCTGGATCGCATCCGCCATGGCCCGGAAGATCGATCGCGAAAATCCGCCCGCGATATCGGTCCCGAGTCCCAAATGCAGTCCTTCCTTTAAATAACACCTGATCGGCGCGATCCCGGATGCCAGATTGGTGTTGGATTGCGGACAATGCGCCACAAAGACGCCGCCTTCCTTGATCATCCTGATCTCTTCCGGACTGCTCCAGACACAGTGAGCCATAACAGATGTTACCGGATTCCCCATCATGCCTGCCTTTGCATAGCAGTCTCCGTAAAATGCGGCGTCCGGTTCCAGTTCGGACACCCATTCGATCTCTTTTTTGCTTTCGGAAAGATGCGACTGCACCTTCAGGTTCTGCTGCGTGGCCAGTTCTCCGAGATCCTCCATCAATTCGGGAGTACAGCTCGGGATGAATCTCGGTGTGATGATCGGCTGCACACGTTCACTGATCCTCCCCTGCGAATGGAGAAACGCAAATTTACGCAGATAATCCATGGTTGCCGTAAAGCTTGCGGTCGCGCTCTCCTCACATAAAGAATCCGGTGCATTGCGGTCCATATTGACTTTACCGACATATGCGCCGAATCCGGCCTCTGACAGTTTTCTTGCCAAAAGAAGCGTTGCCTCCGGATGGACCGTTCCGAACACACACATACGGGTCGTGGCTGTCTGTTTCATATCGGTAACAAAATCATCATAAGCCTGCGCCGCATAGGTGATCTCTCCGTATTTGGCTTCTTCAGGAAAAGTCACGGTATTCAGCCATTCAACGAGTTCCAGATCCATACCGAGGCCGCGGTAAGCATACTGGGGCGCATGCAGATGCAGATCCACCAGTCCGGGAACGATCAGGCGGTCGCCAAAATCTGTCACCGGTACCTTTTCGGGCTGTGCGGACAATGTCCGCAGCGCGTCTTCCCGGGAATCGTAAACACCCCTGCATTTTCCGTTTTCGCACACCAAATAAGCCCCTTCCGAAAAAACCAGTTTCTCCGGAGAGACTGCATAGACAATATTTCCGTACAAAATATGGGTTGTGTTCTTTTCTTCCATCCCGATCCCTTATAATATCCAACAAAGGCGACCCTTCCGGATCGCCCGCTTTATTATGGTCAATTTCTGATCATACGCCTAGTTGTTCTCACGGAAGACGATCTCACCGGTTGCAGGATCCATGCTCTCAATGATCGCAAGGGATTCCAGATGAATGCCTTTCTCGCGGATCAGATCTCCTCCGACCTGAAAGCCCTTTTCAATCGCAACTCCCGCACCGACAAGCGTTGCGCCGGCTGACTCCACAAGTGCGGCAAGCCCTTCGAGTGCCTTGCCGTTTGCAAGAAAGTCATCGATCAGAAGCACTCTGTCTTCAGGACCTAAAAACTGTTTGGAAACGATGATGTCATAGACGCGGCCATGCGTGAAGCTCTCCACGCGGGAAGTGAACACGTCGCCGGCGATATTCTTGGTCTTGCTTTTCTTGGCAAATACGACCGGCACCTTGAAATACTGCGCCACGATACAGGCCAGCCCGATCCCGGAAGCCTCGATCGTTAAGATCTTCGTGATGTTCTCCGTTGCGAAACGTTTCTGAAACTCCCTGCCGAGTTCACAGAACAACGGAATGTCCATCTGATGATTCAAAAAACTGTCGACTTTTAAGATATTTCCTTCTCTGACAACGCCGTCCCGGCGGATCCTCTCTTCAAGTAATCTCAAAGTATGCCTCCAGACTCGCAAAATACAATATTACTCGCAAAATACAATACAATTTTGCTCGTTGATTTGTGGAGGTGAAAATACCACCTCTCACAAATCAGATTATCTCACAATGGGCGGCCGGATGCAATCACACTTTGCAGATTCAGGGAACGGTCTGTGATAAGAAGATCGGCGCGCTTGCCTTCTTCAAGGGACCCCACAAGACCGTCAATGCCGACAGAGCGCGCGGGATTGATCGTTGCGCACCGGATCGCATCTTCTTTGGGGATCCCCATGGCGATCACGCTTTTCAGACATGAGAATAGATCGGTAACGGAACCGGCAATGGTCGCATCGGACAGCGTGGCCAGGTTCCCCTGTTTATAGACGTCCTGCCCGCCAAGCGCATATTTGCCGTCGGGCATCCCCGTCGCCTCCATGCTGTCGGAGATCAGCACGATCCTTTCGGATCCGAACATGGAAAATGTGGCTCTGATGATGGCAGGATGCACATGGATCCCGTCTCCGATCAATTCCACAAAAGTATCTTTTTCATCAAATGCCGCCCCGATCACGCCGGGTGCCCTGTTCAGAAGCTGCGGCATCGCATTGTACATATGCGTCACATGGTTTGCGCCGGCCCGGATCGCCGAGAGTGCCGTTTCATAATCAGCCGTAGTATGGGCGATCGAAAACCGGAATCCGTCCCCCTGTTTAATACAGGAAAGCGCCCCTTCCTTTTCCGGTGCGATCGCAACCAGCCGGATCAGCCCGCCGCTTGCTTCCTGCAGTCTTTGGAGCATGGCAGGATCCGGTGAATGGATGTATTTCGGATTCTGCGCGCCGCATTTTTCGCGGGAAATAAAAGGTCCCTCAAGATGAACCCCCATCATGCAGTTTTTCAGCGGATGATCACCTTCCGAAAAATCACGGGCTTTCTGCATGATCTTTATCAGGCGGTCCTCGTCATAGGTCATGGTCGTCAGGCAGGTCGAGGTCACACCTGCATGCGCCTCATATTCACACATGGCAGGCAGGACGCCGTCCCCTTTTTCTTCCACGCTGTCACAAAAATCAACCCCCATACAGCCGTGCAGATGGATGTCCACCAAACCCGGCAGGATGAAGGTCTCGCGCTCTTTTTTGTTCAGTTCCTCATCAGGCAGGCGCCTGATCTTATCGATCTTTTCTCCCTCAAAGAGGATCTCCGCAGGGGAAAATGCGTACCCTCCCTGCTCTTGATCTTCAGGTAAAAACACCATTCCTCTCATTCCGGTACCTCTCCCGTTTCTCTTCCGGCTCCATGTCCGTTCCGGTATTCATTCGCGGAAACACCGGCAATTTTCTTAAAGACTCTTGAAAAATGCGGCAGATCCGTAAATCCCACAGACTCTGCGATATCACTGACCCGAAGCGAAGGGTCCTTCAGCAGTTCTTTGGCCTTCTCGATCCTGATCCCGTTCATGAGTTCCGAAAAACTCTGTCCCGTCTCTTTATTCAGAAGTTTGCTCAAGTGCCACTGACTGACGTAGATCTGGGCCGCAACATCCGAAAGCAGCAGCTTCTCCGCATAACGCTTTCTCATGTACTGCAGTGCATTCTTCACGATAAAGCCGCCGGCTTCCTCCGCTCCCTCGCTCAGATCCTCTGCCGGATCTTTCGCGGAAGTTTCCGATGCGGACAGCTTTCCCGTCATTGCCGTGATCGCTTCCTGCAGTTCATCCATTTTGGAAGGTTTCAAAAGGAATCTCGTCACGCCGAGAGAGATCGCCTCCCTAGCGTACTCAAACTCCCTGAAACCGGTCAGGATCGTGATCTGCATGGTTGGAAACTCGGAACGAAGCGCCGCGATCATCTTCAGACCGTTTAATCCGGGCATGCAGATATCGGAGATCAGGATATCCGGCTTCACTTCCCGGATCAGGCTGATCCCCTGCATACCGTCCGCTGCGCTCCCGATAACCTGACAGCCCAGCGCTTTCCAGTCGATCGCCTTACTCAGGCCCTCGACGATGATCGGTTCGTCATCAATGATCACAACTTTGTACATAAGATCATTCTACCCCTTGATCGCGCCCGCTGTCATGCCTTTTATAATGTATTTCTGTAAAAAGATGTATACGATCACAAGCGGAACCACCACAAGCGTGACCGCAGAAGCCATCAGCCCGTAATTGGTGCCTTCCTGACTCGTCAGCTGGTTCAGCAGTCTCGTGATCGCCCACATTTCCGGACGCCTTAAGAAGAACATTTGCGTAAACAGGTCATTATAGCTCCACAGGAACGAAAAGATCGCAACCGTTGCAAAGCTCGGTTTTGTGAGCGGCACAATGACTTTGAAGAAGATCTGGAACGCATTGCAGCCTTCCATGAATGCCGCTTCCTCAAGTTCGATCGGAAGGCCCTTGATATAGCCGCAAAGAACAACGATCGCAAAGCTTAAGTTTCCGGCAACCTGTGGCAGGATCACGGATAACATGGACAGAAACCAGCTGCCCGTGTTGACGATCCCCCAGGAAAATTCCATGGAAAAGACCGGAATGATGGTGGCGTAAGCCGGGAACATCATCGCCGCGATCACAACCGAATACAGGAATCTGCTGCCCCTGAAATGATAGCGGGAAAGTGCATAGGCCGCCATTCCGGCAAGCAGGATCACGATGAACGAGACCATCAGCGAAATGAACAGGCTGTTCGCATAAGAGCCGAAAATATTGAGGTTGCTGAATGCCTTTTTGTAATTGGCAAGCGTGAACAGCTCTCCGATGGGCAGCGCAAACGAATCGGCAAGGATCTTGTCCTTGGCTTTAAAGGAATTCTGCACGACCCAAATGATCGGATAGATCGTCGTCAGGGACCACAGGATCAAAAACAGATAGACAACCGCCATACCGACGGAAATTTTCTTTTTCACGGATTGTATCCCCCTATGTGAAAATCACTCAATAGTCTTTTTCCTTAAAGATCTTATTGACAACCTTGGACAGCACAACGCCCAAAACCACGATGAGTACGGCGATCGCCGATCCGTAATCCACGTTTTTGGATTCCATCGTCTGGTAATACATGTAAGTACCTGTTAAGAACGTGGATTTCAGCGGCATGCCTTTCGGGAACATGGTCCACGGCAGGTCAAAGACCTTCAGCGCGCCGGTCACCGCCAGGACCGCGCAGGTGCAGATCACGTTGTGCAAAAGCGGCAGCGAGATGTAGCGGACCTTCTGAAATCTGGTAGCGCCGTCGATCGTGGCCGCCTCGTAAAGTTCATCGGAAATATTGTTCAGCCCCGTGATCAGGATCACAAAATAAAACCCGACATATTGCCAGATGACCGGCAGCATCATCGTAAAGATCGCGATCCCTTCGGCCTTCCAGTCGGTCAGTTCCGTTTTACCCAGAAGCTCTAAGATCTGATTCAGCATGCCTTTGTCATACAGAAAGATCAGGTTGAACAATAAGCCCAATGCCGTAGCGGAGATCACGATCGGAAAGAAGAATACCGTCTTGAAAAACTGCTTGCCGCGCGAAATATTGTCCACAAGAAGCGCTAAAAGGATCGCAAATCCGACCTGAAACACCAGGGTCGCCGCCATCATGATCAGCGTATTGACCAGGGATGTGCGGATGTTGGCATCCGTAAGCATTTTGGCATAATTTTCATACCAGGGATGAAGAAAGCCGGATCCGGCGCTGCCCAGCTGTTTGATCTGTCTGAAACTGTTCCAGATATTCTTTACGAACGGATAGTACAGATAAACGATCATGAACAGAAAAGCAGGGAGCAGGAAGAAAAACACCGGCTTTTTATTTTTATAGATATTTGCACCCATAAGATCTCCTCTTTTTAGTTGACCCCGATCCTCATGAAGAGAACCGGGGCCAGACTCACTGCAGTGTTATCGTCCGATCATTACTGTGCCAGATAGGCATCAATACCTTCCTGAACGGCATCTTTTGCATCAACCTTGCCGGTTACGATCTCGGGCATGCCATCGAAAGTAGGTACGCGGCAGTCGCCCATGAACAGATCCTGTACGGCGCCGGTTAAGGAAGTCACACCGCTCATCATGCTCATTGCCTTGATCTGGAGCGGATTGAATGCTGCTTCATCTACTGCGGGCGCATTCTTCAGTGCGCTTGCGGTATGCTGTGCAAACTTCGGAACGATCTCATCGCTCGTCATGTAGGATACGAAGGAAACGGCTGCTTCTCTCTTGGCAGGATCTTCCCATGCCTTGGTCGTGATATAGTAGCCCATCGACAGACCGCCGATCAGATCGGTTGCCTTACGGCTTCCCTGCCCCGGTACATAAGTCACGTCAAAGTGGGAAAGCTTGTCTGTATCCAGTGTTGCAGGATCTTCCGGATCGGACTGGCATGCTGCCACGATACCGCCGACTTTCCAGGAACCGTCGATCAGGAATGCTGCCTTGCCTTCGGTAAACATTGCAAAGGTCTCATCATCCGTTGCGGAAAGTGTGTTCTCCGGGAAATAACCCAGTTCATAGAGTTCTTTGATGTCATTCATGCCTGCTACCCAGGCCTGTCCGATCTCATCATCGGCACTTGCCGGGATCTCTAAGTGGTTTGCCGGGGATTCGTTGTTGAAGATCGCATATTCCCACCAGTAATGCGGGATATTGCCAAGCGCTGCTGCGATCGGGGTATAACCTGCATCCACGATCTTCTGGCAGTCAGCCTTGAAATCATCCATGGAATAGTTTGCGCCCGGAACTGCAACGCCTGCGGCATCCAGCACTTCGGTGTTGACAAACATCGCCTCCCAGTATCCGTTTACGGGAACGGCATATTTCTTTCCGTCTACCAGAGAATCAGCGATCAGTTCATCATTCATGTTGGATGCATAGTCCGGATATTCCGCCCTGATGTCATCGATGGAAACGACTTTGCCTGCTTCGATGAAGCTGTTGGCGTCTGCGCCGTTGAAGAAGAACAGCACATCCGGCTCCGAGCCTGTTTCAAAGTCCGTTACGACTCTGGTCTTGAAGGTTTCATCACTGGTTGCGGAAGTATCCGCTACCGTGTTGCCTGTCTGTTCGCACCATGCATTGACTGCATCTTTAAAGTTCTGTGCGTTGCCGTCTTCACCGGCAAAAGTGGTGGTAACGTTGAGTTCCACACCCTCTGCGGATGCTACCGGTGCTTCCTCTGCTGCCGGCGCTTCTGCTGTTTCTGCTACGGTTTCCTCTACTGCTGCCTCAGTGGCAGGCTCCTGTACGGCCTGCGCTCCGCCGCATCCGATCAGCGCAAATGTCATTGCGGATGCAAGAAGTAATGCGATTCCTTTTTTCATTCTGGTAACCCTCCCAAATTCTTGTTTGATGTTGGTAAATCCTGTTATCTGTTCTCCCGGAATGCTTCCTCTCGGGTTACCTTCATCATACAGGACACATATGGAAAGCCAAATTGCTACCTTTGTTCTTTTTTGTCTGAAATTGTGATTTTGATCGTGCTGATGGTAAATGAAGTCTGCTGCCGGAGAAGATCGGATCTGTCGGGGAACGCTTCGAGGATCTTCCTGTCGCTTAAATTTTCGATCGTCAGGCCGCAATCGTCCCCGTAGATCAGCTTCAGGCGGCTGTTGACATTGTGGATCCCGAGACTGACATGATGCAGGCCGGCATCGCCCTGCCCGGCAAGGATCTTTTGGATCCGCTCTGCGTCTTCTTCGCTTAAAGACCCGTTGTTGATGATCCTGATCAGCATGTACGTTTCTTCCCGGTCGATGGTAAGCGCCACGATCCCCTTTCCGGTAACACCGACGCCGTGTTCCACCGCATTTTCCACGATCGGCTGAATGATCAGGCGCGGAACCTGCATCTCCAAAAGGCTTTCATCGATCCTGCGGATCACCTGCAGCTGTTCTCCGTACCGCCTTGCTATGATATACAGATATGCATCCACATAACTGAGTTCTTCCCTTAATGTATGGACTGCTTCGGATTTCCGGTTCATCGTCGCAGAAAGCATCGTGGAGAGCGCTTCGATCATGCCGCTGATCTTATAATTTTCGGAAAGCCTCGCTTCCCAGTTGATGATCTCAAGCGTGTTGTTCAGAAAATGCGGATTGATCTGGGACTGCATGGCCTTGATCCTCGCATCGCGCAGAGAGATCTCTTCCCGGTAGATCTGCTCATACTGTCTGATGATCACAAGAAGCGGGATGAGAAGGATCAGCAGGATCAGTGCGAAAACAAAATAACTGCTGCGCCCTGCCCGGATCACACCGTTGTCGAGTTCCACGACGGTTACGATCCTTCCATATTTATTGATGCAGCCGGTCACAAAAGAATGTCCGCCGACCGACCGGAATCCGGTCTGCCCGTCTGCTACGTTGTCAGGGTCGATCTTTCCGCTTTCCATAACGGATGATATTCTATTCCCGCCTGTAAGCAGCGGCGCATAACCGTTTTGACTGCTGTCCCTGATATACAGCGCGGAATCCGCATAGCCCCAGACGCTCTTCATGCTCTCCGCAAGAGAATCCGCATCCAGTTCCAGGATCAGCATGGCATAGGGCTTGAACTTCGGATCCATCAGATTCCGGATCATATAGATCCGTCCCCCGTCCCCGACCAGTCTCGTGTCCGTATCCAGATCTTTTGACCTGTCAAGAACCTCTTTGAGGGTATTTTCGGAAAAGATCCGGACGTCCTTATAGGTTCCGTTATTGCTGTTATTGTAGGTATAGTAAAGCACTTCGGGATCTGCCGTAAAAACCAGCACGGCATCTTTCAGATTTGTATGGTAGCGGTACTGCTGGTTCAAAAATGTGGTAACGGTCGTATTGAGCTCCTTTTTGTCACCGTCTGCCAGATATTTCTTGTAACTTTCCGAAATGACCGGCAGATAGGAAGCGTTCTTGCTGGCAAGCTCACAATCTTCAAGGCGCATCTTTAAGATCCTGTCCGCTTTCTGCGCGCTGGCCTGTGCCGTATCCCTGCCGGCGCGGTTCAGCGTAAACGACAGGATCAGAAGGATCACTGCGGTTAAAAGCACCAATGGCAAAAACCACCCTAAAATGATGATCTTTGCCATGTTGGAGTGCATATCATTTTTATTTCTGATCGAGAACAGTTTCTTCCAAAGGTTCTTCATGTTTTAAGCGTATCACAGGTCAAGGAAGTTCTCAAATGTTTTGCAGAGCCTTTCGGCCTCTTCCCTTGTCTTCATTTCGCAGAAGATCCGAAGCAGGGGTTCCGTTCCGGAAAACCTGACCGAGATCCATCCGCCGCAGCCATCCGTCCCCGTGCTTTCCTGTCCGTTTTCCGTTATCAAATCCGCAAAATAGATCTTCAGACCGTCGAGATAAGAAACCTTCTGCACGGGAACGTTGATCTCCGGGAGCTTCTTATCCTCTAACAATATCTTTTTGATCTCTTCTTTTCTGGCATCGCTAAACCGGTAGTCCCGCTCGACAAGCTGCATGCCGCCGAATTCGTTCCGGATCTGTTCCATGAGTTCTGACAGTTTCATGCCGGTTACGGAGATCATTTCGACCAAAAGCGCGGATGCATAGATCCCGTCCTTGCCGCGGATGTGGCCTCTTACCGCCATGCCGCCCGAAGACTCACCGCCGATCACGGCATTCGTCGCATACATCTTTGCGCTGATATGTTTGAATCCCACCGGAACCTCGTAGCACTCCTCCCCGAAGGCCTTTGCCACCCGGTCGAGAAGATGGGTGGTGCAGATATTGCGGACCGCAGGCCCCGTCCAGCCTTTGAAACGGTGCAGATAATAATACAGAAGCACCAGGATATCGTTCGGGTGGAGAAAATTACCCTGATCGTCGATCACGCCGATCCGGTCCGCATCCCCGTCTGTAGCGATACCCATGTCACAATGTCTGTCAAGCACATATTCCTGCAGGCTTTTGAGTGTTTCCTGTGTCGGAGCGGGAAGTTTGCCGCCAAAAAGCGTGTCATGGCGCTCATGGATCGTTTCCACCTCGCACCTTGCCGTCATCAGGATCGTCTTCAGGGAAGTTTCCGAAACCCCGTACATCGGATCGAGCGCAATGCGTAAGCCTCTTCTTTTGATCGCTTCCATATCCACCGTATCAATGATGCTGTCAAGATATTCGTTCAACGGGTAGATCTCCCGGATCAGCCCCGCCTGCAAAGCTTCGTCGTAAGGAAGCTCTTTTACCGGGACCTCTGCATCTCTGCGGTCTTCCCTTTGATCAAGGATACGGCGGATGTGCGCTTCGATCTCTGCAGTCTTTTCTTCATCCGCATCCTTTCCTCCCTCCGTGAAGACCTTCACGCCGTTGTACAGAGCCGGGTTGTGGCTGGCAGTGACCATCATGCCGTAGTGCAGATGATGATGCGCCACATAAAACATCACAAGCGGCGTCGGCGCGGATTTATTGATCAATTCCGCCCTGATCCCTTCTGCCGCAAAAGTACAGGCCAGCCACTGCATGGCCTCTTTGGAAAGAAATCTTCTGTCATAGCCGATCACGATGCCGTCATCTGCCACGCCTTCCTCGTGCATCATGTCCGCAACCGCTTTTGCAAGCAGCTGGATATTCGCTTTTGTAAACGCGTCCCCGATCACGGCCCTCCAGCCGCCTGTTCCGAATTTGATCATATCCTCCTCCTGAAATCCCCGTATTTACTGCATTTATAGAATAACAAACGCTATATTAAATCGACATTTAGCTTTTTATACAGCTCTTGCGCGCCGGATCTTACGTCCAGGCACTGCCTGCTGTCATCCCATGATCAGCCGGACGCTGTGTTCACTTCCCGGTGCGAACGCGGGGATCTTTAATGCCTCCTGCCCGTCCACGATGATCTTTGCCACGCCTTTCATCACATGATCCGGATTCTCCACCGTGATATGGTAAGTCGCGCCGCGGAACACCCTGTCTGCTTCAAAGCCGTCCCAGTCTGCCGGGATACACGGATCCACATTCAGGCCGTGGAAATCCGGACGGATCCCCAGGATATCATGTGTAGCCGCAAAATACGACCATCCGCCCGATCCCGTCATAAACGGATGTCTGGCTCTTCCGAATGCCGTATGATCCTTACCGGCTATGAACTGGCAGTAGGAATAAGGCTCCGATTCCCGGATCTCGATCCTGTCATTCTGATAGTAAGGGCAGAGCGCATTATAGAATTTCATCGCAAGATCTCCTCTTCCGATCCGGCAGGCCGCTGCCTGTGCCCAGGGATTGGGATGCGAGAAGATTGCGCCATTCTCTTTTAGTCCCGGATAAACCCTCGTCACAAACCCGATCTCGTCATCCGGCACCGTGTAGCTCGGCGTGTTCAGCAGCAGACCGTATGGTGTATACAGATATTCATCGATCGCCTGCATCGTTTTTTCAGCCTTTTCTTTATCCGCGATCCCGGAAAGCACCGCCCAGGCATTGGACTCTAAATGGACTCTGCCTTCCCGGTCCTTACTGCAGCCGATCTTTCTGCCGCTTGCGGTGAAACCGCGCACATACCAGTCACCGTCCCAGAGTTTCTCATCCGCCACCTTTTTCACATGTTCCCGCACCTGTTCATAGTGCGAAACGTCTTCCGACCGTCCAAGTTCCTTCGCAAGTTCCACGAAACAATCCAACGCTCTGTAATGCAGGAAACTTACCAGTGCGCTCTCGCCGCCGCCAAGGTTCAGGCAGTCGTTCCAGTCCGCGCGAAGACCTTTGCAGACCCCGCTTTTCCCGACCTGTTTTTCGGAAAAATCAAGGATCCGCTTCATGTGTTCGTAAACCGACTCTGCCGGCATTTCCGCTCTGCAGTTTCCGGCTTCTTTTTCTTCCTGCGCCGTAATATAGATATCCGCATAAGGAAGCTTGAGATCGATTAAGCCAAAGTCGCCTGTTTCTTTTACATATTCCACGATCGAGGGTATCAGCCAGAGCGCATCATCTGAGCAGGCGTCCTCCAGTCCATGAATGATCGACGCCTTGTCAGGCCTCGGGATCACCGTCGGTGATTTGAAAGACTGTGTCTTTTCCTCCTCCATAAACCATTCCGGCTGAAACAGATGGAGGCCGTAACCTTCGCTCGTCAGTCCGCGGAGCAGCTGCAGGATCCGCATTTTGCAGGTTTCTGGGTCAGCGTGGATCACCGTCATGGAATCCTGGGCCGTATCGCGGTAGCCGAGGCCGACTCTGCCGCCCACCTCGATAAAGGAGGCAAAGCGGCTGAATTTCACATTGATCTCCGACTGATACAGCGTCCAGATATTGATCAGGGTATTCATCCCTTCGTTCGGCGTTTTGATCTGCAGTTTATTGCATTTTTCATCCCAAAACGACTTCAGATCCGAAAATGATGCGTCCACAGCCGCATGATCGGAATACTTTTTCCGTATAATCTTTCCGGCTGCCCTGTTTCCTTCGCCGAGCATAAAAATAACGCGCGTTTCCGAATGTGGGGCAAGCGTCAGATCCTTTTGCAGGCTGCCGCAGTGATTCCCGCCCTTCTCGAAGGAACCGCTGCAGTGGCCGCTTAACACGGCCTGCGGATCCGTTTCCGTATGATAGGTGCCAAGAAATGCGTCCCGCATGCAGTCAAACCCGTCCGGCTCAAAGTCTGCCGTAAAGAACTGATATCCGTTTTCCTCATAGAACAGGTCTTCCTCGATGATCCCGTCTTCATAAGAGGATCCTGCCGCGTACAGGCTCATCTGGAAATTGATATTGTCGATCATCACGTGATGAAAAGAGAACTCCAGATAGGAAAACAGGGACAGATCCCTGACCCGGTCCGTGTCATTCCGGAGCCTGACATCCCAAAGTTGTACCGCATCGCCTCTTGGGATGAACAGGGTCTGCTCAGCATGGATCCCCGCATAGTCGCAGGCAAAAACGGAATAGGAAAGGCCGTGACGGCAGCTGTAGGCCGCCTCATCAAGGCTTTTTCCGACAGGCTGCCAGGAAACAGACCACGCGTCGCTGCTTTCATTGTCCCGGATATACACATAGAACCCCGGACGGTCCATCGGTACGCCGTTTCCCCGAAACCTGCTGATCCTGTGGTATTCCGGCGATTTGTAGAAGAGATACCCTCCTGCCGTGTGATTGACCACTGCCACCAGATCCTCCACACCCAGATAATTCGTCCAGGAGGTCGGCAGGTCGACTCTGTCGATCACATATTCCCTGTTTGCATCATCAAAATGTCCGTATCGCATAAAACTTTACCCCATACCTTCCCAATTTACCTGTGATCCTGTTTCTGATCTTGATTATAAAGAAAAAAAGAGCCATGGTATATGGCTCTTTGTGTGAATATTTGTCTATTTTTGGGAAATGTATCTATGATCTCAGTTCACGAAAAGACAGCCTGTCAGAGGATTTCCCTGTTCTTTCCGTACTGCTTCAGCAGTTTGTCATAGGACCGGTTGATCGCAACGACCATATCCGTGCTGCCGCCCATGCTGTCCGGATGATACATCTTCATCAGGTCTTTATAGCGTTTCTTCAGCGTCAGATAACTGGTGACACCAAGGAACAGGGCATCCGTCACTTCCGGGTTTTCCGCGGTGTAGCTGTATTTCAGTTTGGTCTCAAGGATCGCTTCTTTGGCGGCAAGGCGCTGTTCACGTTCTTTCAGCTCTCTGCGGTCCGCATCCAGTTCCGCAAAGCCCCTCTTAATGATCGCAAGTTTCTCGGCAACCATTTCTTCATCCAGATGGATCTGCTTGCGTTCCTGCGCGATATGGTTAAAGTAGATGCGCCTGTCTTCCTCCTGGGTGCGTTTCTCCTCTTCCAGTTCAGTCCGCATTTCCTGAAGTTCGAGCCTGATGCCTCTTAAGCGGATGTTCTCTTTGAACAGCCAGTGTTTGATCTCCTGGATCTCTTCCTCATCGTCTGCCGCCTTGATCCTGTCGGTAATGTCGTATTCATCATCAGGATCCGCCACATAAACCGATTCTGCCCGGTCAGGATCCTGCTCCAAAGCCACCGCCTCAGCCGTTTTATTCTCAGACAGTTCTGTTTCCGCTTCCTCTTCCTTGCTGCCTGCATCCTGTACATCCGCTGCAAAAGCGAAGGATTCAACGGATTCAACAGGTTCGACGGGTTCGGCGGATCCCACGGATTCCACCAGGATAAAATTCGGCCCGGCAAATGCTTCCTCAGTGGCTGCATTCTCTTCCGTGTGCGTCTCTTCAGCCTCCGTACGCGACACCGCTTCATTCGCATCGATCGTCGCGTTGATCCGCTCCCAGATCATCTGTTCTATACGGTCTTCCATTTCAAATACTCCCCTCAGTATTCAAAAACGATGAGAAATGATACAAAGCACGGTTTCTTATACTATATCTTGCCCTCGCTTAATACAATAACACAAAATATCTTATTTGTGTATCCCCAAATCGAACCGAAAAAAAGATCCCCTGCTGCCGCGGGGGATCTCAAAAATGAAAATATTTGGTTGGAGGTTTACAGTATTTGCGCCCACCGCATCGGTTAGCGTTGACTTACTATGGTTACAGTATAATTAGTCTTGGCTAACTTGTCAACCCCTGATCCAAAATTTTTTGGAGCGGGTGATTTTCACGCTTACGGAAAGATCACCGTTCGCTGTTTGATCTTGAAGTTTACTTTCTTAATGCCGCCAAATGTTTCGCCTGTACCTTTCAGGATCACCGTTGCGGTTCCCTTTGCCGTATTGTTGGCATATCCGACAATGTTATAATCGTCTTTGGTCGGCGGCATCAGGGTACCGCCCCTGAAGACGATATCGTCTTTGGTCAGCGTGACCGCGCTTCCGTTATAGTATTTGTCATAGATCACGACTTTTTCCCTGCCAAGATCCCTTGCCTTGACCTTGATCTTGCCTGCCTTGGCCGTTCCGCTGAAGTTGCCGGCCCCGTCGATCTCCACATTCAGTTCCGCTCCGACGGGAACGATATCGCCCGGTTCCACGGGTCTTCCGGCAAACCGCTTGACTTTGATCTCCGTCTTATTGATCCGGTTTGTGACCTCCATGGATTTCACGTAAAGATAACGGATCTTTTGTGAATAATCTTTCGAATCGAGCAGCTGGTTGGTCCTTAAGTCTCTTAAGATCGGTGTGATCTCATGGCCGCCGGGCTTCCCGCCATTTGGCGCATCCGAAAGAATGATATGTACGGCGGCAACATCCCCCAGTTCCTGTCTTACAATATTGAACGGTACGGTGTACTTTCCTTTAAAATTGCCGCATCCGGTAAAGATCATGGATGCCTGACCGACTTTCTTATTGTTCTTAAAGGCCAGCGTATAATCCCTGCCTTCCACTGCAAGACTTCCGTTGATCCTGACGCCCTGCAGTCTCGGTTCGTTGCCGCCCTTTTCGTATTTCACGCTGATCGTATCTACCCCTTCCGGCTTCGTATAGGTCAGCACGTTGATCGGTGCGGCAACGATCTTATAGGTCTTGGAAACCGTTCCCTGGAACCGTCCCTTTCCGGTAACCGTTACCGTGACCTCGCCTGCATTGACGATGTCTTTCGTGTATTTGATCGTGTAATCTGTACCCTTGACCAGTTTATAGCCGTTTGGCGCATAGATGGCCGCCGTTCCGAGGCTCTCGTCATTGTCTGCCGCCCCGAGAGGCTGGATCTCGCCGCCGGTATATTCATATTTGGCAGCCATTCCCATGATCCAGGATGTCAGGATCGTCTGTCCCAAAATCCTGTAGGTAGCCTTCTTGACACCGACGTATCTTCCTTTTCCGACGATCCTGATCGTTACGGTTCCGGCATTGGTCATGACATCGAAATCTATTGGATCCGATGACACATTCTGTCCCGGCCAGAGGATATAATAATCCTCATCAACTGTCAGGGGATTGCCTTCCCAGCTCACACGGACTTTCGGTTCTGCCGGCGTTCCGTCGTATTCCCTGTTTGCTGCATTCGCCCAGGCCTTTGAGATCAGGCGCTCGGAACGCTCGATGATCACATAATCAATGATCCGCTCTCCCGTGTAATTCCCATATCCGGTGATTTTTATTGGGTAAGTGCCGGGGGCTTTGATCAGGCCACCTTCCACACCCTCTTCGTTCACCCAATACAGCTTATACTCTTTATTTGCCTTCAGTGCTCTGCCGTTCTTCGTAAGGGTCGGTGCAGGTCTTCTGCCCTTACCTGAGTATTCCAGATAGACATCCTCTGCCGCAAATTCATCCCCGGTAATATCCTTTGCAATGATCTGAAAGTCTTTGGACTGCGTTCCCGAATAATTGCCTTTGCCTTTTACCGTCACCGTAGCGATCCCGGCATTTGTGTTGTTCTTGAAACTCAGCGTATAATCTTTGCCTGAAACAAGCGGAATGTCATAGTCGTGATCATAGTCATAAACCGTCACAACCGGCTTGATCGCTTTTCCGGTATAGTAGAACGGTCCCTCCAGACCCTTGATGTCAAAGCCGCTCAAATGCAGTTCTTCCCATCCGGCATAGATCTTCACATCTGTTTTGATCACCTGGTCAAAATCAAACAATTCGGTGCATTCCGGGTCCTTATACCAGTCTGTGAACGCGTGCTTCTTATATTTCGGCGCGATCAGCCTGTCGGTGTCGAATTTTGTGTTCCAGTCCGTATCCAGTTTCCTGGTGGGACTGCCGTTCCAGTTTCCGCCGTTCGCATAAAAGTCAACTTTGCAGCGGATCGCCGACCATTTGGCATAAATGGTATGATCTGCGTCCACGCTCACCTTTGTCGTGGGATTGATCTGGTTTCCGCCCTCACTTCCGGTATACCAGCCCTTGAAATCAAAGCCTTCCCTGGAAGGAACCGGCAGGGAGCCGTAGTTTTCCTTATAATAAACGGTCTTTGTGCGCTCTTCTTCGGGCAGTTCATCCCCGCCGTTCACGTCAAAGGTCACGGTATAAGGACGTCCGAGCCACTTCGCAGTCAGATCGTGATCAGCCCCCGTTGCCACGGTCGTGGTTGCTTCCACCAACGTCCCGGTTTCCGGATTCCCCAAATACCAGCCACCGAAATTATTCCCTGTGCGTGTCGGTTCCGGCAGTTCCCCGTAAGGCTGGCCGAAAGTCACGGTCTTGCTCTCTTTTCCCACAGGAACCGTTCCGCCGTTCGGTCTGAAAGAAACCGTGTATTCTGCGGCCTCCCAGTGCGCAAAGAGTTTGTGTTCTGACGCTTCGGGATCCAGATTATCGGTCGATACGACCGTATCCGCCTTGACTTCCTCACCGCCTTCTGCTTCGGTAAACCAGCCGGTAAAGTGATGTCCCGTCCGGCTTGCTGTGGGCAGTGTTCCGTAAGTTGCATCATAGTAAACTTTCTTAGTGACCGGGAAACAGGTGCCGCCATTTCCGTTAAACGAGATGGTATATTCTTTTCCCGTCCAATGCGCATAAAGTGTCTGCGCGGAGGCAACATCCACGATGGAATCTGCCGTGATCTCTTCTCCGCCTTCTGCTTCGGTAAACCAGCCGGTAAAATCATAGCACTGCCTAGTCGCCTCCGGAAGTTCGCCGTAAGGCTCGGCATAGGTGACCGTCTTACTCTCTTCTCCTGCGGGAACCGTTCCGCCGTTTCCGTCAAAATAGATCGTCGGGTTATTGGAATTCCAGTGTGCAACCAACGTATGACTGCCTGCTGTCGAAACCTTTGTGTCCGCATTTACAAGGTTCTCGCCCACATACCAGCCGCCAAATCCATATCCCTCTCTGGTTGGTGTCGGCAGCGTTCCGTAAGCCTGCCCGAATGTAACATTCTTGCCCTGTTCTTTCAGTTCTCCGCCGTTGGCATTGTAGAATGCATAATAGGTGAGCGCTTTCCAATGGGCGTATAAGGTGATATCTGTCAGAAGTCTAGCCTCATCACCAGTTCTGACCTGTGTGCCGCCGGTTTCTTCGGTAAACCAGCCAAGGAAGGAATTGCCTTCTTTCTCCGGTGTCGGAAGCATGTATTTCCCAGCATAGGTGACTGTGACGGTTTCGGATGAAACGGTTCCGCCCACAGGATTCAGAGTTACTGTTTTCGACACACCTCTCCAATGCGCATACAGGATCTGATTCGCAGTGATTGTTACATCTGTATCTTCCGTAATCTGTTCGCTGTTTCCATAACCGACGAACCATCCATCCAGTGTGTAGCCGGTATTCGTGATATCATCGTTTTCTTTGGGCAAATCACCATATTTTTCCTGATATCCAACAATCTTATAATATTTCCCTTCCTCGTCTGTCTTATATTTTTCTGTCTGAAATGTTCCGCCATTTGGATTGAATGTAATCTTATACTCTTTTTTCAACCAATGTGCATATAAAGTGTGCTCTTTATTATCGGCAACAGTTGAAGATGCAATTATCCGATTGCCACCCTCCTTTTTTGTATACCATCCCAAAAAACGATACTTTGCTTTTTCCGGTTTCGGAAGTGTTTCATATGTACCCATAAAGTATACAGTTTTCTCTCTGGGTGTGAGAATAACACCTTCTGACTCCACATTTTCAGGATCATCGGGATCATTCGGATGAAGAATGACTTTAACCGTTACACCTCTCCAATGCGCATACAAGGTGCGATCTTTTGTGATCTTCACTTTATCATCGGCTGTAATCTCATTACCATATACTGATTCCGTATACCAGCCGAGAAACGTGTAATTCTCTCTGGTAGGAACCGGCAATGTACCGTAAAGCTGGTCATATGTGACATCCATTATCGTTGTATCACATTCACCACCTGCCGCATCAAATTTGATCGTGTATTTATTTCCTATCCAATGCGCATATAAACTCAAGGCATCAGTGATTTGAACCTGATCGCTTTCCTTGATCTGTGTACCCCCGTTCAGTTCCGTAAACCAGCCAAGAAACGTATAATTGTCTTTGGTCGGAACCGGCAACACACCGTATTTCTGATCATAAGTCACCGTTGATTCGGTTTTCGTGCATTTTCCACCGTTCGCGTCAAAGAATACGTCATAGGTCTGTGCTTTCCATTGCGCATAAAGATTGACCGTGCTGCCTGCAGGACCAATTTCCGCTACGATCATTTCACCATTTGTATATGTATCTCCTTGCCCGTCCTCATCTGTATTCCAACTGTCAAATTTGTATCCCGTTTTGGTAAATTTATTCGTATTTAGTTGTTGAGGCTCTCCGATAATGAATTTCTGTGTGTTGGATTCAGAAGTGCCATTGTTTGCATTAAACTTCACAGTATAGGATTCGACTTCCCCAAGCAGTTCCGATGACATATAGGCCTCATCAGCCTCTTCGACAACCTCTTCTGCTGCCTCTTCGACAGGCTCTTCCAAAACCTCTTCAACAGGTTCTTCGGAAATCCCATTTTCATCCGTTTCTTCCAATGAAATATCACCGGACTGAATATCCGGCTGTGAAGCATAGACAGGCACTTCCTGCGCCAGCATCGATAAGCTTAGGAATACCGCAAAAAAGATAGATATGATCCGTTTCATAAATTGAGCTCTCCCTCTCGTATTAAACCCGATCCTTCGGTTACAGATATCTATGTTGTTGAAAAAAATTATATCACATTTCGCCGTAAAGTGACAGCTTCGCGGTTACAATGCAACGTCCACCGCTGCCCCTTCTGTCATGGCGGGTCCTGCCATACCCTCTGCAGAGCCAAATCCGAAAGAAGCCCCGCTTCCGGAAAGATCAACCGCACCGTCTCCTGCCTGTTTCAGATCCGGCCCTCCGGCATTCTTCTGTCTCTCCAGTTCGTCAAAGACGGCCTTTAAGTATTCCGCATCCGCCTTGACGATCTCTTTCATCTCTTTGTTGCGGTGTCTGATCTGCAATGCTTTCAGATCTTCCGGCGTCATCTCTTCAGGGGACAGGACTTCTTCGTCCTCGACCCCGAGCTCTTCCATCAGTTCCTGCAGTGCGGAAGAGATCTCTTTCAGCATTTCCCCGGTCAGATCTTTCAGATCTGCCGGCATGTCTTCCTGCAGATACCGGTTCACCGTATCGGAAACGCCAGCTTCTTCAGAAGCTTCTTCGCCCCGGGCTGCCTCTTCGTTTTCAGCGGTCTGCTCTGCCTCTTTGGCATTTCTGCCTTCCTCTTCCGGTTCCGTCTCTTTGATCTCTGTTTCCGGAGCAGCTTTTCCGGAAGCTTTTACCAGTTCCTCCTGCTCTAAGTGCTTTACTTTCTTTCTTGCCACGCGTTCCATGGCCTCGGCATGAAGGATTGCCGCCTCCACTTCCTCCGCATTGTATTTTCCGCTCTGTTTTTCTCTTTTTAAGCGCATGACCTCCCGCATCGCCATGGATACCACCTGTCTGGCGGATGTGGAAGTCTTGCTGCGAAGGATCTGTGCAGAAAGATTCTTAAAGTGATAGTTAAACTTTTTCTTTTCCGTTGCGGTCGATCTCGCCTGCTGACGGTTGGTCCTGATCGACTCCCCGTAAGCCTTTTCGCTGTTTAAGATCGAGTCCATGACCGTCGTTTTCATGGTCTGTCTGGCGGCCGTCTGCGGCATTAACTCCTGACCGGTACGTCTCATCTCCACCAGCTGCTTTTTGATCTCACTGAGATCCTTCATACTTCTGGAAGCCATTTTGACTTTGCTGTATGCATTTCCCGATGCCTGTAAAAGGGGGGCTTTCATAAACGGTGTGATCGTATTCATCTGTTTCACCCCCTGAAATCGATATTTTGACCGATCTGCTGTTCCTGTGCATCAAGCGATTTTTCGGCCGTCTGATACGCGTATGCATAGATCCTGCTGACCAGATCCTCAAGGGAAGCGGCCCGGATCTTCAGATATTCCGGCTCGTTCTCTTCCGAAGCCGTGTCATCATCCGCATTTTCAGTCTTATTTTTATCACGCAGTCTTTCCAGACGCTCTTTTCGTTCCTGTTTTTCCTCCAGTTTCTTTTTACCGACTTTCTCGGCTTTCTTCTTTGCAAGCCGCTTCTCAAGCGCTTCATTTTGCAGGTTGGAACTTTTTTCGATCACCGCAAAGAAAGAAGTCTTTCCGTTCGCATCCACTGACATTCCGAAATTTCTCACAGACGCGCCGCTGCTGAACAGGCTGTTTTTGGCCTCCTGCAGTTTCGTCTGCGACATTGCGATGATCCCTTCGTATTTCTTCCTGAAGGAGTCATCCGTTGCCATTCTTTCCAGTTTGTCCTCATCGATCAGAACAACCGGTTTATTGGCGTTTCCGTAAGCAGCTGCATTTCGGGCAACAGCTCCTTTTTCTTCCTTTCCGACCAGGATAAAGTCCATCCCGTGGAATTTGTTTTTTAATTTCGAATAATACTCTTTGGCCTTGTCAGACAGTTCCACATCGCCGATCACAGTCCCGTAACCCGCCTTCTGTGTCGGGATCAGCGGACTTGACGCAGGAACCGGTTTCCATTCCGTCACTTTGGCATGGATCTTTTCTTCCGCATGTTTCGGAAGAACGTCTGTTTTTTTCCCTGTGTCTGTTTTCTGAGGGGTGCCGGTGCGGCTCACATTCCCGCTTTCCTGCTGCCGCGTGATCTGATAAGGCTTTCCTCCGCTATAAATACCGTTAAACATATCTCTTCCTCCTTGAAGCAGTTTCCCAAATCCTTTTGAGAATATTCCTTATCTTTTTTATCGGCTTACGGGGTTTGATTCTTTAGAAAAAAAAGAAGGATATGCGGATCTGAAGATAGAGATGTATGAAGATCACGGGCTTCAAAGGATCCTGACAAGCTCACAGTTTTTGCACAAAACGCTCCAGAAATCGCTTCTTTCGATCTGTTTCAGCCTGCAGATGATGCTGCAGCCGACAGCGCCGTGAGAAACGATCAGGACATTCTGCCCTTTAGAAGCTGCCGGAAGAAGCATTTCATCGATAAACGCACCGCTTCTTGCAAACAGTTCATCCAGGCTTTCGGCGTCTTCAACCGCCGTATAG
The DNA here is from genome assembly GCA_902779305.1 of uncultured Lachnospiraceae bacterium. Classification (GTDB taxonomy): domain Bacteria; phylum Bacillota; class Clostridia; order Lachnospirales; family Lachnospiraceae; genus UBA2868. The sequence goes on along the minus strand of CACZBD010000014.1, from coordinate 43,034 downwards.
TGCGCAGGATCCGTAAACAGCGGATACAGCGGGGAGGAAGGGTTTTCCAAAACATGCTCCTCTCCTTCACAGATCCCGAAACTCATTTCCATAAGTCTGTCATCGAAAATGACGGGGGTGTCTCTCCCTTCCAGAAAGATCTCTGCAGTCTCCTTCGCCCTCACAAGCGGTGAACAATAACAGACATCAAAACTGATGTCTGCATATTTGGTCCGGGCCTCTTTTGCCATCTGCCGGCCCCTCTCATTCAGCGCGATATCTGTCCTGCCCTGTATTTTTCTTAAAACATTCCAGTCTGTTTGACCATGCCGCATCAGATAGATCATATGATTTTCGTTAGTCCTTCTTCTCCTCTATGGGTTCTTTGAGCCACTTCTTCAGGATCGCCTCCAGTTCTGCCAGCTTCACCGGCTTGCAGAGGTAATCGTTCATTCCGCTTTCAAGAAACATCTGCTGTGCGCCTTTCACGGCATTGGCCGTGCAGGCAATAATCGTCACCGTTTGCGCCCAGGGAACCTCCAGTGACCGGATCTTCCCGGTCGTTTCGATCCCGTCCATTTCCGGCATCATATGATCCATCAGAATGAGGTCATATCTGTCTTTCGAAAGCTTTCTGATCGCTTCCGGGCCGCTGAGCGCTACATCCGCTTCAATGGCGAATGCCTTCAGCATGGCCTTTAAGACCTTGATATTAACCGGATTGTCATCCACGAGAAGTACCCGTTCTTTTTGCTTAGGATCCTGTACATCCCTTAAGGATTCCTCCTCTGATTTCTTAACATCCTTTTCCGGCCTTGTCATAAGTCCCGTCTGTGTCCTGTCATGTTCTTCGTCAGAAGCGTAGAGCGTAAATGACCGGCTGCCGCTAAAATGCTGTTCCTTTCTTTCCGTATCCGAAAGCGGTGTATGATCCGCGATCTTTTGCGGAAGGATACAGTAAAATGTCGATCCACTCCCGTATTCACTCTCCACGCGGTAGGTCCCGTTCATCAGTTTAATCAGCTGCGCACAGATTGCCAGTCCAAGCCCGCTCCCCTGAATATTGCGGTTGTTTTTCAGATCCAGACGGCTGAATACCGTAAACAGTTTTCCGATATCCTCTCTTTTGATGCCGCGTCCGCTGTCGGAAACGGCAATTTTGAGCAACATGCGGCTGCCGAGATCTTCCCAGTCAACGCAAAATCTGATAAATCCGTTGTCCGTATACTTGACTGCGTTTGTCAGAAAATTCAGAATGATCTGCCGGACTCTTGCATCATCCCCGATCAGTCTGCAGGGGATCGTCGGATCCGCATCCACGATAAAATCGATATCCTTATCACCCAGGCGAAAGGCTACGATATTTACGACCGTATTCAACAGTTCCTTCAGATCATATTCCACAGGGATGATTTCTACTTTTCCGGATTCCGCCTGGGAGAAATCAAGAACGTCGCTGATGAGATCAAGCAAAATCTGCCCGGAATTCAGAATCTGCGGCAGATACTCCTTAAGACCGCCCACCGTTTCTTCTCTTTGCGCCAGTTCTGCAAGTCCAATGATCGCATTTAAGGGCGTGCGCATCTCGTGCGACATATTCGCAAGGAAAATGCTTTTTGCCTCGTTGGCTTCATCGGCCGCCTTTTTCAGTTCTGCAAGCTCCTGCACTTTCTTTTCCGACTCGGTCACATCCGGCAAACAGAACACAAAGCCCAGAGGTTTATTTTTCTCATCATGCAGATTGTAATAATATGGTTTAAAATAACGGTTGCCAACCCTGATCCGTCTGTCATCCCTGATCGAGCGCATGATCTCATTGATATGGGTAAACCTCGTTCCGCTCTCCTGCCTGGACAACTCGGGGTACACTTCTCTTGCGGCATCATTGGACTCTAAATAACAATATTCCTCGTCCAGAACCACAATAGCGGCCTTGCTTCGCTGGAACGCCTCCGCATACGCCATTTCCACAGGATTGCTGGTTCTTCCGGAGGTTTTGACGATCGCGATAACGCCTAAGATCAGAAGAAGCAGCGCCGAGATCGCCTCATAGCCGGAAAAACCCGAAAGCATGGAGAACGTCATGGCAAGGATCGTCCCGATGGTCGCTGCAAAGATTCCCTGATAGATCCACTTCTTTTTGGTGGAAAGGCTGTTGATCAGCATTTTGACGGCTACAAAGCAGCAGAATACGTTCAGCACAGCCAAATGCACCATAAAAATCCACAACAGAACCGTTCCCTTCTCTTCCATATGCGGAAACAACCCTTCCTGTGTAAAGGACAGGGAACGGTAATACAGATGATGATAGCGGGAAGAGAGCACGAGAAGCAGTGTGATCGTCTCATAAACAAAGGTCAGTTTCCAGACAAGCGACGGAAGGCTGACAACGCCCGAAGACTTGGACAGATAAATGGCAAACAGTAACGCCAGATAGGACAGACCGCAGTACTGCACACAAACAGCGGAAAAAGCCATATCAAGGTTAGTCGAAAGCATTTCCATCAGATATCCCGTGCCGTAGACGACCGCACAGGCAGACGCACCGAGCAGAAACTTGGATTCCGCGCGGAGCATGGTGCAGAACAGCGAATACAGACCGAAAAAGCCGATCGAGAGCGCAACGATCTGTACGATAATCAGAAAATGATATGCATTCATTGTTTCCACCCCACTGCAATACCCATATGACAGCATTATACCACACAATCGGGAATACAGAATGATTGTTCTTGCCATTTTGGCGTTCCATGCTATGATGATATCTGTGTGACCACGTCGCAGACAATAACATCCGAGGAAAGAATCATGCAAAAGAATCTGAAAGGAACACTGATCCTGCTTTTGACCGCAATGATCTGGGGCACCGCATTCGTCGCGCAGACCGCCGCTTCCGATACGGTCTCTGCTTTTACTTTTAATGCTTCCCGTTCCGTTCTGGCATCCGTTTTTCTGTTTCTGATCGTGTTCTTTCGAAATAAAATCGGCAAAGAAGGTAAACCGCTCTTTGACAGGCGTTCTCTGCTTTCCGGCATCTACTGCGGCATTCCGCTGTTCATTGCCACCAATCTGCAGCAGTTCGGAATCGGACTCTACCCCGAAGATACGGCTTCTTCCGGACGCGCCGGTTTTATTACCGCCACCTATGTGGTCATGGTCGCCGTTTTCTCGATCGCAAAAGCAAGGCGTTTTCGCATCGTGATCCTTGCGGCAACGGTCATCTGCATGGCCGGCATGTATCTGCTGAGTTTTTCCGGCGGAATAGACGGTATTTATACGGGAGATATCCTGATCTTCTTATGCGCCATTGGCTTTGCAGCCTATATCCTGCTCGTCGACAGGTACGGCACCGTCGATACGGTACGGGTATCCTGCATCCAGTTCAGTGTCGTTGCTGTTCTCTCCCTGATCTGCATGTTTATTTTTGAAGACCCCAAGTGGTCCCCCCTGCAGGAAGCCTGGTTTCCTGTCTGCTATGCGGGGATCCTCTCAAGCGGCGTCGCCTACACCCTGCAGATGGTCGGACAGAAGTATGCGGAACCCGTCGTCGCCACGATCGTCATGAGTCTGGAATCCGTTTTTGCCGCATTTTCCGGCTGGCTGATCCTGTCGGAAAAAATGAAGGGACGCGAGCTTTTGGGCTGCGCCCTTGTGTTTGTCGCAGTGATCTTGGCCCAGTTTCCGGAGAAGAAGCAGGGCGGGTGATTTTTACAACATACAGAAAGGTTTTCTGTCATGGATAAGCTCCGGGTGGAGATCATCAGAAGCAATCGAAAGACCATGAGCCTTGAGATCACAAAAGATCTGAAGGTCCTTGTACGCGCGCCGAAACGCCTCAGCGAAGCAAGGATCCGCCGTTTCGTATCCGAGCGGATGGACTGGATCGTAAAACATATGGCGCAGATGGAAGAAAAGCATGAAAAGCTGCAAAGCGTGGAAAAACTTTCAAGTGAAGAACTGCATGCGCTTGCGGACCGGGCCGTGCAGGTAATCCCCGAAAAAGCGGCTTATTATGCGGAAATCCTGCATGTCACCTACGGCCGCATCACGATCCGCAACCAGAAGACCAGATGGGGCTCCTGCTCAAGTAAGGGAAATCTCAATTTTAACTGTCTGCTGATGTTAACACCGGAAAGGATCGTGGATTATATCATTGTGCATGAACTGTGTCACAGACTGGAAATGAATCATTCGAAACGCTTCTGGCAAAATGTTGCCTCCGTGATCCCCGATTACAAGGACTGCGAGAAATGGTTAAAGGAGAACGGGAGTCTGATCATGGCAAGAAACCGCTGAATCACTCATGTCTTCAGGCGGAAGACCACCGCCAGAACGGCAAGACATACACATCCTAAAAAGATGATTCCCATGGAAATCAGATGCTCTTTTCTCTGCAGCGCCACAAGTCCGATAAACTCCCTGACAAAACCATTCGGCCAGAAATACCATTTCGTCCTGCTCGCGATCCCTTCCGCATTAAGACCGACCCTTTTTGCAAGGACTCCGCTTCTGAACATATGATAATTCGTAGTGGCAAAACAAACCTTAGCCTCCGGATTCAGTTCGTCGATGATCTCCTTGGAGTAGAGAAAATTCTCGTAGGTGTTTCTCGAACGCTTCTCCGGGTGCACCTCTTCCGGCTCTGCACCGTGGGACAGCAAATACAGTTCGATCGCGGAGCCTTCACTTAAGACCTCATCCGCTCCCTTGCCGCCGCTTGGGATATACTGCACCGGCTTGCCGGTTGCGATCTCCTGATCCCACGCATAGCGGATCGCGCGGTTGGTGCGGCCCTTCAGCAGCGGAAGCAGGCCGCCTTTTTTATCGATGGAGCAACCGAGAATGATGATAAAGTCCTTGTCATAGTGAGGTTTCTGTCTCGCAGCCAGATAGGCCATCACAACGGTTCCTAAGAAAAAACACTCAAAGTAACACATCATCAAAAGCAGAAAGAGGTTTAAGTAGGTATGGACCGCCGTGATCAGCGGATGTCCCATGAGATCTGCCGGCACAAGGATCTTTCTTTCCACAAACCGGGAAGCATAATGGATCGCTACGGTACCGCCGATCGTGATCAGTCCGAGAACCACGCCCAGAATGTTTTTAAGCCTTAATCCCTCATGCCGGATCAGGGCAAAATTGCTGATGGAGATCGCCAGACAGATCAGGGCGAACACCGGGATCGCAAACATGGAAAACCGTTTCGGGAAATGCACGAACTCGATAAAAATATAACGCAGTGTCAGCTCCTTGGTTTCAAGAAGACAAGACAACAGATAGGAATACAGGGACAGCATTAACATGAAAAGGAACAGGATCCCTGCAATAAACGCCACATTCCTGTAGTAATACAACGATTTGTGCAGACTTTTTTGCAAAAGAAACTGCATGATGATGATCATGCAGAAAAGAAGCGCAAACAGAATATTAAAGGTCACAACGGCGCTCAATCGTCCTTCCCCCTCTTTAGCATGGCTACCGCAGCCTCATAATACAGCGGCCTGTCCCAGACAAATCCCTGCACATAATCACAGTTCTGTTCTTTCAGAAGGTCAACCTGCATCTGGGATTCCACGCCTTCGGAGATCACATCGCACTCCATCAGATGTCCCATATAGATCACCGCATTGACAAAATCACGGCTCATTTCACTCGTTTCGATATCATCCACCAGACTCTTATCGATCTTTAAGAGATTGATCGGCAGCTTGACAAGCTGGGAAAGCGAAGTATATCCCGTGCCGAAATCATCAAGCGCGATCTTCACGCCGAGCTTGCGCAGTTTCTCGATGTTCTGGATCGTCATGTTCTCGGATTCCGCAAAGGAATACTCGGTGATCTCAAGTTCCAGCCTGGATGCCGGGAACCCGGTTTCGTTGATGACATTGATCACCTTATCCGCAAAATCATCTCTTCCGATACTGTTTGCAGACACATTCACGGACAGAATGACTTCCTGGTCATAGTCTTTGATATAATCCACCATCTCTGTCAGCGCACGGTGCAGCACGTAGGTATCGATCTGAATGATCAGATTGGTCTTCTCCGCAACAGGAATAAAGTCCGCAGGGCTCACGCTCCTGCCGTCCGGAAGCAGGGTCCGAAGCAGCGTTTCAAACCCGCGCAGTTTCTTATCATGCATATCGTACTGCGGCTGATACATCAGATAGAAATAATCTCCGGCCAGACATTCCTTGACCACGCTTTCCATCTCGTTCTGCTTAATGATCTCGGAAGCCATCTCTTCATCAAAACTGATCAAAGCGTTATTATGCGCTTTCATGGCATGGTAAAGCGCCATATCCGCATATTTGATAAGCGTTGCGGAGTCCAGCGCATCCTCGGGATAACGCACGGTCCCCGCATAGACTCTCGGATAGCAGTAAACGGGATATTCGCTGTCATCGAGCGCAACTTTGCCGCCGAAACGTTCTTTCATCTCGCGGCGGAAATTATCGATGTTAAAATCGGAATCCAGCACCAGCGCAAATTCGGATCCTCCGGTCTTGCAGACCGTTCCGTAGCCTCTCGTCATTTCCAGGAGCTGGACACTGATCTCGCGAAGCAGCTTGGTCCCCATGTCATGTCCCAGATTGTCATTGATCATGCGGAAATTGTCGATCCGAAAATACAGAAGCGTAAACGGGACGTGAGTGCCGATCCGCTGGTCCAGTGTCTCCAGCAATCCGCGCATATTGTATAGACCCGTCACATAATCCGTCAGGCTCTCCTGTTCCACGACGCGGAACTGTTTGCTGATGATCAGGATCAGCACCAGATTCAACAGCGCATTGAACAGCCCCGGAAGCGGTGCCAGAGAGTGCGACTGCAGAATTCCAAAAATGTCCAGCACGCACACGAAAAGGATCAGCACAACGGACAGGCGGGTGCCGATCTCATAGCTGATCAGGGTAACCAGAATACAGCCGACAAAAAGCAAGGACTGCAGGATTCCGGTCAGGCTGTGACCGGGAATAGATACTCTTCCGATCTGTAAGGAAGACTGGTCGCTCAAAAAACGCCCACTGACCACAACAAGGATCAGCATGACCACATTGACAAGCATCAGAATCGTGATATGTAACCGTTTATGTGAGATTTTATCTAATCGCATTTTATGCCTGCTGCCGCCCGTAACATCCCTGTCCGATCAAAATAGCGGCGTTTCCCTCCATGGATGATGATATGGTAATTCAGAGTATTAACAGTATAGCACGGTGAGTGGGATGATTTCAATTGCATTTATGAATGATTTGCAACAAAGAGAGAGAGATTTTCCGGACAAGGGTCTGCCCCCCGGGTCCGGAAAGTCCCGAAATATGCTTCATCGAAGAATACAGTACTTAAAAATCGTAATAAACTGCAGGGCAGTCCCAAGCAGAACAAAGATATGAAAAACGGAATGCATGTACCGTTTTTTCTTGCCGATCACGTAAAGCACGGCACCGATCGTATAGGCGATGCCTCCGGCAAGCAGATAAATAAAACCCGGAAGCGTAACCGCTTCGAGTGTCGGTTTCAACGCGATGACGACGATCCAGCCGATCCCGATATAGCAGCACATGGCCAGTTTTTTGAATTTCTCGATATCGATGGCGGTAAAGGTGCAGCCGAGCGCGCTGAATCCCCATACCACACCGAAGATCGTCCAGCCGATCCAGGGTTTCATTTCCCGGAGCGGGCCCAAAACGATCGGCGTATAGGTGCCGCCGATCAGAAAATAGATCGTGCAGTGATCGAGCACCTGCATCACCTTTTTCCCCATGTTGGGACGAAGCCCGTGATATACACTGGACATCGTGTAAAGCAGGATCAGTGCAGCGCCGTAGATCGCGCTGCCGACCACAAGATAGGCATCTCCCTTTTTAGCGGAAAAGACCACACAGAGCACCAGCGCCACGATCCCGAAGGCGCCGCCGACGATATGCGTGACCATGTTGGTGATCTCTTCTCCTTTTGTATAATCCGGCAAAATCCTGTCGGCAAGTCTCGTTCTTGTCATACCCCGAAATACCCCTTATTTCTGATCATTTTTTATCTTTTACATGCGGCAAAGAACAGCGCGATCGTCCCCGGTCCGGCATGCGAGCCGATCACCGGTCCGATCTCCGTGATCATCTCCACTTTCCTGCCGTAGCGTGTATAGATCATATCTGCCAGCTTCTGCGCGTCCTCAAGACAGTCCGCCTGCGAGATCACATAGGTTTCGTCGAATTCCTCCGTTGCCCTGTCATCTTCCACGTATTCGGCACCTGCCGCCATGGCTTTTGTATCCGCCGCGTGCAATGCGGTCTCTCCGAACGCATCCGCCAGCATCGACAGGGATTTGTCCCTGCCTCTGACTTTGGTCAGCGCGATCAGTTTGCCGGCATCATCCACATGCATGACCGGTTTGATGTTGAGGACATTTCCCGCGAAAGCAGCCGTTTTGCTGACTCTTCCGCCCCTGCAGAGATAGGTCAGCGTTTCCACCGTAAAGCGGTGTGCGACCTGCGGGGACAGTTCCGATGCGAACTTGTAGGCATCTTCTATATTCATTCCTTCACGGGCGCGTTTTAAGGTCTGCATGACGACCAGTCCGAGGCCGGCGCTTGCGCAAAGCGTATCCAGCACAAAGATCTTGCGTTCGGGGTATTTTTCCCGAAGATCCTCTGCCGCGATCACGGCCGAATTGACCGTTGCGCTGATTCCCGTATCAAAGCCGAGATACAGCACGTCTTTTCCTTCCTTAAGGACCTCTTCAAACGTCTCCGTAAAGGCTCCGGGACTCGGCGCGGCAGTTCTTGCCACTTCACCGGCCTTCATTCTTGCGTAAAAATCACTGACGGCGATCTCACGGTTTCTCATTACGATGTCTTCGCCTTCAAAATGCAGCGTCAGGTCCACACAGGGGATCCCGTTCTCCTCAAGATAGGAATAGGGAAGATCACAGCCGCAGTCCGTTACGATCACATAGGAATTCTCGTTATTCATGTCATACCTCCAAATACGGTTAACAAGTTCATCTAATATCCGTTATTAGATTAAAGCATATCGTACACGATGTCAATTGCATATTTCATTTTTTTTGTATATAATTGAGCGCGAAAGGATTGGGAAGATGACCACAGATAAGCAACAGGTAGCCGCAAAACTGCGCAGATGGAAGAATTACCTTTTGGAATTTGAACTTCCGACCTGGGAAAACATCCCGGATATCGGATTATATATGGAACAGATCATCGTCCTGCTGAAGCAGTATCTGGATTACCTGCCTCCGGATCTGAAGGAGGCGCAGTTTATCACACCCTCGACGATCAACAACTATGTGCGTATGAAGGTGATCCCGGAGCCAGTGAAAAAGCGTTACTACAGGATCCATATCGCCTATCTGATCATGGTCCTGACGATGAAGGAAGGGATCGAGATCTCCCTGATCCAGAAGCTGATCCCCTCCGATCTTACCGAAGATTCGATGCGTGTTCTGTACGGGGAATATTCCAATCTGCACCGGAAACTGTGCCACTACTTCGTGGATCTCGTATCCGATGCGGCAGCGCCGATCTTAGAGCATGAGAAAAGAGGCGATATCACCGTGGACAGCGCGGAGAATCTCGTTGCCTTTTCCGCGATCATCAGCGGGTTCACGCATTTGCTGTCCGAGAAACTCCTGCTTTTGGAATCTAAGGAAATCGAAGAAACGGAACAGTAACCGGACCGCCATGAATACGATAAAATCAGTTTGCTCCAAAATCAAGATCAGTGAATTTTACTATATCCTTGTCGTGCTCGGATATACGGCAACGCTTGTCTCGCTGTCGGTTCGCCCGGGTGTCATTGCGACCGTCCTGATGCTTCTTGTAGGCCTCCAGCTGCTGGCCGGAAAATGCATCGCTATCCGGTCGCTTTCCGATCTGATGGCGGTCTGTTTCTTTTTCTGGCAGGTCCTGTCCGTGATCTGGCTTCTGCAGGGCCCCTGTCCGCTCTCTGTTTATTTTCCCGAATTTACGGCTTCCGTCCTTCCGATGATCTTCTATTTTGCAGGAAAAAGCGCGGGGAAACGTGCCGGAAACTGGTACCGCGGATATCTGATCGCGATGCTCATTCTGGGGATCCTCGGTGTCCTGTTCTATGTCCTTGCACCGCAGTTCTACAATGACTGGTCGGTTGCCTTAAGCCACACATCAAAAGCAGATGCAGCCACCACCAGAGTACGCATGAATTCCGTGGTAGGCTCCACCTGCTTAAGTTTTACGATGGTTGCGGGGATGCTCGCATCCGCCTTTTTCCTTGGTGAAGAAGATGCCGGAAAAGATCCTTCCGTAAAAATCAAGCGCCGCCGCTTCTTCGGCGCGGTCTGCCTGGCGCTCTGCCTGCTGTTTGCGATCCTTGCCAACCAGCGGAGCGGTCTTGTCGTGGCAGGGCTCGTCGTGATCTACATCAACATCCTGATCTTCTTTAAACTGAACCTGATCCCGAAAAAATATTTCCTAATCGAACTTGGCGTGCTTGCCGCAGTCTTCGTCCTGATCGGGATCCTTCGGTTTGATTTTCTCTTAAAATACTGGTACCGACTCGTCTCCCTGCCGACGGCCATCTCTGAGCGCAGCGAACAGTGGGTGGCAGCCGTCAACAACATGTATTCCACCTGGCTCGGCAACGGGCTGGGGGCCAACGGCCATCACGCGATCGGCGTGGAAGACGCGTTCGTGATCGCCGACGGCGGCCTGATCAAACTCTACTGCGAAAACGGTGTGATCGGCTTCTCGATGTGGCTCTTTTTGTTGCTCTTATCCTGCAAAAAGGGGCTTGCAAACCTCTCTTTGCGTTATGCGGAACTTGGGATCGTGGGCGCCATGCTGCTGCAGTCCATCGGTTCCAACATGATCGCCTTCCAGCTGTGCGCCCCGATCTTCTGGTTTGCCATCGGACGTCTGAATGATGACAGTCTTACTTCACCAGACCCTTATCCGTCTTCTTCACATGTTTGAATACATTTTCAAAGCGGTTTAATGCCTCGTCGATGATCTCCGGCGTATCTGCCATGGAGGTGTAGAGGCGGGATCCCGCAAGCGTCACGATGCCGTTTGCCATATAAGCCGCACCCATGCGCTCCATGGAATCCTTACGCACATACATCATCTCTTTGTTTTTCAACAGCCCCATCGCGGACTTGATAAAGCTTAAGGACGAGAAGTCAAAGCTCATCGCACCCGTGCATTCCAGATGCACGATCGATCCCTGGTTGTATGCGACAAACGGCAGTTCATACTGCTTCAGCAGTTCTTTTAATCCGTCGCAGAGTCTGTCGCCCATTCTTCCGGCGATCTCGCAGGCATTCGTTCTTGCGATCTCGCGGATCGCAGCGGTTCCTGCCACACAGGAAAGCGGGTTGGCTGCGAGTGTGCCGCCCACATAAGCCCTGTGCTTTCCGGTTGCAAGACCTGCCGCCATCAGCTGCGCATATTCCTTCTTGCCGCCGACACCGCCTGCTGCCGGATAACCGCCCGCAACGATCTTTCCGAAGATCGTCAGATCCGGAACGACATCAAAGTATCCCTGCGCGCCGCTGAGCGCCACGCGGAATCCGGTCACCACTTCGTCAAAGATCAGGAGCGCGCCGTACTTGTCGCAAAGTTCCCTGACCCCCTTGTTATAATCTCTTGCGACCGGTCTGGTACCGCTCTCCGGCCCGACCGGCTCGATCAGGACCGCAGCCGTGCCGCCTTTGAACCTGTTGCGTTTTAACAGCGCTTCGAGCATGTTCAGATCGTTCGGTCTGCACTCATCCGTCATCCTGTAGTCCGCGCCGGGGATTCCGTGAGATTCCAGAAGTCCGCGTGAACCGGGGATCTTTAAGCCGTATACCAGCTGATCGGACCAGCCGTGATACGCGCCGCCCATCTTGATGATGCGCTTCTTGTCCGTCGCGATCCTCGCGATCCTAAGAGAGGCCATGCAGGCTTCCGTTCCGGAACCGAGCATTCTGAACATCTCGACATTGGGCATGTGCTTGTTGATCTCTTTGGCCATCATCAGCTCGGATTCATGCAGAAGTCCCGTAACAGGGCCGCAGGTTTCCAGAAGCTCGAGGACCTGTTTTCTGACCGGCTCATAGTTGCTGCCAAGGATCGTCGGTCCGCCTGCCTGCAAAAAGTCGATATATTGGTTGCCGTCCTTATCATACAGATAAGCCCCTTCCGCTTTGGCCATGCACATCGGGAACGGCTTGTTGAAAGCAAGGTTATGCTGCACGCCGCCCGGGATATAATTCTTGGCCTCCTCAAAAACAGCCCTGGATTCCTTACACTTTTCGTCATAATACTTCATGACTTCATTTTCATAGTAGTCATCCGTTACTTCCCAGATCTCCTGGCTTGTCAGTTCTTTCAGCTGACGATTGATCTCCTTGGGGTCATCCCATCTTGAAATCCCGCAATTTTCCATCTTACATTTCCTCCGTTTCACTGATCTCTTCTATTTTTTTTCTGAATTCTTCCGCTTCTTTTTCCGCTTTTGCTTTTTCATTCGTATCGAGACTCGCGCCGAATACCACAAACCGGTCATACAGATATTCCGTCACAAAATTGAGCGCCATGTTAAGTCCCGTCACCAGATATTCGTTCCAACCCACATTGTCCGCAAGATAATCTCCGAGGATCGTCGTTGCCGGCGTGAATACCGCATAGAACAGCGCGACTTTGAGCATCGCAACGGGAACGTTTGCGGCCGAACGGAACGTGAACTTCCTGTTCAGCGTGAAATTCCACAGAACCGACAGTACCAGCGCGATCAGGTAGCAGGGCCAGTAGGGTAGTTTCGCAAATTCGTTCAGGATCGTAAAGCTGATGATCTCGATCAGGCCCGCCGAGATCGAAAAGAAGACAAATTTGACGACTCTCGCGGTCTCTTTCTTTCGTTCGTTTTCCATGATCAGCCCTCTTTCTTTTTGGAATATTTCATCTTATAAACGCACCGCATCAGCATGCAGTCGAACAGGGAAAGATCGGCCTGTATGCCGCGGGAAAGCGTGTAAACTTTTGCCATCGCCGCTTTCTCGATCAAAAGTTTCAACGCTTCCGCATCATCCTTTTGTTCCGTCATGATCACGAGGCCGGCATTTTTTACAAGCACCGCATCCTGTTTGTTCAATGCATGCAAAATCGCGGCATTGTCATTTGGAACGGACCGGATCTTTCTTCCGAGCATCTGCGCCATATCATCGATCTGTGCCACAAATCCGCCTTTGTCCGCCATTTTCAGGATTTCCGGCGTGGAAGTAAACAGCATGTTTTCGGAAGATGCCAGCAGCTTCTCATCGACCTGCTCCGTCTGTCTGTTCTCTGCAATTTCTCCGATCCGTTTTACCACCGCTCTTTTGCAGACCGCCTCCAGAAGCTCCGCCTTGTTGATCGCGTCCTCTCTGTCCGTTCCTAAGATCAGCGCGCCGTGGTGCTTCATCAGAACGATCCTTGCGTCTTTTAAAGCCAGTTCCACGTTGGCGGACAGTTTCTTTGTGCCCGGAAGGCCGTAGTCTGCGATCGCGATCTTTCCGAGCACCGCTTTCTCTTCTTCCGTCATTTCAAGGTCCTTCGTGTCCGTTAAGGAAATGGCCGTCGCGTAGTCCTGGTGCGTATGGATCACGAACAGCACATCGGGATAGAGACGGTAGGATGCCGCGTGGATCTTCTTTTCACTCGAAGGCTTTCTGCTGCCCTCATAAGTGTCCGTAGCCATGTCATAGACAGGAACATCCGCTTCCTGCATGTGTTCATAGCCAAGTCCGCTCGGAGAGATCGCAAACCGGTTCGCATCCACCCTTGCGCTGATGTTGCCCCAGGTCCTTGCGACAAGTCCCTTTTCCAGCAGGATCCTTCCGGTTTCCGCCACGGTTTTTCTGCATGCTTTTTCCATATCATGTCCTCCGTTTCCAAGATCAGTCATTCAGCATCTTAAACAGTTTTTGATTCGAGCCGTGCAGTTTTTTGAACACGGCGTAATTACGTTCATAGACTTCCCGGTGATCCGGGTTCGGCCGGTAGGTATCTTTTACGCGGATATAATCACCTGCCTGATCAAGCGAGGGGATCTCGCCAAGCCCTACGAGCGCGATCATGGCTGCGCCGAAGGCGCCGACATCCTGCGCATGTTCGACCGTTTCGATACATCTTCCGGTAATGTCCGCCAAGATCTGACAGGTCACGGGAGACAGCGCGCCGCCGCCGGCAAACCGGATCGTATCGGAAGCTTTGACTTTTTTATCGCTGCACTCCAACATCCAGCGCAGATGAAAGCAGATCCCTTCGAGTACCGCACGGATCATCTGCGTCTTCCCCGTTTCCAGTTTGATGTTAAAGAACATCCCAGCCGCATCCGGATCCTCAAACGGACAGCGGTTGCCATGCAGCCACGGGGTAAAGATCACGCCGCCGGAACCGGCCTTCGCATCTTTGACGGTATCGCTCAGATAATCATAAAGACTTAAATACAGAGACTCTTCGCTCTCCTCAACCGTCTGTTTCTTCAGATAGATCCCGATCTCATCAAGCGCCAGATGCTCTTTGACCCATTCGAAACATTTTCCGGCCGTCTCCATTTCGGCAAAATAATTGAACAGGCCTTCCGAGGCCCCTACCACCGCCGCGATCATGGAGACGATGTCCACCGTCTGATGATCGGTCAGCGTGGAGACCCAGCCCGAAGTTCCTGAGTAGATATGTGTCATCCCGACTTTCGTGCAGCCTGCCCCGATCCCGATCAGCGTTGCGTCTCCGCCGCCGCCGAACACGACGGTCTCAGACGAAAGTCCCAGTTCTCCGGCAGCTTTTTCGGTAAGGTTTCCCACCGGATCGCTGCAGCCGATGATCTTGGGCAGATGCGCAGGGTCCACACCGTACGTTTTGCAAAGGGAATCGTTCCAGCGGTTTTTCCCTTTTCTCGTATCGTAGAAAAACGTCGCATACGCGGAATCCGCGGTCATGACAAATTCACCGGTCGCCCGAGCGATCAGGTATTCCTTCACATCGAGCCATTTATGGATCTTCGCATAGATTTCCGGCTCGTTTTCTTTGACCCAGAGATATTTCCAGACCGGGTCCTTGACGCTCGTCGGCGCAGCCGTTGTGATCAGGAGGCTTTTCAGCAGTTTATAAACGCCGAGGCCGCTGATCCTTAATCCGCGTCCCGCATATTTGTCAAACACCGCTTCCGCGCGGTTATCCATATAACTCATGGGCCGGCGAAGTGCCTTGCCGTTCCGGTCCACAAGCACCAGCCCCTGCATCTGTGAGCAGAAGCTGACAGCCCGGATCTCTTCTTTTGCAACGCCTGTCTTCAAAAGCAGTTCCTGCGTGGTATGGCACATCGCATCCCACCATTCGTCGGCATCCTGTTCCGCGCCGCCGTTTTCGAGAATATAAAGATGATAGGAGCCATAGGCGCCGTCAACAAGCCTTACCTGCTCATCCACTGCAAACAGGCAGGTCTTCACGGCTGTTGTTCCGATATCATATGCGATCACGTAATACATGGTTTATCCTTTCCTGAAAACGGTTAATCTGAAAGTCCCAGTGCGCCGCTTAAGAATTTCATCAGCTGCTCTTCCATCTTTTCTTCATCGTCAAAAACTCCGCTTCCGCAGTAGAGTTCGAGACGTTTGCGATAGTATTCGCAGCAATAGGAAAACTGGATCATCATGAAGAGACTGTCAAAGAAAAACGCAAACATCGCAGGATCCGCATCCATTCTGCACGCGTGATTTTCCTGTGCTTTCTTAAGAAGATCCGTATAGACGAGCGCCGTGATCTCCTCAACTTCTTTGGCAAGCATTTCACTGAAGTGTGCCGCGCCGATCCCCGTGATCTCGTGGTACATCCGGTTGATCTCTTTGTGCTCTTTTGCGTGGCAGATCAGGGTATGCACAACGCTCCGGAGGCTTTCATAAACATCGTCGCTTTTAAAAGCCACGTCTTTAAGCGCATTGGTCAGTGCCTGCAGACTGAATCGGACACAGGATAAAAACAGCGCGTCCTTATCGGCATAATATTTATAGATCACGCCGACGCTCAGATCCGCGCTCTTGGCAATAGCCGAAAGTCTGGCCCCCTGATACCCTCTTGCGGAGAATTCCCGGATCCCCGCTTCGATCAGTTCTGTCTGTTTTTCTTCACTGAGTTTCTTATACATGATTCCCGGTCTTTTTCAGATGCGATGCCTTTGATGCCCAATCTCATTGATGCAAGGTCTCGTGAATATCAATTCACAACTCGTGAACATCATATCACGTCACGGATCGGAATGCAAGAAGTGCCTGCAGATGATTTTTACAAAAAGATATTTTATGGCAGCAAAAAACGGCCCCGCCCCGGAATCTTCCGGAGCAGGAGCCGTCCGTTTTGTATGGAAAAATCACTTATATCAGAGTCTCCACCACCACAGGAACCATCTGGCGCCGATCCCGTAGGTGATCTCTTTCTTACCGCCCCACTCACCGGTACCGTATACCGTTACCCTGGCTCTTCCTTTGTTGCGATTGTTCCGGTAACTGTCTTCGTCGATCTCAAAGTCATCAACGCTGATCCCCGCAGGTTTTCCGCCCTTTTTCCAGACGATATCGTCTTTATCGACCGTGACATCCCGATTCGTAAACAACTTGGGATCTTTCGGAACCACGGTCGCGCTCAGTTTGCTGATGTCATGACCCTTCTGAAGGATCCGGTAGTGTCCGGTCGCATCCCCGGTATAAGGCGAACCCGTTGCTGTGATCCTGACATAGATGGGCGTTCCGGCGGGTACGATCGCATCCGAAGGCACCGGTTCATTTCCTGCTTCATCGTAGCTGTAGAGGATGTTGGTTTTGACGTAATCTTTTCCGACGCTCAGCTTGTTACCGTCTTGATCAACTACGGTGATCGCCGATTTCCACTTGCCTTTTTTGCCGGTTTCTTCAAGATCCTTCGCAAGTACTTTCACGCCGGCATCCGCCATGGATACTTCTTCGATCGCAAACGTTGCCGATTTGTTGGTATCTCTGTAATTGCCCTTTCCTTTGATGACCACGGTGGGCACATCCCTGTCCGTACCGTTGTGGATGGCCTTGTTGTGCGTATAGGAAAGCTGATAATCTTTTCCGGGCTCAAGGATTTCCTCAACCGGTCCGTCCGGCCCGTCAAATGTCGCCGTCACAACAGGCTCGGGCTTTGCACCGCCTTTTGCATACGGATATGCAGAAGGCAGGCTGATCGCAATATTGTCTGCATTTAAGCTGTGCGGCAGAACACGGAACGTCTTCTTCACACTTCCCGTATATCCCTGATCTTCAATCCCCGTGATCGTCATGGTTACCTTGCCGGCATTGGTTTTTTCATCCATGTCCGTTGAATAGGTGATCTTATAATCCAGGTCTTCATGCAGCCGCACGGGGTCTGTATTTCTGTCCCTCCGGTAGGAAAGGATCAGATTTTCCTGTTCAATCTTCTGCGCATGATACGGCAGGGATGCTTCAAACCCTTCGATCATTACCTTGGAGATCGGATAACCCGTGACCGTGAATTCCACAATGCGCGTTCCCGTATATCCCTTTTCTTCCACGCCGGTGATCGCCACCCAGCCGGTACCGGGATTCAAGCCGAAGCAGGTTGCCTCATAATCCTCATCAAGTTTCAGTTCCTTCGAACCGTCCTTTACGACCAGGCCGAGGTCTTTTAATTCAATATACTCTCCGGTATAGGGCTGCTTTGCGATCCTTTTGACGGACAGTTTGCTGACCGGTTTCAGTTCGGGAGCGATGATGTCAAATTCGGTGTACGCGGTGCCCGTATAGTTGGATCCGTCAATCCCCTCCAGTTTGACATAGTAACGTCCGATCTCCTGCGGACTATCTATGCTTTCCATGCACGCTTCATCCGTGTAATAGGTTACGTTAAAATCACGGCCCTTCTTCAACGCCATCCGGTTATAGGTCAGCTTCGGAACCGGTTTATAGGGCTTCGGGTTTCTGCTGTTGTACTGTGCGGACGAAATCGGAGCGATCTCCACGCCGGTATCCGCAAGGTCTTTTGGCAGTATCGTAAAGTTGCCCTTTTCCGATCCGCCGTAATTGCCCCTGCCCCTGACGGTAAATTCCGCGATGTCGGAAGCCTTTGTGTTGTTTTTGAAAGAGATGGTGTAATCCTTCTTCTCGGTTAACGGCGTTCCCTCGTAATATACCTGAACGTTCGGCCTGAGCGCCTTGCCCGTATATGTCTGATCGGGGATCGGATCAAAACTGAAGCCGTAGGCATCATCTTCATAGATTCCGAATGTGAATTCGGAAGATGTCCCTTCACAATTGTTTTTACCGATGACCCAGACCTTTCCTTCGCCCGGTTTGTCATTATCCGCATAGACGACATCATAATCCGCCGGATCGATCACGAGACGGCTCTCGAGGCCGGCCTCTTCATCGGGTATCGTCACCTCAACTTCCGGCTCGGCACGCTGTGTATCCTCATCGAGACAAACCGGTTCTGTCAGCACCCTGACATCTGCTTCTTCAAGTGAGGCAGGCGTTATGGTGAAAGTCACCTTCTGATCTTCCGTGGTGCCCTTCTTTTTTGCGTTGCCCTCTTCGTCGACTTCTCCGGTCTCAACTACCCACTGATAGCCGTCATTGATCCGGAGCGTCAGCTCATAGTTTCCTGCGTGTTTGGCGACCGCTTCGCCGTCCTCGTTCAGGTGGCATCCTTCCGGCAGTTCATCCTCAACAACGCGGTAGTACAGGCTGGATCCGAGCAGTGTCTGATCCGTTCCGTTATAGGTAAAGGTTTCCCCTGCGGGAACAGGGATCGCATTGTCGAAGACGTAGGTAAAGGTCATCACGGGGCTGTCCCATAGTCCATCCTTAACGGTAAAGGCTTTCAGGATGAACATCTTTCTGCCCGTTTCATGCTCCAAACCATCCTCGCCGATAAAGGTCTCATTTACCAGATTCGGATCATTCCTGCAGACCAGGATCTCTTCGCCGTTATATTCCTTTCTTGTTGCGGATTCAACAGGGTCGGTTCCGTCCGTGGTGTAATAGGTGGTTCCGCCTTCTTCCGTGGTCTCCAGGGTAGTGATCTGGTCTGCAAGGTAAGATCCGGTCGGAAGCGAGGATAAAGGGCTGGAAGCGTGATCTGCTTCATTTACCTCGAGGAAGAATACGGGGTGTAAGGATACATCATCCGGATTTTCCACGTCCTTGGGAAGGGTAACGTCTCCGGTGGCCGTCCATACGACAGCGTTTCTCGTTTCCTCCGTTGCATCGTTTGTCAGGGTCCAGGTGACGTCCCCGTCAATTTCCATGCCGGTATCCACTAAAAGCTTGACGGTTTCGGGAAGCATATCCCTGATCTCAGCCTCACTTGTTCCGTGCGGCAGTCCGGAGACATTATCGGGTGTTGTTACGGAGACAAGGATATATCTTACCCGGGCTGTTTTCGGGAAGGTATAACTTGCGCTCCGCGCATCGGCATTAAGGGTTGCCATCTCACCGTTCATACTGACTTCGGCGTTTGGCGAAACGGTAAAGATCCCGCCCATTTTCACATACTCGCTGCCGCCTTCTGCTTTAGCCAGAAAATAGTCTTTTTCCGATTCGTCTTTTTTGGTTACAAGACTGACTGTTGCCGTGTATTCCGTGATCTGATCGGCGATCTTTTCACCCTCCGGACCATCGACAGGCGTGGGTGACCAGTCGATCTTAACAAAGTCGGGATGGATCACATATGTGGTGCCGATCGTGATCTTTGCCGTCTCATGGTCTGCCTCATCGGTTGCGCTCATCTGCATGGTCTCATCCGTAACCGGCGTTTTGAGCGCAAGGTCGATCCTGCTGACCACAGGGGTGTAGAGGATATCTATTTCGGCATCATCCCCGATATCTTCCGGGATAATGACAACGATCATTCTGTCGTTGATGCTTGTCTGTGAATCCGGGTCGATCATTATCTTTTCTTTCAGATCCCATTTCGTAAACTGCTCGTTTTCAACATCCGGTGCAATGAGCGGTACTTTTGCGCCGGGCGTTGCGGTGTAGGAGACCTGCTCGGCTACGCTTTCTCCCGTGTTTACGTCGATCCGGTTGGCTTTGATCGTTACCGGTTCAGGCGGTACGGGTTCGGGACCGTGACCTGTCGGCTTAAACGTGATCACGATCGTGACGCTTCCGTCGGCATCATCTCTGGTTACTGAAATGCTTGTGTATGTTCCCGCTCCATTCCGAAGAGTTGCAGTCAGATTGGCGTTATCCATAAACACGGCATTTTTATCCGGATCCTGCGCCAGGTGGACCGTTGCGATATAGACCGTGTCATAATCGGCTTTTGAAGCAACCAGACGCCCCTCATCGTCCCTTTCGATGGGTACAAGCACCGTCTTTTTCTCACCGTCTTCCGTATACTCTTTGGACCAGGTGATCAGCGAGCCGCCCATCATGGGACTCCATTTTCTCGCGCTTTCGCCTTCACCGCTGGTGTATTCCTTTGCTGCCATTACGGCAAGGTCCTCTCCACCGACAGGAACGAGCGGAACGTCTTCCACATCCTGGTAGAGTTCAATGTTCCTGATCTTTTCTTCGGTATGCCAGATGGCCTGCAGGATATATCCGGAAGGCACCGTCTGAGAGCATAAGGTATCGCCTACCTTGGGCATGACAAACGAAGCATTTTGCATATTCTGCTCAGCGCCGAGGAGTTCCTCCGCGCATTCGCAGAGCTCTTCCCTGTCTTTGGTCAGGAGCTTGATGTCCCAGTATTTAAAGAATGCATGATCCGGAACGGGCGGAGTAAGCGTTACGGTCTGATTAGCAAAATAACTGTATTGTTCAATATCTGTTCCGCCTGTGACCTCTACCGTGTGTTTGGAGTCGAATTTCAGTTTATAGACGGCTTTTTCACTCTTGATCCCGTAGGAGATCGCATAACAGGTGATGGTATAATCTCTTTCTGCATCCTCATCCACGATCAGGTCGATACCGCCTCTGTAGCAGAGATTGGAGGTGAGTTTTTTTCCTGCCGTATCATCCGTCAGATCGTAATAGATGGCCTCTCCGACGATCGTGGGAAGGTCGAGGATGATCTTTTGGTCTCCGTAGAGTCTGTTGATCGTACTTTCGCCTTTTGTGAGGACAAGCTCCCGGCCTTCTGCATCCCTGGCATAAGCGGTCGGCGCATCCGGATGAAAGCCGACTTCCGTGATCCGGTATTCCGTATTTTCCGTAGCATAATAGCTGTCATAGACCCTTGCCCATGCCAGGTTGATCTCCGGATAGTGGTTCATGAGGATGTAGCCGGCATAGGTTGCAAAAGTGCCGAGGAGCATCATGTAATGCCCTGAATTGTTTGCCCATTTTCTTCCGTCTTCGGTTTTGTAGGGATAATATTTGTCATCACTTTCCATGAACGTGAAAATAAAGTCGGCAAGATTGGGCCAGGCTTTTTGCAGGGCGGAGACATCGGATTTGTCAAGGTCATCAAGGGCTCCCGTCTCATTGAGCTTCTGCCAGAAAAAATCAATGATACTTTTTCTCCGTTCCGGATGTGTATTACTCCAGCCGCTCAGATACGCGGGATTCGGACTGTAATGAAATTCATCGCCCCCGACGATCTCAAGATAGATATCCACCAAAGCCACGGTACCTGTGAATGTATTGAACTTATCCATGAGGGTGCCGGCCCTCTCTGTAAAGGAGTTGCTTACATCATCTGACATGGAAAAAACAACCGCCAGGGTATCTCTTAAGGAAGGCTGTACTTTGTCCGCAAAATGATCACGGTTTTTCACTGCCTGTGTCCAGTGTTCAAGTTGATCCGGCTTATTTCCCTCCATTGCATACCGGATGAAGTCCCGGACAAAAGATTCCACATCGTTGTTATCATAATCCCCGACTTCGGATATTTTGACACTCGGAACTAATTTCATATTCATCGGGTGAAAATAATCATCAAATACAATAGACGAGTCGATGGTCTTCAGCTGGCTGAGCATTTTAGCGCTGTATGTATTGTCAGCTCCGACGCCGTTTTTGACATAATCCGCATCATTGTCCCGGTATGTCGTGATCTTTGTGGGGCCGGCAACACCGCCTCTTTTGATATTGTTTTTTACGGTGACCTTGACCTCGGTACTGTAATCCTTGCCCGGGATATAATGATCGACGCCGTAGCGCTTGAAGCCCATGAGCTCCGGAGCCACGAGCGGCACGATGTCCACGGCGTTTATGAGGTTGTGGATGCAGTAATAGCGTGATTTGTCCTCCAGTTCTTCCGCCTCATCCGTACCGCCCATCGGGGCTTCACAGGTATAGCAGAAGACATGGTTGTTTTTGCCGGCCGCAGCCGGATCACAGGCGTAGGTTTCCACAAGACGTTTGGAGGTGATGTTGGCCGTGGCGCCCGCTCTGGAATAGCCGGTTACCCAGAATTTGACTTTTCCTTCTTCGATCTCATCTTTCAGCTGGTATTTCGTGATGTATTTTTCCACTTCCATGACCACCTGATCGGCAGCCTCGGAGAAACCCTGTGCTTCTTTATGACGGTTACTGGTGGATGCTTTACCGATGGTGGCATTGCTTCCCCATTCCCTTTCATAGCCGCCGCCTCTGACGACGACGGGGATAAGGATATAGCCGGTCGTTGTACCGTCTGATTTTGCCAGTCGCTTGCTCGCGATCGTCACACCGATCGTATCCGTTCCCGGCACTTTTTCCATGCTCTCGTTGATCGTGATGTTCTGGTCCGGGCAGCCGATGTCTGCCAGAAACTGGCGGATGCCCGCATGCTTGTTATAGTATCTGTTGCCGTTTTCATCCTCATCTTCCAAAGCCCTTAAGTACATGCCGGAAAAGGCCATGGAAAGGGATGCCGTGGCAAGATGGTCATTATAGGTTTTGGGATCCGCTTCAAAGAACGCATCCGAGTAATAGAATACGTTATCGATATCCTCCATATCTCCTGCGGTGGACTGATGATGTGAAAAACCGCGGATCAGATTATAGTCGCTGCCCGCATATCCGCCGGGACCGACGGTTCCCACAATACCTGCCTGTGTGCTGCTGCCGGCCCAAACGGATGACGCATTGTTAACTTCTGCCGCGATCACGTTGGTCGCATCAGCGGGTTTTTCGTATGCTTTTCCCGTAGCTGCACTGTCATGCCCGTCTTTGACATAGAAGATCTTTCTCATGTTGGGTGCATCGTGGTAGGTAAAGTGAAAGTTCGGATTTGCAGGATAAAGATACTGGATGCAGTTCGGGGTCTTGATCGTGTCGTTTGCTTCGCCTTCCGTGACCGGAATTACATCGTTTGAGAGCGCGGAAGAAAAGCTCACATGGACTTCGGAGCCCTTGGTCAGTTTGAAATTAACGCGTGAAGCACCGGCAGAGTTGCCTGCGAGATGAAAATCATTGCCCTGCTCCTTTGCAGAGTTTGCACGCACAAGTGTCTTGCCATCCACAGCCGTTACTACTTTAGAAATATAGACACCGCCGCCATCCCTGCCGGCTTTGTTTCCGGAGAACTCACAGCTTGAAACACTGTCTTTATTTTTATTGATATAGAGCCCGCCGCCGTCTCTTTCCGCATGGTTATTCCGTACTTTCAGATTGGAAAGGGAAATGTTGACATCATCCGTATAGACGCCACCGCCGTCATACTTGGTATAATTGTTGTGAATATAGAGTCCGGAAGCGGATGCACTCTCGTTCCATATACACAGACCGCCGCCGTAATCCTGGCAGTTGTTGTTGGCGATCCTGGCACCGTTTCTGCCGATAATGTGACATTTTTTACCATCCGTGTAGATACCGCCACCCCTGTTTCCGGCATAGTTGCGCTCAACACTGGAATTATTCAGTTCAATGGTGATCCCGCTGTCATCCATGACACAGATCCCGCCACCGTAAGAACTTGCATAACAGCCGGTGATACAGGAATTGTTCAGAACGAGCCTGGCATCATCATCCCACATCCAGATGCCGCCGCCTTTTCCGTATCTGGTCTGCCCGCAGCCTGCTATGGTGACATCATTCAGGATCACGGTGGTGCCGCTTCTGGCATGGATCCCGCCGGCACCGTCACAACTGCAGCCGCCCGTTAAAAGCCCGCCTTTAAAAGTTCCTCTGCCGCTTGCCTTATCTCCGGAAGGATCGTATGAGGTATACACAGCGACCTGCTCATACGTATGGCTGTTTCTTTCCGCCTCGGTTCCGCCGTTGACGACCAGCGTCGCGCCTTTATCGACCAGGATCAGCTCGCCGTTATACTTGTCCTTTCCCTTCCATGCATTGTTCCGGTTAAATACCAGACCGTGCATATTGAGCGTGACCTTCGTTTTGGCAGAAATAAAGATCCGGCGATCGACATTGCTGTCATTCGCCTCATTCCAATCAGCCATCATATCGATCGTGATGGTTTTGCCTTTATATTTATTTTCCACATCCTTGGCAAGCGTCTGATAGTTGTAATAATCCGACACGGAACTGCCTTCCGTGATCTTTGCGATCAGTGTCGCCGCCTGAACCCTGTCCGGTTTGGACAGCCATGGCACCGATGTGAACAGGATCACCGCCGCAAGGATTACTGCCACTTTTCTTTTCATGTTTTGTATTCTCCCGGTCTTCTGAAATGATTTTTTGCTCTGATCATTTATACGAAACAACACACTTTCGGATACAATTGCATATTACAATGTATATATCGGCAATTATAGCAAAAAACTGATCAGATACCATCTGATTTCCTTCATTTACAATTTTCTTTACTGATCTTCGCTTTTGGATTATTATTTTCAGTAGAACAACAACCGTAAAGGCTGATCCTTTTGGACATCCGGCTCACTTATGGAGATAAAATGAAAAACTTTTACACTGTTATAAAATCTGCTCTGATCGTGGTGCTCATCTGGGCATCTGTGATATTTATCTATGCTTTTTTCAGCAGCCCCAAAGTCGGAGAGGCTTATGCGGGATCTTTTTCCGCCAAGGATTTTTCCAGAGGGTGGACTCTGGTCTCTGTTGACGGCACGGTCACGGAGAATGTCGATCTGCCCCTGGAAATGGATGCCGCAAGAGGGGATACCATCACATTACGGAACAAACTGCCGCACGAGATCACGAAAGGCATGCGTCTGTGCACCCGCGCGACCATGTCGGATCTTACCGTTAAGATCAACGGCAGGATCCAGGGAAAATACAGCAAACACAATTTTCTGACGGAACATATTCCGGTCAGTTCCTTTCTGTTCGTCGAACTGTATGATGACTATGCGGACGGAGACATTGAACTGATCATCACTTCCAATAAAAACGGGCGCTGGACGATCAACCCGGTCAGCTACGCTTACGGCAACAATGCCTGGTTTCCGTATATCAGGGACAATCTTTCCATCGCGATCATGGCTTTCCTGCTGATCTTTGTCGGGATCAACGCCATCATCGCCTATTGCTTCTTTTACAAAAAGACAAACATTAACAGGACCCTTCTGTATCTGGGGCTCCTGCTTACGGCCGCAGGCATGTGGATGGTCAGCGAAAGCTGGCTCAGGCAGCTGATCTTCGGGGCCTCTTCCTACGCGAACATCTTTGCTTATCTTCTGATCGAAACCATCGCCGGCTTCGGCGCCATGTATGTCGATGAGATCCAGGAGCAGCGCTATAACAAGCCGTATGCGATCCTGATCCTGCTTCTGGTCCTGCAGGTTCTGATCAATTCTATCCTGAACTTCACAAGAATCGCGGACTATTACGACACGCTGTTTTTTGCCCATATCTGGTCTGCGCTCATCATCCTCTGGATCTTCGTTACGATCGTTCTGGACATCCGGTCCGGAAAGGTGAAAAAATATTCACGCATCGCGATCGGTATGCTCGGACTTGTGGTTTCGGGATTGTTTGAGCTGGTATCTTTCTATACCTCTCCTTCCGCAAGACTCGGAGTAAGGCTTGGATTCGGTCTGCTGTTTCTGATGGCCATGACGATCGCGCAGGCGATCAAGGACGTGATGAAGAGCGCCGAGGAAAGAAGGCTCTATTCGGAAAAAATGAGTGAGATCACCTTCGGGTCCATCGCAACCGCGATCGATTCCAAAGATGCGTTCAGTGACGGACATTCGGAACGCGTCGGAAAATACGCATGCATGATCGCGGAAAAAGTCGCTGCTGCCAATCAGCTGAACGAAGAAGATCTCGAAAGGATCAAATTCATCGGCAGAATGCATGATGTCGGAAGAGTCGGCGTGCCCGATGCCGTGACAAATAAAAACGGAGCACTCAGTGAAGACGAGAGATCGCGTATGCAGCAGCATACCGTCATCGGAAGCGAAGTTTTAAAAAATCTGGATTCATTTCCCGGATTAAAAGAAGGCGTCCGTTCCCACCATGAGAGATGGGACGGACGCGGTTATCCGGATGGATTAAAAGGGGAAGAGATTCCCCTGTTCGCACGGATCTTATGCCTTGCGGACAGTTTTGATGCCATGACTTCGGACCGGATCTACCGGAAAAAACTGACAAAAGAAGAAGTCATCACCGAGATCAAAAACAACACGGGAACCCAGTTTGACCCGCTGCTTGCCATGGTTGTCCTCAAAATGATCGAGGACGGCGAACTGCCCTGCTGATCGACATTACTCCGCTGCCTTTACGGTATAAGAGGTAACATTCTTTACCGTTTCCCCGTCGATCTGTAAAGCGGTCGGCTGATCGAAGGTGACCGTGACCTCTTTCCCGGTCATGATCTCAACCATTTCTGTATGTTTCACATGTTCTCCCTTAAAGATCGAAGGGAATACCATCAGTGTTTTCAGACGGCCCTTGCCGTACATCAGCGCAACGGAGACCGTGTCGTTTTTGAGACGGTCCTGCGCAGGTGTCGGAAACATGCCGCCGCCGTAGCATCTGCCGTTCATGGTCGGCGCGATCCAGACTTTTTTGAATTCTTTGGTCACACCGTCAACCGTAACTTTGGCGTTTCTCGGTTTGAAATGGAATAACAGTCCCAGGATGGCGATCGAGGTATAATTGATCTTCTTTTTGCCAGCTTCCCGCTGCCTGTCGCCTTCCTCACAGCAGTATCCGTCAATGCCGAAGCCGATGCCGTTTAAGAACAGACAGGTTTTCCCGTTGATCGTAACTTCCGGCAGGTGGGTGATATAGGGATCCAGTTCCACGAAGCCGTCTTCCGGTCTTCCGATATCATTGAGAAAATCATTGCCGGTGCCTGATGCATAGAACAGGATGCCCTTCGGCCGGTTCAGTTTTGCGGTGTCGTTGACAAAACGGTTCAGGGTGCCGTCACCGCCGGAAAGCACCAGTTTGTCCTCACCCGACAGTTTGGAGAACACTTCTTCAAAATCCGTGATCTTCGTCACATCGATCAGTTCCCTCTCAAAACCGTCCTTTACGGGGATCTGCTCGGCCATTTGAAGCCCTGTTCCGTTCCCTGCCTTTGGATTGTACAGGATCACAAATTTACTCATTGCTCTTCTCTCCCTCCAATGTTGTTAACAGACCGTTACGGATCCGTTCTCCGATCTCGTGGGTTCTCATTTTCTTAACTTCTTCCTTGGGAATGAAATCCACGAAGTCTATATATACGTCAGTTCTGTGACGGATATACCGCTTATGGATCTGCTCGGTGCCGCGGATGGCGACATTGACGATCGGCACATCTGCCATCTGGGCCACACGGAAGATCCCGTCATGAAACGGCAGGAGCACGCATTCCTTGCTGCGCGTGCCTTCCGGATAGATCATCATGGAAACGATGTCCTGTTTGATCATGTCCGCCGCCTTTTTCAAAGTCAGGATGGAGGCTCTCGGATCGCTCCTGTCGATCTCCAAAAAGCCGCATTTCCTGATGATCCGTCCGAATGCGGGGACGTGGAAGTTCTCTTCCTTGGACAAAAAGGCGAGCTGCCTGTCCCTTAACACCCACCACGTCAGGATCGGATCGAAATTCGACCGGTGATTCCCCACCAGTAAAAATCGTCCTTCAGGCACCTTCTCAAGACCGGTCGTATGGATCCTGATCCTGAGGATAAAGACCGCAGCCCCGGTACAGAAATTCAGCAGCCACCGGTAAAAAGGACTGTTGGTGCCATACTCCTTATGCGGATTGATGAACAGCGAGCAGATGATCACAAAAAGGATCACCGCTATGACAAGGCCGATCAGGCCAAGCAGAATAAACAGTAGTATTTTCATGTTATGTATTGTATCAAAAGCACGGCATCTTCGCAAACAAACGCAAACAGCCTCCGCCTGCGCGGGATGTTATCATTGATGTGACGCAAAGAACGCATCCAGTTTTTGAAGCAGTCCCTCCTTATCGATCGTTTTCAGAAGATAGTCCACGGGACTTAAGCTGACAACGGAAAGCACACTCTTCCTGTCCCCGTGTCCCGTCAGAAACATCACCGGGATCTGTCCGGTCTCCGAATCGTTTTTCAACATCTGCAGAACCTGCGGACCGTTTGCGACGGGCATTTCATAATCCAACAGCACCAGATCCGCTTTATTGCGCGCCAGATAACTGATGGCCTGCACGCCGTTTGATGCCATTCCCACATGGTAACGGTCTTTGATCCACTCATAAACCGTCCGCATATAGGTGATGTCATCGTCCACGATCAGAACCGTCTTCTTCCGGTTTTCTCCGGTGTTTTCCTTCATATATTTCAGAATGCACTTCAACAGATCGTCCATCGCAAGCGGACGTCTGAAGCAGGCAAGAAGCAGCGTTTCGGGAATTGTTTTTTTCACCCGTTCGAATGCTTCCTCATCTCCGATCAAAACGAACTTCCGGTCGAGGTCGCTGGCAAGGTCCTTCAGATAGACAAGGCTTTCCGTCATTTCAGGCCCATCCTCGTCAAGGAACAGAATGATCAGTTCCGTTTCCTCACGCTTTTCGCTGATGTCTTTGATCTCGCCGCGCGAATAGATCACGCCAAGATCGTGTTCTTCCAGTTTCGATACCAGACTTTTGGCAAGGAAGCTCTCCGCCGGGCTGACAATGAGCACCTTACCCTGTTCTCTGATCCGATCTTCCATCTTTTTCTCCGTTTCCTTTCCGCCTGATCAAAAGGCTGAAGCCGTGATCTTCACATCAGTACGCATCCCGTACGGTCCGAAGGATGCTGTCCCAGTCCAGGCGCAAAAACGCTTCCTCGACCGCCTGTACCGTCTTTTCATCCGCATCGGACAGTTCGTAGTTTTTCAGTTCCTTAAGCACCCCTTCCAGCATGCCGTAATCCATGCCAAGCGCGATCTCCTCGATCGTTTGAAAAGCCTCTTTTCGCATTTTACCATTGAATTCCTTTTTGGGAGAATGATCTTTCTCAAGCGGAGATAAACGTTCGTTCAATGCGCGGTAGGCTTTCAGAAGGTCCTCTGTCTGCGCCTGGATCTTGTCCGTATCTTTGGCCTTCCCGGCAAGTTCCAGGTCTTTTGCCATCTCAGAAAGCACTTCGGCGCCGATGATCCTCGCGGAACTCTTCAGGGCATGCACCTTGATCGTGTAGTTCTCAAGATCCTGTTTCCTGTACAAGTCTTCGATCTCGCCTGCTTTTGTACCGGCAGTCTTGTAAAAAGTCTTGAGAACGGACAGGAATCCTTCCTTCGAACCGCAGTTTCCGATGCCCTTTGAAACATCAAGTTCCGGGATCTCCATGAGCCACTGCGGGATCTCGACCTCTTCCGCATCAGGCTCAGCTTCCGTTGCCGCCTCATCCGGCTTCTCTTCGGCGGAACTCCAGAAATAGTCGCTTCCTTTCCAAACCGACCGCGAGTCGTGACGCTCATTCATCAGATATTCCGTGTCGTCATCGATCATGGCAAGCATGACGGCTGCGACCCGCGGATCAAACTGGATGCCGGAGCATCTTTCGATCTCCTTACGCACCGCCGATTGTTCCTTGGGTTTGGAATAAGTACGTGTACTCGTCATCGCATCATAACAATCCGCAACGCAGATGATCCTTGCAACTTCCGGGATCTCTTCGCCCATCAGTCCGTCCGGATATCCGCCGCCGCCGTAACGTTCATGATGGGAACGCGCGCCAAGGGCGAGCTCCGGAAGGTCGGAAATGCCTTTTAGGATCTCATTTCCGATCACGGTATGCTCCTTGATCCTGCCGAATTCCTCGTCCGTCAGTCTTTCCGTTTTATTGATGATCTCCTCCGGGATCCCGATCTTGCCGATATCATGGAGCAGACCGATCTCATAGAGTTTATTCTGCTCTGCAAGACTCTTTCCGAGGCGTCTTCCGATCTCGGCCGCATAGGCCGCCACGCGGGCGGAATGACCGTTCGTGTAATGGTCCTTGGCATCGACCGTATGCGAAAGCGCCGCCATCATTTCCCTGGTCAGTCTCTCGGCTCTTCCGGTCTGCCGGATCACCTCTCCCTGCAGATCCTTCTGGAACCTGTCAAGCGCGATGATCCTCTTGCTTCTCTGCAAGAGAACTTCCGGTACAAACGGCTTCCTGACAAAATCAAGGGCGCCGTTTTTAAGCCCTAACACTTCCTTTTCCCTGTCTTCATCCGCTGTGATGAACATCACCGGGATCTCTCCTACAAGCGGCTCTTCTTTTAACTGTGAAAGCACTTCAAATCCGGTGATCCCGACCAGATTGATGTCCAATAGGATCAGCGCGGGCTGCTCTTCTTTGGCAAGCTTCACGGCTTCTCTGCCATCAAGACAGCCCACGATGGCAAAATCATCCTTTAAGATCTCCGCGGCCGTCTCCAGAGCCACTTCGTCATCATCCACCACCAGGATCTTCTTCCCTTCGGAAAGATCGGGAACCGGGTGATTTTTACGGACCTTCGTATCGGGTTGCTGCAGTTTCTCTTTCGGGAGGTATTCCTTCAGCATCTCCTCGAGGCGCCTTCCGTCCACCGGTTTGGAAAGATAATCATCAAACCCCGCATTCAGATACCGCTCCCTGGCCCCCGATACCGCGTTTGCGGTGAGCGCCACATAGACCGTCCCTTTGGGATCCGTCTCACTCTTCAGCCTCTTCAGTGTTTCGATCCCGTCCATATCGGGCATCATATGATCGATAAAGATCACATCATAGTTCCGGTTCATCGCCGCAAAGAGCGCATCCTTGCCGGACAGTGCCGTATCGATGCCAACCTGTGTTTTCTTCAGCAGATTGCAGATCACGTTCAGGTTGACCTCCGTGTCATCCACGACCAGAATATGTGCATCCGGCGCATGGAAAAGTTCGCGGTAAACCTCTTCCCGCCTGTTCCCCGAAGCGAACCGTGTGGCATCATTTCCGACAGGTTCCCATTTTACAACCTCCTGTCTGATCTCAAAAGAAAATGACGACCCTTCCCCGTAAACGCTCTTTACATCCAGGCTGCTGTCCATCAGGGCCAGCAGCTGCTTAACGATGCTCATGCCAAGGCCGGTGCCTTCGATGGTACGGTTCCGCTCTTCTTCGATCCTCGAAAACGGCGAGAACAGCTTGTCCATGTCCTCTTCTTTCATCCCGATGCCGGTATCCGAGATCCGGAAGTTCAAAAAGATTTCCTCATCGGACTCTTTCCTGAAGCCCACTTCAATGCGTACTTCGCCGGCTTCCGTATATTTAACGGCATTCGTCAGAAGATTCAGCGCGATCTGTTTGATGCGGACCTCGTCGCCGTACAGAAGATGCGGGATCTTTTCATCAACGCTGACTTCCAGTTTCAGCCCCTTCTTCTCCGCCCGCTCCCGGATCATATTCACCAGGTCATTGACAAGAGAAGCCAGTTCATACTGCGTCGGAAGGATCTCCATCCGTCCTTCTTCGATCTTGGAGAAATCAAGGATATCGTTGACCAGCGACAGAAGCGTCCGGCCCGCCGAATGAATGTCCTTTGCATAGGATAAGATCTCCGGTTCATTCGCTTCCCTTAGGATCATCTCGTCCATGCCGAGCACCGCATTGATCGGGGTACGGATCTCATGGGACATGTTGGCAAGGAAGGAGGATTTTGCCTTGTTGGCATTGTCCGCGATCTGTTTCTGCTCCTCAAGCCGGGCCATATAGTTAAAGTGCTCCGTGTCATCCGTCAGGGAAAACAGCGTGCCGGCTACAGTCTGTCCCTGTAAGAGCTGATTTTCCTCCGGAGAATAGATCCTGTCACCGATCTTTAACGGTTCTCCTTCCCGGATCACTTCCCGTAACCGTAAGAGCACATCCTGCGGATCTTTTTCAAGATCCGGCAAGATCGCTTCCGCCGGTTTATTGTAATAGATCACTCTGCCTTCCGCATTCGTCGCAATGATCGCTTCGGACAACTCGTCGATCACATACTCTCTGGCCAGGGCTTCCGCATCCAGCAGCCTGTATCGGAAGATCGCGATGAGCATAAATACCGCGCCGAAGGTAAAGCCCGGCATGGTCAGGTCGTAGTCCTGTGTTACGGGGAATAATTTCAGAACCTGGATAATAGTAAACAGGCTCTCGATAAAGATCGCAATGATCACCATCAGAAACCTTGTCCGCGTCACCCTGTTCTTTTCCCTATGGCGTGCTTTCAGCAGGCAGACAAGTCCGAAAACGATATAAAAGAGCAACAAGGCAAACCAGAAATGATGCATGATCCCGTTCGTATGATTCAGCCTTGCGATCGAACCGTCCGTTGAAAAATAGATCTCTCCGTAAAACAGACCTGTATACCTTGTTGTGGCTAAAGAAACGTGAACGATCACGCTTAAGATCGGAAGAATGACCCTTACAGCGTTCGGGATCTTCGTCCTTGTGATCTCCGTGATGAAGAGGAACAGCGCATACGCCGTCCAGACTTTTCCAAAATAGGAAAAGATCAGAGCCTGAAAGCAGGCTTCTTCCGTATGACTGCTAACTTCAAGCAAATATCCGAGATTATTGATGAGCGTCGCAACGCTGCTTAGGAACAGATAGGAATGCAGATTTCCCTTCCAGTTCCTGAGCACGATCCAGCATTCGGCAAACAGGATCGACAGATTGATACATTGAATGGCTACAACAAAATGAAACATACTATTTTAACTCCAGACGCATCAGGATCAGTTCCTGCCAGAGTGTGATCCTTGATCGGAATCCTTTCGGATTTCTTCCGTATTCCGTAAAGCCAAGGCTCTCATAGAGCCTGATGGCGGCTTTGTTTTCGGCGACGACCTGCAGTTCCATCTGCTCGTAACCGGCAGCTTTTGCGCAGGAAATGCAGGCATTTGTCAGCGCGCGCCCGATCCCAAGCCCCCAATATTCCTTCAGGATACTGATCCCGTAATCCGCGCGGTGTCTGACTTTTTCTTTGTCCCCGACCGGACTGAATCCGGCAAGGCCAACGGGTACACCGTCCACAAGAGCAAAAAGCTCGATGGCATTCTCACTCTCTGTCTGTTTCTTTAGAAATTCTTCTTCCCCTTCTTTCGTCAGGGTACTCTCATCCGGATAGGAAAGCAGATAATCCGTTTCCTCATGTGTCCGGTCAAAAATCCTGATCACTTCTTCGGCATCTTCTGCTCCTGCATTTCTGAGGACACAGTCTCTGCCGTCTTTCAGTCTGATCGTACTTTGGTAATGCATTTTTGTCCTTTCTTGTTCATGATCAGATCAGCTCCGACTGATCTGACTTCCGATTTTATTTTGGTCGATTTTTGCAAATGCGTCAATACAGGAACCGTTTTTTTCACAAATGAAAAACCCCCAAAAGCAACTGTTTTGGGGATTTAAGATGCCGCAGACCGGAATCGAACCGGTACGAAGTTTAACCCTCGCAGGATTTTAAGTCCTGTGCGTCTGCCAGTTCCGCCACTGCGGCATATGTACCACATTTGGTGCATACAGCACATTACAACATCTGCTACGCAGATGTCGCCTGTAAGCACTTCGTGCTTACTGGGCACCACATTTGCTTCGCAAATATGGCGCAAACCACGACCCAGACGGGACTCGAACCCGTGACCTCCGCCGTGACAGGGCGGCGCTCTAACCAACTGAGCCACTGGGCCAATCAGATGATAGTCATCGCAAAATCATTTATTAACATACACCAAATCCGGCAACATTTCAAGTATCTTTCTCTGCCTATAACGGCGAAAGCAAAACAGCAACAGCATCAAATCCGTTTTCAAAGCAGAACTGTAACTGCCCTTTGCCGGCCGTGATCTTATGATCACCGGTTTCATATCTGTCATCGATCCGGTACTCCCCGTCAAGGGGAATCGTGATCTCCTGAAGGTCATCATGCGCAAATGAGTGCACGATCACAAGGACCCTGCCGTCTTCTCCATAGCGGACGCCTGCCTGATAGTCCTTAAGATCTCTGTTGGACTGCTGGAACGGCCCGAACCGTTTCGTATATCCGTTTACAATGACCGGTGAGGCCTTTCTGTAAAAGGCAATCCCCTGTCTTGCAAGAGCCTTCTGCTCAAAGGACAATTCAAACATGTCTCCGGAAATACAAAGAACGCCGTACATCCCCGCACAGACGGAATAGGCAATGCGCTCAAGAGAGTCTGTTTTTCTGAGTACCGCCCAGATCTGTGATTTTTGCGGCAGCACAAGGCGCTGCAGGTCGCGGGCGATCACCGGGATCTCTTTTTCTTCATGCGCATCGGAAAAGGACAGATAATCTGCAAGTTCCATGAATCCGGGCTCCAGCCTGTGTCCGCCGGAAGCACAGATCTCGATCGCGATGCCGGGAACTTTTTCCCTGATCTTTAGGAAGAACTCCTTCGTGGCATTCATGCAGTCCCGTAATGCTTCTCCGGCACTTTCCGCTCCGTCGCACCCGATCCCGATCGTGTCATTATAATCGATCTTGATATATTCAAATCCGTTTTCGTTCAAAAAACCGATCACCTTTTCGCAAAGGTATTCCTTTACCCACTCGCTGCGCATATCCCAGAATCGTCTGGTTCCCGAAATGATGACCTTTCCGTCTCTTTTCAGAAGATGTGCCGTATCCGATGCGGCATGCGCATCTTTCCCGACCACTTCGAGTTCAAACCAGATCCCGGCTTTCATGCCGGCATCATTGATCTTACGCACAACACGCCGGATCCCGTTTGGAAAAAGTTTGGGCGAAACACGCCAGTCCCCCATGTTATCCTGCCAGCCGCCGTTCTCATCTGCATACCAGCCGGCATCGATAACAAAATATTCATAATCCTTTCCAGAAATGGCAGACAGGATCCCGTCAATACTTTCCTCTCCGGGATTCCCCCATGTGGTGCAGTACTCGTTAAAGATCGCAGGAAGGTCACAAACTCTCTGCGCAGGCAGCAGTTTCATTCTCTGTACATCTAAAAGCCTGTCGCATGCCGTGTCAAAATCACAGACAGCCGCCGTCAGATATACTTCCGGTGTGCTAAAACTCTCGCCGTCCTCAAGATTCTTTCTCCAGAATGCGTATTCGTAATCTCCAAGTCCGGCGCTTAAGCACAGGTTCCGGTCGATCCGGACGGCTTCGATCTGCCATGAAGATTCGCACACGCAGGACAAAGCCCAGAACACCCCTGCTTTCTGATCCTCAATGGCAGCAAAAGGGAAAAATCCTCTGACAGGCATAGATCCGGTTGCACCGAATTTCTCGACCCTTACGCCGAAATTTGCCCAGGACGGCTCCAGCAGCAATTCTTCGACCGAACGTTTTTCATGTCTTCCTTCTTCGCTCCACCTGCTTCTGATCCTGTGCAGAAAAAGCCGGTTCCTTGCCTCATCTATGGCATATGGCGTGATCCCGCCAAGGTTTGCGGACGAAAGGGCCTCAAGCGTTTGATCTACACCTGATGCGTTCCGCACCCTTGTATGGATCCGGACGCTGCGGCATCCTTTTTCAGCGATCACAACATGCTCCGCGATGATCCCCTCCGGAGATCTTACTCTGGTGGTGACGGTCTTTGATGTCGCGGTTTCCGTGAGATCCTGCGCATCATAGACCATGGACAGTGTCAGTGCGCTGTTATGCCTGGTCTCGCCGGCGCTGAAGCCGATCGAAGTGGCATCACCCGTGCAGGAGATCTGGATGAGCGGATCCGCTTCTCCTTTTTCCAAATAAAGCTCTCCCGCATCTTTGGGGATCAGCAAAAAAGAAACCCGGCCGGCATCCGTGATCCTGTAGATGCCCTCCATATCTTCAAAAGGTATTCTGATGATCCGATCCATAATCATGTCCCCCGGCCGGTCCGAAATGCAAATAACCCCGGATCAAAGCTTACTGCCTGAAGTTGCGATCCCTTCAATAAACTGTTTCTGGAAAATGATGTAAAGAATGATCATCGGAACGCACGAGATCAGTGCTGCCATCATGAGTTCCGGATATTTCTGCTGATATTGCCCGTTCATTTTGGCAAGTGCGCTTGCGAGTGTAGTCGCGCGATTATCGGGGCAGACGATCATCGGCCACATCAGGTCTTTGTATGCAAATACGGCAGTGAAGATCCCGAGTGCCACCATGGCGGACTTGGTAAGGGGCGCCATGACAAAGAGAAATGTCTGCGGAATATTGCAGCCGTCAAGCCTTGCCGCTTCTTCCAGATCCTTCGGAAGCTGCAGATACGCCTGTCGCAGCAGGAACGTGCCGAACGCGGATACAACGCCCGGAAAGACCAGTCCCATGATCGTATTTGTCAGATGCAGTTTGCTCACCATGACATACTGGGGAATGATGAAGATCTGCACGGGGATCATCATCTGCAGAAGCACCAGTGCAAACATCGCATTTTTACCTTTAAAATGCAGTCTTGCAAACGCATAACCGCTCAGAGTGGCTGTCAGTACGGCGAACAGGATGCGCAGGCCAACCATGCCGAGCGTATTGGCATAGAGTCTGACAAAATCCAT
This sequence comes from uncultured Lachnospiraceae bacterium, assembly GCA_902779305.1. Lineage (GTDB taxonomy): Bacteria > Bacillota > Clostridia > Lachnospirales > Lachnospiraceae > UBA2868. Next base: position 6,233 of record CACZBD010000014.1, on the reverse strand, counting down.
TGCCTTGATGACATTCCCGAAATTCTGTGTCTGCCATACTCTCGGAATGATCACGAACGGGTCTACCTGCATGGTCTCTGCCACCGTTTTGAACGCTGTGAGAAACATCCATAAAAACGGCACGAGCATAGTGACCGATACAAAGATCAGGATCAGATATATGATTGTATTGCTGATTATCTTCTTCTTCATCTCTTTGCTCCTATTCGTAATGAACCCATTTTTTCTGCCCGATCAACTGGATGACTGTAAGGATCAGGATCACAACGAGCAACACGACAACAACCGTCGCGCCGTACCCCTTTTTGCTCTGCTCAAAAGAATACTTGTAAAACAGGAATACCAGGGATTCCGTCTTTTTCCACGCCGGGTTGTTTAAGTCGATCATCATATAGATCAGGTCAAATACCTGCATTGCTCCGATGATCCTGGTCACGATCACGAAGAAGATCGTCGGAGAGATCAGCGGCACCGTGATATGCATGAGTTTATTGAAACCGTTTGCGCCGTCTATTTCCGCAGCCTCATAGTAATCTTTCGGGACCTCCTGCAATCCGGCAAGAAAGAGGACCATATTGTATCCGAGCACCGACCAAATCCCGATCACGGCGATCGAATAGATGGCGATCTGCGGATTCGAGATCCAGTTCACCTTGATATGGAGCAGGTTGTTGATCAGGCCGAAATTGGAATTGTAGAGCCATTTCCATACCATGGCAATGGCAGCCGGAGCAACGACCATCGGAAGGAAAAAGATCGTCCGAAAAGCGCTTCTGCCCTTCAGCTTTTTATTCAAAAGCACCGCAAGCAGCAGGGCAATGACCACCGAAACGGGAACTTCCACGATCGCATACTTGATCGTATTCCAAAGAGCCTGCCACACTTCGGCATCCCCCAAGACTTTTTCATAGTTCTTGAGACCGACAAATACATTTCCTTTGCCAAAATCACCGGTTTTGTAAAAGCTCTGGATGACCGTATCGATCATCGGATAAATATTCAGTACGATCAGTCCGAGCATGGTCGGAAGAATAAAGATCCAGCCCCAAATAAATTCGCTCTTCTGTCTTGCTGACATTTTTTTCTTCGGCTTTGTGTTCACAGTTTTCTCCTTATCTAATCCTGCGATTTGAAAATGAGGGTGCGACCATGGGCCAACCCACCGCACACCCTCATTTTATCACATTCATTCAGATCTTATTACTGTTTGCTGTTACTCTTCTGCCAGATCCTCGTTCATCTCCGCAGCGATGTCTTTGCAAACCTCATCAACCGGCTTCTCGCCTGTCCATGCATCCTGCAGTTTCTCGATCATCATATCTTCCCAAACCGTCGTATCTCTGGAGTAAGGTCTGAACACCAGTTTCGCATCCAGCATCTTCATATGACCGTTCAGATCGAAGCAGTCAACGCTGTTAACCCATGCATCGGATGTTCCCATGTATGCAGACATTGTTACACCGAGTTCGGCCTGCTTTAACTGTGCTTCCTTGGATCCGAGATACTCGATCAGGCTCCATGCCGCATCCGGATTCTTGGTGTTTGCTGCTGCAGCCCATCCAAGTCCGTTATAGATGGAAACTCTGTCATCCGGAGAATTCGTGAACGGAAGCACTGCCACGTCACAGTTTGCTGCTGCGTATTCATTGTCACGATAGCCTGCCAGCATCCAGGAACCGTTGATGGACATTGCCACTTTGCCGGCACACAGGAGCTCGTTGGGAGCCGTCTCGGATACCGTTGCAAGATCCGGGCAGGAACCTGCTGCGATCATGTCTGTGAACAGTTTCATCGCCTTGATGGAATTCGGGTCATCCATTCCGGAAGTCTTCTTGTCATCGCTGATCACATATCCGCCCATAGAGTAGATCGTGTTGTAATAACCTTCCTGGTTGTTGCCCGGCGCGATCGCATATCCCCAATGATCATCATTGGTAAGTTTTGCTGCCGCATCTGCAAAATCATCCCATGTCCATGTGTCATCCGGATAAGGAACATTCATCTCATCAAAGATGGTCTTGTTGTACCAAAGAGCGATCGTATCGATGTCTTTCGGAACCGCATACTGTTTGCCGCCGGACTGATACAGGTTTACGATACCTTCATAGTAGTTGCCAAGATCGATCTTGTCGCTTGCTGCGATCCTGTCTGTCAGATCCAGAAGCTGGTCGTTCTCCATGTATTTCTGCGCAACATTTGAGTGCATCCAGAACACATCCGGAAGTTCTCCGCCTGTCGCACCTGCTTCAAGCAGTGTCCAGTAGTTGTTCCAGTCAACAACCTGGATCGTAGCCTGAATACCGGACTGTGCGCTCCACTCGTCGATGATCTGCTGAAGGCCCGGTCTCTGTCCTTCATCCCAGATCGTAACGGAAAGCTGGCCTTCCACGCTCTCACCGATACTTGTAGGTGCTTCCTCTTCAGCAGCAGCGGGTGCTGCCTCTTCGGTAGCTGCAGGCGCTTCCTCAACAGCTGCTGCGGGAGCTGCCTCCTGCGCCGCTCCACCACAACCGATCATGGAGATCGCTGTTACGGCGCTCAGAATAATGGCTAACATTTTCTTTTTCATTCGTTAATCCCTCCTTTTAAAATCGTGTTTCTACCTTCTCCCTGTCCCAAACACGTTTACAAACAAATCATAATCAATACAATTCCTTTTGGGTATGGTATTTCGTGTTGTCTTGATGTCAATTTGTGATATCGTTATTTGACTTTCAATGTCTTTACATAGGATACAAAATCCTTACCCGTAGCCAGCCCGTCGGAGCACAGGTCGGTCAAAGCCACACCCATATGCATCAATTCGTCACCGTAGTATTCTTCCCCGTCAAGCTCATAGAGAGCATCCGGGTCAAGGCCCGCCAGTTTTAAGAAGCCCGGCATCATGTTGACATTTGAGCGCAGGCAGTAAAAGCCGAAGATCGCTTCTTTTCTGTCTTTTGAAACCACGATCCATGCCGCCTGATCCGTTTCAAACGGCGAGCGCAGCCTGAAAAACGTTCCGAACTGGAGCAGTTCCCGGTGTTCTTTCATAAAACGGATCTGTTCCTTCACCTTGTCGAACTCTTCTTCACTGAGCGTATTCAGGTCCAGTTCATAACCGAACGTGCCAAAATATGCCACATTGGCACGTGTTTCGATCGGCGCCGTACGTCCCGTCTGTTGATTCGGCACTGCGGAAACATGCGCGCCGATGGAAGAGATCGGATACCCGTAAGAAGTGCCGTACTGGATCCTGATCCGGTCGATCGAATCCGTATTGTCCGAACACCATGCCTGCGGCGCATAATAGAGCATTCCGGCATCATACCGGTTTCCTCCGGAAGAGCAGGATTCAAACAGGATGTCCGGAAACTCGTTGGTCAGTCTCTCATAAAGGCTGTAAACACCGAGAACATACTTATGATAGACCATTCCCTGTTCGTCCGCATTGAGATCCGGGCTGAAAACCTCAGTTAGAGAGCGGTTCATGTCCCATTTGATATAACTGATCTTTGCATCGCCGATCACTTTTTTCAGCATGCCGTAGATGTGGTCAACCACTTCTTCCCTGGAAAAATCAAGCACCAGCTGATGCCTGCCGAGGGATGATTTTCTTCCCGGCGCAGCCAGCACCCATTCCGGATGCCTTCTGAAAAGATTACTGTTGGGATTCACCATCTCGGGCTCGATCCAGAAGCCGAATTTCATGCCGAGCGCATTGATCTTGCTGGAAAGTCCCGCCATGCCCTGCGGGAGCTTTTTCGGGTTTTCGATCCAGTCTCCAAGGCCTGCATAATCATCATTCCGCTCTCCAAACCAGCCGTCATCCAGAACAAACAACTCCACGCCGGCTTCCCTGGCTGTCCTTGCAATGGAAAGGATCTTTTCTTCGTCAAAATCCATGAAAGTCGCTTCCCAGTTATTGATCAGGATCGGCCTTGGCGTATTTTTCCATTTTCCTCTGACAAGATGGTTGTTATAGAGTTCGTGATAAGTCTGGCTTAACCCATTGAGTCCGCAGTCCGTCATGGCGATCACGACTTCCGGCGTTTCAAATATTTCGCCCGGGTTAAGAACCCATGTGAATCTGTCCGGATGGATCCCCATCAGGACCCGCAGGCGGCCGAAACTGTTTCCTTCCGCTTTGGCAAGGAAATTGCCGCTGTAAACAAACGAGAAGCCAAATGCTTCGCCCATAAAGTCATCCGTATCCGGTCTCTTGACGATCACAAACGGATTCTGATTCGCACTGGATGTGCCGCGCTTGCTCTCAATAGAGAGTGCGCCCGTCGAGATCTTCTTCACCTCCGGGATCCGTTCTCTTGCCCAGGCGCCGGAGAACTGCATCCATTCGTAATCCATGTCCGGCAGGTCCACGCAGGCACTGAGTGCGCGTGTCAGCTTGACCGCGGAAGCTCCCTCATTTTTAAACGCCACATGCCTTGCAATGACCGGGTGATCCTTAAAAATGGTGTAGAACAGAGTAAGGGTCATTTTGGCAAAGTTATCCGCCAGCGTGATCTCAAGCGTCATGGCCTCCTCTTCACTCGCATATGTGGCAGGAAGTCCCGTTATCGCAGGTTTTCCCCGATAGATCCTGTGATTGCGGTAGACAAATGAACTGATCCTTGACCCGTTTGGCTGCTCCACTTCATAGGCCTGTGTTCCAAAATCGGTCGTCCCGAACGACGGGTATTCCTGGCGGTTTAATTCCATCGAATAGCTTTCCGTATCCGGGTCCACAGTCACATTGGGCAACGCGAAACGGTTGATGACATAGGACATATCGTCTTTATCATGAATGCGCTTCCCGAAATAGATACTGCCGATCTCTCCCACAGGGGTAACGCACATGATATAACTGATCTTCTCGTTAAACAAATGATACTGTTTGGATTGGTTGTGCCAAATAATGTTCATTCGTATAACCTTTCAAAAATAACTGTGATAAAAGAATTATGTTTGGGACAGGGTAAGATAAGTATATGCCCTAATGTGCCTATTCGGAATGTCATTATTTGAGAAAAGCATGTCAAAATGTGACCCGCTGAAACGAATGTTTGAAAGATTTATGAAAATAAGGTATAGTCGAATCATCGGTTACAATGTTTTGATTTTCATATGAATTCTTAAAATCAGATCGGAGGATCGTTCATGCCGCAGGAACTGGAAGGTTGTGATTTTTGTAAATTCGTCAATTATGAGGATTCGGATGATTTTTATCTCTATGAGGTCGGCAGAAATAAATGCGAGCCGCTGTATTCCTATGAACACTTTGTCAAAAACAGGATCATCCTGCATTTCATTGTAAAAGGGAAAGGGATCCTCAAGATCAATAACCGGCAGTACAACATCCATGCGCATCAAGCATTCCTGATCCCGGACAACACGCGTGCGTTCTATCAGGCCGATGAGGAAGACCCCTGGGAATACATCTGGTTTCATATCGGAGGACCCAAGATCCCGCTGATCTTAAAAGAGGCCGGCCTGACCTCGGAGCATCCCGTTTATACTTCTCTCTCCTGCTCCAAGGAAATCGAAGATCTCGCCATGGACATTCTGAACAACTACACCAGGCAGTATTATTGTGTCGGAACACTCTATAAGATCTGCGACTATATGATCGAAAACTCCGCAAACAAAGAAGAGGCGGCGATCAGCAATTCTCTTGTCTATGTCAAAAACGTGATCTCCTACATTCAGCTCAAGTATTCGGAGCCGGTCAAAATCGACAACATCGCGTTTTCCCTCGGGCTCAACAGAAGTTATCTGACGCGCCTATTTAAAGATGCGACCGGTTATTCTCTGCAGGATTATCTTCTGACCTACCGGATGAAGATGGCCGTGAAACTACTGACGGACAGCTCGATCAGCGTCAGTCAGGTGGCGCTGAATGTCGGATACAAAGATACATTCACATTCTCCAAGGCATTTAAGCGGCACTTTGGAAAATCACCGTCCGACTATCGTAATGTCAAAGCCTGATCTCAGCATTAATGCTCCATAAAGACAATAAAAAAGCGGTCGGAGCTTCATCCAACCGTTTTTTCTCATTTTTTATACCCTTTAGTGGACCTTCGGGGACTCGAACCCAGGACCGTCCGGTTATGAGCCGGATGCTCTAACCAACTGAGCTAAAGGTCCGAAATCTAATATACTCCCCGAGTTGGGCTCGAACCAACAACCCTTCGGTTAACAGCCGAATGCTCTACCATTGAGCTATCGAGGACTGTGCCATATTTGCGAAGCAA
>CACZBD010000013.1 GCA_902779305.1 uncultured Lachnospiraceae bacterium | reverse complement strand
GCACCCTCCTTTGGATTTTGTCTGTCAACTCAATCCTAACACAAGGACCAGGTGCTTTCTCTTTATTTTATTTTCCTACAAAAACTTTACCCTACTCCCCGGCCCCGATGGATTTTCCGTAAAAATCACCCGCCCCCGCTTCCTTGAGAAAACCAGTGATCTGTGCTACTATGAAAGCGCCTAACAAACCTTAAGGATCGGGAAGCATATGTTCAAGAACATCAAACGCAGGCTCGGTCTGGAGCCGCACTCGCCATACGTTAAGAACTATTTCCGCATGGCAAATATGCAGTCCGCAACCTACATGTCGTTCATCGTGAGCGCACTTGAGGTCTGGATGATCGTGAGCCTGTTTGTCGAAATGTACACCGACAAGCACGCAAGAAGCGCCAGCTGGTTTGCACAGCACCTGACATCCTATGTGCTTTTGCTGGCCGTTTCCATCTTCCTGTTTATCCACGCTTTCAGATATACCCATGCCAAAAGCCATGATTACCGCCTCGGCACCGTAGCTCTCGTTTCCTTTTCCGTAGTCGCGATCCTATTCGGGATCTATATTTCCTATCTGGACTATGTCAAAGGCGAGCAGGTCCTGACTTTTCTTACCATGCTCATCTTCGTGACCTGTATCCTGGCCATGAAGCCTCTGCTCTCTTTCCTGATCATGACGGCATCGTTTTGCGCCTTCTATTTTGTCATGGACTTCGGAAAAGACGCATCCTATGCCACAAAAGTCAACCTGTTCATCACCTTCGTATCCCTTCTGATGGCCAGTTTCGGCGTCTATTACCAGCATCTGGTCAGCGCCAGAAAGGATGAACATCTCGAGCAGGTCAACAGCCGTCTGGAAAATGTCGCTCTGCATGACGAGCTGACCGGCATTCACAACATGCATTATTTCAGAAGGGAAGCCCTGCAGGTCCTTGCCGATCCCGCAACAGATCCTTCGAAAAAGCGTTTTCTTTTTATCGATATCGAGAATTTCAAAACCTACAACGACAAATACGGCTTCCAGGAGGGAAATGATTTTCTTGTCCGGGTCGCTGAGGTCCTAAAAGAAGTCTTCCATGACGTGCCGCTCGCCCGCTTCTCCGATGACCACTTTGTCGTCCTTTCCGATGCGGACAATACAGAGGAGCGCCTTTCTATCATCCGGGCAAAGATCAATGAAAAGCGTACTGATGTCTATCTCGGGATCAAGGCAGGCGCCTTCACGCCGGCAAGAGATACGGATCCCGCCATCGCCTGTGACAGAGCGCGCTATGCCTGCGGCAGCATCAAGAAATACTATGACAGAAACTATGCGGAGTATAACGACGATCTGGATCTTGAGTTCCATAAAAAGCAATACATCGTCAACAACATCGACCACGCGATCGAGGCCGGCTACATCAAGGTATACTATCAGCCGGTGGTCTGGTCCAAAACCGGCAAGGTCTGCGGTCTGGAAGCTCTGGCCAGATGGGAGGATCCGGAATACGGCTTCCTTTCCCCGGGTGATTTTATCCCGGTTCTTGAGGAATACCGGCAGATCCACAAGCTGGATATCTGTGTCATCGAAAACACCTGTAAGGACATGCGCGATGCCATCGATCAGTTTTCGGCCGCGGTTCCCGTATCGATCAATTTTTCCTTTATTGATTTTGAAGTCGCCGATATGCTGAAGATCTGCGAAACCTATCGGGAGCAGTACCGGCTACCGCGCGAGTATTTCCATATCGAGATCACGGAAAGCGTCATGGACCGGAATGCCGATCTTCTGACCGAAACGATCGAGAAGTTCCGGGACGCCGGCTACGCGCTCTGGCTCGATGATTTTGGCGCAGGCTACTCTTCGCTGAATGTACTCAAGGATTTCAAGTTTGACGTGATGAAGATCGACATGAAATTTTTGACCAATTTCTCCGGCAACAAAAAAGCCGGCACGATCTTAAACAGCATCGTCCGGCTTGCGGAACAGATTGATATGAAAGCCCTTGCGGAAGGTGTCGAAACCAGGGAACAGGCGGATTTTCTCAAGGAGATCGGGTGCGAGCGGCTGCAGGGTTATCTGTTCGGAAAGCCTGTCAGCAGGGTTTCCATCAGCGAAGCTTTCCGCACGAAGACCTTGGAGATCTCCGAAGAATTCCTGAACCGGGCCGCTAATTAGATACCGGAGCGATGCTCCTTTTTAAGATCCCGTTCATATGCGCAATGGCCGTACCGTAATTCGTAAACGGAACGGCTTTTTTTTGCGCCGAAAGCATGCGGTTTCTGACTTCGTTGTCGTTTAACATGCAGGCACCGCAGTGGATGATCAGGTCAAAATCACTTAAGTTCTCAGGATACCCGTGCCCGGAGGTAAACGTCAGTTCAAAGTCTTTTCCGGTGTATTTTTTCAGCCAGGCCGGGAGCTTGACGGTCCCGATGTCCTCACACTGCCTGTGGTGCGTGCAGCCTTCCGCGATCAGGATCTTCGCATGATCTTCAAGACGGTCGATGGCCTTTGCGCCTTCGACGGCTTCCCATAAAAATCCCTTGTAGCGCGCCATCAGGATGGAAAACGAGGTCAGCGGGATCTCTTCGGGTACCAGTTTCATGACTTTTGCAAATGCCTGCGAATCCGTGATCACAAGCGCAGGCGGCTCTTTCAGGCGTGCCAGTGTATCCGGCAGCCCTTCCACCGAAGTCACCATACTGACAGCATCCGCATCCAGGATATCCCGGATCGCCTGCTGCTGCGGCAGGATCAGCCTGCCTTTGGGGGCAGAGGTGTCAATCGGAATGACCAGCACGACCGTGTCGCCTTTCCGGATCAGGTCCGCGACCAGCCGCATCTCTTTTACGGTTCCCTTTGCGGCGGCAGCGATCGCTTCCTTCAGCTCTTCTATGCCCACCCCGCTCTTTGCCGAGACAAAATACAGCGGAAAGCCCTGCAGTTCCTGTGGAAAGCCCTGCAGTTCCCGTGCCGGATCCTGCTGCAGGGTCTTTGCGTCAAGGTCCGTTTTGTTCCTTGCGATCACACAGGGGATCTGTCTGGCTTTGATCAGGTCAAGCAGCTGTTCTTCCGCCTCCTGCAGCTCTTCCTTTTCGACAACAAGCACGGCAATGTCGCAGGTTGAGAGCACCTCCTTGGTCCGTCCGATCCGAAGCTCTCCCAGCATCCCTTCATCATCATAGCCCGGTGTGTCGATGATCGTGACCGGGCCGAGGGGCAAAAGCTCCATGCTCTTTCTGACGGGGTCCGTCGTCGTGCCTTTGATGTCACTTACCAGAGAAACCGGCTGGTTCGTGATCCTGTTGACCAGACTGCTTTTTCCCGCGTTTCTTAAGCCGAAAAAACCGATATGTGTTCTCTCCGCCATCGGCGTATCATTCAGACTCATGCTCTTTCCTCAAATCCTTTATAAAAAACAAATCCTTTATAAAAATCATATCCCTTATAAAAATCAGAAGCGGAAGTCTCTCTCCCCGTCAGCGATCTTGACGAGACGCTCTTTGACGATCTCGCGGACTTTTTCCTTCGGGATCGTACCGATCTCTCTTTCGATCACTTCTTCGCCGATCTTCTTCGTATCGTCCGATGCGTAGTCGATCAGGAATTCCTTCAGTGTCATCAGCGCATTCGGGTGACAGCAGTTCTGGATCTGCCCGGATTTGCACAGTTCCATGAAGCGGTCGCCGGTCCTGCCCTCTCTGTAGCAGGCCGTGCAGAAGGAAGGAATATAGCCGGCTCTCATCAGCCAGTTCACCACTTCATCCAGCGTCCGGTTGTCGGAAACGTCAAACTGTTCCGTATCGTGCGGACGCTCTTTTTCAGCGTAACCGCCGACGGAAGTTCTCGAGCCGCCGCTGATCTGGCTGACGCCGAGACGGATGATCTTCTCCCTGACCTCCGGTGTTTCCCTCGTGGAAATGATCATGCCGGTATAGGGTACGGCGATCCTGATGCAGGCAGCGATCTTGCAGAACATCTCATCACTTAAAGAGTTATCAAAATCACCCGGATCGATGTCATCGGCAGGCTTTACCCTGGGCACGCTGATCGTGTGCGGTCCGACGCCGTGCACGGCTTCAAGATGTTCTGCGTGCATCAGGAGGCCTGCAAATTCATATGCGTAATTGTCCAGACCGAACAGCACGCCGATCCCGACATCATCGATGCCGCCTTCCATGGCGCGGTCCATAGCTTCTGTATGGTAAGCGTAATTGTGTTTCGGGCCTGTGGGATGCAGGATCTCATACTGTTCCTTGTTGTAGGTCTCCTGGAACAGGATGTAGGTGCCGATCCCGGCATCTTTTAATTTCTTATAGTTTTCGACGGTCGTGGCCGCGATATTGACATTGACCCTGCGGATCGCGCCGTTCTTATGTTTGATCGAGTAGATCGTCTTGATGCACTCCAAAATGTATTCGATCGGATTGTTGACCGGATCCTCGCCGGATTCGATCGCAAGCCGTTTGTGTCCCATATCCTGCAGGGCGATGACTTCTTTTGCCACCTCTTCCTGCGTCAGTTTCTTTCTCGGGATGTGCTTGTTCTTCAGATGATACGGACAGTAGAGACACCCGTTGACACAGTAATTAGACAGGTAGAGCGGTGCGAACAGCACGATCCTGTTCCCGTAAAAATCTTTTTTGATCTGTTCGGCAAGATCGTAGATCTCCCTGACTTTTCCTTCATCCTCACAGGCAAGCAGGACACTCGCTTCCCTGTGGCTTAAGCCTTTGCGCTTTTTTGCTTTTTCAAGGATCTCATCGATCAGGGCCAGATCGTCTTTATGGTCCTTAGCATACTGCACGGTCTCCCGGATCTCTCCGTCATGGATGAATTCCTCTGCTTTCATTGATTTTGCGTCATACTTCATTTCTCTTTCCTCTCTTTCTAAAGAACCTTATGGTCTCCGCGGTCTGTCACGATCGTGCAGCCGGTCTTTTCAATTCTTCTCTTTAAGCATTCGATGCACTGCGCGGCCTCTTCGCCGGTGCAGATCTTATTGTCATAGAGCAGATACTTTCCTCTGACGTTTACGGGCGACAGATTCGGCATCAGCACGTTGGCGCCGCTTAAGATCCCTTTTTCCCGTCCCATCGGATCGATGGTCCCGAGCGCCGTCGTTGCCGGAAGCAGCACATCCGGGAGCGTTAAGCGGATCAGTGACAGTAAGAAAAGCGTCAGCTTTGCGCTTCCCTGCTCCCTGCTGCCAAACGGAGTATCCTGATGCGGAATGAAGGGGCCGATCCCGACCATCTCGGGCCTTAGTTCCCTAAGAAACAGCAGCTCGTCCGCAAGGTCTTCTTCCGTTTGTCCGGGCGATCCGACCATGAAGCCCGCGCCGGTCTGGAATCCGAGTTCCTTCAGATCTCTCAAGCACTGCATCCGGTGTTCCCAACTCATCTCTTCCGGGTGCAGTTTGGCGTAATGCTTACGGTTTACGGTCTCGTGCCTCAAAAGATAACGGTCCGCGCCTGCCTCTTTTAACTTCTTATAGCTCTCATACGGACGCTCCCCGACAGAAAGCGTTACCGCGCAGTCGGGATATTTTTCCTTGATCTTCCTTACGATCGAAGTCAGGATCTCATCCGTATAGTAAGGGTCTTCCCCGCCCTGCAGGACAAAGGTGCGAAAGCCGAGTTCATAGCCGCTGTCCGCGCAGCTTAGGATCTCATCCGGCATCAGGCGGTACCGCTCCGCTTTGGCATTTCCGGCGCGGATCCCGCAATAATAGCAGTTGTTCTTACAGTAATTCGTAAACTCGATCAGACCGCGGATGTAGACTTTTTTCCCGTAGATCTCATCGCGCACACAAGCAGCAAGCTCTGCCGCCCGGTCTGAGATCCTTTCACCGTTACCGGTCTCTTCGCGGTTTCTGATCAGGAGCAGATATTCCTCCCGTGTAAGAGCCTTTTCCGTTTTCAGTTTTTCAAGCAGGTCCTCTGTCATGATCTTCCCTGGATATTGCTGAATGCTGTTGTTTCTACACTTAGATATTGCTGAATGCGGCTTTGGAAGAAACGCCGTCCAGCTTGCCGATCTGGCCGCAGAGCGTGTTGATCTCGTTCTGCGCCGCATCGATCACCACCGTGATACAGCTGATCTTCTTCTTGTCGTAAGGCAGCCCCATCCGGCCGATGATATGTTCCCTGTGTTTTGTCAGGATGTCATTCAGCTTTGCCACGCTGTCCGGATTCTCGACAATGATGCCGATCACGGCAACGCGGGTATCCTTCTGTTCCATTTTCTGTTCCATTTTCTGTTCCTTGCCGCAGGCATGGTGCGATCGGTGCCGCGCCTGCTACGGCCACCAATAAAGTCCGGATGTGATCTTTCGGACTTTCCTTTCTGTAAAAAAATAAGCCGTGCGAAAGCACGGCAAAATAGCAGAATTCATCCAAAATCAGATTTCATCTATCCTTTTCGCACTTTCGGTCAGATCGAATCTTTCCGTCAGATTGAATGTATTGTAATCCCCGCATGACATTCTGTCAATAGCGGTGTGAAAAGCATTTATGCAACCCTTGCGCGGACGGCGCCGAAAAGATAACAGAGCGCAAACGCGAGAATGTCGGCCGCAACAATGGTCGATCCTACGGGCGTCCCGGACAGGATGGAAACGAAAATACCGAGCAGCGTGCAGATCACGGAGAGGATCGCCGAGAAGACCGTGACTTTCATAAAGCTGTGAAAGATGCGCATGGCGGACAAAGCCGGGAAGATCACGAGCGCGGAGATCAGGAGCGATCCCACCAGATTCATGGCAAGAACGATGATGACTGCGGTGATCACGGCGATCAGCATGTTGTAGTTGTCTACTTTGACGCCGGAGGCTCTTGCATAATTTTCATCAAAAGTCACGAGAAAGATCTTATGATAGAACACCACATAAAGCGCGATCACAATCAGGGATAAGACCACGCAGATGATGACATCTTTCAGGCTCAGCGTCAGGATCGAAGTCGAACCGAACAGGGTGCTGCAGACATCCCCGGTCAGGTTCGAAGAAGTGGAAAAGATATTCATCAGAAGATAGCCGAGCGCCAGCGCACCGACCGAGAACATCGCGATCGCCGCATCCCCTTTGATCTTTGCGTTCTGTCCGCTTTTGAGCAGAAGGATCGCACAAAGCACCGTGACCGGCAGCACAAGCATCATCTCGTTGGACAGGTTCAGCACCGTCGCAATGGCGAGCGCACCGAAAGCCACATGGGAAAGGCCGTCTCCGATATAGGAATAGCGTTTCAGAACAAGCGTCACGCCAAGCAGTGCCGCGCACAGGGCGATCAGCACGCTGACGATCAGTGCATACCGCACGATCGGATGGGACAGATATAAGATCAGTTTTTCCAGCATCTCCGGCTCCTTAATGATATATTGCTGCCGTCTTACCCCGGACCGTTCATCCACGGTCTTTGCAAGACAGCTTCTTACTGCAGGGCTTCCTGCAAGACAGATAAGTTCTTCTCCATCAGCGACAGATATGTCGTCCCGGTGTCAATCTCTTCCTTTTTGACCGACTGCATGGAATCAAGCGTCAGGATCTTTGCGCTTACCCCGGCATTTGCGGCAACGGTCTCCGCGATCTTTTTATCACTGCCGTCGATCGTCAGTACCGCCGGGAGCGACAGTTCCTTCACTTTTTCGGACAGAAACAAAATGGTCTCAAAACTGGCTTCGGTCTCCGCAGAGCAGCCGGGAAAAGCCGCATAATAGGACAGGCCGTAGTCATCCGCAAGATAGCGGAACGGAAAACGGTCGCCAAACAGCAACGTCTTAACTGCAGCAGCAGACACAACCTCTTCGTACTTCTTGTCCAGAGCCGCAAGCTCCGCTTTATAGTTATCCAGATTATCCTGATAGACAGCTGCATTTTCGGGATCGATCTCTGACAGAGCCGCTTCGATCGCTTCCGATAAGATCATCGCATTTTTTAAGGACAGCCAGACGTGTTCGTCATACTCCGGCTCTTCTTCGTGCTCATGATCTTTCCCGCCGTCTTCCTGCGCATCCTCTGCATCCGCGCCGTGCTCCTCTTCCTGCATGCCTTCGACAAAGGCCTCTTCTTTTGCAGCATTGCCGAGCGCTTCCATCAGGTTCACGGTTTTTAAGTCCGGATTGACAGCTTCTTTCAGGGCATCTTCCACCCAGGCATCCGATTCGCCGCCGACATAGATGAACAGGTCACAACCGGAGATCGTCATGATGTCCTCCACGGAAGGCTGGTAACTGTGCGGATCCACGCCGTTATCCATCAGCAGGATCAGCTCTGCCCCCGCAGGATCTGACCCCAGGATATTCCTTGTCCAGTCATATTCCGGAAAGATCGTGGTTACGATCGTAAGCTTCTGCGGCTCGTCCCGCAAAGCCCCTTCCGGATCGCCCTGTAAACGGCCGCAGCCGCCAAGCAGGATCCCGGTCAGCATCAGCAGCAGAGCCGTAAGGAGGACCACATTTTTCCTGTATGATTTTATGATCTTATTCCGTCTGAATCGCAACATCATTTCACAAAAACCTGCAGCTTTGGGAACATTCGACGCCGCAGAAATACTGTTTTTTATAAAAATCACGGCTCCAGCTTCTTCAGCGCAGCCTTTAACATCTCATAGCGCTCTTTCTTCTCAGCCTTTTCAAAGTGTTCTTCGCGCTTTTGTTCCAGGTTGTTCTCGTAGTTCAGTTTTCTCTCCCCAAACTGCGCGCTCGTCAGGTCAAAAACACAGTCGCCGACCACATTGTAGCAGTGTACGCCGCCGTCTTCAAGCGGTACCCCGTACACCTTTCCGCCGAAAATGTCCTGCGCAAGAAAAGCCGTGACCGAGCACTGCCCGAGGGTTTGATTTTCCATGCTCCAATCCTGCCGCATCCTCGGTGCGCAGGTTTCCCTGCACCAGACCTTCGTCAGCGCTTCGTAAAGGTCGCGCGGCGTCGTGATGAACGGATATTCCTTCGTAACGGCCCTTGCCACCGCCGTTTCCCATCCGTAAAAATCAAACGCCCGGATCGATGAAAGCTCTGCCCAGGCCGCAACAAAGCCCGCATGATGCGCTACGCGCTGGGAACCGATATTGGACATGCTGGTTCCGTAAAACGGCGTATGACCACTCTTTAAGATCTCTTCTTTCAGGATGCGCACAAGATGCGCACCAAGATGTTTTCCTCTGGCTTCCGGGGCCACATCGATCCCGATCTGCCAGAGCAGATCAGAATCCGCGCTCGCGCCGGCCATGCCGATGATCTCTCCGTCTCTTAAAGCCCCGACACCGATCATGTCAGGCGCGTAGGCTTCAAAGGAATAGGCTTCCTGAAAGCGGTCATCCCCACGGAACTGTTCGATCTCTTTTTCGTCGTAAATGACGGTCTCATAGTCATGATCCGCAACCGCAGCGTCTTCTGCTTCGATCAGCGCCTTTGTTCCCGCATCGTTTCCCGGCAGATAAAACGGGTGCGCGGAGATCATCCGGTATCCGTAAGGCTTCACCAGCTCATCGAGCTGTCTGAAAAAGCGGATATCCATGAACCAGTCGCCGGTGGTCTCGGCATATTTTTCCCTGCAGGACGCTACGATCTCTTCCTTTCCGGTAAACAGCAGCTTTCCGTTTACGGCAACGACTTTCAGCGCGCAGTCATCCGACGAACGGAAACGGCGTCTTCCGGGAAGGGGCGTAAACGTACTGAAGTGATTTTTACGATCGGATGCTTCTTCAAAGCTGACACAGTAATCCAGGGCCAGCTGCCGATAAAGGTCTGCCCACACATCTCTCATGATCCGGCCTCCTCTTCATGTACCGGTAAGCGCTCTTCTTGTGTCAAAACTCTCGCCGGCTGCTGTTTTATGCGGCGGATCGTTAAGTAAACGATCGGTCCGAGAAACGCGATCAGAACGCTGAACAGGCTGACCAGACCCAGTTTATCATCGGAGCCGTCCACGAGGATCGTCGGTGTTTCCAGTGCGGTTACCACATTTCTTAAGAAAACAAAACAGAAAAAGTTGTTCACCCAGTGCATGATCACGCCGGCTTCGAGCCCGCCGGCAAGAAGGTCTGCAAGAAACATGAAAAAGCCGCTGAAAAAATAGGTCGATGCCGTGATCACGATGCCGATCCCGGACATGGTCGTTACTTCCGGATTGGCAAGATGCCCCGCCATAAACAACAGGCCGGTGCCTACCGCGATCAACAGCCCTTTTCGCATGGGCGGGATTTCATTTTTACAGATCGCGCGCAGGAAAAATCCCCGGAACAGGATCTCCTCCGTCGTGGTCTGGATCCAGACAAGCAACAGGCAAAAAACAAGGTTGAGAAGGACAAGTCCTGCCGGATGAGGGTCGAGCCGGAGTTTGGGAAGCACAAAAAGCATGGAAACACCCAGTCCGGCAAGATAGAGCGCACCTGTGATCAGTGTCACCTTCACATTCACTTTTCTGTCCCTTCCGAACAAAAATGCGCGAAGACTTGTCCTGCAAAGGAGACGCAGACCGACCCACAGTCCGATAAACACACCGACAAAGGAGGCCATCGTGACCAGCAGATCCTGTTCCGCGGCAAGGTACGGCATGTTACCGGATGCCGTCAGCGCACCCACTGCAAGACGCGTCAGAAATCCCAGGAGAAAGCCATTGCAGTATCCGAGCGCGATCCCGAGAATCGCGGCAAGAAGCCAGCGGTAAAAAGGCGCTTCATTTTCCGCCCACTCTTTCCTGATCTTTTTCATCATTTATACATTTTCCCCCTTGTCATGTTTCCTGCCGCGCCCTTTGAACAGGTTCTCCGCATAGTAGGAAAAGCTCTCAAAGCCGGCTTTTTTTCTGCTGAACATCAGACCGGCTTCCGTGGCAGGCGCCGCTTCCGCAGCGATCTTTTGAATATGGCTTTTCAGATCGTCAAGAAAAGCCGCGTAGGTTCCGTCAGGATCGCCCCCCGGAAAAGCCGCCGCATCTGCGGGCAGAAAGACGTTCAGCTCCCCGAGGCTGTCGAGCGACCGCCGGTTTAAGTTGCACGAACCCACGGTGATCTCTTTTTCGCTCATCATGACTTTGGCATGCACCATCCTGTCACTGAACAGGATCTGCAGCGCGCCCGTTCGTCTTCGCCAGTCGTTCATGGTCTGCTTGTTGGTGTCGTCATAGAAATTCGCTGCCTTCGGCAAAACGACCGTAATCGAAACACCCCGCTCATCGGCTTTTTCGATCGCTTTGGCGACCTCTTTATACATTGAAAAATAAGGCATGACAATGAGAAGCTTTCGTTCCGCCTGATCGATCAGCTCCAGCATGCGCTCTTTGATACCAAAGTATCCGGCCGTTGCGTCATTTCTTGCAAACAGTAGATCTTTGTTTTGCACATCTTTATAAAAATCACGGAAGCGCGAAACGATATCTTCCGAGTAAAACGCGATCATATAGTCGAGATAGGCCATGCCGCGCATGTCTTTTCCGATCTCTTTGTCCTCAACATTGATCCCGCCGAGGATCAGGATCTTTTCGTCGATCACATAGAATTTCGAATGATCCTTCAGCAGTTGATCCCGTCTGATCATAACATTCGGATGGGAAAAGAGCCGCCAGAACCGGTCCGGCATCTCCTGTCTGCAGCGCTTTTTCAACATTTCGGGATGATAGCCGAGTTTCAGCGCGTTCGCTTTGATCAGGTCCGGAAGCACCGGCTCATAATGAAAGAACGACCGGCCGCCCTCTTCGCTGTATTCACAGACGCTTCCGTAGCGGTCTTTGACGATCGTGATCTTTACGCCCCGGTCCGCGGCATCCGCCACTTCCTTCGCCAGTCTGTTTCCGATCCGGTCATCCCGCCAGATGAACATATGGATCTCGATGGACTTTTCGGCGTTCCTTATGCAGTTGATGATCTCTGAGAAGGCTTCCCTGCCGCCTTCGAGCAGTCTGTAGTCGTTCATTTCCTGCCGCTGTGATCTTTACGCATTCACAACTTTTCCCGTATATAACTGATAGTACTTCCCACGCTGCGCCATCAGATCGTCATGATTGCCGCTCTCGATGATCCTGCCCTGATCCATGACCATGATGCAGTCCGCGTTACGGATCGTGGACAGGCGGTGCGCGATCACGAACGAAGTGCGCCCTTTCATCAGCGCATCCAGGCCCTCCTGCACGAGTTTCTCGGTACGGGTGTCGATCGAGCTCGTCGCCTCATCGAGCACGAGCACCGGCGGATCGTAGATCGCGGCCCTTGCGATCGCAAGCAGCTGACGCTGGCCCTGGCTTAGGTTTGTGCCGTTCCCGGTCAGCATCGTGTCATACCCCTGCGGCAGCCTTCTGATAAAGCCGTCTGCATTGGCAAGTTTTGCGGCCTTCCTTACTTCCTCATCACTCGCATCCAGCTTGCCGAAGCGGATGTTGTCGGCGACCGTTCCCGTAAACAGATGCGTATCCTGCAGCACAAGTCCCATGGAGCGCCGCAGATCCGCTTTTTTGATCTTATTCACATTGATCCCGTCGATCCGGATCTTGCCGTCTTCGATATCATAAAACCGGTTGATCAGATTGATGATCGTGGTCTTGCCGGCCCCCGTTGCGCCGACAAATGCGATCTTCTGACCCGGCTGCGCCTGCAGGGAAATGTCAAAGAGCACCTGCTTGTCCTCGTTATAGCCAAAGTCGACGCCGTCATAGACGACCTGGCCTTCCTGCAGTTTGTATGTCGTGGTGTTATCGGCCTTGTGGTAGTGCTTCCACGCCCATGTTCCGGTGCGTTCTTCCACTTCCGTTACTTCGCCGTTTTCATCTACCGTAGCATTCACAAGCGTCACATAACCGTCATCCGGCTCCTGCTTTTCATCAAGCAGCGTAAAGATACGGTCCGCGCCGGCCATGGCCATGACGATAAAGTTCAGCTGCTGGCTGACCTGATTGATCGGCATGGTGAAACTGCGGTTGAAGTTTAGGAACGAAGCAAGCGCCCCAAGGCTTAAGTTTCCGGTAAAGATCGCAAGCAGCCCGCCGATCACGGCAGAGAGCACGAAGCTCGCATTTCCGAGCTGCGCGTTAACGGGCGCCAAAACGTTTGCATATTTATTTGCATGATAAGCAGAGTCAAACAGCCGGTCGTTCCGCGCAAGGAACTCCTTAACCGACTGCGGTTCGTGATTGAAGACTTTGATGACTTTCTGTCCGTTCATCATCTCTTCAATGTGCGAATTCACGCTCGCGATGTCTTTCTGCTGCGCCATATAGTATTTTCCGCTTCTTCCGGCGATCTTTTTGGTCGCGGTCATCATGACAAAGACCATGAAGAGCGTTACAAACGTCAGCGGCAGTGAAAGCCTGATCATGCAGATGAGCACCGTGACGATCGTGATCAGGGAATTCAAAAACTGCGGCAGGCTCTGGGAAACCATCTGCCGGAGCGTATCGATATCATTGGTATACAACGACATGATGTCGCCGTGCGGATGCGTGTCAAAATAGCGGATCGGCAGGCCTTCCATATGGTCGAACATCGCTCTTCTGAGCAGATCGAGCGTCCCCTGCGTCACGCGGGCCATGATCAGGTTCTGCGCAAGCATCGCCAGAATACCGGCGCCGTAAATTGCGGCCATTTTGCCGATCGCCAGTGCAAGCGGCAGATAATCCGGATCTTTGGAACCGATCATGGGCTGGATATAATCATCGATCAGCGTCTGCAAAAACAGCGTGCCTCTGGTATTGGCCAGCACACTGATCACGATGCAGACTGCCACCACGATCAGATGGAATCCGAAATGCGAAAACAGGAATCTGAACAGCCTCTTCATTGCGGCTGCGTTCTTCTTCAGATCTTCCTTCTTCAGAGGACGGGGCTGTACTCTTGGCATGTCACGCACCCCCCTTCCTGTAAAGACCGTGCTTTGCCTCTTCACCGAGCGGCTGTTCCACAGACATCTTTGCTTCGTCAAAATCACCGCTTCCGCCACCCGTCTGCGACTCGTAGACATCACGGTAGATCTCATTGCTTTCCATCAGCTGCGCATGCGTTCCGATGCCGCTGATCCTTCCCTCATCCATCACAATGATCCTGTCCGCATCCTGTACGGAAGCGATCCGCTGCGCGATGATCAGTTTGGTGGTTTCGGGTATCTCCTCCCTGAATGCCTTGCGGATCTTTGCATCCGTTGCCGTATCCACGGCGCTGGTACTGTCGTCGAGGATCAGGATCTTGGGTTTCTTCAGGAGCGCTCTGGCGATACAGAGTCTCTGGCGCTGTCCGCCGGAAACATTCGTTCCGCCCTGCTCAATATAGGTCTCATACCCTTCCGGGAACCGTTCGATAAACTCATCCGCGCAGGCCAGCCTGCAGGCGCGCCTGCATTCTGCCTCCGTGGCATCCGGATCGCCCCAGCGCAGATTTTCATAGATCGTTCCCGAAAACAGCACATTCTTCTGCAGGACATGCGACACTTCATCCCTTAACGTTACCAGGTCGTATTCCCTCACGTCCCTGCCGCCGACATAGATCGTGCCTTCGCTGACATCATAGAGCCTGGAAATGAGGTTCACGAGGGAAGTCTTGGCAGAACCCGTGCTGCCGATGATCCCGATCATTTCTCCGCTTCTGATGGCAAAGTTGATATCCGTCAGCACATGCTCTTTGCTGTTTCCGTCATAGGAAAACGATACATGGTCAAAGCAGATCGAACCGTCGCGAACCGTTGTAACGGGTTCCGCGGGATTTGTGATCGTGGGTTCTTCGGTGAGCACCGCAGAAATCCTTTCGATACTTGCGGAAGACATCGTGATCAGCACAAAGGCCATCGACAGCATCATCAGGCTCATCAGGATGTTCATGCAATAGGTCATCAGGCTCATCAGATTTCCCGTTGTCAGCTCATTCTGAATGATCATATGCGCGCCGAACCAGCTGATCAGCATCATGCTGCCGTAAGCCGAGAACAACATCATCGGTCCGTTCAGGGCCAGGATGCTCTCCGCATGCAGGAATTTCTTCATCAGTTCCATGCTGGTCTTTGCAAAGCCGGACCGCTCATAGGCTTCCCGCACATAGGCTTTCACGACACGGATCCCCGTGACGTTCTCCTGCACGTTTTCGTTCATGTTGTCATATTCGCGGAAAATCTTTTCGAAGATCTTATGAACCGAGTAGGCGACAAGAAACAAGGCTCCGCCCAGTATAAAGACGACCGCCAGATAGATGAGTGCCAGTCTCGGACTGATGGAAAACGCCATGATCATGGCCACGACCAGTGAAGCCGGCGCGCGCATGCCCATACGCAGAACGATCTGGTATGCGTTCTGCAGCGTGGTCACGTCCGTGGTCATCCTCGTGACCAGACTCGCCGTCGAGAAATGATCGATGTTTTCAAACGAAAATGTCTGGATCCTCTTAAACATTGCTTCGCGCAGATTCTTAGCCAGTCCCGCGGAAGCAAGCGCTCCGTATTTTCCGCCCATAAAGCCGGCAAAAAGACCGCCGAGCGCAAGCGCAAGCATGGCTGCGCCGTTTATAAGGATCGCCTGCATGCTGCCCTTTCCGATCCCGTCATCCACGATCCTCGCCATCAGACGCGGGATCAGCATTTCCACAATGACCTCCAGGAGCATGAACGCCGGTGTCAGAAAGGACGCTTTTTTATATTGTTTGACCTCTGCCAATAATGTCTTGATCATATATCATACCACCCTTTGAAAGGATAGCAGACAAGAGGCTATTTTTCAAATGAAAAATCTGTAAACGGCCTGCCTTCGCGCTTTAAGATCCGCTGGATCGCAAACTTGCCGGAAACCGCCGCGATCGGGAGTCCTCCCGGACACATGATCCACTGTCCTGCCAGGTAAAAGTGCTTTAAATTCTTCAGTTCCCCTTTGATCCGAAGCTGCTTCGCATCCTTGGTCGTGATAAAGCTCATATAGGCGCCGTGATAAGCGTTGCAGTATCTCTCGTAAGTTCTCGGGGTCCATGAATCAAGCAGTTCGATCTTCCCCTCCAGCTCCGGGAACTGTTTCACGATGCGTTTCAGAACTTCCTGTGTCAGTTCCTCCTTGGTCTGCCGGTAGGTCATCTCATCCATATTTTTCCAGAAGAGATAGTCCGCATCCTGCTGGCTGATATTGCACTGCAGAACGGTACGCCCCTCGGGCGCAAATGATCTTTCATATGCATAGCTCTTTGCGCTCATGCGGGTAACGGTATTGCTGCCGATCTTTAAGGGTTCACAGTCAAAGCAGACGGTTCCCGTTTGCGAAAAGTCATCATCGATCGCAAAAGCTGCCTGAAACCCGCTGAAGGTCGGGTAGCCTTTTTGATCTTCATATGCCTTGCGGAATGCTTTCGGCATATATTCAGGATCCAAAAGTTTATGGAACAGCGGATACGCGTCGATCGCCGAGATCACCTCGTCGCCATAGATTTCCTCCCCGCTTTCAAGTCTGATACCGACCGCCGTTCGGTTTTTGATCAGGATCCGCTCAACAGGCGCGTTCAGATACAGCTGTCCGCCAAGGTCCCTGAACCGCTGCACGATCCTGTTCGTCATTGCCAGGGATCCGCCCTCCGGGATCCTGCCGTTCCCGCATGCCATGGTCGCATAGGAAACCAGGAACGAATACGCCGTATAGTTGTAGCAAAGATAATCGCTCATCATGATCTTCAGAAGAGGGCTTTTGAACATGTTGCCAAAGTCTTCCATGTTGATCTTCCCGAAAGTCTTGATGACTTTGGGCATGTCTGCCATATCCTTGCCCATTTCGATATAGTCCCTGATCCCCATCATATCCAGCGGCTTTTCGGAAGGGATCACGCAGGATTTGGCATATTCGACATGCTCTATAAAGGTGTTGATCGCATCGGCGTCTTCCGGCGCGAAGGCTATGAGTTCCTGCCTGGTCTTCTCCAGATCGTTCCAGAGCGACAGATGCTTTCCGTTTAGGAAGCTTGTATAGAATTTCCCCTCATCATGATACTTCGTATGCTCGTCGATCGCGCCGAGCGTCTTCCAGACCTTCCAAAGTCCTGTTTTGGGATCCGTTCCCGTCAGCCAGTGGATGCAGTTGTCGATATGATAGCCCCTGCGGTCCCATCCCATGCATTCACCGCCCGCCACGGGATTCTTCTCATAGATCACGGCATCATAGCCTGCGTTTAGCGCGTAGATCCCTGCACTCAGCCCGCCGATGCCGGCGCCGATGATCACGATCTTCTTTTTCGTCTGTTTTGTTTTTTCGTTCTTCATGAAATCATTGTTCATTGTTTCATCCTCATTTCATAGTATAATTCTATATTTCGAATGATTTTGTTCTCTGTTTCTTACTTTCTGAGAATGTCAATCACCCACTCCGGCTTAGGCAGCGGAATTTCAGGTGTGACCATGTGCTCTTCCATAATGCCCTGAACGCTGCACCAGAACGCATTGGACAACTGCAGCGGATCGCCTTCCTTCATCTGTCCCATTTCCTGCCCCTTTTTGATGATGTCAGCCGATCTTGCGATCTGGTCGACGCTCAGCGCTTTCTCTCTGACCACATCCGGCGCCCCGGGCCTTCTGGCCTGCGACATCAGTACAAACATCATGAAGATCCACGGACTCTCTTTCGCCGCCTCAAACAGACCCTTCAGAAAGACTGTAAAATAGCCGAGCGGATCATCCTGCGGAATCTGCTCCGGTGTCCTGGTCCCCCATACCCCGAACTGGACGAGTTCAAGATACAGCTGCTCCTTGGATTCGTAATAATGAAACAGCAGCCCCATGCTCATCTGCAGTTCTTTCGCGATATCGCCGATCTTCGTCTGGGAATACCCCTTTGTCACAAACAGCTCCAGCGCCTTCATCTGGATCTGCTTCTTCCGCTGTTCTTTCTGCTCCTGTCTGGTCATGCGTTCTCCTTTACGTTATCCCGTCTGTCTGTTGTATTTCTGTCTGCCGTATTTCTTCCCGTTGTATTTTTTATCTGTTGAATTTCTATCTGTTGAATAATTCCGTTGAATTTCTGTTCATTGAATTTATATTCAATATAATATGCCCCTGTTGTTTTGTCAAGCACATTTTTTGCCGCATATGCATACCAGTCTCGATGCTTTTGTGGCTTTGGTATGTACATTCAAAACCTCTCCGAGAAAATAATACATACCAAATCTGTCGTCCACACAGATATAGTATGCCGCTTCCATCTGAATGATAGTCTCCGGGATGATTTTAAGCATACTCATTCGGAATGTTATCGGTTTTAGTTTGCATTCTTGGCACATTATGCTTCAAAAAGCGCTAAACTCGCATACCAATTCCATCTGAAAAGCAAATTGGTATGCCTTTTCATAAACAAAGATATATTGCGGTATAACGCGCGGATAGAATAATGCGATATGGCAGAAATATAAAAAACGGCTGAAATATAAGATATGACAACAGATAGAATGAAGAACTAAGAGTTAAGGATGCGGACTTAGAAGGCGAACTCAAAATGCTCCGCATTTTTCCGATAACCGCCGAACTCGGAAGCTTCGCTTCCTCGTACGCGGGCATTCGTTAAATGCCCGCATGCTCACAAAAAAGGGACTTGCAAGTAAACTTGCAGTCCCTTTATTTGCTCGCCTTATGGCGCTTATCTCATTGCTTACGCGATCATTCAATGATCGAAGCAACACGGCCTGAACCAACCGTACGTCCGCCTTCTCTGATAGCGAATGTAAGACCCTGCTCACAAGCTACGGGATGGATCAGTTCGATCGTCATCTCAACGTTATCACCGGGCATGCACATTTCCGTTCCTGCAGGAAGGTTGCAAACGCCTGTAACGTCGGTTGTTCTGAAGTAGAACTGAGGTCTGTAGTTGTTGAAGAACGGTGTATGACGGCCACCCTCGTCCTTGGTCAGTACGTATACCTGAGCCGTGAATTTCTTATGGCAGGTAACGGAACCGGGCTTAGCTACAACCTGTCCACGCTCGATATCGGTTCTGTTGATACCACGAAGCAGGATACCGATGTTATCACCAGCCTGAGCCTCGTCAAGCAGTTTACGGAACATCTCGATACCGGTTACAACAGACTTCTGTGTCTCTTCCTTGATACCGATGATCTCAACTTCATCAGACATATGCAGCGTACCACGCTCTACACGGCCTGTAGCAACAGTACCACGACCTGTGATGGTGAATACGTCCTCGATAGGCATCAGGAAAGGCTTGTCGGTATCGCGCTCAGGATCCGGGATGTAGGAATCAACGGTATCCATGAGCTCCATGATCTTGTCGCCCCATTCGCCTGAAGGATCTTCCAGAGCTTTCAGAGCGGAACCCTTAACGATCGGGCAATCCTTGAAACCGTACTCTTCAAGCTGCTCGGTAACTTCCATCTCAACCAGCTCGATCAGCTCGGGATCGTCAACCATGTCGCACTTGTTCAGGAAAACAACGATGTAAGGTACACCTACCTGACGGGACAGAAGGATGTGCTCCTTGGTCTGTGCCATAACACCGTCGGTAGCTGCTACAACGAGGATCGCACCATCCATCTGTGCTGCACCTGTGATCATGTTCTTAACGTAGTCAGCATGTCCCGGGCAGTCAACGTGTGCATAGTGTCTCTTCTCTGTGGAATACTCTACGTGTGCGGTAGAAATCGTGATACCACGCTCTCTCTCTTCGGGAGCCTTATCGATATTCTCGAAGTCAACCTTCTCGTTACCGGGTACTCTCTCAGCCAGAACCTTTGTGATCGCAGCTGTCAGAGTCGTCTTACCATGGTCAACGTGACCGATGGTACCGATATTACAATGCGTTTTGCTTCTGTCAAATTTCGCTTTTGCCATTTTTTAGCTTCCTCCTTTTGATTACCCAAACTTAATTGTCCTTAAGTTTGACGCTCGCTAATGTTGATTATATTTCATCTGCGCCCATTTTTCAAGGAAAACTTGCGCTTTCGTAAGAATTCTTACGCTTCTAAAGTCGGAAGGATCAATCCTTCTTCATATTCAGAACTTTTTCCTGTACGGACTTGGGTACCTGCTCGTATTTTTCGAAGAACATGGAGTAGTTACCGCGTCCCTGCGTTCTGGAACGTAAGTCTGTCGCATAGCCGAACATCTCGGAAAGCGGAACGAATCCGCGGACGATCTTGCCGTTGCCGACGTCATCCATACCCTCGATCCTGCCGCGACGTGAATTGATGTCACCGATGACATCTCCCATGTACTCTTCCGGCATGGTGACTTCCACCTTCATGATCGGCTCAAGAAGAACCGGCGCCGCCTTCTGCATGGCATCCTTGAACGCAAGAGATCCTGCGATATGGAAAGCCATTTCCGAAGAGTCGACTTCATGATAGGAGCCGTCATATACGGTCGCATGTACGCCGACAACCGGGAATCCGCCAAGAATACCGGCCTTGGTAGCTTCCTCGATACCTTCGCCGACAGCAGGGATGTATTCCTTCGGGATCGCACCGCCCACAACCTCGGAATCGAACTTGAACAGCTCGTCTCCGTTGGCATCCATCGGCTCGAAGCGTACTTTACAGTGTCCGTACTGACCACGACCACCGGACTGTTTTGCGTACTTGGATTCCACATCCACCGGCTTTGTGATCGCTTCTTTGTAGGCAACCTGCGGAGCGCCGACATTTGCTTCGACCTTGAATTCGCGAAGCAGTCTGTCTACGATGATCTCCAAATGCAGTTCGCCCATACCTGCGATGATCGTCTGTCCGGTTTCCGGATCCGTATGCGCACGGAATGTCGGATCTTCCTCGGCAAGTTTTGCCAAAGATTCGCCGAGTTTTCCCTGACCGGCCTTTGTTTTGGGCTCGATCGCAAGCTCGATAACGGGCTCGGGGAATTCCATGGATTCAAGGATCACCGGATGCTGTTCATCACAGATCGTGTCACCTGTCGTTGTTAATTTGAAACCTACCGCAGCTGCGATATCGCCGGAATAAACCTTATCCAGCTCTGCCCTGTGATTGGCATGCATCTGCAGGATACGACCCACGCGCTCTTTTTTGCCCTTTGTCGCGTTCAAAACATAGGAACCGGAGTTCATTGTTCCGGAATAAACACGGAAGAATGCCAGTTTTCCTACGAACGGGTCTGTCATGATCTTGAAAGCCAGCGCCGAGAACGGTTCTTCATCGGAAGAATGTCTCTCGATCTCGTTGCCCTCAAGGTCTGTTCCCTTGATCGAGGGAATATCAAGCGGCGAAGGCATGAATTCGATGACCGCATCCAGCAGCTTCTGTACGCCCTTGTTTCTGTATGCCGTACCACAGCAGACAGGAACGGCCGCACATTCGCAGGTGCCTTTGCGTAATGCCTTCTTCAGCTCGTCCACCGTAACGGATTCCGGATCCTCAAGATACTTCTCAAGGGTATCGTCATCCAGTTCCGCGCATTTCTCCACCAGTTCTTCATGGTAGAGTTCCGCTTCTTCCTTCATACCTTCGGGGATCTCCTCGATCGAAATGTCCTCGCCCTTGTCATCATTGTAGATGTAGGCTTTCATCTCGAACAGGTCGATCAGTCCTTTGAAGGAATCTTCTTTGCCGATCGGCAGCTGCAAAACGATCGCATTTTTGCCGAGACGGTTTCTGATCTGATCCACTGCCGCATAAAAATCCGCACCCAGGATATCCATCTTGTTGATGAACGCCATACGGGGTACGTTATAAGTGTCAGCCTGGCGCCAGACATTTTCCGACTGGGGCTCAACACCACCCTTTGCGCAGAAAACGCCTACCGCACCGTCAAGAACACGCAGGGAACGTTCCACTTCCACAGTGAAGTCTACGTGACCCGGTGTGTCGATAATGTTGATCCGGTGCTCCAGAGCACCCGGCTTTGGCTTATTCTGCTCCTGCAGCGTCCAGTGGCAGGTCGTTGCAGCAGATGTAATGGTGATACCTCTTTCCTGCTCCTGTTCCATCCAGTCCATGGTAGCAGTCCCATCATGAGTCTCACCGATCTTGTGATTGACACCGGTATAATACAGGATACGCTCAGTCGTTGTCGTCTTACCGGCATCGATATGGGCCATGATCCCGATGTTCCGGGTTCTCTCTAAGGGATACTCTCTCTCAGCCAAAATATTTCCTCCTCATACATCACAGAAATCAGAATCTGTAATGTGCAAATGCTCTGTTTGCTTCCGCCATCTTATGCATATCTTCTTTTCTCTTTACGGAAGCACCGGTGTTATTGGAAGCGTCCAGGATCTCGTTCGCAAGGCGTTCTTCCATGGTCTTCTCACCGCGTTTGCGGGAGAACATGGTCATCCAGCGAAGCGCAAGCGCCTGACGTCTCTCCGGTCTTACCTCGATCGGAACCTGATAGGTTGCACCACCGATACGTCTTGCCTTGACTTCCAGCACAGGCATGATGTTCGCCATAGCCTCTTCAAACACTTCCAGCGCGGGCTTTTCAGCCTTTGCTTCTACTCTTGCGAATGCACCATATACGATCTTCTGCGCAACGCCCTTCTTACCGTCCAGCATGATGTTGTTGATCAGCTTGGTAACGACTTTGCTGTTGTACATGGGATCCGCCAATACGTCTCTTTTTTGAATATGTCCTTTACGTGGCACGTTTCTTCCCTCCTTAACTATGAATGGTTAAATCTTCGGTACTCACACTGACTAAACTCCTATGTGTACATGCACTTTTCCATTGATCTAAATGAACAGCCGCCTCTTGAAGCGCTGCCAAAGGATAAAGAATGCAACATTATGATTTTAGCTTTGTGGTACTCTTTGTACTATTGCCTGAAACCTCTGTTTGTGAAAATCACTTCTTAGGTCTCTTAGCGCCGTACTTAGAACGTGCCTGTTTGCGGTTTGCAACACCTGCGGTATCCAGTGTGCCTCTGATCACGTGATAACGGGTACCGGGTAAGTCTTTTACCCTGCCGCCGCGCACGAGAACAACACTATGCTCCTGCAGATTGTGGCCTTCGCCCGGAATGTAGGATGTAACCTCGATACCGTTTGAAAGACGTACTCTGGCAATCTTTCTAAGCGCTGAGTTAGGCTTTTTCGGGGTAGCAGTCTTTACAGCCGTGCACACGCCTCTCTTCTGCGGAGAAGACGTCTCGATCGGTCTCTTGTGCAGAGAGTTAAAACCCTTGCCCAGAGCCGGTGCCGTAGACTTCTTGACAGATGTCTGCCTGCCCTTCCTGACTAACTGGTTAAATGTTGGCATTCTTTTCACCTCCTGTTTTATTTTTTGGGCAAAACTGCCGCTTCCGTTTTGTTCTTTATTCAGTAAAAATCAAGATTTTTACACAACAAAAGAAAGCGCCAAATTTCGCACGCCCTATTATTATATGAGTTTGGATATGCGCTGTCAAGTAAAAATCAAAGTACCGGAAGCTTTCACTTCCGGTACTTCTTTGGAGGGAGGATATTTTATGTTCTACAGTGTAACTGCGTTTCTTTTCTCTTCATGTGTGATGTAAAGGTAAACACCGCATCCTGCTGCGACCGAAGCGATCACGATGAGCCAGCACCACCAGGGGAATACGACCGAAGGGAGTTTTGCTGCGGGGATCGCTTCATCTTCCAGAACAACAAGTTCCGTATCATATTCCGCTGCTTCGACGCTTTCTGCCGCATAACTTCCGGCTTCATCCGCTGATGCGTATATGTAAGAACTCTGCAGAAAAGCTGCGACCATTCCGAGTACCAGAGCCAGGATTGCTGCGCCTTTGATCATCTTGTCTGTTTTCTTCATCTGTGTCACCTCGTCCGTGAGTGTTTTGTTGTTTTTATCTTTGCATAACATATATCGGCTTATGTGACAGATTCCTGAACCCCAAATTACAGATTTGTTACTTTTGTATGAAAAAAGGACTGCCGCTTTCGCGACAGTCCTTCGATCTGACTTTTCAGAATTTCAATTATGCTGCTGTGTTGTTCTCTTCTTTCTTCTTCTCGTTGTATCTGTAGATCATGTAGGCAACGATGAGAGCAAGGATGAGAAGCAGGATCCACAGCCACCAGAAGGAAGCTTTCTCTGCACTCTGTGCTGCCGGAAGTTCTTCGTCTTCCATGGTCTGAACGCCATCTGCATCAGCCACTGCTGCTGCCGGAAGTACTTCGTCTTCAAGGATCACGGGCGTTCCCTCTTCCACTGCAGGTGCTGCTTCGACAGCATCTTCGCCGTCAACTGCTGCAAGCAGTGTTGTAAGCGCCGGCGTGGAACCGATGGTTGCTACCGGGATGATCTGAGGAAGGACCGGGGTTACTTCCACTGCCGGGGTGATCGAGGAGATCACCGGAGCTGCGGGTGTTCCTTCATCATCAGCAGGGTTTGTGACTCTGAATCTGGAAAGGTCGATGCCTGCTACAGCTTTTCTTGCTTCTTCGACTTTCTCTTCAAGAGCTTTTACATCTTCTTTTGCAACTGCGTAAGCTTCGCTTGCATCAGCAAGTGCATCTTTAAGTTTATTAAGTTCTTCGTTCTTTGCCTTCAGGTCTTTATCATTGTCATTCACGGTACCTTTCAGGGTATCGATCTCAGCCTGCAGATCTTTTACCTTTTTCTCAGCCTCGTCAACGGCATCTTTTGCGGCCTTGTAAGCTTCCAGATCCTGGATCGCTTCGATAGCCTTGGTCAGTTTGCTGTAATCGTCAAAGTTGTTCTCATCTTTAACAGCGCTGTTGGACCAATTTCCGTTCTCATCCTGCTGTACATATGCCAGGTAGATCGGGCCGTTTGCAACATCCAGTTTATCTTTGTATTTAGCATTGTTCTTGATCACATAGTTGAAATATGCTGTCTGCTCATTGCCGTCTTTGTCGATATAAGTAACTCTGAGATGGTTGTTTCTGCCGTTGTCACCGTCTACGTTTGTCCAGATCTGCTGAGGGGAAACCGCTTTGGTCGTAACATCTTCCTTGCCACCGTTCATATAGAGGATCCCTTCGGAAGCAGTCTTTCCCTGGGGGTTTTTCTCATTTGCATTGCCGTCACCGCCTGTAGCAAAGCTTGTGATCTCACCGCCGTTCTCGGTGATCATGTAGGTGATCAGCTGTTCCATCAGGTAGCGGCTCATTTCCATAAGCGGATTACCAGGATTGAGCGCTTTGTTATCTGCTTTTGTTGTACCGGTTGTACCGTCATTGAGCAGAGCCTGTGCACTCGCATTTACATCGAGAATGCCGTTTTCATCATATTTTGCATAACCGAGATCTCTGTAATATCTGACCATGATCGCGTGATACTGCTTTTCGATCGCTTTCAGTTCATCCACGGTGTCTGCATACTGCTGTGTCTTCTTTTCAAGTTCATCAGCGACTGCCTTTGCGCCGGCAAGTGCTGCTAAAGCCGCAGCGGTATTTGTCTCGGCGTTTTCCAGTGCTTCTTTTGCTTCCTTTACCTTCTTGGCAGCCTTGTCGCTCGCATCTTTTGCAGCATCATAATCGGCCTGCGCATTGTCCAGTTTTGCGGAAGCGTCCTTGTAAGCTTTGGTAGCTTCTTCCAGGCCTGTCTCAGCATTTGCAAGATCCGATTTCGCCTGATCCTTTGCATCATAAGCTTCTTTTTTGCTGCTGTTGGGGTTGTTTGCAAGATCCGCATTTACGATCGCGCTGTCTGCATCCTTGCCGGTTACGGTAGCTGCCTCAAAGTAATCATCAAGTGCACCCTGTGCATCTTTAGCATCCTGTGTATCTGCAGCAAGCTGATCGGCATCGATCTTTGCAAGTTCATCTTCTGCAACTGTATTTGCTGCATCCGCAACCTGCAGATCCGTTACCTCATTGCCTGCTTCATCTTCCTTAACCAGCGCATCCACAGCTGTCTGCGCATCGTTAAGCCCGTCTGCGACCGGCTGAAGCTCAACAACCTGAACTTCACCCTGAGGAGCCACAACTTCGATCGCTGCATCGATCGCGTCAGATGCCGCACTGACGGGTTCGCTGCTCTCGGAAGGACTTGCCTGCGCAGTCTGTGCGCCGCCGGATGCTTCGGAACCTTCTTCTTCGGCATAAACCGTGAATGTAAGGCCGAATACCATGGTCATTGCCAGGAGCATTGCCAGTGTTCTTTTTGCGATTTTGTTTGTTCTGATCTGTTTTCTCATTGTTTTTCTCCTCTTAACGGGGTTCCTTCCCCAGTGTTAAGCAACCTTGTCGCTTTCCTTTTCCTCTTCTAATAATAAGGACAACCGGCCTGACCAAAAAGGTTCAGATTTTCAAAAAAAATATTATTTTTTTATTGAAATGTGCCGGTCTTTTCCTCCGCCCGTGACATATATCGTCAGATGTGACCCGTTGCTTAACCCATTTTCATGTTTTTATTTGGGTACATTCCCTTCCCGCTTATATATACGAACGAAGAAGACAAGCGTCCAACGAAAAAGATCACGGCGTTTAGCCGTGATCTTTCTTCGTATCTGATGGTGATCATTTCGAAAACAAGATCCGTTTCATCCTTACATTTCCGGATGATCTTCCTTTGCCCTTACCTTTTCTTTATGTCTCTCGTACATGGCCTTTCCGGTTGCACCGAACAGGGCTACGACTAAGAGCCACCAGAGGTTCATGCCGGCTTTGTCGGCAACATCCGCGCTTGCCGCTCCGGCAAGTTCTTCCTCTTCCAGATTTACAACTTCCTGAGTTCCGGCCTCTTTCGTTTCGGCTGCCACTTCCATTGCCTCTTCGATCGGGCTGGGTGTTGCGATTTCTTCGTCTTCCCCTGCTCCGGCTCCATCAAAGTCCGTAAAGTCTGCGATCGACATGCCGCCTGCCTGTGTGCCTGTCTGTCCGCCTGCCTGTGCAAAGCCGCCGGCAGCTGCCGGGATCACGGGGATTGCAGCCGCTGCAGGAGCAACTTCCGCTGCGCCGGGAGCCGTAACCGTGCTTCCGCCGCCCGAAGGAGCGCTGTCATCATCTTCATCCACCGGAGCCGGTTTCAGGTTGAATCTTGACAGGTCAATGCTCTCATAGGCATCCTCTGCCGCCTGCACTTCCTGCTGCAGGGTTACCTTCTTTTCGGTTGCCTTAGCCAGTTCCTGATTGGCCTCATCCAGTTTTGCTCTTAGAGCATCCACTTTGCTGCTGTCAGCCTTGACATTCTCCAGTGCCTTAATGTCTTCCGTCAGCTGGTCGACTTTTTCTTTCGCTTTTTCTACATCCACCTTTGCGGCTTCCCAGCTCTCCTTCTTTTGCTCGTATTCCTGCTTGGATTTCGCAAGGGAGTCCATCGCGGCGAGCAGATTCTTGTAGTCGGAGAAGTTACTCTCACCGAGAACCTTTTCCGTATACCATTTTCCGTTGTCGTCCTGCTTGATTTCTGCCAGATAGATCGGACCGGTCGTCAGATCTTCTTTGCTAATGTCGGTTTTGAAAACATAATTGTAATAGATCGTCTGTTCTTCGCCGTTCTGATCTGTGTAGGTCAGCTTAAACCTGTTTGTTTTGCCTTGATCATTCTGACCCGACTTCTCCTGATAAAGGTTGTACGCATCATTTGGCATGAGCGTTTTGCCGCTGTCGTCTTTCCGTCCATTCTCCTGGTCGACAACGACCTGGTCCTTACCGACGTTGCTTCCGTCTTCATCTTTTCTGATCCTGCCTTTTTCATCTTTTACATATTCACTGGATTCAAAGACGATCCCCTCTCTGGCTTCCACTGCATTCTGCTTCTTATTTCCCTCTTCCTTCTCGGCAAAGGAATAATCTTTGATATCATCTGTCATGAGCTGATATTCCACAAGTTTCTTCAGCAGGTCGCGGCCAAGCTTCATCACCCTGGCACTTTCGCCTTTTCTTTCATCGAGTTGTTTCTGCGTGACCTTCTGTGCACAGGCCTCAATATCCAGTTCGCCTTTCTCATTATATACGGCACCGCCTCCGCCAAGTACCGATCTGTAATACTCAACCATCAGCGCATAATACTGACCGCGGATCGCTTCCAGTTGTTCGCTGCTCTGTTCGAGTTTCACCATTTCACGCTCCAGAGAATTGGCGCGATCCTGTGCAGCCTTTAACGCTTCGCTTGCAGCAATGGTATTCGCCTGCGCTTCCATCAGTTTTGCCTTGGCTTCCTCCACCTTGGCAAGCGCAGCCTGATGCTCTGCTTCAGCGGCATCATATGCGGATTCTGCAGCATCTGCTTTGGCCTGTGCATCAAAGAACGCATCATTGGCTTCCTTGAAGCCCTGCTCAACCAGTTTTAAATTCTCTTCTGCTCTGTCCTTTGCATCATAAGCTTCCTTTTCGGAATCGGTGGTATTGGCCGTTTCCGAATAAGAAACCGTGGCAGCTGCTGCTTTGCGCGTTTCCTTATCCGCTGTATCATAATCTTCCAGAGAATCATTCACATTGTCCGCTAAACCGTCTGCGGTGCTTACAAAGACATCCGCTTTTTCTTCGATACCTTCCGCATCATCAAGCAAATCTGCGGCAGCCTCCAGCTGTGCGGTTGCACCGTCTTTATCTTCCGTTCCGGTCAATGCCTGCTGTGCGAGCGTCAGGTCCTGAATGATGACCTGATCTCCGTTGGCCTGTGCCACCTGCAGTGCATCAGCGATCAGTTCCGAAGCAGCCGCGGAATCTGCCGGAAGGCTTGCAGCCTCACTCTGGATCTGCGCTACCGGTTCTGAAACCGTATTCTCGGATGCGGATTCGGAAGCAGAAGTCTCAGAGCTTTGATTTTCAGAAGTCTGAGATGTTTCCGGCGCCTGCGACGGCTCCGATCCTTCTGAATTCTCGTTTGCAAGTACGGTCGCCGGCATGGAAGCCGTTGCCATCATGGCTGCGATACCGATCGTGATCGCGCGTAATACTTTGTCGTTCTTAACCTGTTTATGCATATTCTGCCTCCTTTTTATGTTCTACCCGATATGCTGGAACAAATACTCCAAAACTTCAGGCGTAAACTGTCTTGCGTGTATACCTACGGTAAAAGTACCGTCATCATTTAATACCTGCCTGTTCACATCGGCATACATGATCAGGGTGTTGGCTACAATGATGATGTCCTTGCCGACCAGGTCCGGTATGTCGGGGCTCATCGTGAGTCCCATGCCCAAAGGGCTTACATTCTTGGTTCTTACAAAATACTTGTCTCCCGTCGCGCATACGACCACGACGCCGTTGGCTTTGTACTCGACTCGGGATATATTACGTCTCTCCTGCATATTCACATACCTTTCTTTTTCTTTCTATTAATTATATCGGCATTTTTAAATATTGCAACAGGGGTTCTTTGTGACACTTTCTGTCATTTTTATATCCCTTTGTATATAAAGACGATAAAAATACCGAAAAAGGTTCAAAAATATTTAAGACCGGCTTGGACACCGGTCTTATCTGTCAAAATCACGATCGTTGCGGTCTGTTTATTTGAAGTACTCTTCCGCCGCCTTGATCTCCATTTCGCGTTTTGCATTCATGGCTCTGAACGGATGCAGTCTGTTTACGCCCTGCAGGATATCCGCTTCTTCCCTGTCTCCAACGGACAGTGCCTTGATCCTTGCCTGCGTCGCCTCGTACCAGAGTTCATATCCGATCAAAAGCACCATGACAAACACAACGGTCATCACCCATAACGCTTTGGAAGCTTTGCTTTCGATCGGAGCTGCCGCTGCCGGAAGTTCTTCGTCCTCGATCACGGTGAAATTATAATCCTCAACCTCTGTTCCCGCATGCACGATCTTCGAATCGGAAGATACGGCATCCATGGAACCCTGCACTTTGACACCCGTCAGATGCATAACAAGCGTTAAGATGATCCCGAATGCCAAAATCGATGTGATAACGATACTGATCTGTTTTGTCCTGTTCTTCATACTCTGTTCTCCATATACCGCCGCCTGAAAATTTATCAGGAAGCGTCCCTGCAAACATCCTTGTTTTCAACGAGATGTAATCCGCACAACATCTCTTTCACTTATAATGACGAGATAAAAATCAAAAAAGGT
This sequence comes from uncultured Lachnospiraceae bacterium, assembly GCA_902779305.1. Lineage (GTDB taxonomy): Bacteria > Bacillota > Clostridia > Lachnospirales > Lachnospiraceae > UBA2868. The sequence continues at coordinate 60,520 of CACZBD010000013.1, read as the reverse complement.
TCAGCTTTTTTCATTTTATTTTTGTCCCTGCAATGCGAAAGCGGGAAGATCTCTCTTCCCGCCCGCGTTTCTTCCTATTATATAGTGGTATGAACAGATCTGTATTTCTTATTTATCGATCGTACCGGCTTTCTTCTTCTTGTTGTCCACATATTTGTAAACACCGAAGCCTGCCAGCGCTGCAAGAATGACCAGCAGCCAGATCCACCACATCGAAGCAGCTTCTTCAACGGTCTGCGCGCCTGCAAGATCATCATCTTCGATCGTTGTCGGTTCAGCCGCTGCCGGAAGATCAGCATCTTCCAGAACTTCCTGCGTATTTTCTTCCACTGCCGGAGCCGGAGCTTCTGCTGCATCTGCTTCACCTTCGCCTTCGCCGGCGTCAGCATCTGCTACTCTGACACCTGCCACTCCGCTCGGTGCGCTTCCTGTCGGAAGGATCAGGGTAGGACCGGACGGAAGAGGAACGATACCCGGTACTACAGAAGAGCCGCTGCCTGTTCCCGGGCCGTCATCAGAAGGACCGGGGCCATCCGGAGTATCCTCTTCAGGCGTGATGCGCTTTGCCATCTTCTTAGCCTTGTCTGCCCATTCTGCCGCTTCTTCTGCGTGCCTCTTCGCACATGCTGCTTCTTCATCTGCATCAAGTTTAGCCTGTTTGGCTGCATTATAAGCTTTCAGCGCTTCTTCAAGCTGTGCCTGTGCTGCTTCAAAGAGTTCTTCAAGATCTCTTTCTTCCATCTGTCCGCGCTCTGTGAGGGCAACCGACTGGTCAACACGATCTGCGGGAGCCGTTAAGTTTGCCTTGACCATGTTGCTGACGGGGGCAAGCTTATCTGCAACCGCGCCAGCAGTTTTTAATTCGGTGGTTTCCGGAATCTCAACTTCTTCATAAGCATTCAGGGAAAGGCCGTTCAGTTTTTCCTGTGCTGCCTGTAAATCTCCCAGGGCATCATTATATGCTTTCTGCGCTGCTGCTTCTTTTTCAGCTGCAGTCTTTGCCCTTGCCTCTGCGGCAGCTGCCGCGCTCTTAGCTTCATTAGCGCTTTCCTGTGCTGCAGCTACCTGCAGTTCAGCCAGAGTTGCGCGAATGACTGCGATCTGATCGATATCCTGGCAGACAACCACGCACTTTTCATTGGTCTTATTTACCAGGTAGTTCTTGTTATCACTGTAATCCCATGCCCAGCTGCTCAGACCATAATGTTTCTCGATACTGTCCTCGATCTGTCCCGGTGTTCCCTCAAAGAACTGCGAAATAAGGGTGATACCAAGCAATTGTGCATCATGAGCATCCTTAAGGTCTGTTGTCATTCCATCAATGTATTTGTAGGAATACTTGTCGTTCTTATCATAGTAGTCCTTGGAAAGCTTTGCGATCAGACCCTGGTACTGCTGGATTTCCGCAAGATCAAGTACGACCGTGTTGTCTTCCGTAAGGATGAAGTCTTCAACCTTGGCAAGGTTTGTCTGCTTGTCGCCAAGGATGCCCTGCTGCGTCTTGACAGCATCATCTGCTTCCTTAATCGCTTGCTGTGCATTTGAAATACTTGTGTTGAGAGCAGGGATCTCAGTATTTTCAATCGTACTGATCCGTGTTTTCTTAGGTTCGATTTGCCTCTGATATTCTTCATAAACCGGCTTAGCAGCATCATATGCAGCCACGGCTTCTATTGCTTGCTGAACTTCCCATGCTTCAAAGATACGCGAATTATCAAACACGCTCTCGTGTCTGGGATTCGTCGCAACCCATCTTAAACGTTCGATCTCAACAGTAAAAGTCTTCCAACTCATTGTTAAACCACCAAGATAATATGATTTATCAATCTTCTTATCTCCGTTCATAACGATGGTCTTGGATGGACTTTGCGCTTGTTCCAGAGTCTGGACTTCCCCTATCAGCCCTGTTTTCTCTGCTTCCTTTTGGCCTTTTGTCTCTTCATATCCGGCAATTTCCCGGTTCTTTTCTTCTGTCGTTTTGCGCAGGTTAGCCTGAGCATTACCAAGATCGGTCTCCGCATCCGCAACTTCTTTCTGCAGATCCGTATAGTTCTTTCCGTTGTTGGTAATCTTAGCAAGTTCATCTTTGGTCACATTTGCGGCCGTTTCCGCGATCGTGGCCTGTTCTGCAATGCCGTCTGCCTTTCCGGCTGCTTCTGCTGCTTTTGCCTTTGCATCTTCGTAGTATTGTGCAGCAGTCTTTCCGTCTTTCTTTGCCTGTTCCAGAGCAGCCTTTGCTGCATCGAGAATACCCTGTGCTGCATCAAGTGCTTCCTGCGCTTCCTGCTTGGCCTGCAAGGCTTCGGCTCTTGCGCCTTCTTTTCCTTCGATCACGTTGCCGTTTTCGTCCGTTTCACCTTCAACGGCATCGATCGCATCCTGCGTTTCTCCTTCGGCAGTCTCAAGTGCAGTTACCAGAGGATCCACATCCGTTGTTTTGAAACTCGCGATCTCGGTCTTTTCAGTGTTAGCCGTATCGATCTTATCGTTAGCCGTTGCAATGGATGTATTTGCTGTATTAACTGCCGTATTTGCAGCATCCACATCACCTTCGTAAGTTCCGATCTTGGTATTTGCTGTGCTTACCAGATTGTTATAAGTATTGATCTTTCCGTTGATCGTGTTGGCTTCCTGATCAGCTGCATCCGCTTTGTCATCTGCTGCATCAAAAGCATCCGCATAATCTTCGTTGGCCTTCTTAAGTGCTTCCTTTGCATCCGCAAGGGCTTTTACTGCCGCTTCGTAGTTTGTCTTAGCCAGCTCTTCTGCCGTTGCCGCGGCTTTTGCATAAGCTGCTGCATTGTTAGCTGCCTGTTGTGTCAGTTCTGCGTTCTCGGCAGCCTCTTTTGCGATCTTCTTGGCGCCTTCCACATCATGGCTGCCGGCATTGACCATATTCCGGATCGCTGCGTAATTTGCCTTTGTATCTGCAAGAGCACTCTCTGCATTTTCATCTTCCTGTTCAGCCAAGCCTTTCGCTTCGGATACGGCAGTCGCTGCCGCCTGTGTCTGTGCAACAAGCGTCGGGATCTCTTCCCCGTTCTCATCCTTTGCCGGTGTGAGCAGAGCAGCCGTCAGATCCTTATTGATCGTGTCGATCTTTCCCTGAACTGCTGTTTCCGCGTCCTGATAAGCCTGTTCTGCTTCAGCGACTTTATCTTTAACAGCATTGATCTGCGCATCCGTTACCGCTGCGTCTTTCGCATCCTGGATCGCGCCTAAGGCATCCTGATAGCTTGCAACCGCCTTTGACTTTGCACCGGCTGCGGTACCGATATCCTCATTTGCTTTCTCAACAGCCGCATTTACACCGTTTTCGCCGCCGAGCGTATTGTTATTGAAATTATCGACTTTCTGATTATACTGCCCGATTGCCGTATTGGCATTTTCGGCTGCAGTTTTCTGGGCCTTCTTTTTATCATCAACATTTTTGATCGCATCATTTGCATCGCCGAAAGCATCCTCTGCATCATCAACAAGACCTTCCGCCGTAGCAACCGGATCCGAATCCTGTGTCGCGATCGCGTCCGCTGCCGCCTTTGCCGCATCCGCAACCGCCTGCGCATTGTCCGCCGCGGTTCCTGCCGCAGTTGCTGCAGTTGCTGCATCAGCTGCTGCCTGTGCTGCATCTGCTGCTGCCTGTTCTGCGGTCGCCGCTTTCGCATTGGCGTTCACCGCGCCGGCAACATCTGCCTTTGTTTCGCTCTTCAGGTTGTCGTTATTGTTGAAAGTCACATTCTGATCTCCAACGGTAACGGTTACCTTTTCCTCACCGGCATTGGCCACAACCGCATCGATACTCGTCAGTACCGGTGTGAAAGTCATGCCGAATACCAGCATCCATGTTGTCATCTTTCTGATAACGTTTTTCATACCACTCTCTCCTTTTCTTTTGCAAATGACTCTACAAAAAGATATGCTCACAAATTGTACTACTGTTTATTATGACTGTCCCGAACCCCCGAAAGGTTCAGGGTTTTCCCGTCAAGTTTCGGCACACATCTGACAATTGATGTCACATTGTATGCGAGCAGTGACAAAAACCGCAATATTTTGAAAAAAACATGCAAAAAACCGCTTACATAGTACCATATTTTGTGCTTTTTCTCAATGTTTCCAAGGCTCCGGCGCTTGTACTAAATTTCATACAAGGTGACGTATTGCGGCGAATGTGATTTTTATAAAAATCCTTTATCTGATTTCAGCTTCCGATCATGACTCTTTCTTTCCTTTTTGCTTCGTATGATATATAATATTGTGGAAGTTATCTTGTGGGAGGCGCATGATTTTATGAAGAGTTCCGATTATTTCCAGAATTACAAAACCTTTAAAGTCGTACAGCTGATCCTTCTGGTGGTCTTTGCCATCGCATTTTTCGTATATCTGTACGCGGACGAGCAACTGCGCTCCAGCGTTTATACCAATAAATCATTGCTTACGATCTGCGTCTTTCTCTGGGCGTTCATGATCTATTCGTTCATTTCGATCACATGGGATTTCCATCAGCTGCAGAAGAACATCATCGACAATCATGTTCTGAACCGCACCGCATATCTGGACACCCTGACCGGCATCCCCAACCGCAATAGCTGCGATATGATCTTTGATAAATATGAAGCGGCGGGCGACATCAGCCACATCGGCTGCGCACTCGTCTCCATCTCGAATCTGCAGGCCTTAAACGCGCAGTTCGGGCGCGAAACGGGAAACAAGTATCTGCAGGATTTCTCCAATATCTTTGAGAAGCTCGGCGACGGCTACGGTTTCGTCGGCAGAAACGGCGGTAACGAGTTCATCGCTGTTCTGGAGCATTGCAGCGAAGAAAAAATGAAAGGATTCATCGATAAGCTGACCTTATCGCTTGACGAATATAACGAAGCACATCCGGAGGCGCATATTTCACTGGCCTGCCATACCGCACTAAACTACGAGCTTGGCGTCACACGATTCTCCGAACTGATGCGACTTTTATATAATGAGGCCAAGAAGGAGTAAGCATGCCTGATTTTAATCATTCTTACATAGGCGGACTGGTGCTGCTGGCGCAGGAGAATGATTCGGATGCTTTTGCGGAGCTCTACGCACTGACTTACAAGCATATCTACAACTATGCCGGACACTATCTTCGTGATGAATATCTGGCACAGGACGCTGTCCAGGAAACCTATATTTCCGCTTTGAAAAACATCAAGAATATCAAGGATCCGTCCCTGTTTGTCGCCTGGATCAACCAGATCTGCTTCCATGTCTGCTATGACATCAGCAGAAAGAACTCAAGCGGCGGCGAAGTCAATTCGGAATTCCTCGAACTGCTGCACGATGAGCTGACGGACCATAATCCGGAAGCACAGCTGGAGGCCGGAAACGAAACGGATGCGGTCAAAGCTGCGGTCTCCAAGCTTCCGTTCAATGAGCAGCAGGTCATCGTCATGCGCTACTACAACGAGATGAAGCTCGAAGAGATCGCGGATGCCCTGCAGATCAGCCGGAGCAGCGTCAAGCGGTACCTGCAGTCCGGGAAAGACCATTTGGAAGTTATCTTAAGAAAGGAGGGATTTCAATGAACCGTCATAAATATACAATGGATATGGCAACAGCAAACAACATCCTGCAAAACGTATTTATTGCCGGCGACCAGAAGCCCAATACGATTCCTTTCGATAAGATCGTCTTACGGAGCAAAGCCAAAACGACCCTGGTGACGTCCTGTATGTGGATCGCCATCGCCATGCTGCTTCTGACCCTGCTTTCTCCGCTTGCGTTCCATTCGCAAGAGGTGAAAGTCACGGACTTCGGGGCGGCAAAGACCTTGGAGATCACTTCCCATCAGCTCTACACGACCGAATTCGTGATGATGATCTCCGGCGACAAGCTGGATTACAGAAATATATATGCCATGAAAGACGACGGAACCGCGATTTTTCCTTCCAGCATCCGTTTTGTGAATGAGCAGACGGAAGTCACGATCCCGTATGACGGGGATGCGCTGAACATCTATATCCCCGATCTGGACGGGAATGTCATGCAGGCAGTCCTGTCTTCCAAATAGCAGGAGTGTGATCGAATGCGCAAGCTGCATACGAAGACAATTAAATATCTGTGCATCTTCCTGTCTGCGGTCTGCGTGACCTCGCTGATCGGATGCAGGGAGAAAGCCATCGCGGAAGGGGAATTTGACAGCATCACCTACGAGATCACGGCTGCGGAGAATATCGGAAACGTGCGCTCCAACGAGCCGGAAGTGCTGGAACCTGTCGCGGCAGGTGAAGTGGTCTACGGCAATGACACGGTTTCCATTGATGTCAGCAATGCTTCGGAAGGCTACATCATCATCACCTACACGGGTGACAGCCCCAAGGTAAAGGTGCAGCTGACCGGTCCCGACCAGGTGACCTATACCTACAACCTGCTGACCGAGAACGCCGTGATCCCGATCACTTCCGGGAACGGCGTCTATTCGGCAACCGTTTTTGAAAATATCAGCGGCAGCCAGTATTCCACCCTGTATTCGGAAGATATGAACCTAACGGTCACGAACACCTTCGGACCGTACCTGTATCCGAACCAGTATGTGAATTTCAACAAGGATTCCGCGGTCGTTCCCAAGGCTAAGGAACTGGCCGCCGGCGCCACATCGGATATGGAAGTCGTGACGGCCATCTATTCCTATGTTGTCAACAATGTTACCTATGATAAAGAAAAACTCGAATCGGCAGAAAAGACTTACCTGCCGGATCCCGATGAGGTTTTGGCCACAAAGCGCGGGTTCTGTTTTGACTATTCAGCGCTGATGGCCGCGATGCTCCGCTCACAGCGGATCCCGGCCCGCATGGAGATCGGCTATGCCGGCGATGTCTACCATGCATGGCTTTCCGTCTATATTGACGAGATCGGCTGGGTCAACGGCATGATCGAGTTCAACGGCACCGACTGGGCCCTGATGGATCCGACTTTTGCCGCAAACATGAGCAACTCCAAGCTGAAATCCTTTATCGGCGACGGAAGCAACTACACTACAAAGTATGTGTATTGATGCAATCCGTCGTATCAAAAGTAATTAATCAGGAGGCTACCATGAGCAAATCCAAAGGAAGACTACTATCCAACCGTGAATTATCCATGTTCTGTGATCAGATCGCGATGATCCTGAATGCGGGTATTTCCCCGATGGAAGGTGTGACGATCATGATGGAGGATGCGCTTTCAAACGAAGGCAAAGAGATCCTGTCCGTGATCTTAGAGCACTGCAACCTGGGCGAAAGTTTTCACGCATCCGTTTCGGCATCAGGCGTTTTCCCAAAATACGCTTTAGACATGATCGAGATCGGCGAACAGTCCGGTAAACTGGAAGAAGTCATGCATGCTCTTGCCTTCCACTACAACCGTGAGGAAAGTATCGCGCAGGGCATCAAAAACGCGGTCACCTATCCGTTCCTGATCGTCGGCATGATGATGATCGTCATCCTGGTCCTGATCATCAAGGTCCTTCCGATCTTTAACCAGGTATTCATCCAGCTCGGATCCGAAATGACCGGGTTTTCCAAAGGACTTCTGAACATGGGAACAACGATCTCCAACTATTCCCTCGTGTTCGTGATCCTCTTCGGCCTGATCCTTGCCGGCTACATCTTCTTTACCAAGACCGCACCCGGCAAATCGATCTTCGCTTCCTTCTGCACGAAGTTTTTTGCCACAAAGACTTTTTATGAAAAGATCGCTTCCGGGCGTTTCGCCTCCGGTATGGCGCTTACCATGTCGGCGGGCCTTGATACCGATGCTTCCTTAGAGATGGTACAGCGTCTTGTCGACAACCGTTCCATGGCGGAAAAGATCGAGAAATGCCGCACCTTTATCAAGGAAGAAGGCTACACCTTCGCAGAAGCGCTTGTCGCCGCCAACATCTTTACCAGCATGTATGCGCGCATGCTGACCATCGGTTACAAGACCGGTTCGATCGACAAGGTGCTGGAGAAGATCGCCAACGCCTACGAGGAAGAAGTCGATAACCGGATCAGTTCGATCATCACGGTACTGGAGCCGACCCTGGTCATCATCCTGTCCGTTGTGGTCTGCCTGATCCTGCTGTCCGTCATGCTCCCTCTGATGGGGATCATGAGCAGCATCGGATAAGAGTTGCTATTTGCAACAGATACAGATAGAACTGCAGATTCGTCGTGCTGGCACGTAAGAATCGGAAGATCTATCTGTAAACCGAAAGGAACCAGATATGAACCGTTTTCAGAAACCTAACCTTGGCAAAAGAATCCTGCAGTCCGTGAATTTCTCGATCCTCTTCTTCATTGCCGTGATCGCGATCTTTCTCTACGGCATTGCAACCGTATCCTCCGGCACTTCCGAGGATGAACTCAGGATCTTAGACGAGGCGATCCATAAAGATATCGTGCACTGTTATGCGGTGGAAGGCATGTATCCGCCGAACCTGACCTACATGGAAGAGCATTACGGACTGACCTACGACCATGACAAATTCGTGGTGGACTATGAGCCCATCGCTTCCAATATCATGCCCAACGTCTCCATTATAGAGAGGAGCGCGCGATGAACCTGAAAATGCGGAACAAACCGATCGTGGATATTCTGTTTTTACTGGCGCTGTTCAGTGTCTTTCTGATCTCGGCGCTCTTCATCGTGCTGTTCGGCGCCAAGATCTACCGGAATACCGTTTCCAACATGGAGGCGAACTTCAAATCCCGTACCGCGCTTTCTTATGTGACGGAAAAAATGCGGCAGTTCGATCACTCCGGCGGCGCTGCGGTGATCCACTACGGGGAGACGCCGGTGCTTGTTCTGAACGAGCGTGTCGGTGACAATGACTACAGCACGTTTTTGTATGAACAGGACGGATACCTGACCGAGCTGACGGCACGCAGCGATTATGATTTTGACTTAACAGGCGGAACGAAAGTCGTTCCGGTAAGCGGCTTCTTCGTCGAACGTGTTACGGATTCGCTGTACCGCTTTACGCTGACGGACGAAAACGGCGAATCGGTCAGCTACTATGTTGCCGAATACAGCCACACGAACAACGAGGAGGGCATGACGCATGAATAAGAATCTGCCCAAATCCAAAACCGCGCTCTTTCTGATGGAGCTGATCATCGTGATCCTGTTCTTCTCCCTGGCCTCTGCCGTCTGCATGCAGTTGTTCGCGCAGTCGCATCTGATCAGCAAGGAAACCAGGGAACTGAATCACGCCGTTTCCATCGCAACTTCCTATGCCGAAGTGATGCGCGGCACCGATGGTTCCATGGAAAGCATCCTGGAAGCCTTTCCGGAGGCAGTCGCTCAGGACAACTATTTTGAAGTCTTCTATGACGCGCATTTTCAGGTCTGCGACCCGGATGCGGCCGCCTATGTCAGCGATGTAACGATCACCCCCAACGGTGCGATCCAGAACATGGAAATCCGCTTTGTCCGTTTGAGCGATTACCACGAGATCTATAAACTGAATGCGACGAAATACATGAATGTACCGAAAGGGTAAATCTGTAAGCCATGAATAAAAAAGCAACCGGCGGCATCAATGTCGGCACCAGTTCCATATTGGTCACTTTCGTTCTGCTGTGTCTGGTCACATTTGCGGCACTGAGTTTCCTGTCCGCAAATTCCGACTACCGACTCAGCAAACAGACAGCGCAGCGCACCACGGATTACTATGAAGCAAACCGTGTGGCGGAGCTGTATATGGCAAATATCGAGGGTCTGCTGTCCAAATGCAGGCAGCGCACAGACAGCAAGGCCGGCTATTTTGAGGAAGTTCCGAAGCTGTTTTCGGACAATGAGACCATCACGGTAAATGAAGGATCCGATCCGGTGACCATCAGTTATGATGTTCCCGTGAATGATACGCAGAATCTGCATGTATGTCTGGCCGTTTCCTATCCGGAACAGAATGATGACGCGCTCTTCCACATTGTTTCCTGGAGAACGCAGAATCTGGATATCTGGGACGGCATCGACGAAGCTCCGCTTGTGGATGAAGAGGGGATCGGATTTATGGACTTTGAATAATATTGGAGGTTACCTATGGAGATCGTTGAAACTTTATCACAGATCACAAATGACGAGGCGTCTGATATCTTTGTGGTTGCAGGTCTTCCGCTGACGTACAAATCACACGGCGTGCTCAAGACCTTTGCCGAACAGAAGATGATGCCGCAGGACACGGCAGCCATGATCACGGATATCTACCAGCTTGCGGGGCAAAGGGATATGAAACGCCTGGTGGAAACGGGCGATGATGATTTTTCCTTCGCATTAAAAGGCGTGGCCAGATTCAGGATCAGCGCTTTTAAACAGCGTGGTTCCCTTTCCGCCGTCATCCGTGTCATCACATTCAATATTCCGAAGCCGGAAGAAAGAGGCATCCCGCAGAAGATCATCGAATTTGCGGACCGCAAGAAAGGGCTTGTCCTGATCACGGGGCCTGCCGGCAGCGGAAAATCAACCACACTGGCCTGCATGATCGACCACATCAACAATACGAGGCATGCGCATATCATCACGCTTGAGGATCCTCTCGAGTACCTGCATATGCATAAGATGAGCATCGTCTCCCAGCGTGAGGTCGTAACCGATACCGAGAGTTACTTAACGGCGCTGCGCGCTTCCTTAAGGCAGAGCCCGGATGTCATCCTGCTTGGTGAAATGCGTGACTATGAGACGATCAACGTCGCCATGACCGCAGCTGAGACCGGACATCTGATCTTATCGACGCTGCACACGATCGGGGCTTCCAATACGATCGACCGTATCGTGGATGCATTCCCGTCAAACCAGCAGCACCAGATCTGCATCCAGCTGTCCATGGTCCTGCAGGCCGTTGTTTCCCAGCAGCTGATCCCTTCGGTGGACGGCAGGATCATCCCGGTCTTTGAGATCATGACACTGACGCCTGCAATCCGGAACATGATCCGTGAATCCAAGGTGCATCAGATCGACGGTATGATCTATGCTTCCGCCGCCGATGACATGATCGCGATGGACACGAGTCTCTTAAATCTTCTCAAGGAAGGCAAGATCACCGAGAAGACCGCGCTGACCTATGCGACTAACCCGGAACTGCTGCAGAAAAAGATCCGGGCGATGTAGTACTTACATTCATACATAAAAAACGGGAACCGGATCTTTCCGGTTCCCGTTTTTTGTGATCTTTTCGATCCTATTTTATTCTTCGTCGCCGGCAAGTACTTCTTCAGCAACCTCTTCGACAACTTCTTCAAGCTCTTCCTCGGAATCGGCGATGGCTTCCGCAAGTTCTTCCTCTACGGTCACATCTTCCGCTTCTTCTTCGGCTTCAACCTGTTTGAGCGCATCCGGAACGGATGTGTCCAGCATCACGTTGCGGTAACGTTTCATACCCGTACCTGCGGGGATCAGCTTACCGATGATGACATTCTCTTTCAGGCCGATCAACGGATCGATCTTGCCCTTGATGGCGGCTTCCGTCAGCACCTTGGTGGTTTCCTGGAAGGATGCGGCCGATAAGAAGGAATTCGTTGCAAGGGATGCCTTCGTGATACCCAGCATGACCTGCTTGCCTTCTGCGGGCTGTTTGCCTTCCGCGATCAGCGCTTCGTTGATGTCGTCAAGTTCCAAAGTATCGACCAGTGTGCCCGGCAGGAAATCGGAATCCCCGTTCTCCTCGACACGGACTTTCTTCAGCATCTGGCGAACGATCACTTCGATATGCTTATCGTTGATCTCAACACCCTGCAGACGGTATACGCGCTGTACTTCGCGGATCATGTAGTCCTGAACGGCACGCACGCCTTTGATCTTTAAGATGTCGTGCGGGTTTACGCTACCGTCGGTCAGTTCGTCACCGGCCTCGATGATCTGGCCTTCAGGATCCGGAGAGATCTTCGTACGGGATCCGTAAGGGATCAGGTAGGTCTTGCTCTCGCCGGTCTCGTCATTGGTTACGACAACTTCACGCTTCTTCTTGGTATCACGGATCACCGCTTTTCCGGCGATCTCGGAAATGATCGCAAGTCCTTTCGGCTTTCTGGCCTCGAACAGTTCCTCGACACGGGGAAGACCCTGTGTGATATCGTCACCGGCAACACCACCGGTATGGAATGTTCTCATCGTCAGCTGCGTACCGGGTTCACCGATGGACTGTGCAGCAATGATACCGACTGCCTCACCGACCTGTACGGGCTCACCGGTTGCCATGTTGGCGCCGTAACATCTTGCACAGATCCCGTTGTGGCATCTGCAGGTTAAGATCGTACGGATGTTGACTTCCTCAACTCCGGCATTTAAGATCTTCTCCACACGCTTCGGTGTGATCATATGGTTCTTTTTCACAAGGACATTGCCCTTGTCATCCACTACATCTTCACTTGCATATCTGCCCGTGATACGGTCTTTCAGGCTCTCGATCAGGGCGTCGCCGTCCACGAAGGCCTTGACTTTCATGCCGGGGATCTCTTCTTTTCCCTCACAGCAGTCATGCTCGCGGATGATCAGTTCCTGGGAAACGTCTACCAGACGTCTGGTCAGGTAACCGGAGTCGGCCGTACGAAGCGCCGTATCGGACAGACCTTTTCTTGCGCCGTGTGCGGACATGAAGTATTCCAAAACGTCCAGACCTTCACGGAAGTTGGACTTGATCGGCAGCTCGATCGTACGGCCTGTCGTATCAGCCATCAGTCCGCGCATGCCGGCCAGCTGTTTGATCTGCTGGTTGCTGCCGCGGGCGCCGGAATCAGCCATCATGTAGATGTTATTGTATTTATCCAAACCGTCCAGAAGGACATCCGTCAGTTCCTTATCGGTTTCGGTCCAGGTCTCGATGATACCGCGGTAACGTTCTTCCTCTGTGATCAGACCACGCTTGTAGTTTGTGGTGATCAGATCCACGGTATCCTGTGCTTTTTTCAGCATTTCTGCCTTCTTGGCAGGTACGGTCATATCGGAAATGGATACGGTCATCGCAGCTTTGGTGGAATACTTGTATCCCATTGCCTTGATGTCATCCAGAACCTCTGCCGTCTTGGTCGCGCCGTGGTTGTTGATGACGCGCTCTAAGATCTGTTTCAGCTGCTTCTTGCCGACACGGAAGTCGACTTCCAGTTTCAGCAGGTTCTCCGGATCCTCTCTGTCCACAAAACCAAGGTCCTGCGGAAGGATCTCGTTGAAGATCAGACGTCCGAGTGTCGTGTTGACCGTACCGGAAACATCGTTGCCTTCGGCATCTTTTCTGGTCAGACGGACATTGATCCGCTGATGCAGCGTAATATCGTGATTTTCATATGCAAGCAGCGCCTGATTGATCGAGGAATAATATCTTCCGAGCAGATCGATCATCTGGCAGACGGCATACCTGCCGCGGTCCGCATCCAGGCAGACACGGATCAGCGTATCTTTCTCAAGAACGGTGTCTTTGATCGTGGAAGGATCTTTACCGGCCTTGTATGCTGCCGCTTTCTTCTTCTGATAAGCCAGATACGCTTCTTTGGCCTCCTCAACGGAAGCATATTCCGCTACCGGCTCGCCCTCAAAATCAGGGTCTAAGGACAGGTCTTTATATCTGTCCATGGTCAGATAGTAGATCCCGAGGACCATATCCTGAGACGGAACCGCTACCGGGCCGCCGTCCGAAGGCTTCAGCAGGTTGTTGGGCGAGAGCAGCAGGAATCTGCACTCGGACTGTGCTTCCACGGAAAGCGGAAGATGCACAGCCATCTGGTCACCGTCGAAGTCGGCGTTGTAAGCCGTACATACGAGCGGATGCAGTTTGATCGCTTTACCTTCGACAAGGATCGGCTCAAACGCCTGGATACCGAGTCTGTGCAGTGTAGGCGCACGGTTCAGCATAACCGGATGCTCCTTGATCACTTCCTCGAGCACATCCCAAACCTCGGGACGCAGACGCTCTACCATCTTCTTGGCATTTTTGATGTTGTGGCTGGTGCCGTTGGCAACCAGTTCCTTCATAACGAAGGGCTTGAACAGTTCGATCGCCATCTCTTTGGGCAGACCGCACTGGTAGATCTTGAGTTCCGGTCCTACGACGATAACGGAACGTCCGGAATAGTCGACACGTTTTCCGAGCAGGTTCTGACGGAAACGTCCGGATTTACCTTTCAGCATGTCGGACAGAGATTTCAGCGCTCTGTTGCCCGGGCCCGTTACGGGTCTTCCGCGGCGACCGTTGTCGATCAGCGCATCTACCGCTTCCTGCAGCATACGCTTCTCGTTGCGCACGATGATATCCGGCGCATGAAGCTCGAGCAGTCTCTTCAGACGGTTGTTTCTGTTGATGATCCTGCGGTAAAGGTCATTTAAGTCAGAGGTTGCGAATCTGCCGCCGTCCAGCTGTACCATCGGGCGCAGATCGGGCGGAATGACCGGGATCACATCCATGATCATCCACTCCGGCTGGTTTCCGGATTCGCGGAATGCTTCCACGACTTCCAGTCTTTTGATGATCTTCGCTCTCTTCTGTCCGGTGGACTCAGCAAGCGCTTCTTTTAATTCTGCGGATTCTTTCTCCAGATCGATCGCGATCAGCAGTTCCTTGATCGCCTCGGCGCCCATGCCGACACGGAATTTGGAACCCCACTCCGCAGCATAATCCTGATATTCCCTCTCGGAAAGGACCTGCTTATACTTCAGATCCGTCTCACCGGGATCCAGAACGATATAGTTTGCAAAATACAGCACCTTTTCCAGCGTTCTCGGGGAAAGGTCCAGGATCAGACCCATCCGGCTGGGGATGCCTTTGAAATACCAGATGTGTGAAACCGGTGCCGCCAGTTCAATGTGGCCCATACGCTCACGTCTGACATTGGATTTGGTGACTTCAACGCCGCAGCGGTCGCAGATCACGCCTTTGTAACGGATCTTCTTGTATTTGCCGCAGTGGCACTCCCAGTCTTTGCTGGGGCCGAAGATCCTCTCACAGAACAGGCCGTCTTTTTCCGGCTTTAAGGTTCTGTAGTTGATGGTCTCGGGCTTTAACACTTCGCCTCTGGACCATTCTCTGATTTTATCGGGAGATGCCAGTCCGATCCTGATCGCATCAAATGTCATGGGCTGGTATCCGTCTTTGTTAATTTCCGGCATGGCTTACTCCTTTTCTCTTTTGTCTGATCTTGATTTATTCGTCAAAAGATTCTCCAAAATCCGCCTCGGCTTCAGCAAACTCTTCTGCTTCGAATTCGTCCCCGGATTCTTCCTCCACATCTACGAGTTCTTCGTTCTCGTCGAACTCCTGCGTGGAATATCCGGCTTTGCTGAAGGATTCGCCGCCTTTGTATCCGCGGTCTCCCTCGATCACGGCGCGAAGATCGGTCTCGCCGTAGTCGATGGTCTCTCTGATCTCAACCTCGGTATTGTCATCACGCAATACTCTGACATCAAGTCCGAGGGACTGCAGTTCTTTGAGCAGGACTTTGAAGGATTCCGGAATACCGGATTCGGGAATGTTGTCACCCTTGATGATCGCTTCGTAGGTCTTGACACGTCCGATCACATCATCGGATTTCACGGTCAGGATTTCCTGCAGTGTATAGGATGCGCCGTATGCCTCCAGCGCCCATACTTCCATCTCACCGAAACGCTGTCCGCCAAACTGTGCTTTACCGCCCAGCGGCTGCTGCGTTACCAGGGAGTACGGACCTGTCGAACGTGCATGGATCTTATCATCTACCAGATGGTGCAGTTTCAGGTAATGCATGTGGCCGATCGTGACCGGATTGTCAAAATACTCACCGGTCCTGCCGTCACGCAGTCTGACTTTACCGTCGCGGCTGATGGGCACGCCTTTCCAGACCTCTCTGTGATCCCTGTTGTCGGAAAGGAATTTCAGCACTTCCGGAAGCAGTTCTTTTTTATGTTTCTTTTCGAACTCTTCCCATTCCAGATTGACATAGTCATTTGCAAGATCCAGCGTATCCATGATGTCATTCTCATCCGCGCCGTCAAAGACGGGGGTGGATACGTTGAAGCCGAGTGCCATGGCTGCAAGACTTAAGTGGATCTCAAGAACCTGCCCGATATTCATACGGGAAGGTACGCCCAGAGGATTCAGCACGATATCAACGGGACGTCCGTTCGGCAGATAAGGCATATCTTCCACGGGAAGCACGCGGGATACGACACCCTTGTTTCCGTGACGGCCTGCCATCTTATCACCGACGGAGATCTTTCTCTTCTGCGCGATATAAATCCTGACGGATTCATTCACGCCCGGCGGCAGTTCATCGCCGTTTTCTCTCGTGAAGATCTTGGCATCCACTACGATACCGTATTCGCCGTGAGGCACTTTTAAGGAAGTATCACGTACTTCTCTTGCTTTTTCACCAAAGATCGCTCTTAAGAGTCTCTCTTCCGCTGTCAGTTCGGTCTCTCCCTTCGGGGTGACTTTTCCGACTAAGATATCACCGGCTCTGACTTCCGCGCCGATGCGGATGATCCCTCTCTCATCAAGATCTTTTAAGGCATCTTCCCCGACACCCGGAACATCTCTTGTGATCTCCTCGGGTCCGAGTTTCGTGTCACGGGCTTCCGCCTCGTGTTCTTCAATATGTACGGATGTGTAAACATCTTCCTGTACCAGACGCTCTGAAAGCAGTACCGCATCCTCGTAGTTATAACCTTCCCAGGTCATGAACGCGATCAGCGGGTTCTTGCCGAGTGCCATTTCACCGTTGCTGGTGGAAGGACCGTCTGCGATGACCTGACCTTCTTCCACATGCTCGCCCTTTGTGACGATCGGCTTCTGGTTGTAGCAGTTGCTCTGGTTGGAACGCATGAACTTGGACAGGTTATAGGTTTCCTTGGTCCCGTCGTCGTTTGCGATCATGATCTTGTTGGATTCCGCGCGTTCTACGGTACCGGACTTCTTCGCAAGCACGCAGACACCGGAGTCTGCTGCTGCCTTGGTCTCCATACCCGTTCCGACAACAGGCGCTTCCGTTACCAGAAGCGGCACGGCCTGACGCTGCATGTTGGAACCCATCAGCGCACGGTTCGCATCATCATTTTCAAGGAACGGGATCAGCGCCGTTGCTACGGAGAACACCATCTTCGGCGATACATCCATGAATTCAAACAGCGACTTATCGTATTCCTGTGTTTCTTCTCTGAAACGGCCCGCCACGTTATTTTTAATGAAATGGCCCTTCTCATCCAGAGGCTCATTCGCCTGGGCTACATGATAGTTATCTTCCTCATCGGCCGTCATGTAGACAACTTCGTCCGTTACGACCGGATTCTCGGGATCGGAATGATCGATCTTGCGGTAAGGTGCCTCCACAAAGCCGTATTCGTTGATCCTCGCATAGCATGCAAGGGAGTTGATCAGACCGATGTTCGGACCTTCAGGGGTCTCGATCGGGCACATACGTCCATAGTGACTGTAGTGGACATCACGGACCTCAAATCCGGCACGGTCTCTGGAAAGACCACCGGGACCTAAGGCGGAAAGACGTCTCTTATGTGTCAGCTCACCGAGCGGGTTATTCTGGTCCATGAACTGGGAAAGCTGTGAGGAACCGAAGAATTCCTTGACAGCCGCAGTCACGGGTTTGATATTGATCAGCTGCTGCGGGGAGATCCCTTCCTGATCCTGTGTGGTCATGCGCTCCCTGACAACTCTTTCCAGTCTGGAAAGGCCGATCCTGTACTGGTTCTGCAGCAGTTCGCCCACCGCACGGATCCTTCTGTTGCCCAGATGGTCGATATCGTCATCCTTTCCGATGCCGTATTCGAGATGGATACAGTAGTTAATGGAAGCAATGATATCGTGCTTGGTGATGTGCTTGGGGATCAGATCATGCACATGCGTCGTGATCGCTTCACCGAGCGCATCCGCATCATCGCCGAAATCTTCGATCAGCTGTGCAAGCACAGGGTAATAAACCAGTTCCGTGATGCCGAGCTCTTTGGGCTCGCAGTCTACGAAATTGGTAATGTCGACCATCATATTGGAAAGAACCTTGACATTTCTCTCCTCGGTCTGGATCATGACGGATTCCACGGCCGCATTCTGGATCCTGTCGGCCAGTTCCGCCGTGACTTTCGTGCCGGCTTCCGCAATGATCTCGCCGGTCATCGTATCCACAACATCTTCCGCTAAGATCTGATGTCTGATCCTGTTGCGGAACATTAACTTCTTATTGAATTTATATCTGCCGACCTTGGCAAGGTCATATCTTCTGGGGTCAAAGAACATCGAGGTGATCAGGCTTTCCGCGCTCTCAACGGTCAGCGGCTCACCCGGACGGATCTTCTTGTACAGTTCCAAAAGACCGGATTCGGAGCTTCCGAACGGTTCTTTCTCGCTGATGGAAGGATCCTTGGAAAGAGAAGCCTGAATCTTGGGTTCATCGCCGAACAGATCCAGGATCTCCTGGTTCGTGCCGACGCCGAGCGCCCTGATCAGTACGGTAACGGGAACCTTACGGGTCCTGTCCACGCGCACGAAAAAGACATCATTGGAATCCGTTTCATATTCCAACCATGCCCCTCTGTTGGGGATCACTGTCGATGAAAAGAGCTTCTTACCCAGTTTATCATGCGTGATCGCATAGTAGATGCCGGGGGAACGGACGAGCTGTGATACAATGACACGTTCCGCGCCGTTGATCACGAAAGTACCCGTTTCGGTCATCAGAGGCAGATCGCCCATAAAGATCTCATGCTCAATGATCTTGCCGTCCTGCTTGTTGTAAAGTCTGACCTTGACTTTCAGCGGAGCTGCATATGTAGCATCCCGTTCTTTGCATTCTTCAATAGAATACTTGACATCATCTTCGCACAGCACAAAATCCACGAATTCCAGGCTCAAATGGTCGCTGTAATCCGTGATCGGCGAGATGTCGGCAAAGACTTCCCTGAGTCCTTCGTCCAGGAACCAGCGGTAGGAATCTTTCTGTACTTCGATGAGATTCGGCATTGCAAGAACTTCTTTCTGCCGGGAATAACTCATACGTGTGCTTTTTCCTACAGTAACCGGACGCACTCTGTTCTTTTCCATTGACGTTTCACCCCGTTCTTCCTATTTAATTATATTCACTAAGGGGAACCGGCCCGAAAAGCCCTGTCCTTTTGCAGCGATCCGCCGTGTTAAAACAGCCTGTTTCGCCGCGGTTTTTGCGATTTTGCAAAAGAAAAAGGGCCTGTGCCACCACAATAGCGCATTATCCATGGTAACACAAACCCTTTTTCATTGTCAAGAAGTATTTTTAACGGCTTCAGATTATTTTAAAGTAACCTTAGCGCCTTCAGCTTCCAGTTTCGCCTTGATGTCGTCAGCTTCTTCCTTGGAAGCACCTTCCTTAACCATCTTCGGAGCGGAATCAACGAGATCCTTTGCTTCCTTGAGGCCAAGGCCTGTAGCTTCACGAACGACTTTGATGACTTTAACTTTGTTCGGGCCAACTTCTGTCAGTTCAACATCGAACTCAGTCTTCTCTTCACCGCCTGCTGCGCCTGCGTCACCGCCTGCTGCCGCTGCAACAACAACACCTGCTGCTGCGGATACGCCAAACTCTTCTTCACATGCCTTTACCAGGTCATTTAATTCCAATACGGTCAGTTCTTTGATCGCATCGATGATTTCTGCTGTAGATAATTTTGCCATGATTTTTTCCTCCTGTTATTTACTCTTCTGCCTTTGCTTCTTCGGCAGGTGCTTCTTCTTTTGCTTCTTCCGCTTTTACTTCTTCTGCGGGTGCTTCTTCAGCTTTTGCTTCTTCAGCGGGTGCCTCTTCAGCCTTTACTTCCTCTGCGGGAGCTTCTTCGGCTTTTGCTTCTTCAGCGGGTGCCTCTTCGGCTTTTGCTTCAGCAGGCGCTTCGCAAGCTCCTGCGCCGCCTTTTTCTGCAAGCTGATTCATGACGCGCGCAAAGTTTGCGATCGGAGACTGGATACTTCCAAGCAGCTTGGACAGCAGTTCCTCTTTGGAAGGAATGGAAGATATGCCAAGGATCCCTTTTGCGTCATAGTAAACGCCTTCCACAACGCCGCCCTTTAATTCGAGAGCCGGTGTTGTCTTGGCAAATTTGGCAAGTACTCTTGCCGGTGCGGTTGCGTCATCCTTGGAAATGGCGATCGCGCTGGGGCCTTCCAGATGGGGCGCCAGGGATTCGAAATCCGTTCCCTTGAATGCGAAATTCATCATCGTATTCTTGTAGACCTTGTAGGTGATGCCGGCTTCACGAAGCTGTCTGCGCAACTGTGTGTCCTGCTCAACGGTCAGGCCGCGGTAATCAACAAGCACAACGCTCTGGGCGTCTTTGACGTTCTCGCTGATCTCTGCAACGATGGGTTTCTTCAATTCAACCTTAGCCATGATTTTACCTCCTGTATTAGTATTGGTGCCGACTGTCAGATCGATGCATCAATATGAAAAAATCCTCACGTGAAGACACATGAGGACATAAAGATCATATCTGAACATTCCTCGGTAAGCAGAGCAGATGCTCAATTACGCGCCTGTGCGCACTTACTGTCTTCGGCACGGCCGCAAAGCGACCTTGTATAATGTAACACACGCATTTTTTGCTGTCAAGCAGAAAATGGTCCCTTGGGGACGGGGCTCACTCTGTTGTCTCTTCAGCGGGAGGGGCTTCCGGTACTTCCGGTATTTCCAGGGGAAGTTCCGGTGCCGCAGGGTCCTCTGCAGGCGTTTTGCTGCGGCCGGGGAAGGTGTTCATCCCGCCCTGTGTGTTGCGGTTTTCCTCGCAGTAGGTAATGATGCCGTCCTCCGCGACATTGGCATGATCGCAGATCCCCTGCAGATACGCATAGATACGCTGCGCTTCCTCTTCATCGGCCAGTCTCGTCCTGCAGCTTTTCTGGATGCAGGGAATGAACCGGATCTCCTCGATCGGGAGCGTGTCCGCATAATTTGCTTCCGTGACGCCGTCCTGCGAAACGGACATCGACGGTGTCGTCTTCTCGGTCGTAACGGTCACCGAGACGAGACACGTATCCAAGGTCTTGGAATTAAACCAGAAATTCCCAAGGCTGTAGAATACGGGGACGCCGTCCACATAATCGATCCCTTGCAGGCAGTGCGAATGATCGCCGATGATCAGATCCGCACCCGCTTCCGCATATTTCTTTGCCAGATCTCTCTGGCTTTCTTCCACAAGATCCGTGCTTTCGGATCCCCAGTGCACGTAAACAACGGTAAAATCCGCATGATCCTCGGCATCTTTTATGACTTCCAGAAACTTCGAAGGATCCAGTGTGCGAAGAACGCCCGGCGAATCTTCCGTCGCTTCTTTCGTATCCGGATTCGGAGTGCGCTCGATCTGGGTGGCCGCCACGAAAGCAAGCGTCCGGCCGTTGACTTTCATATAGACCGGCTGCATGGCTTCCTTCAGGTTCCTTCCCGCGCCCGTGTAAGGCACATCGGCGCCTTCTAAGATGTCAAACGTGTCCATCAGCGCATCCGGTCCCCAGTCATAAGCATGGTTGTTCGCAAGCGCCACGATATCCACGCCCAATTCATTCAGTTTCGTTACATGGGACGGATCCGCGCGGAACGTGTACTTCTTTCCTGCGGTCGGCGCTCCTCTGTCGGAATAGGCGAACTCGTTGTTGACCATCATGATGTCCGCTTCCCGCATGGCATCCATGACTTCCGGCAGAATGCAGCCGGAAAGGTTGCCACCCTCCTCATCGCGCAGCACGCGCATGTTCGCATAGCCTTCGCAGAAATTGATATCTCCGGCAAAGCGCAGGACCACCTTGTCTTTTTCCGCCGCCGAAACGCTGAAGATCCGGTTTTCATAGTCGCGGATATATTCCTCTTCGATCTCTTCTTCCTCTTCCGGTTCCTCGACGGTCTCTTCTGCTTCTTCCGGCTCTTCTTCGATCACGATCACGGGCGGCGCGCCTTCTTCAACCGTCTCTACCACGCTGTCGTCCTCTGCCGTTTCATGGCCGGACTGCATCGGAAAGCCCAAAGCTTCGCCGATCGGATCGATCGCAGCGCATCCCGTAAGCATCAGAACAAGCAGGGTCAAAAGCAACCCCGCGGATAAACTGTGCAGTCTGGTCTTTGTTTGAGCCGGACAACTTTTTTTCATCTCTTTATTCCTTCATTTTCCATGATCGTTTCATTATACCATAACCTTCATGACAACGTGAAAGTACGCATGCCGTGATTTTTACATGAAAAAAGGGCATCAGATGATGCCCTTCTCATGGTCTGTTCAGATCAATACTTTGCCGTGGAAACCTTCACACCGGGGCCCATTGTGGAAGTTAAGGTGATGCTTCTTAAATACTGGCCCTTTAATACGCTGGGTTTTGCCTTTACGATGGCTTCCATCAGCGTGTTGAAGTTATCCGTCAGCTGTTCCTCGGAGAAGGAAGCCTTTCCGACCGGAACGTGAATGATGTTGGTCTTGTCAAGTCTGTACTCGATCTTACCTGCTTTGATATCGGCAACGGCCTTGGCTACATCCATGGTAACCGTGCCTGCCTTCGGGTTCGGCATTAAGCCTTTGGGACCGAGGACCTTACCGAGACGGCCGACAACGCCCATCATGTCAGGAGTTGCAACGACTACGTCAAAATCAAGCCATCCTTCATTCTGGATCTTCGGGATCAGCTCGTCGCCGCCAACAAAATCTGCGCCTGCGCCTTCCGCCTCGGCAACCTTGTCACCTTTGGCAAATACCAGCACGCGGATCGTACGTCCCGTACCGTGCGGAAGAACAACCGCGCCACGGATCTGCTGTTCGGCATGACGTCCGTCACAGCCTGTTCTGATATGTACTTCGATCGTTTCGTCAAATTTTGCAGTAGCTGTTTTCTTTACCAGAGCAATCGCATCATTGGGTTCATACTGTGTGGTGCGGTCGACCTGTTTTGCTGCTTCTAAATATTTCTTACCGTGCTTCATCTTCCTACCCCCTATTCCTCAACGGTAACGCCCATGGATCTGGCCGTTCCCGCGATCATGCTCATTGCTGCTTCGATGGATGCCGCATTCAGATCCGGCATCTTCATTTCAGCGATCTCTCTGCATTTCTCTTTGGAAAGGGTTGCCACCTTCGTCTTGTTCGGAACGCCCGAACCGGACTTGATGTTGCATGCCTTTTTGATCAGGACCGCTGCAGGCGGAGTCTTCGTGATGAAGCTGAAGCTTCTGTCCGCATAAACAGTGATGACAACGGGAATGAGCACATCACCCTTGTCTGCCGTTCTGGCATTAAACTGCTTCGTGAACTCCACGATGTTGACACCGTGCTGACCGAGTGCCGGTCCGACCGGGGGTGCCGGGGTTGCTTTTCCGGCGGGAATCTGAAGTTTGATGTAACCTTCGACTTTCTTAGCCATTTTCTTTCCTCCTTAAAATAAGTAGTTGTGGTGACCGGGAAAATGGAATCCCTCCCACATGGAACATCCTTTATTGCTGTTCTTAGTGCTTTTATTCTGTAAGCGCAAGCGCTTACTTGGCGCCGCATTTGCTGCGCAAATGTGGCACAATTTACCTGTACTTCGTCATTTCGTCGAAACTGATCTCGACCGGCGTCTCGCGCCCGAACAGTTCGACATTGATCGTTGCTGTCTGCTTGCCCATATCCATTCTCTGGACAACGCCGACGGTATCCTTCCAGACACCTGCGATCACGGAAACAGTGTCGCCTTCGGCAAAATCGATCACGACGTTTTCCGTCTTGATACCCAAAGGCTTCATTTCCAGTTCGGATAAGGGAACCGGTTTGCTTCCCGGTCCGACAAAGCCGGTCACGCCCCTGGTGTTTCTTACTACATACCAGGTCACGTCGTTCATGATCATATTGATCAGAACATAGCCCGGAAACATTTTCTTGGGAACCGTCTTACGGGATCCGTTTCTCATCTCCGTGACATCCTGCATCGGAACGCGGACCTCTAAGATCTCGTCCTCAAGATGTCTGTTTTCAATCGTCTTCTCAATGTTGGCTTTCACCTTGTTCTCATATCCGGAATAGGTGTGCACAACATACCAATTCGGCTCAGCGCTGTTGTTCTCTGCCATGTAATCACTCCTTGTTCAAACCTTCAGGACCTTCTCATCCATATGTAAAGCATGCATGAAACAGGTCCAAACCTCATGTAACCTGATCCTACCAGGAGATCAGCTTGTCAATCCCCAGCTGAAGCGCCGAATCGATCAACGTAATGAGGATGCCCAAAACAAGCGAAATCAGAACAACCGCAATGGTCTCGCGGGTAACGTCTTCCCTGCTCTCCCATACGATCTTCTTGAATTCCGACTTCAGCCCTTTGAACCAGCCTTTGCCCTTCTGTGTAATGCCATTGTTCTGTTCTGCCATATCATACCTCCAAAATCATGCGTAGCCCCCGACGATCGACGGCAGTTTCTTACTTCGTTTCCTTATGTAAGGTATGCTTTCTGCAGAATCTGCAGTACTTCTTGGTCTCCATCCTGTCCGGATGAAGCTTTTTGTCTTTCTTAGTGTCGTAGTTTCGGTTTTTGCACTCAGTGCATGCCAATGTGATTCTTGTACGCATTTTCCACCTCCGTCTGAAGTAATAGTTCCGTACCGGTCCTCTTAACCGGTACAACCCTTCGGATCCGACGTGAAATCCAAGGGATGCTGCCAGGCTTTCCGGGCCATAACCCTTCGTGCTTAGCGCAAAAAAATAAGGCCTCAAAATCCACCTCGCTTGACAACTATAGCACAAGGTGCCCGTATCGTCAACCGTTTTCTGTGATTTTTCCTTGATTTCTGCCCGGCCGGCAGTCCTCATTAAGGATACCGCAATACCGGACCGTTTCGCCACCGAATCTTTCAAATATTTTATCTTTATGCTATATTTTTTATGAGATCGATCTTGGGAAAATCACATGGATACCACATCTTGTGCGTCCCTGCCCGTTATCCACAATTTTCCCTGAAAAAATCATGAAAAATCCACATTTTTTTAACGAAAACGCTTGCATTTTACAACGGAAAGCAGTAAGATATAGACATAAAAATAGATTTATTATGCCCGCGCGTTCGGGGAAAAGATCCGGAACTATTGATTTTACAGGATCCCCCGTGAGCGAAACTGAATTCGCTAGCGACCTATCAAGGAAGAAAGGAGGGGCTCACAATGGCAGACATCACTGCTCTGAATACCGTATATAACCATTTCATGACGACGTATGCGCCGAACGGGACCAATTCCCGTTACGATACGCATAAGAAGAGCGAACTTCGCGGCGTCTATAATTCCATTGTTAAAATGAATAAAGAGTCACCTCTGTTTTTGCTTGATAACAGCGATGAAGCAAAAGAATTTGCTGTGGGCATTAAAGAGGGAAGCCGGGAACTGAAGAACGTGATCTCTTCTCTTTCCGTGGACGGTGATGAACTTCTTTCCAAGAAGTCCGTTTCCTCCAGCAATCCGGATGTAGCCACCGCAAGTTACATCGGTGAGGTCGGCGAAGAGGATTCTGCGCCCAACATCGACATCGAAGTGAAGAAGCTGGCAACAACGCAGCAGAACACTGGTAACTTCTTACCTCCGAATGAAATGGGGTTAAGACCGGATACCTATTCCTTTGATATACGCTCAAGAGACCTCGATTACGAGTTCCAGTTCAACATCAACGAAAATGACACGAACCGCAGCATCGAAGAAAAGCTGGCGCGTCTGGTCAATAAATCCAACATCGGTCTGGAAGCTTCCGTCGTTGAAGAAAACGGACGCATCGCTTTGAAACTCGAAAGCGTGGAGACCGGTTCCAATATCGAAGGCAAACCGCTCTTTGTCGTATCCGATGACAAGACCAGTAAGACCACCGGCGCGGTTGATTATTTCGGGCTGAACCAAACCACACAGGAAAACAGCAACTCTCTCTTCCTATTAAATGGGGAGGAGCGTTCGACATATGCGAACCAGTTCACCGTTGAAAAGACCTATGAGCTGCACTTAAACGGCATCAGCAAAGAAGGCGAAGCCGTAAACATCGGTCTGAAGACGGATGTGGAATCCCTGACCGAGAATGTGACGCACCTGATCGAAGGATACAATTCCTTCCTTAATAAAGCGGCTTCCTATCTGGACAAGCAGCCGCAGACCGGAAAGCTCCTCGGCGAGATGAGCAACATCTCGAATCTCTACGGAAACGAACTCGAAGCGATCGGCGTCAACATCGCAGAAGACGGACGGATGACACTCGATAAGAGTCTTCTGACACAGACCGCGCAGGAAGAGGATGCGGGCGAGCGTTTCAAGACCATGCAGAGTTTCGCAAGAAACATCCTGAACAAGACCAACCAGATCTCGCTGAACCCGATGGCCTACACCGAAAAAACCGTGGTGGCCTACAAGAATCCGGGCAAGAACTTCGCAACACCATATATCACCAGCAACTACAGCGGCATGATGTTTTCCAGTTACTGCTAAAAAAGCTCATCGGAGAAACCGGATGAGCTTTTTTGATGCCAGTATATACCGTATATATTATATAAGAAGAAACAGCTCATGCTTCTGCACAGGAATCATCGAGCGCACGCCGGATCACCTGGTGCATATCGTAATACTTATATTCCCCGAGCCTGCCGCCGAACTTCACCCTCTCTTCTTTTTCGGCAAGCTCCCTGTATTTTTCGTAGAGTTTCATGTTCTTCTCATCATTCATCGGATAATACGGCTCGTCGCCCTGCTTCCAGGCGGCCGGATATTCTCTGGTGATGACCGTCATGTCCTGTGTGCCGAATTCAAAGTGCTTATGCTCGATGATCCGCGTGTAAGGGACCTCATATTCCGTATAGTTGACAACGGCATTGCCCTGGAAATTCGGCATATTCAGGATCTCCGTCTCAAAACGCAGCGACCTGTATTCCAGATACCCGAAGCGGTGATCAAAGAACGCATCGATCATGCCGGTGTATACGATACGATCGGCAAGCGCGTTCAGTTCTGCCCTGTTTTCCAGATAATCCACATTCAAACGGACCTCACTGCCTTCAAGCATCTTTTCGATCATGGCCGTGTAGCCGCCGATCGGGATCCCCTGATACCTGTCGTTAAAATAGTTATTGTCAAAAGTAAACCGCACGGGCAGACGCTTGATGATAAACGGCGGGAGTTCGGTCGCCCTTCTCCCCCACTGCTTCTCGGTATAGCCCTTGACCAGTTTTTCGTAAATGTCCCTGCCGATCAGCGCGATCGCCTGTTCCTCGAGATTTGCGGGCTCATGCCCCCCATCCCGTGATTTTTGCAAAGCGGCCTCCGCTTTCTGCTCCTCGATCTTTGCCCTTGCTTCCTCCGGCGTCTTCACGCCCCAGAGCGCATAAAACGTGTTCATGTTAAAAGGAAGGTTATAGAGCTCATCTTTGTATCTTGCAACCGGCGAATTGGTATAACGGTTGAACTCCGCAAAACCATTCACATAGTCCCACACCTCTTTGTCGCTCGTGTGAAAAATATGCGCGCCGTAGCGGTGTACTTGGATGCCTTCCACATCTTCCGTATACACGTTTCCGCCGATGTGCCCTCTCTTATCGACCACCAGGCATTTTTTGCCTTTTTTCTGCATCTCATGCGCAAATACCGCACCGTACAGACCCGCGCCCACGATCAGATAATCAAACTCTGCCATGCTCTTCTCCTAACCGAAATAATCCAGCAGCCTCTGCAGATCCAGAGACTTGTCATCCACATAATAATCCGCATTCGGCTTGCCAAAATGCAGTTCGTGATATTTGACGCCCCAGTCTTCCATCTGCTTTCTGGTAAGCTCCGACCAGTCGATCCCGGTCACATAGCCTCTGGCCGTATGCAATATGATCTCGTTTCCAAGGTCATAAAGCTTATTGACGACTTTGATCACAGGTTCATTCGGCGGGGCACTGTCATAATCAAGGCCTTTCCGAAATCCCGCGATCACACCGTCAATGTCAAATACAAAGCGTTTACCGCCGTTTAAGATCTTAAGCCGTTCCTCAGCCCGCTTAAATTCCTCTTCTGTATCAATGTCATAATTCTCTGACATGACATAGCCCTGTATGTTTTTCCCGGACATGGATCTTTCTTCAAGGATCACATGCGAGCGGATCACATCAATGCAGGCATTCTGGTAATAGACCCTCGGAAGCTGCTGACGGGGCATGTTGTAGGCTTCCGGAATGTCCGTTAACAGCGCGCGGATCGGAACAGCCTTTCCCGCCTGGGGCGTAAAGCCTTTTGACGGATCGGACAGATCATGCGCCATGTCTTCTCCGAGCAGCCACATTTTATGCGCGACTTCGCCGGCCGGCGCGATGCAGCGCATGGAATCGATCGAAGGATCCGCAAGCATCTGCTCGATCATATTGTCAATGTCGTCAACATTCCTTACCGGATAGGTCGGGCGAAGCTGTACGACAAGCTCCGGCACATAGTCTTCCTGTTCTTTCAGCCATGTCAATGCATGATAAAATACGTCAAAATCAAGCGCCGTGTCCGTCGCATACTCCGCAGGTCTTAAGAACGGCACTTCAGCGCCGTACTCCCGCCCGATCTGCGCATATTTTTCGGAATCCGTGCTTAAGATCACGCGGCCGATATGCTTCGACTGTTTAGCATGACCGATCGAATAGGCTAGCATCGGCTTGCCGTCAATCTCACGGATGTTTTTGTCGATCACGCTCTTGGAGCCGCTTCTTGCGGGAATGATCGCCAAGATGGAGT
Organism: uncultured Lachnospiraceae bacterium; assembly: GCA_902779305.1. GTDB lineage: Bacteria > Bacillota > Clostridia > Lachnospirales > Lachnospiraceae > UBA2868. Next base: position 31,851 of record CACZBD010000013.1, on the reverse strand, counting down.
TGTCTTTCATAAATCTGTCACCGCTTTCTTATGATCAAAGTTGTTCCGGAAACAACGCGCCTTTCAAAGACATGGTCCGCATGCCCCTGATCCTTGCGCCGCCTTCTGTCGCATCGATAAAGACCGTCCCGTCATCCGCATGACGTTTCAGATAGTCCTCGATCCACTCAATATACATCTGCATGGCCTGCGTGGTATAGACTGTGCCGCCGCCAAGGCTCGTCACCGGAACCAGCCCTTCCGTATCGCTTAAGACCTTGCTGTTTCCGGCGCCGTTTGCATGAAGTTTCATGCCGGTATACGCAAGATCCAGCCCGATCGCAATGATCCTTCTTGCGCCAAGCTGTTTTGCAACATCGAGCGCGATCGTGGTCACCGACCCGCCGCTTTCATAAATCCTTCCGCCGTGTTCTCTGGCAAAGGTTTCCGAAGCGTCAAATCCCTGCTGGCAGATGAGGTATTTTTCCCCCGCATAGTCTTTCGTGATCTTCATAGTGGCGGTGGACCCGATCAGGGCAGGCACCTTCACATCCTCCACGCCGTTGATCTGTCCGCGGATCCGGACCGAAGCATCCAGAAAAGCCACATAGTCAGGCTTCATCCCCATGGCAAGAAGTTTCCGGAATGCGGTACCGACGCATATGACCAGCGGTCGGTTTTCTTCAGTATATACGCAGGACAAAGCCGGATCCGTGTTTTCGTCCTTTGTCCCGATCAGCGGACGCAAAAGCTCCACATTGACATCAAGCGAAGGCCCTGCTGCCACGAGGATCACATCGCGGCCCTTGACTTTTACGGAAAGCGAATCCACAAGCCCTGCACTGTGCATGGTGTTGTAGCGGAAGTTTGCAAGCATCTCTCCGATCTGGTTGCGCACGGAACTGTCCTGCACGAAGATCTGCATCACGCGGTTCTTCAGCCCCGGGTCACGGATCAGACGGACGGAAGGATAATGAATGGCCGGCTGCACCATGGCACTGCCGTTTTGCGAGATTGCCTCCGCAAACTGCGTGAGCATCGGATCATGCACGATCGTTAAATTGTCGCCCTCATAAGGCGCAAAATCCGTCACTTCGCGTGCCAGATCGATGAGATTGGCATCGTTCTCATATACTGTGACCGGAACCAGACCGCGGGTCAGTTTGCAAAGTGCAAGGACATGATAGCCGAGCCCCAAGCCGTATACCGCGTAGGCGGGTTTGTTTTCTTCATAATACTGCAGCGCAAACAGATTGCCTTCATTAGCAGGGTTTGCGTTGCTGTGCAGGTAAAAGGTTCCGTCTTCATCGGTAACGGACAGGGTAAGATCGCCGGAATTTGTGGGCTCGAGCCGGTAGATCCGCCCGTCCGTTTCACAGGATGCGCCCTGCATACGCAGCATGACATCCGTAAATTCCTCTTCCGAAAGCGCTTGCACCGCCCCGGAAGATGCGTCTGAAAACATCATTCTTATGGTATTCTGTACCGCTTCCAAAAACGTCACGGTCTGCAGCTGCATCAGATCCGCCATGAGCACATAGTCCTTCTGCTCCATCGCATTCATCAGCGTCTGCAGCTGCGTCAGGATCTGTGTCTCATCGATCAGACATGCCCCTTCACCGGCCTGTAATGCGGAAACTGCGTTCAGTTCTTCCTTCCGTGCAGAAAGTTGCGAGATCACGATCCCGTACCGTTTGCTCCAGTCCGCAAACAGGCGCTCCGCACGGTTAAAATTCTGCATGCGAAACCACAGGATCATTTCCTGCAGATCGTTCAGAAGGGCTGTGATTTTTACATATAATTCGTAAAGTTCCATGGATCCTCTCTACCGGCTTAAAAGCATTTCTCGTTATGCTCCTGCCTGCAGGTGTTCACCTGCGGACATTTGTAGCAGATCTCGTTCTTGCAGGTCCCGTCCCTGAAAAAGTTTTCAATATTCTCAAGCGTTGTATCCGCGATGTTGGCAAGCGCTTCCGCCGTCAGAAAGGCCTGATGGGATGTCACGATGACATTCGGCATGGAGATCAGTCTTGCAAGCACGTCATCATCCACGATATGGCCGGAAAAATCATGGAAGAAGACGTTGGATTCCTCTTCGTAAACATCCAGACAGGCGGCGCCGATCTGCCGCTCCTTGATCCCTGACAGCAGCGCTTCCGCATCGATCAGCGCGCCGCGGGAAGTATTGATCAAGACCACGCCCTTTTTCATCTTGGCGATCGAGGATGCATTGATCAGATGCCGGTTCTCGGCCGTCAGCGGGCAGTGCAGAGAGATCACATCGCTTTTTTCAAACAGCTCGTCGAGGCTGACATAGGCGATCCCGCTGTTTTCGACCGGATACGGATCGTAAGCGATGACGTTCATCCCGAAGCCTTTGCAGATATCCATGAAGATCCTGCCGATCTTTCCGGTGCCGACCACCCCGGCTGTTTTGCCGTGCAGATCAAACCCCGTCAGATTGGAAAGGCTGAAGTTAAAATCACGGGTCCTGATATATGCTTTGTGGATCCTGCGGATCGAGGTCAGAAGCAATGCCATGGCGTGTTCCGCGACCGCATAGGGCGAATAGGCCGGCACACGGACCACGTGGATCCGCTTGTACGCATACTCGATATCCACGTTGTTGTACCCTGCACAGCGAAGGGCGATGAGCCTGATGCCCATTTTCACCAGCTCGTCGATCACTTCTCCGGTCACCTCGTCATTGACAAAAACGCAGACCACGTCACACCCTTGTGCAAGCCTGCAGGTTTCCTTCGTCAGCCTGGTGTCAAAAAAACAAAACTCATATCTTCCGTCGGCATTCGCCTTCAAAAATGAGTTCTGATCATATTCTTTGGTGTCATAAAACGCGATTTTCATATTCCGGTCCTTCCCTTCACCATCATATACCATTCTCCCGCATAAATCATCCCCAAATGAGCCCTTGGGGACGGGGTCAGTGGTCCATTTTCTGTTCCGGCTTACATACCTTTTCTACAGGTACGCTTCCGGCTCATTCAGAAATACATCCGTAATGCCCTGTTTCTCCAAAGCCGCAAGATCCAGGCGGTTGCCATTTGGTTTCTCAGGATATAAATGGCCCGAAAACCATGCGCGAACCGTATATCCCTTCAGTTCCTCCGGCGGCAGGTCGATTCCCTTCCAGTAAGGATGCAGGGCATTCGCTCCCGTTCCTCCTCGAAGTTTATACAGACAGTCGGAAACTTTCGTATCCAGAATGCCGGTTTCCGCGTCCGCATCCAATGAACGGATCTTTTCCACGGATTTAGCGGAAAAGGAAGAATAAACCACACGATTCTGAAGGCCTCTTGCATGGATCAGTTCCACGATCTTTTCTTCCATACCCGGATAATCCACCAGACTGTTCTTCAGTTCGATATTCAGTTTCAGCCCATTCTTCATAGGCTCTCTCAAAAGGTCCAGAACCTCTTCCATCGTCGGAATTTTCCACACGGACCCATCCGCTGCACCGATTACCAGATTTCGAAGTTCGGAAAACGTATAATTCTTGATGTATCCGATCCCGCTCGTGGTTCTGTCCACCTTTTCATCATGGCAGACCACCATCTGTCCGTCTTTAGTCAGCTGGATGTCCAGTTCGATACCGCACAAACCTTTGATCGCTGCAGCTTTTTCAAATGAAAGCAATGTGTTTTCGGGATAGTTCTGACTGCATCCCCTGTGTGCCCAGATGTTCATGTGTAATCCTCTTCCATGTCTTTTATGATATCAAAATCATGGCATCTTCCGTTATTTTGACAACTCATCCGCAAAGTACCGCCCGATCCGGGCGATCATGTGTAATGCATCATCGCGCAGGGGCGTCGGGAACGATTTTAAAACCGGTGCCGTTTCAAAACTTAATACCCGGTCAAATCCGATGGACCGCAGTGCGCGGATAAATCCTTCCCAATCCGTAGACGGTTTGTTTTCCCGAAGTTTTGTAAATGTAAACGGGAGTTGGTGCAGATCTCTTTCCCCGTCATTATCATGGATATGAAGAACCTTCAGCCTGCTGCCAAGCGTCTTGACAAACCGTTCCAGATCCAGCCCTGCGATATTGGCATGCCCTGTATCAAAACAGAATCCAAGCACTTCCGCACCGTATTTGTCATTGATCCTGTCGATTCGCTCAGTTGCTTTGGCCGCATCACACCCGGGTCCTTCAACAATATGTCCCCCCAGATTGTTGTAAATGTTCTCCATGCACATCGTGATCCCCATCTCTTTGGCCATGGGTGCAAGATATTCAAAAAAGCGCTCGGTTTCCGCCCACTCAGCCGCCTCGGACCCGTAATACTTTTTAAGTTTGAAGCCGTGGACAACGATATATTTACAGTCAAAAAACGCACAGACCTTCAGACTCTTTGGTGCCACAACGTCCCATAGATATCTGTTTACGTCCTTATGCTCCGGTTTCGTCTCCGGCACAAAAAGAGGATAAGGCATATGCATCTGGTGAACTCTGATACCGTTGTTTTCTGCCGCTTCTTTATGCGGGCGAAAATGCGCCTCCAGTTCGGAATCCGAATTATCAAAGAATGAATTCAGTTCTCCGCGGTACAGAGCTTTGTTGAGCAGATACTCATTCAGGCTGAAGTCACAGCATGTAAAGCCTGCTCTTTTCATTCGTTCAAAGCCTTCAGAGGGATTCTCATCATAGACAATATTCTGTGATTGTACACCAATCTCAATCATTCCTAGTCCTCCCTCTTAAATCTGTCAAAATAAAATGTCGGCATATATTCATCGTTAAAATACTCGATTGGATTTTGTATATCCATTTCGCGAAGCTGCGCTTCGATCTCACGATAATAGACATTGCAGATGATGATCGCGGCGTCTTCCGGAAGTTCTTTCAGTTTTTCGGGCGGATTGACTGTCAGCCCTTCAAACTCTGTCCCCCAGATTTTGGAATTGTTATCGCAGGTATAGAGCGGCCTGTATTTTTCTCCATAATTTTTCATATAATTCCGGCACATATTTCCGGCACCGAACAGGGCGATCTTTTTGTATTTTTTGATGTTACTCTCGATCTCGATCTGCCATTTGAAGTAGTCGCCGACTGCTTTTACAAGCGGGTAGAATGTCGGTCTGATCATCGGGGACAGTGCTCTCATGGTATCCGCGAATTCGATCACAAGTTCTCCGTCAAAATCAATTGCCCTGAGTCCTCTGATCAGATTCAGCCAGTCCGTGTTGTTGGATCCAAAGTCCGCCGCAGTAAACGGAAGCAGCGAAGCATCGTCACGCCCCGAGTTATCTCTTAAGTTTACAGCCCTGATCCTGTCGCCGAGAGAGATGCATACCTCATACATATCACGCCCGCAGATATTAAAATAGCCGGAATCCAACATGAATCCGAAACGGTTGCACCCGGCTTCCCGGTTCAGATCATCGATCCATTGCCGCGTAATTTCCGAATCGGAGCAAATGCCCCTGACCAAATGGCCATCCACATATTTACAGATATTGGTAAGAAGGATTTGAATCTCACTGTCCCCGCATGCCTTTGCCAGTTCCAGATAGTATTCTCTGTTGACCTTCCATTCGTCTTCCAGGGAAACGCCAAACCAGTAAGGCTGGACAACGATCATCTTCGCGCCGAATTCTATTGCCGTAGCAATACAGGATTTGGATACCGTAAGAACCAGATCGTACAGCGACGGGATGCCAAGCCGTTTCAGGTTTTTGTCAATTTTGGTGTTCTTACGGAACTCCGAAGGGCTGACGTTTTGAAGTGCATATTTATCGAAAGTCATGGCCGATGCGATCGTAACAGCCATACCGGACTCCCTGCACTGCTCCTTCAGATCCACTGCCCATTTTTTCCGAAGATCCCCGTTATAATCCTCCCCGATCACGGAGTTCAAATGCCCGAACAGATTAAAGTCCAACATAAGATCCGTAAAACCGGCATTCTTAAGATCCGTAAGCCCCTGTTTTGGATGTCTGGGCGTAACCGCTCCCAGCATGGTACTATTCACTCTCATGGCTTGCCTCCGTAAAAATCATATCAGTTTCTGTTCGATCAATCCTTTTAATTTCGTGGAAGAGGTAGACTGCGTATAGGGGAAGAAATGCATCGTCGCCCCGTGTTTTTCCAGGAACTCCTTCTCGCGAAGCCAGTAGGGGTTGTCCACATAATCGCTTCCGGAAAACTGAACGTCAAAATGATACAGGTTCCATGCCTGTTCGGTATTGTGAAACATCAGCGGGATCTCCTGTGCCTCGTCAACATACCTGCAGGATCTGACCATCTCGATCCGTTCTTCAAATGGTACAAACGTCTCCGTCTTCTTGTATTTTCTGACACCGGCATCTGAGACAACTCCCACGATCAGATAGTCGCATAATTCCTTTGCCTTTTTAAACATATTCAGATGTCCGACATGGTAGAGGTCAAAGACCCCGGAAATATAACCAATGTGATATTTCTTTTTCCCTGCCTGCTCTTTGTCTTTTGCGACCGGATCCGACTGCAGCGGATCATAGATCGGATGGCGCTTTCTCTGATAGGCGCGTCCGGCATCATAGATGCTGTATTCCTTAATTCCCATCCCCTCAAGCTGCTCCATGACGGACAGGAAATTCTTAATGCAGATGATGACCTTGAATTCCCCGTGGCTTAACGTCTTTAAGTCCTCCGGGGATTTGATCGGAATGCCGTTCAGATCGGTTCCGATCCGCGATTTGTTGTTATCGGCGATAAAAGCAATGTCAACATCCTTTCCGTACAGGGCCAGAAACTGCTCCGCAAATTTCCCCGATCCGAACAAAACGACCTTTCTGCCTTCCGTCATATCAAAAATATCGATAAAAAGCCGCTGATAATCATCTGCCGAAAAGTTCATCCGCTGTCGGTTCGAATGAATCACACCACCATCCGGTCTGGCATTCTTTTTATAGTTTTTCAGTGTCTCTTCGTTTCGCAGCTTCTTTAAAAATAATCCGTCCATGCGTTGCCATTTTTCCAGATCCCGGTCAATGCCATATCTCTCATATAATGAACGGATCGGAAGAACGGAAGCAAGTCTCGGATTCCCTGAGTATAAAGAAACGATCGCCCTGTAGATCACCGCTTTTACCGGATAGTTTTCCCGTTTGAATTCCTGATCATAAAAGAGAAATTCTCCGTCCTCATAGAAAGAATTCAACGGGATCATATCAATATACGCTTCCTTAAGCAGCATCGTTTTCACGGTATCCTCTTTTTGCTGCTTTTCCGCCTTTACACGGTCGAAAGTAAAAGTATTCAGATCCGGAACATAGATCCCCTCATATGTTTCGGAAGCCTTGCAGATCTGTTGCGTGAACGCGTCGAACGCTTTCAGGAATCCGTCCGTGTCCCCTGACAGCAACAGTTCTTCGAGATACCGGTTCCCCGGAAGTGACCGCACAAACGGCATGGTATAGGAGTTCTCCTTTAATTCTCCTTCTACTGTATGTATTCCTTTATTTCTCAGTGTGGTCTCGTTGTTATCAAGCTCCTTAAGGCGTCCTGTTCCCTGCTCATAAACAGCTCTCTTTTCCACACTTTTCGGATTATCCTTCCAATCCGCATGCACAATCGTATACAGGGCATCCTCTCTACCCCGTTCAATAGAAGACGTAACTGAGAGAACATCCGATTTTTTTCCGTTGTCGTTCAGAAAACACTCCACAAGAAACCCGTTCGCCATCCGGTGAAACATCCGGTTATCGATCAGACTCTGCCAAAGTCTGTTTTCTTCCAAAAACAATGTGTTGGGGTAATCATACAATGGCAAGATCCGGCCGGACAACGTTTCATTCGGGTAAAAATCACTTCTGAAAACATGAGTCGCAGCCTCGATATTCGGGAATACCGAAAAAAACTGCAGCGAAGAAAAACCTGCAGTTTGCAACATCCCTTCCAACTGGTGTCTGTCAAACATACGACCCGTGAAAGCATCTTCTTTTCTGCCGTATGCGCGCATATAATCATCGATGCCATCAAGGACTCTTCCGGTATATTTGTCTCTGTCTCCGCAGAAATACCGGATGCCGAGTCTGTTGTTGCCGCAAAGCAGCAAAACTCCGTTCGGGTTCAAATGTGTTCTGACATCACATAAAAACGCAAGCGGATCCTCACATACTTCATGTGCGCACAGGGAAACAATGTGGTTGTATTTCCTATCTGCATCAATCTTGGCTATCTCATCGGAACCCTTCTCGAGCACAAGCACGTCTGTATCACCGCCGAAATCATACCAGCCATAAACGCCCTTTTTCAGTTCCTCTATCAGTTTTTTTTCGTCATCCGAATTAGTCATATCAGCAATTTACTCCATGCCATATTATATTCCACCGATCTGGGTCAGTAATAATCTCCCCATCAGTGGTCTTTGGCAGACACATTTTATGTTCTTCCGATCAATCCCCTCGCCTGTAAGCTGCTTAACGATCTCTTCGGATCCGGTTTTCACAGCTACAACGAATGATGCATGGGGATGATCCTGCACGGCCTTCTCTACGCTTTCCACAGTGAAACCATATTTTAGTTTTCCCTGCTCATCCATCGCATTGTCCGCCACGGCCACAACCTTATCAATTCCCAGTAACTCATAAAACTCTATGACCGATCCACAGACCCTGCCTGCAGGTACGATCACGATCTGTTCGCTTCCATTTGCAAGATCAAGCAGTTCACGAACATTCTTTTTTTGTTCCGTTTTCCTGTTTCTGAACTCATCAAGCAGCTCTTTGTCTCCGGCAAGAAGCTTTTCCGCATGATTTCTCCATGCTTCGTCCTCTCCGATCAGCGTTCCGTCATAATCCGGAGCTTTCTCTCCTTGAAGATCCGCAAGAAACCGATCTCCGGCCTCCGGAGACAGTCTTCCCAGATTCCATTTGTATGATACCAAACGGAAATGGCCGTACAAAGCTCGAAAATAAGCATTTGAAAGGTCTCTTTTTGACATTTCGTCATGGATCCACCGATACTCCTCTGTGATCACGGCATATTTCGAATCATTTCTGACCGAGGCTCCTGCGTTATCCTGCCGGTAATTATACAGCCGGTCCGGTATAAACATGATGCGGTCGGCATACATGGTATAAAGAAGTGCAAAACCGGTATCCTGATAAGATGCACCCGGTGATTCGTGAAAACGAATCGCATTTTTTTCGATCACATCTCTTCTGTAAAGTCCCGACCAGATCGTATTCTGCTGGGGATACCTGAGTGCATAAGGATTATCTTTTAAAGATATCACCTGATCGTAATGATCCTCTATGTCTCTGGTATATGGTGCAAACACCCGTTTTCCGTTGTAATCTATAAAATAATTGAAATCCGTCTTGATCAGATCCAGGTCATTTTCTTTTGCCGCGTTATACATCCTTTCGAACATTTCCGGGTGGACGTAGTCATCCGTCTCAACAATCCCGATATAATCACCCGTCGCTTCTAGGATTCCCAGATTCATCTGGTATCCGTAGCTTTTTATTCCGGAGTCTATGACCTTGACCCTGCTGTCTTTTGCGGCATAAGCCGCAAGTTTTTCTCTTGTACCATCTGTTGAGCCCGCATCCACACAGATGACCTCTATATCCGAAAGTGACTGGTTCAGAACACTTTCGATACATTCCCCGATATAGACACCGACGTTCAAACTCGGCAATATGATCGATACTTTAACCTGATTTCCCATAATAGCTGCCCTGCTCACATTAACCGTCTCCACCATAGCCCGAACTCTTTTTTCAAAGGATATACCCACAGAATCTTATCCTCCGGTATATCCATTTCGAGCAGTTCTTCCCTGATACTCTCAAAGAGTTCCTTTTGGGCGACTGCAACAAGGATCCGGTCATAGTCTGTATTTCTGATCTCATCGACCGGATGCACCGGAAAGTCCGCATTATTCTTTTCCCAATTCTTATCAACCCACAGAACCGGCAAGATATCCGATCTGTCTTTAAAGAGTCTGTAATAGTCTCTTCCGACCTTTCCTGCACCATAGAGGATCACACGTGATCCGGTTTCATAAAACGAGGCAGGATCCGGCGTGAACTCCGGATAAAAAACTGCTCTTTTCTGAAATCCAATCTTCCTGTTAAGCGCGATCAGAATATGATCAAGCAGATAGTCATCCAGCTGCAGTCTTAACGTCTCACTCTGATCCTTGAACAGTATACTTAAATAATTATAAGCCTTATTGATCTTGCTTAAGAAATCCGGATCCTCGCCCTTTGTAATACTGCTGGCCCTTCTGAAATAATTATACAGGACATCGTCCACAAATACCGCCTTGGGGTTCCCGAGGAAAACGGTCCATGTCAGAGCCCTGTCTTCACCGAACGTGATATCTGAAGGAATCCGATGAAGACTGGCCTCGAGTAATTTTCTTGCATATATGCGGCCTATGAGATACGGGTTCAGCCCGTAACTGCTTCCCTCTTCACCGGGCCAGAATAAATCCTGCACAATGGAAGCGGTTTCCGTATAATAGCCTTCCTGTATCCGGTTTCTTCTCTCTCGGATAACAGTTCCTGATTCATCAACCTGACGGACATTGAAGCTGACCACCTGCGCTTCCGGATAACGCTCGAACATCTCCATGGCACGTTCAACGGTATTCCCATCGATCCAGTCGTCCGAATCGACAAACACCACATATTCCGCTGTGCTTTCAATGAGTCCGCGCATTCTGGCCCTGTTATTTCCGGCGTTTTGCTGATGGATCACTCTGATCCTCTCGTCCTCACCGGCCAGTCTGTCACAGATCCGTTCCGAGCCATCATCGGAGCCATCATCCACAATGATGATTTCCAGATTCTCATACGTTTGTTCCGTTATACTTTTTATGCACTTTTCGAGACATTCCGCTGTGTTATATACCGGAATGATGACCGCTGCTTTTTTCATTTTTTCTTCATCAGTTCAAGGATCGCCCTTGCCGCCCTTTCGGAAGCATGACCGTCTTCATGGACACCGTATTTCTTCATAAATGAATCCAGTCTCTGCTTATAGTTTTCCTCATTGAAATTTAAAATCTGTTCGCTCAATTCTTTATTGCTGAACGCCTTATCAAACGGAAGTTCCTCAAACGGCATCAGAAAATCCATCTCGTTTTTGGTATATTCCACATAATCCGGAATAAACAGGAACACAGGCTTTTCGATAAATGCCGGTTCGAACATGATGCTCGAATAATCGGCAAGCATGGCATCCGAAGCGGCGACAAGTTCTTCGCTGTCATGATAGGATGAGGCATTTCTCACGAAATCCGGATAATCCATCTCTTTTTGCGCATCCCTGATCCCCGGATGGAGCCTGAGAAGAATGACCCAATCACCGCCAAATCTTTTCACCAATGATTCCCGCAAAAGCGAATAGTCCACATTCATATCCTTGAACTTGGAAAGCATCTCGCTTCCGGCATATCTATATGTCGGCGCATACAATAAGATTTTCGTCCCGGCAGGAATATGATACAACTTTCTGATTTTTTCCCTGTAACTGTCCGCCTCAAAAAGAATATCAGATCTGGGCGAACCGGCACGCAGAAATTCTCCGTTATAAACGTATCCTTCGCGAAAAGTTCTCTCGTCAAAATCACTTCCGACTACAGCAAGGTCTATCGACTCTGCATTTCTTTTCCAATAGGAACGGGCATCTTCCTCATTGGCGTCTTTTTGGGATTTACTCCAGTAAAGAAATCTCGGAAGGCCAAAAAGTTTCAGTGTAACGCTTGCCCAATGCTTGAGCTGGATATAGATCTGCTCAGGTCTTTTTTGGATCTCTCTGCTGATCCCCAGTTCCTTGATCCAGACATGCGCCGTAGCCATTTCATAATAAAATGCCTTAGAGCCGGCTATTACCTTATTCTTTTCCGCCGGGAATTCCACTCCCTTATGACTCAGCTCCCAAACAAAAGAAAGGTCAGTGCTCATTTTTTCCAGCTGTTCAACCACCTGTCTGGCATGTCCGCAGTATCCCCCAAGCGCCTGCACAAAAACTTTCTTCTCTTCTACAGGCTGTGTACAGCACCAGTCAATAAACACCTTTCTCGGAGAAAAATGTTCTGCATTTATTTCTTCTCTTCTTCTGTTTGCCTCCATGCACAGATATGAGAACAAATGCCGAAATCCCAGATTTTTTAAACCCTCGCAGATTTCAGGATACTGTTTCAGAGATGTAACCAAAATCACGGTTTTATCCGGATTCATTTCACTTAGCAGATCCGTCCCTTTTACGATCATTTCTTTATAATTTACATCAGTCTGATCGGGAATCCTGAAATCATACTCATCAAGGCTCTCTCCGGCATGATCTCTGTCTATGGCACACCTGATGTCAATCACGTCTCCGTACTGATAGATAAAGCAGATTGCCCCATTTCCCACGCCATATAAAACAACATCCCGGCCGTCCGCTACCTTATCAAAATCTTCCCATTTTTGATCACTGAATCCGGATCGATCATATCCTTTTTGTATTGCAGCATCTACAAAATCCTGCATCATCTGTTTCTGCTCCTTCCAAACTGTTTTTCTGCCGGTGATTCTCTGGAATCATCAGCCCCCGGCAGAACAATCACCGTCTTTTCTCATCAGTTTCATAATAAACTCCGCCGCCCGCTCCGATGCATGACCGTCTTCGTGGACGCCATATCGCTTCAGAAATGTATCAATATCATATAAGTACTGCTTCTTATCAAAACCCGAAATATGATTGATCAGTTCCTCATTTGAATCCGCCTTAGGAAAAGGAAGTTCATCATACGGGATTAAAAAGCCTCTCTCATTTCGCAGATATTCTTCAAGATCGGGCGCAAACAAAAATACCGGTTTTCCTACAAATGCGGGTTCAAACATAATACTGGAATAATCCGTGATGACTGCATCGGAAGCTGCCACAAGTTCTTCCCCGTCCATATGATCCGTCGCATCGATAACAAATCCTGGGAACACAGGTATTGTATCCTTTGCTGTTCTTGGATGAAGCCGGATCATGATCACCCATTTTTCTTCGGAACGTTTCTCCAGGCTGTCCTTTAATGCATGGAAGTTTATCCCCGTATCCCTGTATCTGCAGTTTCCGGTTTCATCGAGTCTGAATGTCGGAACATATAGACAGATCTTTGTATCTGAAGAAACGCCATATTGTTCTCTTACAGAAGCTCTGAACCGCTCCGGATCAAAGAGTATATCGGAACGGGGAGATCCTGCCCTGAAAAAGGGACCGGAATAAAGATATCCCTCCCGAACTGTTTTTTCATCAAAATCACTGCCCGTAATAACACAATCCGTTATTTCCGCGTTATGCTCAAAAAGACGTCTGTACCTCCCGGGCGTGGTGTTATGTTTCTGCTCAAGCGGTTCTTCCAACAGAATGCCAAACATTTTAAGTGTAATGCCCGACCAATGCTTTAACTGTATGAGTATCTGATCTTTTTTCTTCCTGATTTCAAGCGGTACTGGGTCTTCATACAGCCAAAGTCCGGCTTCATACAGAGCATCATAATAACTTCGGGTGTTTTTTCGTACCTGTTTTAACCCGATATTCGGATAATTCGTATTTCCATCGTTGAACCATGTGAACCGGAGATTGCCATTATGCTTTTGCAGTGCTTCCGCAACGGACCTTGCATGGCCGGCATATCCTCCCATTGTTTCAACAAAAACCCGGTTGGGATCCGTCGGTGTCTGCAATCGATACGAAATATAATCCTCCCTCGGATCCGGGTATTCAACCGATTCAACCGTTTCTATTCTTTTGTTTACTTCCATACATAAAAAAGAATAGATATTGCGGTATCCGCTTTCTCCAAGATTATGATATATCTCCATATAGTTCTTTAATACTGTGAGCAGTATCACCGTATGGTCAGGATTATATTTGGAGATATCAATGGACCTGTCAATCATTATGGTACGGTCGTATACTTTACCCGGCCTGAAGTCGTACTCAAATAAATGAGTCCCGTATTTGGCCGAATCAACCGCCCCGTCCACACGGAACCTGTCTGAATAATATTTTAAAAACAGCATTGCACCAAGTCCAACACCATAAATCACTATCTGTTTATGAGCAGAATCTTTCTCAAACTGCTCCCAGGTCTGTGATTCCAAAATTGTTTTATTCCATCCGTTTTTGATCGCATTATCGATCAGGTCCGCCATTTAGAATGTTCCCCCAAAACCATCCGGCCTCTGCTGTCCGGAAACTCCTGCGCCAAATCAGTTAATTGAGCAACAGATAATCCTGTTTTTCTCCGTTCTCAATCGTACTGATGATCTCACTTTGCAGTTTCTTTCCTACACCGATAATAATCCCGCTTTCGGAAGGCACCTCTTTCCCATACTCAACAACCGGGAACCCCATAAATTCCGGCTCCCGTCCCTTCAGGGATGATACAATAAATCCATCGATCTTTATTCCTGCGTTTTCCGATAGCCGGAAAGCGGACAACCCTTTTTCACCCGTTCCATAAATAAAAATCCGGCTGTGTCCTGCAGAAAAAACCCTAATCTTACCGACTGTCTCCGAAAAATGTGTGAATTCCGCCATGTCCGTTATGCCAATACCATTTAACCGATCCCACATCAGATTAATACCGGATCTTACATCCAGAAACAAATGCGCCATATACCTGTCAGATATGCATACAGCCTCTTCTTTTCCCCTGTCTTTCAGAAGATACCTGAAAATTCTTTCAATGCTGTGATTGAGGTCTCCGTCATCATTAACCGTCGGATCGGGAAAGTCTTCATATTTCCAATCGATCGAAAACAGCTTTTCCAGCATAACCGTTCTTGCCCAAAAACATGTGGCAAATGTTTCCGGAATATCGTTCTCTTCATATTCTATACCTATTCTTTGAGAAAGAGCTTTGATCCCGGCTATATTGCGTTTGTATCCGTCTCTGAAAAATCTGCTGCCTCCTGCAAAAAACGGCAACATGACACCCATGTACTCTTCTTTCCTGCTCTCCATGGTATACAATAAATTATGAATATAACATCCCGAAGCCAACAGGCTTTCCCATATTATCCGCTCCCATTCTTGAGTCAATTCGTATTCTTCATCTGATTTTTCCTTTTTGTCATGGATAAAGCAGATATACTCATACTGAAAAATATAAGGCCTGGCTGCAATGAGCAGACCGCTGATATCTCTCCCCCGGTTCTTTTTTTTCACTTTTATATATCTGTCACCGAAGGATTCTAAAATCTGATCTTTTGATGAAATAATATAAACATCTATATCTTCGGGAATTCCAAGGAGATAGTTCTTATAACTGTCCAGCTTTTCCTCATAATATAAAACCACAAATACCGCAGCATTATATTTATGATCCGAAAATGCGATTTTGTCTGCAACCGGTATAATGTATATGCTGTCTTCTTTCATGAATCCCCAGAATTCCTTTCCAAAAGTAATTGCTTTCCTTAACCGCTATGTAAAATAATTTCTGTCTCTCTCCTGCGAGAGATAATTTACGATCCACTCAATTTTCATGTCTGCGCCTGCTTCATCAGCCAGCATCTGACGAATACTTTGATAATTTTCCATGCTTTTCACACAAACAATACAGATATCGGTTTTTTCCGGCACTATATCCGAGTATGGCCGTATCCTTCTTCCGTCAATCGATCTGATATTCCGATACGCCCGGTCGCACCATGCAACTACTTTGCAGTTTTTTGATGCAATCTTCCAAAATCTGTATCCGGCAGTTCCGGCTCCGCAAATGACAATTCTTTTGTTTGATAATTCGTAAAAACATCTTGCCCACACATCAGGCGGTGCGGTAAGATCGTCCTGCAATTTACAGACATCCTCCAAAAAAACCCTTCTTCCGCCCCATGACAGAATGAATTTTTTGATTGAATTTAGTATTTCTTCTTTTTTTCCGGTCCTGTATATTATTCCATACCCTCCCGATATACCCGAAAAAGATACTTTTACGGGGCACGATGCGATGGCGATTTTGTTTTCATCTATGATCAACGGATATAATTTTTCAACGGATTGTCTTTCCGAGAAATCATATCTGCCATATGCGCCTGCAAAATATTCTTCATAGTCCTCTTTTTTGATCGAAAAAAATCTGGTGTCTGCAATGTCTACTCTTTTTCGTCCATAGGTGATGAAATAATTCCGTTTTGGTGAAAGCAACGAGATTATGGTTTTGTAATTTCTCACCTTTAACCGCCCTGTCACTTTTATGAAGTAAGCGCTTTCCTGCAACAGTTTACTGTTTTTCACGGCATAATCGATAATCTCGGCCTCACCATATGATTTTCCTATCTCTACGATCAACTTCTCATCGCCTTTGAATGAGATCCACTCTACATCAGACCCACATTCATGTGACATCTTTGCGATAATTTCCGGGCAAGGCTCTTCCGTATTCTCACAAAACACGATTTTCTTAACTTTACATTCCGTAATATAAAACAGAATTGCATCGATATATTGCTGAAGTCTGGCACTGCGATCTCTTATTGAAACAAAACGGACTTCGTTATTTACATTAACGGTCCCCGTTAATAATAATACATAGTCTTCTTTTTTCACCGTCTTCACCCGTCAGCCTAACCTGCGTTTCTGTAACAGCTCAATTCCCATCCCTGCCATTCTCAGAGAGAATCTCTTCAAATAATCTTTTCCAATCCCCGCCTACATCATGTGTCAGAAATGGCAGAATGCTTTCCCGGGCATCTCTTGCCAGGCTTTCCCTTAGATTTTCATCTGACAGCAGCCGGACAATCGCTCTTCCGGCGGCCTCTGTATCATTTTGATCGACTGCAATAAATCCTTTCCCATCACGCAGCAACTCAAGCCACGGCAATTTGTACATGACCAGCGGAACTCCATACACCTTGCTCTCCTGAATCACATTCGAAAAACTCTCATTTGCCGACGTTAACAGGATGATATCTGCACTTTGATAGTATTCTTCAATTCGAGTGGAATATGGACATATTTCTATCTGATCCTCCAACTCATTATCTATAATCCCTTGCTTGAGATTCCGCATAACATAGTCGCTGTCAGGATTTCCTATAATATAAAGCTTAGCTTCAGAAACCGACCGCTTAACCGCCTTCATGATTGGAATAACATCCATAACTTGTTTTGGTTGCTGTACAATACGTCCAACCCAGATAATTGTTTTTGAATATTTGTAAGGATTCGGAATATATTTCTTGTCTTCAACAGGATTCTGGATATAGGTACAATTACAGCCATATCCGCTCCAGTAGTCAGCGTCTGCTCTGGACAATACAATGATTCTATTGGCAATTCGATACATATAAGGGAAATACTTTGATACCTGCTCCTTGTTATGTACAATCGGAATATAATTGGAATGCAATTCCATAACAACCGGCATTCCCTTCATTCTCAAATAAAGCATTTCGTAAAACGTCGATATTCTTGTATAACCAAAATGAAAGCACATCACATCGATATCATAGTTATCCACACATTCTCCCAATTCCCGGATTCTGTCAAAACAAGGAGCATCATGATCGTTGCGCATGTGGTATCTGATTGTAGTCCCTGAGGTTTGATAATCTTTGGATGGCTCATTCTCATCCGTAATCAATACAATTCTGAAACCGTCCTTTTCCAACATCGGAATCAAAAGTGCGAGGACTTTTTCAATTCCGCCTCCATAGAAGCGGTCTGCCATAATGCCAATCGTTCGTATCGCTTCGTGATCGTTCTTTGTTTCATATTCCCGGGTGAAAAAATCAGACAAAAAGACAATATCATTTCCAAAAAACCAGGAGAAAGCTGCAACCAGATCCGCGTCCGAATACTCTGATCGTAACCGGTCGAAGTATTCTATATCACTGTCCGTTGTTTTCCAGTTTTCCAGTCTACCCGCTATTTCCAGATTGTTTCTCATCAAATCAGGCAAGCCACTTTTATGATTTGAAAGGATTGCCTCCTTTTCTTCCAAAATTCTATTTTTAACTGCGTTAAGATATTCTTCGTAAAAGAAATAATTGGCTATGCCCTTTTCTTCAAGGGCTTGATCTATTTCGGAGTGATCCAGCACCGCAACAATACACGCCTTCATTCCGCTGCGGATTGCCTCGTCAACAGATATGACGGGCTTTTGGTAAAATAATCCTCCTTGTTTGTCAACATTCCCATCTATAAAGGCAATAATACTATCGGCCGGTTTATAGCCTAAAAGAAAACAGTACTTCTCATATGCAGCCAATCTTTCCATAAAGTTCTTCGCATATTTCCCTGTTCCCCAGACATAAATGGGTTTGTTTGTAATGTCAGCAGTAATCCGTTTTGTATTCATTATCACTCTCTAAACTATCTTATCTGTTTTTTTGGATGAATTCTTCTATTGGTAAATAAAAATCATCAAATCTCTCCCTTATTTGATCATCGGTCCAGTTCCACCAAGCTATCGCATTCAATGCTTCGTTCTTACAGCTCGGCATATAAAACCGTATCATAGGGCATATAGGTATGGTGCCTTATCTTAAATCTATATTCAGGCACTAAAGATTTCAGATATACCGGTATCTCATAAAAGTCCATGTATTTATGATAGATACTTATCGCCAATTTTGGTTT
The DNA here is from genome assembly GCA_902779305.1 of uncultured Lachnospiraceae bacterium. Classification (GTDB taxonomy): domain Bacteria; phylum Bacillota; class Clostridia; order Lachnospirales; family Lachnospiraceae; genus UBA2868. The sequence continues at coordinate 13,280 of CACZBD010000013.1, read as the reverse complement.
TTTCTCACTAATAATCCTTTCAGCGCCATGGAGGGTGTCCATTTCCGCTCCCTCTACATCCAGCTTGATAAATGTTGGAGAAGCATCGTAATACCGGTCAAGAGGTATGACATCTACAAGCAACTCTGTATTATCTTCTTCTGACAACCGTGAGCTCTCACCGTTAACACTTAAAAAACTGATTCTACCTTTTTCCTTTCCCGTTGCAACTTTATGCGTTTCAATATGGTCTAACCCTGTTTCTTCAACATATTTAAGCAGTTTCCGATAATTGTGGTTATCCGGTTCAAACAAGTAGATTTTATTGAATTTACTATGTGTGTAGTCTAAATATGATTTTAATGAGTCTCCGTCATATGCACCAACATCAAAGAAGACCTCGTTATCGCATATGTCAATATACTCCGGATCAAAGTACATCGTCGGAGAAACAGGAATAGACTTGTAATATTTTATATCTCCTGTTTGAAAAAAATTGATTCTATTTCTGATTACTTCTTTTGAGATGGAATCCTCAACAAGATTTAATACTTCCTCCAGATATTCACTTGTCTTTTCTTCTCCCACTATGTTTGCGTAGTATTCGAACCACATCCCTACGTTTCCAACCACATTTTCATCAAAATGTGTATAATAATGCTCCAGCATTTTTTCCAAACATGTATTTTTTTGAGAAGTTACCACGATGTTTCTCGTTTCCTTTATCTTCCGGGGGATGTTGTTGTATATTTCACCGGAATAATTGTTTGATATGATGAATACCGCATCCGGAAACCGCCTAAACGCATCTTCGGGAGAATATACCATTACTGACATCTTCTCCGTACCCTGAGCTGACTCATTATTATCGCAAAAACCAACTACCCGGTCTCGCATGCCTATTTTTTCCAGTATACCTAACAAACCGATTCCATTTCGACCGGCGCCAAAAATCACTAACTCCTTATCCTTATATGGTGAATAAACCTTCTTTATTTCTTCCAGAGTAGTATTTTCAAATGTCATATCAGCATTCATGAAAGATTCTCCTTGCCTTAGTAATGTTCGCCTATTGATGTTTTCCGGCAATCATCCGTTTGCATTCTTTTTCGATCATCTCTGCAATCTTTTTATTGACGATCTCATTCAAATGCGAAGGAATCGCACCATACTGGTATTTTTTATCGGTAAAGTAAGGGGCCTGCTGCGTTGCCTCGACAATTGTTGTCTCACCGCATTCTCCGGCAAAAAAATCGTATTGGAGTTTAAGAACATCATTCATATGTCTGATTTCTTCAATGTTCTCATATTCTTCCTGCTCATCCAGTTCTCCCACTTGTTCACTCAGGAAGTTTTTGACCAGTATAATATGATCGGTTTGCAAGTAATCCTTTAATCTGCATATAAAACCTTTACATGCCTCTTTCCATATATCAAAATATTCATCACTGCCAAATGTATATCGTCTTCCTTTCCTTTCGAGTTGTGTCTGCGCCTCTTCAAACGCATCACTGATCGTCAGGAAACCTTCATTGATCTGTAATACATCGAATCTTTCATCAATAAAATCAATAATGACAAAGTTCGGTCTGACCTGCTCGAAGTACTCCCATATTGAAGAACAAATATCTCTGCGGATCATCCTTTCGCGATATTTATTCGGATGCGTAATATCTTCAAGCCCTGAAACCGGATGCATCATACTGATAATACCCGTAAAATTGAAGCGCCAGGCCGGATTATGGAGCGTACCCATATGCATGACGATTCGGTCAAGATTATATCCGCCTACGGTAAAATATGAATAATCGATATTATTGGCAAAATGCGCAGCGCAGTATGAAGAATAATTGTCCCATAATTCGTCGTATTCCTCCCTGCTCTTTCGATAGAATGATCCGGCAAGTCTGTCAGACAGTTTTAACTTAACGGTTTCAGATAACAGATCCTCATACCGGGCATATAAGCCCAACCGTTTAAACCCTTCTATCAGTTCTTCCAACGCCTGTATTCCTATGGCTGAATCTTTTTCACGACTGAGACCTGTATTGTTCGTAAGAGATCCTTCGCGCAAAATCCTGTAATAATACAGACCCTCATGAACGTTCACAATCCCACGGCTCTTTGCCAGAAGCAGTGCGTAAATCGCCCGTGCTTCGCCTCCACAGTCAGGAAACCAAATTTGGTTTGATACAAACAGGTCCTTTTTGATCAGACATTTCCATATCGCAGTGTATCCATACTTCATATGCTCTTCAAGGGAATAATCCATCCCCATGTTTCCCGAGCAAACCTTGAGTGTGGCTTTCTGTGTTAATTCATTAAATCTGAACACATCACATTCGGCAATGTCCGCATCCTTCTCCTTTATTGCGGATAACAATTTCTCCAAAAAAGTATGGTCAATCCAATCGTCAGAATCAATAAATGCCAAATACACTCCCGAAGAAAGAGAGATGCCCTTATTTCTGGCTAATGAAGGTCCTTTTCTGTCGCCGTGAAAATACCGGATTCTTGAATCCTTTTCTTCCCACTCTTTGCATTTTTGACTCGTTTTATCAGTGGAATCATCCATAAGCAACACTTCAAAATCAGAAAAAGTCTGATTGACTACAGATTCCATACATTGATCAAACCACTCATAAGTGTTGTAAACCGGGATGATGATACTTACTTCCACCTGATGACCCGTCGCCATACAATTACCGTCCATTTCTGAGTTTTTCAACAACAAATCTTATTCCTTCCGCCGTTCCCGCAGGGAGCGTGTTCCGAATCTCCTCATCTGATACAAAGAACCATTTCATCCGTTCGACAAACCTTTTTTCATCAAATCTGTAAATATCACAGGCGATTTCATCCAGTCCGTAATATCTGGCCAACATCAGCCTGTGTGCACCGTCGGCTACCGTGTTCTCCTCTGTGTTAATTCGTATGGGATAATTCAAAACGATTTCTTTATCAAATGCTTTTATAATGCTTTCGAGTTTTTCCAATCTTGCTTTGGCCGTTCCAACCGTGTTTCCTCTCAAATACAACCACAGGTACGCATCCCGTCCGATCCCGTTCCCGACATCAATATCTTCTATTGCCAAATAATAGATTGCATACGGATTAATACGGTTAATTCCGGAAACAAGTGCCGTAACATTCTTCTTAAGATTTAGCTTCACCGGAGGTCCAAGCTCCAATTCCAACAGATACGGATAGATCCAAATAGTATTGTTAAGGCCTCGGGATTTTAGACTTTCATATACTTCATTCAGAATTGATTCGTGGACGGCAATGCAAATGATTGATTGATTATCGTTCATAATCTCATCAGGAAAAAATACCGGTTCTGTCATGAATCCGGATTCTTTTTTCTGAGAAACCACAAACCCACGAAACCATCCAAGCAGGTTCTTTTCTTTCAGCGCCTCATAAAAACGAGTCCCGATAATACCCGTTCCGAAAATATAAAATGGCTTTGTTGATATTCCCCGGAATACCTTTTCAATTTCATCTGATGCCCAACAAGTGTTCATAGTAATTAAAAACATCCTTAATGAAAAAACGAAGGCACATTTGATATCGGTTATCTAATCACAGATAACTGTCGATCATTGACCTGACGATCGAATAACCGGCTTGTCCATTAAAAACCAGTCCGATTTTCTCATGGAAAACGTTAAGGATCCGGTTATATTTTTTTTCATCATAGTTCAAAATATCTTCTTCCAGTTCATCATTATCCCTTGCAACCGTAAATGGGAACCGAAGATCCATATCAAGCGGAAGTTCCTTGTTGTTGTATATGTTAAGCCGGTCTTTGGAGTCCAAATTCCAATACAGATTTCCGCGCGATGCAGAATATGATGCAATATCATCCGCAAAAATGAATGCGGGAATGTGCGCATAACCTGCTTCGAAAACGGCACTTGAATAGTCCGTGATATATGCATCCATCGCGGCTAAGATTTCATACAGGTCTTCATTTTGACTTTCATCGATCAGCCGGTCTTCAATCTCAGGATTATGGTATTCCCGAAACGACGGCGCAAGTTGTGGATGAACGCGTACACAGATATACCAGACTCCGCCGAACTTCTTTTCGAGATTGCGGATCAGTCTTGCAAAATCAATGGACCAAGTTTCCGAAAATACAAAGCGTTTTCCGTCATTGCTCCCTTCTCGGAACGTTGGCGCAAACATGAGAACTTTGGCATCATCCGGTAAATTGTGTTTATTTCTGAATTCTTTCTTTTTATCGGATCTGTCACCATAAAGGACATCGCATCTGGGCGCTCCGGTCTTAAGCATTGCTCCGTTGTAAATAAACGCCTTTGGGAAAACCTGTTCGCACCAATCAGAGTCAATAACCAATCCGTCAATCATATCCGAATCATTTTTGCTTACAAGATAGGCCATTTCCGAAAAGCCTTCCCCACGCAATAAGCCGGTGCATTTTATGCCCAATGTATAATGATTGACATTCAGATAATATTGTTTTTTTCTCTTTTTCGTCCCATATGGCTTTCTGTAATTGTCGATCCAGATCTTTGATGTGGAGAGCCAGTAGGCGCGACTCCAAAGGGTATTCGGAACTTTTTTGATATACTCAGGAAACTCCTTTGTCATATCATTTACAAGCCAGATGATTTCGATATCCGGTCGTTGTCGATGAAGTTCAAGAACAACATATTTCGGGTTGCAACCGAAGCCGCCTTTTCCCTCGAATGTACACACCGCGACCCGGTTCCGTCTGACCGGGAAAACCCTGCATACATAGAAACAGAGGCTGTTTCCGAATGCGATCAGTTTTCGTTTACGTATGTACCGCTTTTCTCTATCCATTTCCTCTGTATGAAAACAAAACACGAAAAAACTCCGCACCAAAAAGTGCAGAGTCGCGATCCCGAAATACCCTTGTCGCATCCATGCTGCAGCTTTCGGATGTGGTTCATAAAACGTTGTATTTCTAATAAAAACACCATATATTATATCGGTTATATTTTACCATTTTTTAAGGGGCATAGGAAGAGTTTTATTCTTCTCATGCCCCTTGATTTTTTTTGCTTATCGATCAGCCAGTCTCAGCATGAACATAAGCCGCATCTTCATAAAAGTCCTTCTGTTCTGAAATAAACCCAAGGATATCTGATGTCAGTGCTGCCGGATTATGATCTAGATATTCCTTTACAACATCCATTCTGGATGGTTTCTTTTTAACATATGTCATTACTGCAGCAACGAAACCATAATATGAGTCTTCAACTTTATTCAGTTTAGCAATAAATTCTTCCATATAAATCACCTCCTAGTGATCATCAACTACTCTCATAAAAATGTTGTAGTTATTAAACCCGTGAATCTCAAACCAATAGATATACATTTCCCCATCCAACCCAAAAGAGGGATGAGATGCTATGACCTTTCCTTTGTACAATGCCTCATACGCCTGATTGATTTCGGTAATAATCTTACTGTACTCCCCAGGCATAAGCCAAAACGTAGGTTTGGAAAAAGGATTTCCATTTACGTCCAATGGCAACTCGTATTCTTTCACCTTGATTCCTCCTTTCTATGCCGGTAACATCAGCACAGCCTTAGCAGGAATCTCTTGTTCTTCAGGAGTCCTGCTTTATGAATTAGTAAGTTATTTGGGTAAGCATAGATTCCTGAAAATGATAACCGATATGTTACGAATCTGATTTCAATGTGTGTTTTCCGCACACCTGGAACGATGTACGGAACATGAATTTATGCTTAATGTTAATGTAGCAGAACCAGAGTCATATTACAAGAACATTTCACCTGCTCGCAGATGAAAGAAACATTTCCATGATCGACGCAAATGCGACGGATTGATCCACGGATAATTTGGAGGATTCAGGCGCATTCTGTTCTATAGCAGAAAGAAAATCCTGCAGTTCATAACGCAATCCGTCTCCAAGAAACTCCTCACTATATTCTTTGATGAGAGAGGCATCCTCAAAATGTGCCTCAAAGTGTCTGGTCTTCCACCAGGGCGCTTCAGCGATCAGATATCCTTTTGTCCCGCACACAAGCAGTCTCCCCTCAGACTTGACGCCAAGTCCGCAGGTCAGCGTAGCCATTCCCTGTGGATAGGTAAGTGTTGCGCGCGTAAAAAGATCAAGGCCGTTTTCAGATTTCACACTGTCAAATCGCAGTTCCAGGTACTTGGTTCCAAGTAATTTCAGAGCCGGAAGCAATACATAACTGCCAAGTTCCGTAAAACTTCCTCCGTATGCCAAATCTGTCAGTTCCCGGCTATTCGGATCCTCCAGTTTCGTAAAAGTCGCTTCCACATTGCAGATCTCACCGATCAATCCGCTTTTTGCAACTTCAAGAAGCTTTGCAAATCCAGGACAGTAGGCCGTTTTGATCGCCTCAAACAACACAAGACCCTGCGCTTTTGCTTCCGCAAATGCTTCTTCTGCTTCTTTTCGCTTAAAGCATAGCGGTTTTTCGCACAGCACGTGTTTTCCGTTCTTCAGCGCCTCCATTACGTAAGAATAATGTGTTTCATGCGGAGATGCGATATAGACCGCGTCCACTTTGCCCCAGAAAACCGCCGGATCCTCTGTAGCATCCGGAATCGCTTTTGCATACCGGTCATCCTCCGCGCAGGCATCAGAAACAAAACGGGATGCGCTCCCGGCATGCGGATTGAACACCGCTGTGAGAACAATCCCGTCCACATATGCTGCTTCTTTTACAAACCGTTTTGCAATCCTGCCGGTTCCGATAATACCAAGTCTCATTCCAGTCCTCTTTGATGATCGCGCCGCTTGATCATAAATTTTTCAACCACATCCGCCATCGCAATAGATTCTTCTGCAGTCAACTTATAATCATGGCCGCCGATTCCGTTAATCTTGGATACAAATTCACTGATCTCATAACGAAGGCCGTCCAAACCGCTGAAGGTCGCTTCGTAGTGATCAACCTTCCCCGGATCCTCATATCGCACATCAAATCCCCTGGTCAGCCACCAGGGAGACGGGACCAGAATATAACCCTTCGTTCCGGCAATGATCAGTTCGCCTTCCGACTTCACACCGGCACCTGCTTTGGCTGTGGCAAGACTGTTTTCATACCGAAACTGAACTTTTGTAAAAACATCGATTCCGTTTTCACCATATACAGACTCCATCTGCACATCCTGATAGTCTTTGCCAAGCAGTTTAAAGATTGGCAACATCCCATAACTGCCGTATTCCAGAAAGGCGCCGCTGTATTTGTAATCTGTCATCTCCCTCGAACCCGGAACTCCAAGTCTGGAGAAGCAGGCCTCCACATCGCAGATTTCACCAATCGCACCGCCCTTTGCTACCGAGAGCAGCTGCTGAAAACCGGGCAGATACGCGGTCCGGATACCTTCCATCAGGGTAACCTTCTTTTCTTTGGCCAGTTCATACAATTCCACCGCTTCCGCATAGGTAAAAGTCATCGGCTTTTCGCACAGCACATGCTTCCCGGCCTGCAGGGCCTTCCTGACATACTCACTGTGCGTTTCGTTGGGAGAAGCCACATATACCGCTTCCAGATCTTTCAGAAAATCATCAAAATGATCTGTCCATGTTTTGATCTGATACTTCTGTTCAAAACTCTCTGCACTCTCTTCTTCCGGATTATACGCTTCCGTCACTTCTATTCCGGAAACGTAGCTGGTTTCTTTCAAAAATCTGGGAGCGATACGTCCCGTTCCGATAATCCCGATCCGGACGATCTTTTGTGTGCGGTTCCTGATATCACTTGAAGAAATACCTGCGGTTCTCGGAAGATAGATTACTTTGCAGTACTGATTCAGATAATCAAACCGCCCTACCCAGTCACTGCCAAGCGTAAAAATATCAATACCATAGCGCTGGATGTCCTCAATCTTCTGACCCTCATGATCTTCCACGATGATCTCGTCGGCAAAACCGGTATTCCAGACATTGTCCATACGAACTTTGATGGGATCTACAAGATTCAGTTTTCCTCTCATGCGGTCAAAGTGCTCCGTTGTAACACCGACGATCAGATAATCGCCGAGCTCTTTTGCTCTTCTCAAAAGCTGGTAATGTCCTTCGTGGAACAGATCAAAACTGCCGTACGTGATCACTTTTTTCATATGCAGCACTTCCTTTTCTCGATAGTTTATTTTCTGATCCCCAGGATCGCCCCGGCAATCCTTTCGCAGGCTCTGTCATCGTTACACATAAATTTCTTGTCTCTGGTCTTCTTGCGCAGTTCTCTGCTCTTGTCATCCGCAAAGACTTCCGTGATCGCCTCTGTCAGTTCGTCGCCGGTTTTCGCAACCCTTTCCGGCATATATTCATCCTGATTTACGGCAAATCCTCTGGAATTCTGTTCGTAGATCTCTCTGTCAAACTGGAATGCGACTACCGGTCGGTCCAGTAAAAGAAAATCCGTATAAATAGAAGAATAATCGGTAACCAGCATATCCGCATACGGAATAAATGCATATACATCCACATCTGACGGAACATTGATGATATTGGAACAGTCCAGTTTCTCAAATTCCGCTTTGATCTTAGACTTTGGATGCGGCTTTGCAACAAAAATATAACGATGTTCTCTGAAAAAGTCATTCATCTTTTCAAGGTTGATGACTTTAAACAGCATGTCTTCGGACTTGCTGAATGTAGGCAGGTAGGCAATGATCTTATGATCCTCCTGCAATGCTTTCAGTTTCTCGGTCAGTGCCCTCTCAAGATCTGTGATATATGCGTAGAAATAGTCTTTTTTCTCCGTATCGTTGGCTACGGAAAGCATGGCATCGTTCCTGGGAAATCCGCCTCCATGTATGATATGCGAAACATCAACGCCGAAAATCCGGGATACTGCTGTTCCGGCATCCGGTTCCAGGATATAATGGCTCGGCTTCTCATCGGAGATCCTTCTCGGGAATGTCTTGAATTTCTCCCAACCGTTTCTCGGATGTCTGACAGTATCAAATTTGTTCTGTGCATTGGATGGTTTATTGCCGGTTCCATGCCACAGATTCACCTTGGTCGCCCCACCCGACTGCCAGAAGTTGATATCCTTCGAATAATTGTCAAAGATATAAAATCCGGCTCTTAAGGCATAGAAAACCCCCTTCAGAGAATGATAGTAGTACGCTTCAAACCCAGCATTATTCAGATCTTTAATGGTCTCTTTGTTATGGCTGATCCAGATCGGTCTGATCTTCTCAAGCCTTTTTTCAAGTTCTGTAGCCGTCTCTTCGTTTTTCGGTAATTTTGCGCCGAACCGCACTTTGCTGAAATGATTGACATACATATACAGATATCTGGGATTGTCTGTAAATCTTCTCCCGAAGGTCGAGCCAAACAGCCAGATATTCTTATCCCGGGGTGTGATAAAAGAAAGGCCGTATATGGGCAGCAGCAGAAGCTGTGCCCAGTAACAGATCCTCTCTTTCGCATTTTTCCCCATATATTCATTCGACATGCGAATTGTTCCTTTCAAGCAAATTATAACCGGCGGTCACGGATTACCTACCACTTTTTCAGATACGTCTTTCTCTCCATCGGATCAAGAGATGCGATCTCCGGATCCTTGTAGTAACTGTCGCTCTTCATATGCTGCGTGCTGACCTCTTCAAAGATCGCACCGGTCTTACTCGAGAACGCATGCATCACGCCGCGCAGAACGGTCTGCATATCGCCCGGATGCAGGTGCTTCTCTTCTCCGTCCTCAAGCTGTACATCCAGATCCCCGTAAAGCACCTGGAAGGTTTCCTCTTTGACTTTGTGCGCATGGAACGGATGCTTCTGCCCCGGCAGGACAATGATGTATTTCTTGCAGTACTCTCTGTTGATGATATTGATGATGATCGCCCCGTACTGTCTGAAATGAGGGATCCCGTAATGATGGGAGATTTCCACTTCGAAATTATCACCCAAAGCGATGCCCGCTTCATAGAGCATACCCTTGGCATCATGCACGGCGCCTCTGACGATCCCGACGCCGGTGATCTTCGGATGCTCCAGAATTTCTTCGTTAACTTTATATGACCGACTGGCGGTCAGTTTTCCGTCTTTGAACTCGCCGCTGGTCATCTGCTTTTCGCCGCAGGGCATTGCAAAGAACACATTCTCTGTTGTCAGCGGTTCGCCTTCCGCGATATCCTGCTTCGCATAAACGCCGCGCATCAGGGAACGCAGGGAATCGAGTTCCTCCTGGCTGACATACTTCTGTCCTTCCCTTTGCAGCACGCACATGGATTTCGCGATCTTGATATCTTCCACCCATTTGTCCGCCTGCTCGGGATTCATGGAGTAGGCATTCAGCTTAATGGTCTCTGTCGGAAGCCCAACATGGCGCTCCAGGATCCTTACGCCTTTGGCAACGGCCATCATCCCGACTATGTTGTTATCGGGGTCCTCATGTCCTGAATACCCGATCGTGATATCGCGGTATCTGCGTTTCATCTTGTCGATGAAGTCTAACTGCAGCGATTCCGGCGGCGCCGGGTACTGGGCAATGCAGTGCATGAATGCAAAATCACAGCCCCTGTGTGTAAAGAAATTATAAAGCTTATCGATGTCCTCGATCGTCTTACCGCCTGTTGAAATGATCAGCGGGCGTTTTGCCTTGGAAGCCTTGGCAAGAAGCGGCCAGTCTGCGGAAGAGCAGCTGGCGATCTTGATAATGTCAAGCCCCTGGTCCATGCACCATTCCACGCCCGTTTCATCAAAAGGCGTGCTCATGGTCAGCATTCCCTCGGCGCGTACCGCGTTGACCAGTTCCGAAAACTGATCAAAGGTCAGTCTGGTGCTCATGAATCTCGGAATATGCTTCACATCCGTCCGGTCTTTGAAATCCGGATGGATGAAGGTATCCAGATCCCTGTACTGCAGCTTTACGGCCGCCTTGATATTGTGTTTCCTCGCGATCTTTCCCATTGCACGGATGATATCGATCCCGTGCTCCACACTTCCCTGATGGGAATTTGCCATTTCGAAGATAAATAAATCATCGTAGATCTTCTTTTCCGCCATTTGTGCTTCTCCTTTTTTGCTTAGTATCTTTCATCCGGTCTTCCCGGCAGATCGTATCTTTACAGATGTACCTGTTCCACCTGTTCTTTGCATCTGTCGATCATGTTGAGGATCCCTTTTTCCATGATCTTTAAATAATCCGTTCCCATCCGGCAGCTTGCGATGAGCTCCGACCGCTCGTCATGTCCTTCTGCATACACCGTCTTTAACAGCGCATTGGTCTCTTTCTGGATCGCATTTTTCACATATTCCATGACCGGTGCCTTGTCTAAATAGGTATTGATCTTTTTGGTTTTTTCAAATTCATTCTTAAACCGTTCATTGTGATATTTATCGGACAAGACCAGTTTCAGCATCTGATCGTAACTGCGGATGCCTTCCCTGACCTTTCTTAAGCATTCTCCGAGTTCATCCGGGATCCCGTGGATATATTCGACAAGTTCCCTGCGCTCTTCTTCCGGGATAAAATCATCCGATTCTTTGACGATCGTTTCAAAATCGCAGGTTTTTTTGCAGTAGGTATCGATCGCTTCCCGGAACGTCATGATCTTTGTCCCGTAGATCTTGGCACCGCCTTCCGTCGCATCGATCACCGTAAGTTCCGGATACTGTGCGATCTGCTCCTGGATCCAGTTCCTGTAAAGCGTAAATTCGTTGGAGGCGGCGATCGGTTTTCCATCAATGCCTTCTGCCATCACATGCTCCAATGTCGATGCATCCGTTTTTCCCCTGACGCTGTCTGCCGAATGCGTTCTGTTGTCCGTATAAGCAAGGTCCTGTCCGATCATGATGATCGTCTGAAATCCGAGCACCTGCGCGATGGAAAACGCATCATTGGCCACCGACCCGCCCGAGGAAACCACCGGGAACAGATGGGTATGTCTGGAAAAGAAATGCTGCACATGGTGGTTAAGATCATTCACAAAGAACTTCTCTGCGCGGTGGGCCTTCAGGATCTCCCTGTTGGAAGTCAGCTGGCAGACCATCGGAATATCATTGGCACGGTCATCCGAAAAGTGTTTGCTTAGCTTCTTGGCGTCGATCGTCACGCACAGATCCGGCATCACGCCGGTCTTTAAGACCGTACGCAGCGAAGAGTCCACGGCAATGATAAACGCCTTATTCTTGGCCTTGGCAAGCAGCGAAACATTTTTATCAAGCGAAGGGCCGCTCGCCACGATGATCGCCGGCATGTCCTTTGGCATCCTCATATACAGACTTTCAATGGATTTACTTGTCAGAAGCGCGTTGAGGTTTGCGAACGTATTTAAGAAATTGGCCTCCGTAAAACGCTCCAAAACGCTCTGCGTAGAGTTGATGGCGTTGCAGGCCGTTTCGAACTCATGGATATATTCCAGATATTCCACCGTAAAAATATGATTATAGTTGGGATAGACATAGTATTGGAACGTACCGATGTCGGAATAGTTCAGGCGGTCGTCAAACAGTCTGGAAATGGCGCCCTCTGCCGTCGAGCGGACGATCAGATCAAACCTCTTATCAGAAAAGATATCCGTGATGTCAAAATGCTCCATGACATAATGTAAGACCGTAAAATCCGGTTCATAGACGATCACCTTGTTGGAATCATCGATCGATCCCAAAAGTTTTCGGACCATGCAGCCGTTTCCGAAACCAAACAGAAAAACCTTGGCATACATGGGGAGTTTCGGCATCGTTTTGTACCAGAGGTCGAGAACCGGACCCATATCATACAGGGAGTCTAACTGCACGATATTCTCTCCGGCCTGCAGATAGATCACATGACGTCCCTCAATGTCTTCTCCTCCCATTGCAAACGCACCGTCGATATCATCCACATGATCTTTCAAATGTGGAAAGCGTTTTGTCAGGACTTCCAGATTCTTTTCGTAATATTCCATTTTATCCCCCGTGAACCGATCATATTTTTGCTCATACTCCAAATAAATTTTACCACAACAGCCGGTGTTAGAAAAGAAAAAAGACCGGCGTCCCGGTCTTTCTTCTTATGATAGCGGTTCTGATTATCCGAGTAAGGACAGAACACCCTGTGTGGACTGATTAGCCTGTGCAAGCATTGCCTGACCAGCCTGCTGAAGAATGCTGTTCTTCGTGTACTCAACCATGGTTGCTGCCATGTCGGTATCACGGATCTGGCTCTCTGCTGCTGTCGTGTTCTCAACTACGTTGTCCAGGTTAGCAATGGTGTGCTCCAGACGGTTCTGGATAGCACCAAGACCGGATCTGATAGAGGAGATCTTCGCGATAGCTTTCGTTACCTGAGAGATTGCACTGCGTGCG
>CACZBD010000012.1 GCA_902779305.1 uncultured Lachnospiraceae bacterium | reverse complement strand
TTGAGTGAGATGGAATATAATAAACAGGTGATTTGATTCTCAACACAGATCTGGGGACACTTCTGTTTATTTATTTCCTACAATGAGTTTACGCTATCCAAAAGTAAGCGAGCGTTGATTTTTCCCTGCAAATGTTGTAGAATATCTTTCAACAACCGTTATGAAAGGAGCATCTCATGGCTAAGAAACTGGGTAAATTTTTATTCTTTTCCGCATTGATCGGCGCCGCCGCTGCAGGCATTTATTATTATCTGAATCGTGAAGAATCCGATTCGGCTGCTGCTGATTTCGGCCGCGATGTGGACAATTTTTTTGAAAGCAAGAAAAATCGCGAATACGTTTCCTTAAACAACGTAGCAGACGATGAGAATAAAGAAGCGATGAAGAACGTTGTGGAACAGGTTGCGGAAGAGCTTCGTGAAAAGGAAAAAGAGGAAGAAAGCACCGGGATCATCCATGACGAATCTCAGGAAGCCGCCGATTTCGCATTCAAAGAATTCAAAGATGAGGACGATGATGCGCTTTCCTAAGCGTCCCGCTTCTTACGATGCAGGACCGGATCCGGTCTGACGGATCGTAAACAGAAGAACGAAACAGAAAAACTTCCGCCGATTTGATCAGGGCGGAAGTTTTTATTTACTCTCTAAGGAAATTCCGATCCGGATCCTGCGGATCATTTCTTCATATGAAGGATATCTTCCTTCAGGTCTCTGGCCTTATCCTTGATCCTCGGATTGGCTTTCGGATCCGTCAAGATCCCGGAGATCAGTTTGGACGCAACATCAAATTTCTCGAACTTGGCTGCCGTCACGGAAATGATATAATCAACCATTGCCTCATCCATTCCGCACATCGGGAAATCTTCCGTCTGTCTGGCATTTAAGAACCCGTCGAGCGCGTTCTGCAGAAGTTCCATCTCATCCTTCTTCAGTTCGCTTACCTGCTCGTCATAATCGGGAAGGTCGATGTCGAGTGCTTCCATCTTGGCTCTCACGATCCAGGCAAGTTTGAGGCAGATGTAAGCCTTCTCGCTGGATCTTGCACGCTTTACGATCGCATTGCCGAGCGCGAGCTGATAACGTTCGATCGCATCATCATAAGACAGGTCCCGGACCTGCTTCAGGCTCTTGAACGAACTCGAGATCTCCTGCTTGACCAGTTTGGCCTGCGGCGGTGTGATCTTGTCAAAATATCTTGTCAGCGCCGCGTATCCGCAGTGCGGGCAGGCGATCACATCATACTTGATCGGGTCGATCGGCTCATATTTCGGACGCAGATCCGAATCCTGGCCGATCATCTTGGCCTTGTTCCCCTTCATCGTGGGATTCATGAATTCCTTATAACATACGGGACAGGAATATTTCTTATCGAACACAAAATCATCGATCGTCGGTTTCTTCGGTTCGGCAGCTTCCGCCTTCTGTGCCTGTGCTGCCTCCTTCTCGGCACCGAACACGTCCGCGCCTTCCAGATTTCCAAGGCCTAGATTTCCCAACCCTGATAATACACTCATTTGATACTTCCTCCGTTATCTGTTGCTTCTGATATCTGCCTTGCTTTACGACTGTGCCGGCAGTTTGAATGAACTCTTCAGGGAAACGATTCGGTTATACACCGGATGTTCCTCCGTGGAGTCCTTGGCATCCACACAGAAAAATCCCTGTCTGACAAACTGGAAGCTCTCGTAGGCTTTTGCACCCTTCAGATTTTCCTCCAGACAGCAGTCCTTTAAAACGGTGATCGAATCCGGATTCAGATTCAGCGATCCGTCTTCTTTGTTGTAAACGCCCTTTTCCTCGTCAACAAGGTTCTCGTACAGTCTGACCTCCGCTTTGACAGCATGTCTTGCGGATACCCAGTGGATCGTACCCTTGACTTTCCGTTCGGTAAAGTTGCCGGTCCTCGTGGCAGGATCATAAGTGCAGTGTACACACGTCACTTTCCCGTTTTCGTCCTTTTCACAGCCCGTGCAGGTTACAAAATATGCGTTCATCAGGCGGACCTCATTGCCCGGGAACAGACGGAAATACTTTTTGACCGGCTCTTCCATGAAGTCTTCTCTTTCGATATAGAGTTCCCTGCAGAACGGAACCTGCCTGCTGCCAAGTTCCGGATTTTCCAGATTGTTCTGTACCTCGAAGTATTCCACCTGATCTTCGGGATAATTGTCGATCACGAGTCTGATGGGATCGAGCACCGCCATCATTCTCGGCTTTTTCAGCTTCAGATCTTCTCTGATGCAGTATTCAAGCATCCCGTAATCCACGGATGAATTTGCTTTGGAAACACCGCAGAGTTCCACGAACTTCTGAATGGATTCGGGCGTAAACCCTCTTCTTCTCAAAGCCGCGATGCTGACGAGTCTCGGATCGTCCCAGCCGTCCACGATCTTTTCTTCCACCAGTTTCTTGATATAGCGTTTCCCGGTGACCACATTCGTCAGATAGAGCTTTGCAAACTCGATCTGCTTGGGCGGATGCGGATATTCCAGTTCTTTCAGCACCCAGTCATACAGAGGTCTGTGATCCTCAAATTCCAGCGTACAGATGGAATGCGTAACGCCTTCCTGCGCGTCTTCGATCGGGTGGGCAAAATCATACATCGGGTAGATGCACCATTTGTCCCCGGTATTGTGGTGCGTCATATGCGCCACACGGTAAATGACGGGATCACGCATGTTCAGGTTCGGTGAGGCCATGTCGATCTTGGCACGGAGCACTTTTTCCCCGTCCGCATACATCCCGTTCTTCATATTCTCAAACAGTTCGAGATTCTCTTCCACGCTCCGGTTCCTGTACGGAGATTCCTTGCCGGGTTCTTCAAACGTTCCGCGGTATTCCCTGATCTCATCGGCGCTTAAGTCGCACACATAGGCCTTGCCTTTTTTGATCAGTTTCACGGCGCCTTCGTACATGAAGTCAAAATAGTCCGATGCAAAGTACAGCCTGTCTTCCCAGTCCGCGCCAAGCCAGGCAACATCCGCCTTGATGGATTCCACAAACTCCGTTTTCTCTTTGGTGGGATTCGTATCGTCGAAGCGAAGGTTGAACCGGCCGCCGTACTGTTTCGCCAGTCCGTAGTTTAAAAGGATCGATTTGGCATGTCCGATATGCAGATAGCCGTTGGGCTCCGGGGGAAATCTCGTACAGATACTCTCGTACTTTCCTTCCGCAAGATCCTCATCTATGATCTGTTCGATAAAGTTGCGCGAAACCACTTCCTGTTCGCTCATCTCATTGGGTTGCACTTCCATTTTTCAAGTTTCCTTCCGCTTATTTCCACTGCATTCCATTATACTTTGATTTTACGGGATAATCAAGTGATACCTTGTATTTATGTAATCCATGTTCTATAATCAAAAGTGTTCTTTGCATTACGTTTTCGAGGAGGGTTACAGATGAAGGCACGTAAGGCGGCGGCCGGTGAGGTCCTGTTCCGGGAAGGCGAGCAAAACAATCTTCTGCCGATGATCGCGGAGGGAAAAGTCGTTCCCATGGGCAGGGAAGATCACCCCTGTGAAAAGGGGTGCCTGCTGGGGGTTCCGGACAGGGACTCGGTTTTCTATCCGTTCACTTACGTTGCAAAAAGTGATGTAACGCTCTATCTGTATGACTACGCTTCCTATGACGATCTGAACGCCATGCTGGCCACCAATCCGGATGCCATCGGTCTGATCGCCTGCTATTTTTCCGGACTGATCAAAACGCAGATCTCTGCCCTGACTTCCGTGATCTCATCCTGTCAGGTGCTCTATGATACGATCTATGACGAATACGACAATTACAAGGATCTGTGTGCCAAGATGGGCGCGGAACCCAAGCAGCTGCCGGGTCTTGACCAGCTTTCTGATTTTAACGAGAAATCGGAACTTGAAGATTGGGTCACGGACTACTACAGGTCCATTGTGGACATCGCTCCTGCCAAATGGAAAGCATTTTATGAAAAAGAAATCAAGGCGGGGGCCGGCTACATCATCCGCGCCGGCAGGGACATCAAGGCGCTGCTCTCTTCCGTCCGTTCTCTTTCCACGCATCTGGATATGATCTGCGACCTGCTGCTCAGCGAATACAAGGTCGATCTCTATACGTTCTATCTCGAACTTCTTGAAGATGCCCTGAAAAAGCAGTCGGACATCACACCGATCTGTGACGGGATCGATCAGATCATGAAGACGGTCAACAACAATTCACCGATCGAGGAATCGCTGAAACATGAACGTTTTCAGGAATACCGCGACCTGCTGCCCAAGGAAAAAACACAGGGCGGACAGACGAAGCTTTCCGGGATCGATGCATCCGCGCTCGAGCAGATCCGGAATGAGCTTGCCGATTCCCTGAATATGATCTTAACCTATGCGGAATACTCTGAAGAAGAAGCAAAGCAGTTCAAAAAACTGATCAGACAATATACGGAAGCGCCCGACCGGGCCTCTTCGGAAGATGAGATCCGTCTGCTCAGGAAGAGCATCACCGCGCAGTACTATGAGATCTACAAAAAGGCGTTCTTTAAGAGTCTTTCGGACCACGCCGTTCCGGTGCCCGTAAAGATGTTCTTCTATTTCGGTTTCGTAACGAGTGAGCTTTCCGGGGAGGACAATGCGGTCTATCTCTACATCCTTGCTTCCCAGATCAAGAAAGATCCCAAGGAACGCGTCTTCACATTCTACGACTGGCTGACGCTGATCTATTACGGAGAAAAAGATCCGAGTGTCAACGAATTCAACGAAGACTATATCTCCCACCTGCACAAGCTCAAGGTGGAAAAATCGATCACGGAGGCGCAGGAAGCCGCCTCTTTAAAAGACGGCGTGCAGCGCGTAACCTATGAACTTTCCAATATGTTCCGTTCCGTTTCCAAAATGATCTCGGGACACATCACCACGTTCTGTCCCGTCTTTTCCGATCATGACCTGTATAAATCGCCGGATATGATGCTGGTCAAAAGTTCCGCCGTACATGCCATGCTCGATAAGATCCGCTCCATTGATTTTTCCTGCTTCTATCGTGAAATGACTTACTCCGCTCCCGAAGAGGGCGTGCAGAAGGAAGTGATCCAGGTGGAAGTCCTGCCCGAGATCATCCTGATGCCGGGTGTCGGTTCGCGCGGTGCCATGTGGCAGGAGATCACCGGCAAAAAGCGGACATCGCCGGCAAGATTTGCGCTTCCGCTGTTCTTATCGGAGGACCTGCAGCGGATCATGGTCAGACTGTGCGGGGAATTCCGCTGGGAACTCTGCCGCAGGGTACAGGGTGCGCGCTGGAACGATCTGGGCGAACGCTCTCTGACAAGCGATTACTGCGATTACTTAGAGACTTACAAGCGTTCGAGAGACCTCACGCCCGAAGCCAAGGAAAAGATCAAATCCTCTTACGCCAAATACCGCAACAGTTCCAAGGAAATGTTCGTGCACGACTATATCGATTACATCCAGTATGAAGGCGCGGGCGCGCTTCGTCTGAACAAGCTGACCAGGATCATCCTGTTCAACTACTGTCCGTTCAGAAAAGAGATCCGCATACAGGTCAGTACGAACCAGATCTACAAGGAGCTCGTTGACAAATACAACATCAAGCATGCCCATGTCCTGCACTTATCGGATCTTTCCATGCAGAAGATCCAGAAGAGCGGTCATGATGTGCCCCAGCCGGTTCTCGACCACAGGAAGTTCCTGGAGATGTGATTCCCGGGAAGCGGGACGCGGCTGTCCTGCTCCTCACACTTTGCATGTTTACTAACCTCATCGCGATTTCCATAAACAAAACAGGTTTTCCATAACTCGCTTCGCTCAGACAATGGAAAACCTGTTTTATTTCAATCACGATTCGCTAAGTAAACAGCGGAAGTTCTTCGCAGAACAGCCCCCGTCCCGCTACGGTTTGTAAAATCCCAGCATGAAATAGACGATCAGGGAACAGATGCAAAACACGGCGGTCGAGCCCTTGATCATACGCATCAAGAGCACGCGGTCCCTGTCCGCTTCAACCGGTCCGGCCGGTTTCGCCGCTTCTGCCGTTTTCGATCGTTCAGCTGCTTCCGTACGCTTTCCGTCCGAGACGATGCCCAGCATGATCGCTTCGATCACGATGATCAGTGCCGCATAGCGGAAGTCCTGTGCACTGAAATTGGAATAGGAAAGCGCAAAACTGAAATAGCTGAACAGCAGTGTTGCGTACAGGACGCCGAACAGCCACTTCCACTCGTTCTTCAGTACCGACTTTTTGGAAAACAGCAGATAAAGCGTTGCAAAGAATGCGGTCAGGGCCAGAAGGATCGCCGAGATAAAGAGCAAAACGGAGGGAATGGCAAACCCTTTCGATAGGTTTACATAATTATATTCGCCGAACAGTGATGTCTTGATGAGCGCCAGGAAAACATTGTGTTCATAGAAGGCATCCCCATTCTCAAGCATCGCCGGGAATACGGATTCCAGACGGAAATCAAACAGTCTCGTCCAGAACGGATATTCCGAAAACTGCTGTCCGACTTCCGGGATGTAATTCACCGGCATATCGAACAGGATCATGTTACGGACGGTATAAAACAGCCCGATCGGCACGCAGATCACGCCAAAGATCACATATTGCAGAAGCAGCTTTCCTCTTCTGCCCTTTTCTTTGACAAGCTTCAGGATAAAGAGCGCGGCAACGGCCGGTGCGATCATGGCACCGGAAAGCTTTGCAAACATGGCAAGGCCGATGGAAAGCGCGAGCAGAACGATCAGCCATATGCGCTCCTTCCTGTACCACAGCATGACCAGATACAGGGAAAGCACCATGAGCAGCAGCGATAAGGCATCATTATTGATACTTCCGGAAAGCAGGATGTAGACCGGGTGCAGGGATACTATGGAAAGCGCGATGCACATGCCGCGTTCCTTAAGGCCCAGTTCCCTGCAGATCTCATAGGTTATAAGCATCAGCGCGCCCATATAGAAAAAGGTCAGCACCTGAATGTTCTCCTGCGCCTGCCGCTCACTGAAACCAAGAAACAGGTTGATCTTCATCCAGATCGCGGAAAGGATGTGGTGCAGCGGCGGCTGAAAGAAGCCCCAGATAGACCGCGGGTCGAAATCCGGAAGGTGTCTGTTCGTCAGGAAATACTCGATATAGGCAGCCTGTCCCTCTCCGACATGAAAATCGACAACATCATGCTGCCTGTCCCAGACCTGCGTGTACAGAACATAACAGATCTTGATAAAGATGCCGGCAAGAACCGAGCCGACCGTCAGTCTGTTCCAGATACCTGGCAACAGGTCCTCTTTCTGCAGCCGCTCTCTTCCACTGCCGCAGAAGGCGAAGAACAGGATCACGATCAGGACCACAACAAAAAAGATCGCTAAATAGAGCGGGTTCCTGAGCGTTCCTTCCGTTGACGGGATGCAGAAGCCGACAAACAGCGCTGTTGTAAACAGCGCCAGGAATATTCCGATGTGAAATAACGGTTTTTTCTCATTCATAGCAACTATTATACACGATAGCGTGATCAAAATCACCAAGCCGCACAGTTTTCAGCTTACGGCATAGAATAAGGACAGCGCGATCAGCAGCTGCCCGATGTAATAATAGGACAGGTTCATGATCCGCATGGAATATCTTGTCTTGCCGCCGAACGTGTTGAAGATCAGCACGATGTCCGATATGGTAAAAAGCACAGCGCCCAAAGCATACAGGAGCCGGTTCGGGATCTGCAGCGCGATCAGGTTCCCGATGGCGACCGCAGTCATCACGATGACCGCGCCGAGATAGAAAATGCCGAAGATCTTGAATGCGATCTTCACGCTCATCGTCTTAAAGATGTAGATCAAAAGCCCTGCCGCAACGACGACGCCGATGAGGACCGACAGCAGCAGATTGTTCGAAAGCGGGATCAATGCTGAAAGATACAGGATATGCCCGGCCAAAAAGGCCGCGATCCCGACCAGAAAGATCTTCTGGCCGTGTGATTTTGACAAAAACCGCAGGTTCAGCAGCACGTCTCCGACCGCCCCGCAGATGAGTCCCCAAAATACGAGCTTCGCAAATGACGGATCAGGCGAAGCCTGAAGGCCCTGATACCCGATCCAGACAAACACCAAAGAAGCGCAGCCCTTTAGGAGCACGGCCGGCAGATATTTCTCCCGGTGCTCGACCAGGATAAATGCAGCCTGCAGGAGTATTCCCACGACACAAAACATGAACATTAACGGTGGTACCATCTCTTCCCTCCCATATGAAAAAATCAATAATTTCATGAACGGAAAAGCTGAAGATCCTCTTTTCCATAATAAGATTATACCACAGAAGTCTCCCAATATTTTTGTAAAGTACGCAAAATAATTCAAATTGAAAACCCGCTTTTTGCATGCTATGCTAGGTTAGGCATGGGAAACAAGGATTTCCCGCGCCGGTATACCGATCAGCAGGTATGCAAAAAAGCAGGACTTGACTTATAGAAACAGATAAAATAACCAACAGAAACGGCGGGAGCATGTTATGGGCGGATTTTTCGGTGTTGCATCAAAACAGGATTGTGTTCTGGATCTCTTCTTCGGGACGGATTACCATTCCCACCTCGGTACCAGAAGAGGCGGCATGGCCGTATACGGAGAAAAGGGATTTGACCGGGCGATCCACAATATCCAGAATTCGCCGTTCCGTACCAAATTTGACAGGGATGTGACCGACTTAAAAGGCAACATCGGCATCGGATGTATTTCCGACTATGAACCGCAGCCCCTTCTGATCCACTCCCATCTCGGCAGTTACGCCATTACCACCGTAGGAAAGATCAACAATATCGACGAACTCGTCGCAGACGCGTTTGCCAACGGCCGCACACAGTTTCTCGAGATGAGCGGATCCAACATCAACCCGACGGAACTGGTCGCTTCGATCATCAATCAGGAAGATACCATCGCGGACGGGATCTGTCATGCGCAGCAGGTCATTGACGGG
This sequence comes from uncultured Lachnospiraceae bacterium, assembly GCA_902779305.1. Taxonomy (GTDB): domain Bacteria; phylum Bacillota; class Clostridia; order Lachnospirales; family Lachnospiraceae; genus UBA2868. The sequence continues at coordinate 102,283 of CACZBD010000012.1, read as the reverse complement.
TCCATGACGATCCTGGTCATGACCAAGGACGGCCTCTATGCCGCAAGGGATCTCTACGGGCGCACACCTGTCGTGATCGGTAAAAAGGACAATGCACACTGTGTCTCTTTTGAGAGCTTTGCCTATATCAATTTAGGGTATGAAGACCGGAAAGAACTCGGTCCCGGAGAGATCGTCTATGTGACGCCGGAAAGCGTGGAAACACTGAAAGCGCCCGGAGAGGAAATGAAGATATGCACGTTCCTGTGGATCTATTACGGCTACCCGACCTCTTCCTATGAAGGCGTCAATGTCGAGGATATGCGTTATCACTGCGGGAAGCTGCTTGCAGGCAGGGACAACGTGACGCCGGATATCGTTGCCGGTGTGCCGGATTCGGGGACCGCGCATGCGATCGGCTATGCCAATGCTTCCGGGATCCCGTTTGCAAGGCCTTTCATCAAATATACACCAACCTGGCCGCGGTCCTTCATGCCGACCGACCAGAACCAGCGAAACCTCATTGCACGCATGAAACTGATCCCGGTGGATTCCCTGATCCGGAACAAAAAACTGCTTCTGATCGACGATTCGATCGTTCGCGGCACACAGCTTGGCGAGACAACGGAATTTCTCTATCGGAGCGGAGCCAAAGAAGTCCATATCCGTCCGGCCTGTCCGCCGCTGTTATACGGTTGTAAATTCCTGAATTTTTCCCGTTCGAATTCCGAGATGGATCTGATCACGAGGCGCATGATCCGGGAACTGGAAGGAAATGATCCCGATGAGAATACACTGGCGCAATATGCGGATCCGGACGGAGAGCGCTATCAGGCCATGATCGAAGCGATCCGAAAGAAGCTGAACTTTACGACGCTCCGCTTCCACCGTCTGGATGATATGGTCAGATCTGTGGGGATCCCCGCAGAGAAACTCTGCACCTACTGCTGGGATAAAAAAGGAGACTGCAGGACCTGCGGGCACTGCAAATAGGATTCAGGCCTCTTCTTCGTGATGCCGTTTCTTTTCTTCATACATGGCTTCGTCCGCCATACGGATGTAGTCTTCGATCATCATCTCGTCGTTCGGATCGATGTTATAGTAGCCGATGGAGATCGACAGTTCAAAGGCGATCTTTAAGCCCTGTTTGATCTTGTTGAATTCCTCGAGGATCCGTTCCCTGTAATAAGCGCCGTCCTTTTCAAGATAAAAGCCTGCGGCCAGAAATTCATCCCCGCCGTATCTGCACATGATCCAGTCTTTGGGCAGCGCATTCTGCATGGCGTAAGCCGTGGCGCGGATCGCCAGATCGCCGTTCAGATGTCCGAATTCGTCATTGATCATCTTCATCCTGTCGATATCGACAAACAGAAGGATCATCTTCTTCCCGTCATGTTTTCCGTTGAACAGGAACGGATACAGTACCTTTTCACAACCGGCCCTGCTGTACATGCCGGTAGTCTCATCCGTCATATAGATCTCTTTGAGTTTCCTGTTGGTCTGATGCGCAAAAACACTCTGTCTGACCAGCACAAAGAGCATATCAAGGCCTGAAACGCAGCGCATCAGTCTCAGATCGTAGAGTACTTCCGGTTTGTTTTTTACCGCAAGATACCCGATGATATAATCCATGTAATTTAACGGCGTGATGATATAGACATTCCCTTTTCCCTCTTCCTTCACATAGCCTGGATAGACCTCTTTGGTCTGAAATGTCCGAAGCGGGATCCCTTCTCTGTTCCTGTGCTCCAAGATCACGTCCATATTGCTGCTGTAGCCTCTGATCCGTTTCGGATAGCTCTCGTCATCGAGTTCAAAAAACAAAGGCTCCGTGCAGATGCAAAAATCATCCCCGAGGATATAATGATAGCGCTGCCAGACTTTTTCGGCCTGCCTGAAGAATTCCTCTTTGCTCTCGATCTTGGAAATCGTCACGCCAAGTTCCTGAATGAACAGATTTGTGATGTCCACCGTTGTGGAATCGGAATAAAGATTTCTGAGTCTTCTGATGCGCTCCTGTTTGGCCGTTTCACTGGCCGCACAGCCGCAGCTTTCGGAAGGAATGAATTTCGTTTTGTAGATCCGTTCATAAGCCGGATCAAAGTGTTCGATCTGTTTGCAAAGTTCCCCATAGAGATCTTTTCCCATCTCGTCCCATTTTCTGGAAACCGTTGCCAAGATCGGATCCGTGGTTTTCCCGTCATAGATCGCGTCAAAACCGGTAACGATCACATCACGCGGGATCTCAATGCCATGCTTCTGAAAGGTGCTGATCATGCCGAGCGCCATATGATCGTTGGCACAGATAAATGCATCGGGCATCGGCTTGTCCTTCCCGATCCAGTCCTCCGCATGAACCGATGCCATATAAAATTCATAACCGTAGCTGACCTGTTCCTGCAGGGAAAGGCCGTGTTCCTTCAGCGCATCCTCGACCGCCTGTCCTCTGATGCGGCTTTCCTCGTTTCCTTCGATCCCGCCGACATACACCACGTTTTTGACGCCGTGTTCTTCGATCAAATGGCAGGTAAGATCATGCATGCCGCTGTAATTATCGGATCCGACGAAGGCCATTCCCTCCTGACGGATCTCCGTTGTGATCATCGGGATCCCGCTTTTTTGGAAAACGTTTCTGATCCGCTCGCTCTCATCGGGGATGTTGAACGTATTCGAAAGCATGATCGCGCCGTCATAAAGCGCGGGGTCGGGAAGATGGAAAATGTTCAGACGGGTTTTCTTCTGCGCATCATCTTCCGCCCAGCGGATATAAGTCAGATAGATAAAAACATCCACACCGTCTGCTTTTGCGGCATCCAAAACACCCAGCAGGATCCGGCTGCTGTTTTCAAAACTCCATCCGTTGGCAAAAATGGCGATCCGGTTATTTTTCATACATCTATCCCCCGGTTCCGGTCAGCTTATCCGACCGGCGCTGTGATATAGCCTTCCGCATCGATCGCATTCTGCGAATCGGGAAAATCACGCATGAGCTGGATATAGAGTTCATCCGCTTTCTGCGTATCTCCGGACTGCCGGTACGCATGTGCCATGTTCATGAGGATATCCGGGTCCGAACTGTCAAGCGCCCAGGCCTTCTCAAACTGTTCGATCGCGACGGTATAATCGCTGGAGCGCATGGCCGCACGCCCCTTATCCATATACTGCTTCACCGCCTTTAAGCCGGCGGCGCTGTACAATTTTTTGTAAAGATCGGAAAACGTCGAGGATACTTCGGCAAGCGCATCCGGAGAAATGTTTCCGAGTGCTTCCATGATCCCTTCCGCATTATCCGGTTCCTCCAGATAGATCGTGCAGGCCTGGTTTAAGTAGTCGTTGATCGTAACCGTTCCGGCATTACCCGTCATCTCGTCGATCTGCTGCTGCAGATCCCGCACTTCCTGCTGTGACTCCGCCAGCTGTTCCTTGACCATTTCCTTATCGGCCTGTTCCGCCGTCAGCTGCTCGCTGACGCTGATGAACTTCTCGTCATTTTCGGCGGTCGCCTTCTGGATCCTTGCGGGAAGCACCAGAAACCAGCAGATCGCAAGGCCGACCACGATACCGATCACGATATTGATGATACTCGAAAACCCGATCTTTTCCTTCGCATAACCGGGCTGGATGATCATTTCATTGTCGACCACGTAGCTGTACGCTTCTCCCTGGCCGCGCTTCTTTTTGCCGCCCTCTTTTTCTTCCTTTTCACGCAGGATCCTGTCGACCTCACTTAAATAGGTCAGCGTCGTGGTATTGTTCCTGTCGATCTTCTGCGCGCGAAGCAGTGTCTGCCTTGCCTTGAGGTAATCCTCCGAGGCGATGTAAAGAAGACCCAAAAGCTGGTGTCCGACGATCAGGTTCTGGTTGACGGACAGCACTTTTTTCAGCTGGATGATCGCAAGATCCTGCGAATCCATGTGGCAGTAATTCAGCGCCTGGTTGTATTTGCGGATCGTTGTGCTGATCGTGTCGAGCTGCGTCGGATTGGACTGCAGTTCGCGGATATAGTCATCGGCGATGTTCTTGGAGCCTTCCAGATTCTTGCTGATGACCCATTCCGACAACGCCGAAACGGCCTCACCCATTTCAAAATAGATGAGACCCAGAAGGTTTCTGGCCTGGATATTCCGTTTATTATACTTCAGGCTCAGTTTCAGACTGCTGACTGCGCCCGAAAGATCCCTGACTTTCGCTTTTTCGAGTCCGTCGTTATACAACGCGTTGGACGTCTTCATGATCTTCTTGTATGCGCCCACATCGGCACCGCAGGCCGTACAAAAGTCATGTTCCGAAAGCCGGTTCCCACATACGTAACATTTCATATCAGATCACCGGTGTCCCCTGTATCGGCTGCTGTGGCGGTTGCGGCGGCTGCGTCTGCGGCGCCTGTTCCTTGGCCTGACGCATGATCGAAAGCATGATGTCCGTCATGTCGGTCAGATCATGGTCAAAAACCGCATCTTCCACCTCGTCCACTTCCATACTCGGATGAAATTTCTTTAATTCTTCTTCAAAATTGATCATATTATACTGCCGGCCTCCTGGAGATTCCCTCCATCATATTTTCCCGGTAAAATTCCACATTCGTTTCGTCCGTCTTCAACTCGATCTCCTGATCGTCGATCCGGATCACCGAGGAAGCATACGCCGTATTGTTGATACTGATCTTTGCTTCCGTTGCGATCTTCATGGTCTCGTTGATAGAGGACAGTTCCTTTTCCACATGCTCGAGCAGCCGCTCATCACGCTCTTTCCTGCGCTCTAACTGCTTGCGTTTTGCCTGTCTGACTTCTTCCGTATCGCTGACAACGACGTTCGCCTTGAACATCTGCAGTTCCATCATGGTCTTGGCAAGGCTTTCTTTGGTCGAATCGCATCTGACCTTCAGCAAATGGCTCCTGCGATCCATCTCTTCGCTCCTGCCGACTGCCGCCGTGGTCCGCACGCCCACCGCGTTTCCGAGAAACCCGGTCTGTATACAACCGACGCCGTATACCCTTCCGCCGACCATGGCGCCGCGTTTTCCGGATACGATCACGTCCCGTCCCGCTTTCACCTGACAGTTCATGATGATGTTTGCCTCTACGTTTTCCTTCGCTTCCACTTCCGTGAATTCGATAAAGTTCGCGTAGACGCTGCCGCCGCTGACGACCTTTGCCTTTTTGCCGCCCTGCATGCCCTTTTTCAGCACGATGTCTCCGTCCGCGATCAGGGTTGCCGCTTCCACGCTTCCCTCGACCGTGATGCTCTTGCTTGCGCGGATCATGGTCCCGGAGCAGACATTGCCGTGCACGATCACGTCTCCGCGAAAATCGATCTTGCCAACGATCAGATCCAGGTCGCCTTTGAATTCATACACATCCCTGACAAAGAGCTTGTAGTTGTCATATTCGACCTTTCCCTCAATGGTGGCGGTATAGGTCAGTCCGTCATAGGACGTTTCGAATCCGGTCCCGTGAATGGCAGGCAGGTCCTTGGCGGGATGCGCCCTGAATTCCCTTCCGGTCACGTCCATTCCGTGTGTGCCGGGAACCGCGGGATGATAGGTAACGAGCTTGTCACCCGCGCGCACGCTCTGGATCACGCTCATGCTCTGATAGTCCACCGAACCGTCCGAACGGATCAGGGGACGCTTGTTCTTCTTGTTGTCCTGTTCGAAGAAGAACTCATAATATCCGTTGATACCGTGAACCGCTTCGGTTCCCTGCGCAATGACAACATCCTTATGGAAAACGTTCTCCTTGACCATTTCCTCAAGCGCGGAAAAAATGATCCCGTTGTTGACGCCGTTATGGCGCAGATGATCCGCAAGTTCTTCGACCGTATAGGATTCCCCGGCCGCAGGCGGTGTCAGAAACAGCGTCGCGCTCATATGGTCTTCTGCAATCTTGACACGGCAATCCGCATTCAGCGCCAAAGCACGTTCCCCTTTCTTCCGTCAAAGTCACAATGTAAAGGACAGTTTAGTCAACATAATATTATATCAGTTTTACGAGAGGCTTTCAATTCTCTCTTCAACCTGTTTGAGCATCTGCGTATATTTGGCAAGCTTTTCTTTCTCTTCGGCCACCTTTTCTGCCGGCGCTTTGCTTAGGAACCGTTCGTTTTTCAGCATCCCTTCCGCTCTTTGGATCTCACTCTTTAAGCGGTCCTGTTCCTTTTCAAGACGCGCTTTTTCCTGTGCAAGATCCACAAGTTCGGCAAACGGAATGTAGATCGTCGCATGCTCGATCACGACGGAAACCGCGTCATCGCCGATCCCGCTCTTATCTTTCTGCACAAGCACATCCGATGCAAAAGAAAGGGTAGCGAAAAACAGTTTGCCGTCGGTAAAGATCTTTTCGACTTCCGGATCTGTTGTTACAACATAGACCTGTGCTTTTCTGCTCGGCGCGACGTTCATGTCGTTTCTGACATTCCGGATCCCTCTGACTGCTTCCTTGATGGTCTCGATCGCTTTTTCTTCCTGAGAAAATACGCGCCCTTCGCTAAAGAGCGGCCACGAAGAGATCATGATCGATTCCTCTTCATCCTGCAGCGTGCAGAAGATCTCCTCCGTCACGAACGGCATGTACGGGTGGAGCAGTTTGAGCGCATCGATCAGCACTTCTCTTGCGGTATAGAGCGCAGCGTTTTTGCCGGCTGCATCATCCGTGTTATAAAGACGCGGCTTGATCATCTCAATGTACCAGTCACAGAATTCATCCCAGATAAAATCATAGACCTTCTGCACCGCGATCCCAAGCTCGTATTTTTCCATGTTCTCGGTCACATCACGCACCACGTTGTTGAGCTTGCTTAAGATCCATTTGTCAGCACTCTCAAGCTCATTTGCCGCAGGTTTCTGAAGCGTTACGTCTTCCATGTTCATCATGATGAAACGCGATGCATTCCAGACCTTATTGGCAAAGTTGCGGCTGTTCTCCACTCTTTCGTAATAGAAACGCATATCGTTTCCGGGCGCGTTTCCGGTCATGATCGTAAGACGCAGCGCATCGGCGCCGTACTTGTCGATCACTTCGAGCGGATCGATGCCGTTCCCCAGGGATTTACTCATCTTGCGGCCCTGTGAGTCGCGGATCAGCCCATGGATCAGCACCGTATGGAACGGCGATCTTCCCATATGTTCAATGCCGGAAAATACCATACGGACAACCCAGAAAAAGATGATGTCATATCCGGTGACCAGAACGTCCGTCGGATAGAAATAATCCAATTCTTCCGTCTTCTCGGGCCAGCCGAGCGTCGAAAACGGCCAGAGCGCGGAGGAGAACCAGGTATCAAGCGTATCCTCTTCCTGTGTAAAGTGAGTCCCGCCGCACTTCGGACATACATCCGGCGCTTTGCTTCCGACAACGATCTCACCGCAGGCATCGCAGTAATAGGCCGGGATCCTGTGTCCCCACCACAACTGTCTGCTGATACACCAGTCGCGGATATTTTCAAGCCATCTTAAATACGTTTTGTCAAAAGACTCCGGCACGAATTGCAGTGTTCCGTGCGGATCTTCTATGCCCGCGCGGGTATTCTTCAAAACATCAATCGCCGGTTTTGCCAGTTCTTCCATCGCAACGAACCACTGTTTTTTTGCCATCGGCTCGATCGTGCATCCGCAGCGGTCATGCGTGCCGACATTGTGCACATGCTCTTCGATCTTCACGAGCAGTCCGAGCGCATCCAGATCGGCGACCATTTGTTTTCTTGCTTCGTAGCGGTCCATACCCGCATACTTTCCGCCCGCTTCGTTGATCGTCGCATCATCGTTCATGATGTTTACAACGTCGAGATTGTGGCGCTGCCCCACACCGAAATCGTTCGGGTCATGCGCGGGTGTGATCTTGACAACGCCGGTACCGAATTCCTTGTCGACATAGGAATCCTCGACCATCGGGATCTCTTTGTTCACAAGCGGCAGGACAACATTCTTGCCCTTCAGCCATGTATAACGCTCATCGGACGGATTGACCGCAAGCGCCGTATCGCCGAGCATCGTCTCGGGACGGGTCGTTGCAATGACCACGTAATTCTTTTCATCGGGGTTCTCGCATTTCTTTCCGGCAAGCATCGCCTCGGCTTCCTTCGTTCCCGCGATCGGATAACGCAGATGCCAGAAATGGCCGGTCTGCTCCTCGTATTCCACCTCTGCGTCCGAGATCGTGGTCTGGCAGACGGGGCACCAGTTGACGATCCGGTTACCCTTATAGATATAACCCTTGTTGTAAAGGTCGATAAATACTTTCTCAACGGCTTTGGAACAGCCCTCGTCCATCGTAAAGCGCTCTCTGTCCCAGTCGCAGGAGGTTCCCATCTTCTTCAGCTGGTTGACGATCGTGCGTCCGTATTCCTCTCTCCACTCCCAGGTACGTTTTAAAAAGCCCTCGCGTCCGAGTTCCTTTTTGTCGATCCCCTCCTCCTTCAGGGCATTCGTCACCCTGACTTCGGTAGAGATCGCCGCATGGTCCGTACCCGGCATCCAGAGCGCATTGTATCCCTGCATCCGCTTGAAACGGATCAGGATATCCTGCATCGTATTGTCAAACGCGTGTCCCATGTGCAGCTTTCCCGTGATGTTCGGGGGCGGCATCACGATCGTGAACGGCTTTTTGGAACGGTCCACTTCCGCGTGAAAATACTTCTTTTCCTCCCATTTTTTATACAGTCTCTCCTCCAATCCGTGGGGATCGTAGGTTTTGGCTAGTTCTTTGGCCATGGATGTTTCCTCCGTTGATTTATTGTTATGACTGATACTACGAACGACTCCTCGTGCAAGCACGATCGCCGTCAGGACCTTGGTCCGCTGTATCAGTCATACGACTACTCGGTTTCTTCCGCCTTCTTTTCCTTCATACAGTTTGGCATCGGCCGCATTGATCTGCTCGCTGATCGGCCGGTCCGAATCTCCTTCCGCCACGCCGAACGTCATCGTGACGCTGTGGGAGATACCGTTATATTCCACTTTGGTATCTCTGATCTTCTGCAGGATCTCTCCGGCTTTGACGCCGGCGGTCATGGCGGTGCTTTCCGCAAACGCAAGCAGAAATTCCTCGCCGCCCCAGCGGATGACAAAGCCCTGTTTGCCCATCGAATCGCTTAAGACTCTGGCCACGGTCCGAAGCACTTCATCGCCGCAGTCATGGCCGAAATTATCATTGAATTTCTTGAAGAAATCGATATCGCCGATCGCGAGCGCAAACGGCTGCCTGCTTGCCTGCAGTTCATCCAGACGTTTCTCGCCGCTGCGCCTGTTGAAAAGACCCGTCAGCGGATCCCTCTCAATCTGGCGGCGCAGGGCGACCTGGACTTTCACCATCGCCTTTCCGAGATCACCCAGTTCGTCCGTCCGCTTCATGACGATCGGATCCAGCGTCTTATAGAAGAAGCCGTCCGCCAGTTCCTTCATGAAGTCCATGATCTTTTTCAGGACTAAAACGATCTTATTGGTAAAGCCTGCGATGAATGCCGCGGTCACAAGCAGCGCGGCGATCACGATCAGCAGGTACTGATAGACTCCTCTGTTGATAACGGAGCGCAGGATCTCGGCTTTTCTTGCGACACCGATCATTCCCACGCAGGTTGTGCCGTCGGAAGCGATCAGCGGCGTATAATAGGCAAAGTAACGGGTCCCGCCGATGGAAACGTTATCAAAGAAATGCGGCTCTTTTGCCAGATAGACCGTCTTCATGATCGTTTCCGAAGCGCCGGAGCCGATGTAGCGCTCTCCCTGTGCATTCGTGATCGTTGTCAGCAGACGGTTGTCATAGAAGAACAGTGAGATCTCCAGTCCGGTCTTTTCCTTCATCGCATCGATCAGACCGTAATCTCCGCTCAGCTGTGTTTCCCCTTTATAGAGAAGTGTCTCCTCTTCGGATACGAGCACGTTAAAATCACCCGCATAGACCGCATCATACATGACCTGTATCGCATCCGCCACATTCTGCAGGTCTCCGTGAGCCTGCTCGATCATGCTGTTCCGAAGGGACAGGGAACTGTAAACCGTTGTGATAAGTCCAAATAAAAGAAGCGGGAGCAAAGTCATTGTCAGAAATGTCCCGTACAAACTCTGCTTTCCGCCCCGGTTGATCTTTGTCAACTTCATAACGCACTCCCCGACAATCTGCTGAAAAACTTTACCCTTTATTATAGCAATTGTACAGCGGGAATGCAATTTCCCTTTTTCAGTAAAGCCTGTAATTTCCGCTTAACAAAAGATACACAAAAAAGTGCAGGCAGTTATCGTAATATCTTCTCTCTCCCGTTCTCAGTCCCTTTTCCAGAAACATCTTTACCCAGGGTTTTGCGCCCTCTTCGTCAAAGACCGCAGCGGAAGCATTGGAAGCAATGACGGCATAGGGATGCAGCGCCTTTTCCGAAAGGTCTTCTCCATCCACGCTGAACACATGATCCCAGGTCCCGTCGGACAGCCTTTCGTTGTAGAACGCCAGAAACCGTTTCGCATTTTCCAAAGCCCACGCCAACTCCCCGCACCAGATCTTATCCAGCGCCATATTGATCATGGTCCTGTAAGCATCGCTGTAATACCAGTCATGCCTGCCGAACGGCTCCGTTTCGGTATACGGTTTTCCATCGTAAGTCGCATATTCCGCGCAGAGTCCCGTCTTTTCGCTGCAGCAGCATTTCCAGTATTCTCTGCTCATCCTTGCGGCTTCTTTGTAAAAATCACGGTCTTCTTCGTTTGCAAACTTCGCAAACTGTTCGTAAAAATGCGGCAGATGATAGGAAGGATCCGTAAAATCGCTGTCCGTGGTAAAGCGGACATAATGATTTTTCCCGTCAAACATGGCACGTTCCGTATGTCCGTCCATCTCTTCCGTGATCATGCGGTGCAGAAGCTCTTTTGCCTGCGTATGATAGTCAAAGATCCCTTCTCCGTTTCCCCAACGGTTTCCGGCTAAGATCAGCGCCATCGCAAAATACTCTTCGCCATCCGGCGCCGCGCCCGTGGAGTTCTTTGTTCCATCAAGACTACAGGACCAGGCAAAATAGCCGCTCTCTCCGGGTTCTCCCATGTACATGTAAGTTTTGGACCATTTCCAGATCCGGTCAAATTCTTCCTGCTTGTCCATCTGCACGCACATCATCATGCCGTAGGACATCCCTTCCGTGCGCGCATCCAGATTACCCGTATCCACGATATAGCCCATGTCATCCCCGACGGGATGATAGATCCGCTCGTCTTCCTTTCCGTAGAACAGGGTCTGAAAGATCTCTTCGCATCTTTCTTTGGCATCTTCTCTGCCGATGCCGTATTTTTCAAGAATATCAGGGTACTTTTGTGTCAGCATTCTTTCTTCCAGTTTGTCGAATTCTTTTACAAAAAAACCGCTGTTGAAATACAGCATCACGGTATGCGTAAACAGGCAGATGAGCCAGGCCCATTTATAATACCGGATACCGATCACAAACGGCAGGAAAAATATGACCACGGCAAGAAACACGCGCGCAAAGCGGTAGCCCGTCAGTCCGAGCGCTGCCTTTACCGCTTCCATAGTTTTGATCTCATATCTTGCGATGATCGGAAACAGACAGAATACGAACATTAAAAAGACCAGCGTTACGACAAACAGCGCCCATTTGAATGCGGTCTGGGAAGAATTCCTGAAGAGGTAATTCCAGTCCCAGGCAAGCAGCAAAAGGATCGCAAAAATGACGAGGGACGGGATCACGGTCTGTTTGAAATTTTTGGCAAATGAGGAAAAAAAAGAACGAAATACCGCCGGTTCGTCTCCCCGGCGGATCTTCATTGCGACATAATACTTGGCGCACGTGGCAGCCCCGGCCGTAAAGACAGGCAAAGAGCAGATGATCCAGAGCAGGTTGAGAAGCGCATAATCTGTCGCTCTTGAGATCGATCGCATCACAGGGCTGTCAAATGCAAGAAAATTCATGAATTCACTCTTTCACGCCACCGATGGTCATACCGGTAACGAAATATCTTTGTAAGAACGGGTAGAGCATGACGATGGGCGCCATCGTCAGGATGGTTGCCGCCGCACGGATCGAGATCGGTGTGATGTTGATCGTCTGTCCGCTCGTTGCCGCTCCCGCGTTCCCCTTCAGTGCCGTAACCGCCGAAAGCATCTTCATCAGTTCGTACTGTAATGTAGTATACTGGTCCGCCATGCGGTTGTAAAGCATGGTATCAAACCAGGAGTTCCACTGGAATACCGCAACAAACAACGCCACCGTCGCATAGATCGGTTTGCAAAGCGGTGAGATCACTCTTGTAAAGATCGTCATGTAGCCTGCGCCGTCGATCTGTGCCGCTTCCTGCAGGGATTCCGGGATCCCTTCCATGTAGGTTCTCATGACCAGCATATTGAAACCGCTGATCATGCCGGGGATCACATAGACCCAGAAAGAATTGGTCAAATGCAGGTTCTTGTACAGGATCATGACGGGAACCATACCGCCGTTCACATACATCGTGATGACCCAGAACAGGGACAGCTGTGAGCGGAGTACAAAACGTCTCTGGCTGACGATGAACGCAAGCAGAGCATTTGCCGCAAGCGCAAACAGGGTTCCGAGGATCGTTCTAAGCACCGAGATGATCGCGCCCTGCGTGATGTTTTTCAGTGCCAGTACCGTGGAATAATTCTGCAGCGTGAAGATCCTGGGGATCAGGTGCACGCCGCCGCGCATTGCATCAACGCCGTCATTAAAGGAGATGGCCACCGTATTCAGCACGGGATACAGTGTGATCACGCAGAACAGCAGCATGAACAGTCCGTTGCAGATATGAAAGATCACGTTTCCGATTTTTGTCTTGATATGTTTGTTTCCCATGGTCCACCTCCTAGAACAATCTCTCTTCGCCGTGTCTCTTGGCGATCGAGTTTGCGATCAGGATAATGGCGATCGAAACCACACTCTTGAAGATACCTGCCGCCGTACCGAGGGAATAGTCACTCTGAGAGATACCCCATTTCAGCACGTAGATATCGATGGTGTCCGATACACTCTTTACCACGTCGTTTCCAAGGAGGTACTGCACTTCGAAACCGACATTCAACAGATTCCCCATGTTCATGATCAGCAGCACGATGATGGTCGGTCTTAAGCCCGGCAGCGTGATGTGTTTGATCTTCTGCCACCTTCCCGCGCCGTCGATGGAGCCCGCCTCATAAAGCGTCGGATCGATGGACGTAATGGCCGAAAGATAAATGATCGCATTCCAGCCGGTTTCCTTCCACAGGTGCGCAAACGTCACGATCGGCCAGAACAGCCACGGGATCGAGAAGAAGGGAACCGTTGAGTCCATGATGCCAAATTTCACCAGCAGTTCATTCACGATACCGGTAGAGGAAAGCATATCATTTAAAATACCGGTAACGATGATCCACGAAAGAAAGTGCGGCAGATAGGAGACCGTCTGGATCGGTTTCTTGATCTTCGTGACTTTGACCTCATTCAGAAGAATGGCAAAGGTGATCGCAAGTACCGTGGAGAACACCAGATTCAGGGCACCCATACAGAACGTGTTTCTGATCACGCGCAAAAATGTGACGTCCGAAAAAAGGAATTTGAACTTTTCCAGTCCGACCCACTTGGAATGGAAAAACCCGGTCTTGTTTTTGTAATTCTGGAAAGCCATGATCCAGCCGCCGAGCGGCAGGTAGTAAAAGATGAATCCGTATACGAAGAAGATGGCCGACCAGATCAGCAAAGGTCTCTGCTTGATGAGTTCCTTTTTGGAGATGGCCACACGTTTCGTTGTTGCTTCTTTACTCATTTTGTGTCCTCATTGACTTTATCTTGAAAATGGCAGTCATACACTGAAAGACCGCATATGACTGCCATTTCAAAAACTCAGTTCATAGGTTGATTTTTATTGAGCTTCTTTTGCAGCGATTCGTCTGTCAAGCTCTTCCTGCATCTGATTCAGGAAATCTTCCGGTTTGCATTCTGCATATGCCTTCATGTAGTTCTCCCACTCGGAGTCGAAGTTCGAAGACATGACAACTTTCGGAAGCCATTCATGCTTGGTCTCACCCATCTTGGTCCATGCTACACCACCCGGCGTAGAGGTATCCAGATTGTTGGAGTAGGACCACATCGGGAACCAGGGATGTGTTTCGTTGACATCTTCTTTGACCGAACCGATCAGATCGGGATAGGTCTTTGCGCCGTAAGCGGTGAAGCATTTCTGCATCGGAGCTGCCAGTCCGTTAAAGAACTCGGAAGGCTGTTCTTCGGGCAGGTTTGCGTTGATGCCGTCATCGCTCGTGCCGCCGTACTGAGGCAGGTAGCTGTAGAAGCAAAGGTGATCTGCGCGGTACTTCGGATCGGAGATGTTCTTGCGGATCTCGTCGGTCCTGTAGAAGAGACCGTCATCATCAACGAGGTAGTCAACACCCTCAACACCCCAGAAGCGGAGGTTGTGGATATCCTGATCCAGCATTGCATTCAAGAAGGAGAATGCAAGGTCGGGATCGGAGCAGCTTGTGGTAACAGCGATACCGGAAGCAACGTTTAAGGTGTCGCCGTATGTATGCCAGCGGTTCTCCATGCCTTCTCTGATGGTCAGGCCGAGGGGAACAAAGTTGCAGCCCTGCTCTTCCAGTCCGGAAGTACGAAGCGCATCATTGATCTGCTGGAAATCCCAGTACTGGTCACACATGCCGAGTACGTTACCGTTGGAAAGTTTCGTGATGTAATCATCATATTTCTGTGTACCGAAATCTTTGTCTACGATACCCTTCTGGTATTCTTCGTTCAGTTTCTTGAAGTATTCTTTTGCGGTCGGTGTCGTGTTGTAGTCGACGATCGTCGGAGCCTTGCCGTCGAAATCAACGATAACGGAACCGTCATTCGGATAACCGTCTAAGAACTGCGGTGCGTTTTCAATACAGAAGTAACGCCAGTCATCGCAAAGGCAGGTATAAGGGATGACATCCATTTCGTTGCCGTTTGCATCCTGTGTCTTCGGATTTGCTGCCGCATATCTCTCGAGCAGGTCAAAGTACTGATCCAGGGTCTTGATCTCCGGATAGTTGTCCCACTCCAGAACTCTTGCCTGTACCCAGAAAGCCTCATCATTGTGAGCTGTACCGGTAGGCTCGCCCTTGGTGTTCTGGAATACGTTACACCAGTAGATCTTGCCGTCGTCCTGACGGAACTGATCCCACTCTGCAGGTGTGTAATAATTTGTCAGGTTCGGGTACTTGCCGCTCTCAAGATATTCATCCCATGCAACAAGAACGCCTTCGTTGTACAGATCCACACAGCCGTCACCGCCGTCGATCAGATCGGGATATGTGCCGGATGCGATGATACTTCCGATCGCTTCCGCAACCGTCTGTCCTGTCAGCCAGGTCTCTTTCAGACGAACGCCGGTCTTCTGTGCGATGATGTCCTGGATCTCGTTGTTGCCGCTGTTGATCTCAACACCGGGCATGCCGCCGAAGAATGTGAAATCAACGATGTCGCCTGCTGCCACTTCCGTTTCACCTGCATCTGCATCTGCAGTATCTCCTGCATCCGCTGCAGCTGCCGGAGCCGCATCATCACCTGCCGGAGCAGCCGTCTGTGCCGCATTGCCGCAGCCGGAAAGACATGCGAGTGTCAGTGCTACGCTGAGTCCGAGACTCAAAAGCCTTGTTACTGTTTTTCTTTTCATACTTTCTCCTTCCTCCACTTTGAACCTGATCGTTTGGTCTCCTTTGGTGCAAAAGGTGTTGCCGCGATCGTTTCCGGCAGGAAATACCCCCGCCTGATTTCAATTATAAAAACGGGCCCGGAGAATTTCCCCCGACAAAGTAAAGGTAAAAATCCGAAGAATTTAAGATGTGATTTCGGGATGTGACAGTTATGCCTGATCAGACCTGTCTCTTCTGTATTTGGAAGGCGTGCAGCCCATGCGTTCAATGAATTTCTGCACAAAATAGTCGCTGTCCTTATACCCCACGGATTCGGCGATCGTGATGATCTTTTCGTCCGTCGACACAAGCATTTTTGCGGCTTCCCGGATCCTGTAATCGGTCAGGTAGTCCTTAAAAGACACGCCGTATTTCTTCTTAAAGATCTGTCCGAGATAAACGTTATTGATATAGAACTTCTGGCTCAGTTCCCTGAGGCTGATGTTCTCGGCATAGTGTTCCTTGATCTCCTTTTCCACTTCCGTAAGAACGCTCTTCGAGGAGCGTCCGCGAAGCTGGGAGATATACTCCGCATACTCTTTGCAGAATCTTGCCATGTAATCGCTCTTTTTATGCACCAGGCTTTCTTCAAAAGAGCTTTCGCTGATAAAGTCCATGATTTCTTCATGAATGACGTCCGGATCCTGCTCCGCAGCAATGCGGATCAGCTGGAAGAGCAGATAGGAAATGTTGAAATTGACGCTTTCCTCCGGCATGTCCTTTTCCCGGACTTCCTTATAAAAATCACGGACGAGCGCATCGATGGACGAAATGTCGCAGACCTCGATCGCATGCACGAGCCTGTCCAGCACCTCGTTGCAGATGATCGTCCTGCCGCTCCCTGAGTCATAGGTACCGATGAGACGCGAGATCATGTTTCTCGAAAGGTAGGCCTGTTCGAGCGTTTCCAGCCGCTTCTGGTCCTCCGCCTTTTCTTTTTCCGTTTTGGTGATCTTGCGAAGACTCGCCACCAGTTCCCCGGCATCGACCGGCTTTAAGAGGTAATCGAGACACCCGAGTCTTAAAGCCTGTTTGGCGTAGCCAAAATCATCATAGCCGCTCATGATGATAAAATAGGCGTCGGAAAGTCTGCGTTCCTTAACCTGTTCCATCAGTTCCAGACCGCCAAGCTCCGGCATGCGGATATCCGTTAAGATCAGATCCACCTGATTTTCTTCAAGAAAACGCAGGGCTTCCTTCCCGTTCTCCAGGCAGCCCGCGATCTCATAGCCCTCCTGCTCCCAGTCGATGAGCAGGGTGAGACCCTGTGTGATAAAAGGTTCGTCGTCAACGATCAGTACTTTCAATTTCTTCTTCCTCCAAAGGGATCAGGATCCGGAATACGCTTCCCACGCCTCTCTCGGATTCGATCTCGATCTGCGCCCTGTTCCCGGTAAGCAGTTTCAGTCTCAGAAAAGCATTCATGATCCCGACATGGGATTTGCCGTGCATGCTTTCGATACTCGCGTTTCTGGCGCGGTCCAGAATGTCGTCTATCACAACGATGTTCATGCCGACGCCGGTGTCCTCCACCTCGATGTTCAGTTTGCCTTCCTTCCGGAAGACCCTGACAAAGATCCAGCCCGGAGCCGATTTGGTCTCTACTCCGTGCGCGATGGCATTTTCCACGAACGTTACGATCGTCAGTTTCGGGATGGTAAATTCTTCACAGTCCTCATCCAGGTTCAGCTGATAGGAAAGCCTGTCGCCGAACCGGTATTTCTGCAGGGCAAGGAACGCTTCGACGAAATCCATTTCCTTGCGGATCGGGATCTCATCGACGCCCCAGTTCACGTAGGTGCGTTCCATGACCGCAAGCCTGCCGACCATCTCGGCCGTTTCTTTTTCATCCTTCAGAAGACTGTGCATCCTAAGGCTTTCCAGGGCATTGAACAAAAAGTGCGGGTTGATCTGGCTGTGCAGCGCCAGCAGTTCTGCGTTCTGTCTGGCAAGATCCATTTCCTGCTCTTTCAGTCTTGCCTTATACACCGTGGTGACCAGCTCGTTCATCCGGTCCGCCATGCTGTTGTAGCTTCTGATCAGTTCCGTGATCTCATCTTCCCCGCCGATGCTCTCGATCGGACGCATCTTATCCTCGTCCATGATCCCGAAGGAATTCTCCAGATATTTGATCCGGTTGATCATGGTCTTGTCGATGATGTACATCATGACCAGCAGCACGATGATGTTCAGGGCCATCAGGAGCACAAAGATGCCGCCGTTTCGCATCAGGAACGCACTCGCCTCATTTTCGCCGGAGAAGATATAGATGGTCATCTTCTTTCCGTAAAGCGTGATCTCCTTCCGGTAAGCCCCGTCGAAATTGTCCATCGTTTCGAACGGCTCCATTTCGCCGCTGCTGTCCTTGTTGGTAAAGATCAGCAGATCCCCGTCACAGATGCAGACCCTGTCATCGATCTTGAGTTCTTTTAGCTGGTCTTCAAAATCACTGAAATCGAGGTCTAAGCGCAGTGCTTTTTTGCAGCCGTTAAATGCGGCCATGTCCAGTTTGACGAGCAGAAGGATCCTTCTCTTCTGCTGGGCGTCGCTTTCCATGCCGGTGCCGTATTCAAATCTTAATCTGCGGTTCTCCTCTCCCGCATACAATTCCTTAAACCAGTCCTGTTCCTCATAAGTGTCCATCCTGTAGAAGCCGGATCCGTTTAAGATCGTCGGGTTGTCCGCAAAGATACTGACTCTCGCCCCCTCGATCCCGAAGGAAGCATCAAACATCAGGCCCCTTTCGAGGCGGTAATAAGCGTCATAATAATCGTAGGGCGTGCTGTACTGCTCATTCAGGAAGTCCTCGATCACACGGCTTTTGTACAGGTTGTAGGCGATGTTTGCGGGATATTCCATGCGGTTTTGCAGGGTATACTCGACGCTTCGCGCCGTCTGCTCCATCTCGGTCTCCACGTCGTAAGCCACGCTCTTATAGACATTCGCGAGAATGGTCACGTCCGTGATCGCCATCGGAATCAGCACGCAGAAAAGGAACAGAAGCCGCAGTTTCTGATTCAGCTTCAGGCTGTTGAAATACCGCTTCAGTTTTCCCATTCCTCTGATCTTCATGCGCCGTGGATAAATTCAAAACTCAGTAACTGCCCTGTGCCGTCCCCTTCAAATGTCAGATAGAGATCCTGCACGCCGTCGGGGATCGCCGCCTTTGTTTCATAAGCGGTCCAGACATTTTCGTAGTCTACGGAAATTTTACCGATGCTCTCTTTGTCCCGGCCCATCCTGATGTGAAAATCACCCTTAAAATACCCTCTTGCCTTGATTTTTATACCTGTAACACCCTTACAGGAAAAAGAACGGAACCCGGCGGTAACGCCGTTTCGGATATTGGCGATATAGGGCATGGCGTACGCATTTGCATAGCCGTCATGCTTCACTCTCGGCGCGCCCTCATCCCCGATATAGACATCATGTTTTTCATTGAAAAGATGGCAGGCGATCGCGGCCGGGTACTCCCCGGTGTCACTGAGCGGACCGCCGTTTAAGCCGCAGGAGCTCAAGCGGACCTGCGGGATTTTTCCGTCCGATGTAAATTCGATCTCTTCCGCACAGCCCTGTCTCGAATACCAGGTGCCGTTCGTGTGTCTGTGATAGAAGATATACCATTTTCCGCCGATCTCTTCGATGCCGCCGTGATTGTTGGCGCCGTATGCCATGGAAAGCGCGGCATCCTTATACGAACCGATGCCGATGTCGGAATTGCTGATGATGACGCCGCCGTAGGTAAACGGTCCCTCCGGGCGGTCGGATGTTGCATAGCAAAGTTCGTGCATGACTTCTGAAGAATAGATGAAATAGTAAGTATTGTCTTTTTTGCGGATCGAGGGGGCTTCGAAAAACGCATGCCCCTCATATTCCGTGCCTTTTGCATGCGCATCATTCGGCACGATAAAGGCAGGCTCTTTGACAACGGTCAGCATGTCTGCATCAAGCACCGTAAACATCGCGCCGTGCCTGCCTGCATCTTCATGCCCCGCAAAACCGGTGTAGAGATAGGTGACGTTTCCTTCCGTCAGAACCCCCGGATCAAACTGGGGCTCATCACCCGCTCTTCTTCCGAGAAGCGTTCCGTCAGGATATTTTACGTAGCCGTAGAATTTATAGTTACCGGCCGGCGTGTCGCAGACCGCAACGGAAACATAGTCCACCTTGTCATAAACATAGTAAAGATAATATCTGCCGTCGGGGCCTTTCGTTACATCCGGCGCATACAGGCACATCCGCCCGTCCCTGTTTACGGGATCGTCACATCTTCCATAGATCACGCCCTCGTACCGCCACGACTTCAGGTCGGTAACCGGCGCGGAATAGCACACGTAGTCTCCGGGGCAGAACGTGACCCCGTCATAAAGATCGTGGGAACCGTAGACATAGACCCTGTCCCCGAACACGTGGGGTTCGCCGTCAGGAACAAACTCGTGAAGCGGCATGTACGGATTATAGATCTGCTTCGGCCGGTTTGTCTCAATCCCCGGAACGCATCCTTCGCTGACAAAATTCATTTCATTCCGCTCAGCAAGCATGTACGGTTTCCATGCCGGCTGCAGGGAGCCGTCAGCATCCTCACAACAAAGGGCCGGGCGATCTTGATCTGCTTCGCTTCGGTTATCTGCTCCGCTTCGATCGTCTGCTCCGGCGTCTTTGTTTTTGATAAAGGCAGCCAGATAATTGCACATCTGTCTTGCCAGATCGTAATGATGTCCCACATACGCCCTGCGGCATTTCTGCAGCGTCTCAAAGAAGAACCACAGATCGCAGGAGTGAAAACTGCCGGGCGCATCTTTTCCCGGAATATCCGGATTGAAGCGGTAGTAGTAAAGCTTTGCGTCTTTTCTGTTTTCCAGCACTTTTTGGAATACTTCCTTGACGGAACGTTCAACGACATTTTCTCCGCCGAAACTGAATTCGTCCGCCGTGTTGCCGGCCATGACGGGAACATGCGCGCAGTCGCCGTTCATAAAGCGCACCAGCGGGTCGCCTTTCATGAACTTTCCGTCGATGATGTTTGCAAAGAAAGGATGATCTTCCCGGTATTTTGCATACTTTTCGCGGATGGTGACCGCATCCAGCGCTCTTGCTTCACCGAGGGTCTTCACGCCAAGATATGAGAAGAAATCCTCTCCCCGCTTCTCTGCCTCAGGAAGCGTCGGCGGAAGGAAAAGATCCCGTTCTTTTTCCGCTTCCGAAAAGCGGATGATGCCGCTTAAGATCACGGCGCCTTTGATGATGTCATAATTATCTTCACAGGCCAGCTGGTTCAGTACCGAGCATCCGCCCGCAGACTGCCCTTCGATAAAGATCCGGTCCGGATCTCCGCCAAAAGAAGCGATGTTGCGGGATACCCATTTGAGGCCCGCCTGCTGGTCAAGAAGCCCGAAATTGCCGGGCGCATCCGGCGCCTCTTCGGTAATGTCCGGGTGTGACAGAAAGCCGAAAGCGCCGAGCCTGTAATTTACCGTCACGACAACGATGCCTCTTGCCGCAAGGCGCTCTCCGTCATATTCCATCTCCGCGGTATAGCCCCACTGGAAGCCGCCGCCGAAATAGACAACAAGCACCGGCAGTTTCTCATTTTGATCCACTGCCGGCGTCCAGATATTTAAGTACAGACAGTCTTCATCCATCGGGATATCGGGATCCACATGCCATTCCCTGCAGTAAAGATCATCGGAAAGTCCCGGCACATCCTGCACCGAGATCGGCGCGTAGGTAAAGCAGTCGCGAACGCCTTCCCAGTTCTTAACCGGCTGCGGCGCCCTCCATCTGTTTTGCCCTGTCGGCGGCGCCGCAAACGGGATCCCCTTATAGACGGTGATCCTTGCATCCGTTCCCTGCAGACCTCTTACGGTCCCGTTTTCGGTTTTTGCTGTTCTTTTCAAATGACACACCCTCTCTTGTTTAAATCTAAAATGACAGCCTCGTAAGGCCTTAAGTTTCATTTCCGTTTTTTGCCTTTCCCGTATTTTCAATTATATCGCCTCGCTCACGGAATTGGCAATAAGAATCCCTGCAGCCAAAGCCTGCAGGGATCCTGTTTGTGCTCTCTGAACACACATAAAACATACGTCTTAAATTTTTACACTTTACTTGCGCATTCCTGTCTGAATGCCGTCAGTGCACGAGCCACGCCAGGACTTTGGGCAGGATTGTGAATTTCACTATCTTGGTGCCGCCGTAGGTTCCGACTCCCTTTAAGGTTACCGTGCCTGTTCCGGCATTTATGTTCTCGCCGTATTCGACCACGTAATCACCGTCCTCGCCTTCCGTCAGCGCGTTTTTCTTTTCCTTCGCGCTCTTTGCATCCGGATAAACCTTAAATCCCTTCGGTTCGAGTTTGGATCCGGTGTAAACGGCCGTCTTGATCAGGTTTACGACCGTGACGGAGGAAATGTCCTTTTCATAGATCCTGAACGCAATTTCATGCGCATCATTTGTCAGACCCATTTCCTTTGTCGTGTAGTTTCCTTTTCCTTCAAGGATCACGCGCGGTCTGAGGGCATTTTCTCCTGTCGGGATGTTCTTATTGTCCGCATAGGTAAAGGTATAATCCTTGCCGGCCTTCAGCGCTTTTTTCGTTGCCTGATCCGTTACGGTTACCTTGGCCTTCAGTTCTTTACCATTGTTATATTTCATATCCGTAACGCTTATGGTAAAGTCATCCGTGCTGAGCGGTCTGGGATCGATCGTAAACGTTCCGGTCCGCTTGCCCTTGTAAGCGCCCTTGCCGCTTACTTTCCATGTAGGCGCTTTTGCGGCATCAGCCTTCCCGGCATAGACGTTATTTGTGCAGGAAACCGTATAATCCCTGCCGTTGACAAGCGCAGTATTTTCTCCGTCCACCAGCGCCGTCACCGTGATCGCCGGCACTTTCTTTGTACCGTCATAGACTGCATCTTCGCCCGCAAGAGTTGCCGTAACCGTAAAGATGTCGCCATCGGATAAGTTCACGGCGCTGTCGGCATTATAAATACGGAACGCATACATCTTTTCTCCCGCATAGTTGCCCATCAGCAGAACATTTGCTTCCTGCATCTCGCCGTCCGCGCGGTCAAACTCGATCTCATAATCCTTATCCTTTTTCATCGTTGTCTTGCCAAATTTCACAACGGGTTTTAGCGTAGCCGCAGTGATCTCTTTGTTATTGTCTTTGATATCCGCCTGTGTAACGGTAAAGTCCTGCGGATCCACAACCAGAGGCTCGATCGTAAACGGCAGCGAAAGCGTACCCTTGTAGTTGCCCTTGAAGGTAAGCGTTGCCGTCGGCGCGATGCTGACTTCCTTTCCTCTTACTTCTTTGGTTGCATCTTCTTCTGCAGCATTGGTGTTATTCGTATATTTTACGGTATAGTTGGACGCGGGAATGATATCATTTGTGGCAAGATCCGTAACGACCACTTCCGGTTTCAGTGCCTTTCCGGTGTAAACAGGTTCTTCGCCTTCTGCCAGCTCGATTTCAACCTGCGCCACTTCGACCCCGTCTTCTGTCACAACAACCGGCTTGGGCAGGATCTTAAAGGTCGCCGTCTTCCAAAGTTCACCGTGTCCCACTGTTCCCTGCACGCTCACCGTGACTTTTCCGGTCTTTAATGTATCATCCGGGTTAAAGGAAACCGTATACCATTCCGAAGGTACCGGCTCTTCGCCTTCATTTTGGGCAGTTTTGGAGGACCATACCGTGACCAGCGCTTCCACATCTTCCTGTTCAAAGGCATCTCCCGTATAAACCTGATCCGCAATCGGTGCGATCACAGCGTTTTTCAGGTTCTGGTCCCCGCTCTTGCCGATGATCTGATAGGTTGCCGTTGCGCTGTCCTTAAAGCTGCCGGTCCCTGTCACAGTGACCGTAACAAGGCCTGCGGCCTTCGGGTTTGTGTTATTCTGCGAATCTTTGTAAGAGAGTGTATAGTCCGTCTTTTCCTTAAGTATGACTGTTTTACCGCTTCCGTCGACAAAACGGACCACCGGCTTGGAAATGGCGGGTTTACCGGTTTCCTGTTTGTTTTCCAGGCTGACACTAAAGCCGTCTGCAAACATATTTTCATTATCTGCATCCCGGATGCTTAATTTCTCAATGGTAAACGGGATCGTCATGGTGCTCTTAAACTGTCCTTTTCCGGTCACGACAACGGCCGGCGCCTTTGCCCCGTCACCCTTGCCGGCAGCTTTGATATTATTCTTATAACTTAATGTATAATCTACATCTTTTACCAGCTCCGCGTCTCCGTACTTAACCACAGGTTCCGGTTTGATCGCTGCTCCCGAATAGACCTGATCTTCGATCTCTGAAACCGTCAGGGCAGGCTCCGGCAAAGGTTGCGGTGCGCTGCCGTCCGCGATCCGCCACTTATATGTGTCAGGATCCGCCGCCCAGTCTGTCTGGCCGCTGTATGCTTCCGGCGCTGCGCCCATTTTTACATATGCGCTCTGGTCAAAGTCATCCATGCCCATATTTCCGGTTTTATACGCATTCGGATCCACGTCATAATAGCCGCCGTTCAGCGTGAGCATGATATCATGCATGCCTTCCTCGATATGGCCTTCATCATCCAGGTAACAGACGTAAGACATTCCCTGTATTCTGGCATCCCCGGAGATCGTGGCCGCTATGTCCGCAGCTCCGCCGTTGTTGATCATGCGACCGCCAAAGTTCACTTCTCCGCCTGTGATATTGAGCGTTCCGCCGTCAACACTGAACCCATTGACAACAGTCCCCCCCGTGATATTGAATGTGTCCCCTGTCCACATACCGAAAGCCACTTCAACAATGCCGCAACAGTTGACCGTCCCCGGCAATGTACTGTCCAGAGAGATATCGGTCGGGTATCCGTCGCTTGTTCCCGTCAGCTTGGCGTCCTTTGTGATGGTCAGTGTCTTCCCGTTCAGATCCAGATACAGCGGCGTATCGGAATTCATAGTGAGTGTATTGTTTACCGTGATATTTTTGAAAAGCTTAATGACGGGCGCCTCGTAATACCGGAAATTTGTCCGGTCTTCTTCCGGAAGATCGTCACGATAGGCACTCACGCCGGCTGCCTGCACTGCAGCGGCAAAAGACGGATAGGTTTCCGTCTTATAATCCTTGTATTCGTTCTGACCTCTCACCGAATACCGCCATGTCACGGAAGCTGCATCATCATTCCCGGGCCCGTTGTTTACATCCGTATATTCGATCGCATAGGGTGAGAACAGAGAAGAGGAGAAAGTCGCGACCGCTCCGTTTAACGTCACATGTTCAAGCACCTCTGCCGCACCGTTGTGATACCGGATAACACGCACAGTCCGCGTGGCTCCCTGCGCAAGAGGCGCAAGTTTGGAAGTGTCCACACTGATCTGCACCGCATCTTCTGTCGCCGCTTCGCTTACTGCCCTTCTTGCGCAATTTCCGAGCTGTGCAAACAGGCCGATATTCATGAAGGAAAGACGGCCGGTTCCCGCCGCGTTTTCGATCGCGTTCTTAACTGCCTGCGCAACATTGTTTTCATCCGTCTCACCGGCATCCACATACAGGAATGCATTCCCTGCGCGAAGCGCTTCCTGTTCGGCTGTGCTTAAGGAATCCTCCATACCTGCCAGGTTGGCGATGATGCCCTCTGCCACTTCGTCTGTGACCTGCGCGCTTGTGCTCTCATCCGAGGAAACGGTCCCTGACTTGTATGTGATCTCGTAATCATCGACCGCAACCTGCTTTCCGTCCTCACCGGCCAATGCCGTTGCAGCCGCAACAGAAGCAGACGCATCGGCATCCTGCTCCGCGATCTCCGAGACCACGATCTTATATCTGGTATGGAACGGCGGACCATCTCCTTGCGGGGAAGCAACAAGTTCGATCTCGCTCGTCCCTGCTTTTTTACCTGTAACGGTTAAGACATTCCCCTTGACGGACGCCTCCGCAACATCACTTTTGCTCTGCCCCATCAGGACGAACCAGTATTCATCGCCTTTGGGCCAGACTTTGATCGTATAAGTATTTGTTGTCCCTTTATTTACACCGATGACCGGCGCCACCGCCCAATTGTCGGTATCCTGTATGATCGGCGCTTCCACGATCCCGCGGTCCGCTTCACGGCAGAGCGCAATGCCCTGCTCCACGATCGGGGCTTCTGCATCCTTGTAGACGGGCGTGACCTCAATATTCGCATTAACTTCAATCCTTGCTTTTTCCGGATATTCCTTCTCTCCGATCTTCCAGCACTTGAATTCCTTACCGTCCGGTGCAGAACAACCGGCCTCCGCCCAGGTCAGGAGCGTATGCTTGTTTCCCGCAAAGCAGGTCCGTTCCCGATAGACGCGCTCGTTAAAAAGATTAGTGCCGAGCTCGTAGGTGACGGTACAACTCTCTGCGCCTGTTTTTTTCCAGACAGTTGTTGCGCTGATGTCCTTTACAACGCGATCCAGATCCTGCCACGTTGCACCGTCCACCAGTTCATATTCCGCAAATTCATATCCGGCGGGCGCCGTAAATCCGTAGTTTTCCGGATTGGTGCCAAGCACAAACTTATCCGTTTCATTCACTTCTGTAAGATACGGTTCCCCGCCTGCACGGCCCGGATAGATCGTGACCGTATGCTTTTCATTGGGATCCGCATCGCCGTAGATTGCTTCACCGGTAGTACGTCTGCTCGGAATAAACCCGACTTCACCGTCCCCGGCTCCGCTCCCTTCCAGTCCGGACCAGCCTCTGAACACCTTGCCCTGCGGGATCTGCCAGCCCAGTTCGTCCGCAGTCGGCAGGATCATGGGCTCGTTTGTTTTGGGATAGGCAACCCAGAAATCGTTCCCCTCACCTCTTAAGATGACCGTAGTACGGCCTTCCCTGTCTTCAATCTCCTGCTGTCCGCCGCCTCCGTTGCCCTTGAAGTTTACTTCAAATTCCGTTGTAGAAGGCTTGCCCTCATAATTTGCATCCACGGAAAGCGTAAAACGGATCGGATCAGGTGACGCATCCGCTCTTTTTACAGTAAAGACATGGCGGATCAGCTGACGGCCTTCCGGTGTATTATCACTGTTAAGGGTCACCAGTTCCTCAACCGTATAGGAACTTCCCTGTTCCGGCGCATTCGGATCTCCCGGGTCCGGATCTCCCGGGTCCCCTGCGCCGCCGCTCTTGCCGTAGATTTCGGTTGTCTCATCTGTCGTTGAAACAGTGATCCCGACCGGCAGATCTTTACTCTGCGTAAACTGTTCCTCTGTCCGGTAGCCGAAATTGATCTCCGCCACAAGCTGCAGTTCCTCTCCGGCCCAGACTTCGGCCGCGCCCTGCAGCGGATCCGCATTCTCAATATTGCCGTTCTTCGGCAGGCGGATCTGCAGTGTCGTATCATCTGTGATCTCAACGCCCTGCAGCGCCTCCGTCTGTTTTGCGCTCGCCGTATCCCTCACTCCCAGAAGCGTCATGGCAAATGCCAGGACTGCCGTCAGAAGCACGGCGCCGATTCGTCTTTTCTGCATACGAAATCTCCTTTCTGTCTGCAAATCTTTTTCCGTTTCGTACTGTTTATTTCTTTCTGTATTCCTGTTTATTGTGCCAGCCACTTCAGGATCTTCGGCAGGATCGTAAATTTGATCACTTTGACTCCGCCGTAGGTTCCGACACCCTTCAGCGTGACGGTTCCGAAACCGACATCCGTGTTTTCTCCGTATTCGACCACATAGTCGCCGTCTTCTCCCGCCGTCAGCGCATTTACCCCATCCTTTGCGCTCCTTGCGTCAGGATATACACCAAACCCTTCCGGTCTGACCGGCTCTCCCGTATAGGTTGCCGTTTTGATCATATCGACGATAGAAACGGAAGAAATATCTTTTTCATAGATCCTGAATCCGGCCTCAAGCGCATCCCCGTCAAGACCCTGTTCTTTTGTTGTATAGTTTCCTTTTCCTTTCAGGATCACGCGCGGCCTCTTTCCGTTTTTTACTGTCGGGATCTCGCGATTGTCCGCATAGGTGAAGGTGTAATCCGTGTTGGCTTTGAGAGTTTTGCCCGTAGCCTTATCCGTAACAGTCACCTTGGGCTTGAGTTCTTTTCCCTTGTTGTATTTTATGTCCGCAACGGTAATAATACAGGTTTCTTCATTCAAAGCTTTGGGCAGGATCGTAAACGATCCGGACTGCGATCCCTTATAGGCGCCTTTTCCGGTCACTTTCCATACCGGGCATTTAGCTTCTCCGGCAACACCTGCATTGACGTTATTGCTGCAGGAAACTGTATAATCCCTGCCGGCTGTCAGAAGAATATCTTCTCCGTCCACTTTCGCCGTAACGGTGATCACAGGCTCTTTTTTCATACCGTCATAGACAGCGTCTGCATCCGCAAGAGCCGTCGTTACTGTAAAGATGGTCTTGTCGGATAAGTTGAGGGCACTGTTTGTATCATAGATCCGGAATGCATATCTCTTTTCTCCTGCATAGTTTCCGGTCAGCACAACGGTTGCTTCCTGCATTTCATGCATTTCATCGTAGGCAAAGAGAAGTTCATAATCCTTGTCCCTCTTCAGTGTTGTCTTTCCCAGTTTTACAGCGGGTTTAAGGGAAGAAGCAGTGATTTCCCTGCCGCTGTCCTTGATATCTGCCTGCGTGATCGTAAGCTGTGTTTCGTCTACCGGAAGAGGCGCGATCGTAAACGGCATGGAAAGAGTTCCCTTGTAATTACCCTTGAAGGTAAGGGTCGCCGTCGGCGCGATGCTGACTTTCTTTCCTCTTGTTTCTTTGGTTGCATCCTCATTCGCCGCACTGGTGTTATTCGTGTATTTCACGGTATAATCGGATGCCGGTACGATCCGGTCCGGATAGATTTCTGGATCCAGTTCCGGATCAACTACCATGACCGCTGGTTTACATGGCTTGCCCGTATAGACGATATCCTCATTTTCATCAAGTACTATTTCAACCTGAGGCGTTTCTGTTCCGCCCTCCGTCACAACGACCGGCTTGGGCAGGATCTTAAAGGTTGCCGTCTTCCACAACTCTCCGTGTCCTTCCGTTCCCTGTACGGTCACCGTGACTTTTCCGGTCTTTAAGGTTTCGGCCGGGTTAAAGGATACCGTATAGAGATCCGGATCCACCGGATCCTCGCCGTCTTTTTCAGCGGTTTTGGAAGGCCAGACCGTGATCAGATCTTCGATCTCATCCTGTGTAAAGGCGGTTCCTGTATAATACTGATCCGGGATCGGCTCGATCACTGCATTTTTCAGTTCAGCGTCTGCACTCTTTGCAATGATCTCGTAAGAAACCTTTGCAGTACCCGTAAAGTTGCCGGTTCCTTCCACGCGTACCGTGACAGTGCCTGCTGCTTTCGGATCAGCGGATCCTGCTGAATCCGTAAAGGTCAGCGTGTAATCTTTCTTCTCTTTGAGTGTGACGGATTTTCCATTGCCATCAACAAATTTGATCACAGGTTTTGACAACAGGGTTTTCCCGGTCCACTGTTTATTCTCGATGCTGACCAAAAATTCGTCTGCAAAGAAGGCGTTTTCGCTGCCGTCATCCATAGGCCTTCTTAAGATCGTAAACGGAATGGTGATGGAATCTTTGTATTTTCCTTTTCCTTTTACCGTGACGGAGGGCGCCTTGGCTCCGTCATTCTCCGATGCCTCATTTGTGTTGTTTTTATACGTTAAGGTGTAGTCCGTATCTTTTACCAGTTCAACGCCGTTCCAGGTAATGACCGGCTGCGGTGTCAGAGGCGCGCCTGTATAATACAGCGGCGCGATCACGGAATGCGCGAACTTGTCGCCTTCCTCACCGCTCTCTTTGACCTCAACGACCTTCCAATCGGTTACGGCGCTCCCGGTATAATTTCCCATGCCCCTGACCGTGATGGTATAGGTGCCAAAATCAGAAGCGGTAAGGATGGATCCGGGGTCAATGACATAATCCCTGTCTTCGATCAGAAGGATCGATCCGGCTTTTACCACTATATCCTGTGCCGGCTGTTCATAAACGGTTCCGGCAGGGATCGCGCCGGTAACATAGAATGCCGGTGTGAGAAGCGAGAGCATGTCATCGGACAGGACCGCCCGGGATATACTTACATCAACAAACGGAAGCGCGGAATGCACGGCTGCCATATGATCGGCATCTGCCTCCAGTTTGTAATAAACTCTGTAGTTACCCGCATCATATACGCTGGGAACGGATGCACTAAATGCAGTTTCTGCGGGCTCAGGATCGCCGCGCTTTGTTACGGCGTATTTGATCGTCCCGCCCTTTGCAGTTCCCGGTTTGATAAGTTCCTGTGCGCTGCCGTTATATCGCAGTCCGGTGAGTGCTTTCGGTTCCGTGCTGATGACGGCAGGCTCTTTATCGGAGCCGTCCGCGCTGTAGACGTTCAGCTGATCCATGTCTGTATCCAGAACGGTCAGGATCAGGCTTTCGGCACCGCTGCAGATCAGGGAACTGTCTCTGAATCTAGCTTTCCCGGTTGCCGTTTTCAGTTTCGTTTTTTCCAGAACGCCTCCGTCGGCCGTGCATTCCAGCAGATACAGGGATGTATCGTTCTGATCCGTAAAGGTAACGCTGACCCTGTTGCCGGATACGCTTAAGGAAGGATTTCCCGTTCCGGAGGTTTGATCGATCACTTCACCGGCGCTCCAGGTGTTTCCACTTAAGCGGCGGAGTACAAGGCCCTCAGCCGATTCACTGACCAGATATGCATAGACATCATCGGCAACAAGAGCGCTTTCGGATCCGGTTGCGTCAAATACCGTTTCGGATACGGAATCCTTCCACCTCAGTACATGCAGTTTCCGATCATCCGTTACGTAGGAAACTAGCAGGGCGCCATTCCTTGCACAAGCCGCGATGTCATAGGTCTTCTGTTCTTTTGCAAGATTCGCGGGAGCGCTCCACGCAGAACCCGTGAATCTGTATCCGCTGATGCTTAAGCGTTCGGCCAGCGCACCCTCAGCAGTCTTTAACGCAGCAAGGCTGATCCCGCTGCTGTCGCTTAAGAGCAGGAGTTTGGAGGCCACCTCTGATGAAAGGGTGCCCAACGTCTTTATACTGCCGCTCCATTTTCCGTCAACGATCTTTCCTGCGGAGTATCTGATCACGGAAGGCGGACAGGTCATCATCATGTTCTCTTTTGCGATCTCCGACCAGACGGTCAGGTAGTTTCCATCAGACATTGAGATCACATCAAATGCCGGGATCAGGCCGTCTGTTGCGGTAACTGCAACCGGTGTGTTCCAGACTTTATTACCCGCATAGGCGGAAAGCAACAGACGGACATTTCCGCCTTTGGAACTCATGTCTGTATAAACAAAGGCTCCGCTTCCATCCTCATCCGTGGCATATCCGCCGATCGGGAGCAAGTTGGAGACGAGCGTCACAGGCTGTCCGTTGAAAATCGAGGGCTCAAAATCATTCCTGCTCTTTAAGTTGTCCTCGATCTGGATCTCTGTCAGCGTAAACATGGTCTCGGTGCCGAACTGGTAACTGAACGGGATCTCTACAAATTTGAAATCCTTCTCGCCGTTAATGAGCCAGGTCTTCATCTCGATATGGGCATCTGCCTGCACCTTGCCGTCAATCCGGTTCATTTTGAAGCCATGCTCCGTGCCGATGGAAGCACTGACCGTAACCATATCCTGCAGTTTATCGTTGTCACCGGTAAGCTTCAGATTGGCCTCGGCACCCAGTGCTCCACCGAAGGCTTTCGCATAGAAACCGATCCCCGCGCCCGCACCGAGCGTAAACTCGACCTCATGCTCACTCTCCTGCTCTTCACCGTTAATGATCTTATACTTATAGGTACCGTCCGCGCCGACTGCCACCTGCACCTTTGCGCCGATATCAAGGGCCCCGCTCTTTTCAAGCGATGCCAGGACCGGCCCGACGGGAAGGACTGCCGCAAAGGAGGAAAAGGCGCTGACTTCGGCAACGATATGCACCTGCCCGTTGATCCCTAAAGAGTATTCCTCCTCTGTGTTATGGTTGTTCTTATCCTTGGTGTCCGCTGCCGCAAGCGTGATCGTACCACTCGGCGGATTGTCCTCGTCAAATTCGACTTTGACGGGAAGCGCCTCAAATGCCGACGGCAGATAGTCGAGGGCATCCATATCTTTGCCGGCGACCGTGACATGGAAGCTGTTCGTCACTTTCCGCTCTTCTCCGTCAACACCCATCTTCCAGCCGCCTTTGGCCATGATCCCGAGGGTGCTCGGCAGAATCGCCATGTATGATTTTTCCGCATCGGATACAGACTTCTTACCTTGCAGAAGCTGCATCTCCACGGTGTAATCGTAACTTAAGAAGCCGTCTTCCTCTTCAATGCCTGCCTCAAACGAAGGAAGCGGGATGATGGAGCCCGTCGGCTCGGTAAGTTCTTCCAGTTTTTCGACTGCCGGGCCGCCGAGCGCCTGGGCATTGGCAAGAAGCGTGATATTGTTCAGCATCCCGGCTTTGTCGCCGTCCAGTCTGATCCCGACCAGCTGGTCATCCGCCGCTTCTCCCGAGTAGTCAAAATCATAGATCTGCATCGCATGATTGGAAGTCACGGCAAGCAGGCAGGGCTCAAACCCGTCAGGCGGGAGTTCCCAAAGCGGAAGTGTTTTTTCAATTTCATAAACATTCCGGCCGTGACTGTCCTTTTGGGAAACAAACGGTTCGTCACCCGAAAAACGTCTGTAATAGACATTGCCGAGTTCACCTTTTTCCAGTTTTGTGCCCCATTCCCAGGCCAGGGAAGGATTGTAATTATTCTCGTCCATGGCCGGCGTGGCAAGAGCTTCCGGCACATCGCCAAAGTCAGGATTCCGGAATGTTCTCTTGTCGATCAGGAATACCTCCAGCAGCGAATCCAGCGGAGCCGTCTTGATCTTTGCATTTACGGTATAGTAGAGTGGTTTGTCCTTGGCATCCGTGATCGCCGTATCTATGAGAAAATCAATCGAATTGCTGCTGCCGCTGAAATTGACGCCCGGAAGGAATGCACCCTTTCGGTTGATGCTGACCGCGTCTTCGTCAAATTCCGGTTGCTCGTCTCTTCTCAGAACGTCAGTTGCCACCTCATCCGAACGCACATCTTCCGCAGTAAGCGGGATGTTATGGAAGGAATATCCCGGACAGGTAACATGCACATCATAATCCTGATACGTCAGACAGTCGTATGCTGTCGCTTTTCCATCCGGGCCCGTAAACAACGTGATCGGCTGTCCCACCAATTTACCGGTAAGTGTGATCGACGCATTTGCCACCGGATTACCGGCGTCGTCTTTTACCATAAATGCCTTGGAATACAGGACCCTTCTCAACGGAACATAGAATGTTTCCGTCTTGGTGGCGTCATCATATGTGCTCCTTGTATTGGCCGGATTGGCGCATTCCCATTCATATGCGGCATCTTCCCCCACGACCACATCCGTAACAGCACCTGTACAGGTCTGCATGGGTGTATCCGTTGTAGTGGAATACTGTGCGCCGGCATAAGTCATAGTGACTGTCACATTATTCAGTACATCTGCCACATTATCCTCTTCCACTGCTTTGACAACAATGGTGCGGGGATTCAGCAGATTCATTGCCTCTGTCTGTGACAGTATCTTAACCGGCTCGGAACAATCCGTAGGATCCAGAAAATTAACCAGGCAATCGGTTTCTCCATTTTTATTCAACTTAACACTGAACCACAGATCTGTATTTGCCAGTTCGGCATAATTATCCTGATTAAAGATATGATCAAGGTTTTTTAAGAACGCATACCCTCTGCCCTTTGGGGCGCAGAAATACAAAGTCACATTTCCGTCAGGCAAAACTTTATTTATGCCCGACCCTTTTCCTGAAGCACGGAACAGTTTTCCCGGTAACTTATCTGTAGAATATGCCACCAGATAGTTCTCCATGATCGTCTGGGTATTCTCATACAAATCGTTCCAATGCGGATTTCCGGTATATGTGACCGTAAAATTCCCTTCGGTATAAGTACCGTCGAGTTTTGCAACCCATTTACCCGGTCTACTGGTTCTTAATTCTTGAACCTCCTCTTCCCATGCACGTAAATCCTGTTCAAATACCCCGTAGTCCTGATAATCCGCAGAATTCGGTCTGTTTCGGTAATAACCGTCTGCATCTTCCCGCTCCACCGAAGGATCATCGGACCTCCTCCAGATCGGATCGAAATCTGCTCCGTATGTTTCGAACCAGCTCTGATATTCGGCCTCTTCCACCATTCCACCGACATACGCGATATCGTAATAGGTATCCGCCCAATAAAATTTGAACTTTACTTCGCCGTTGGAATCATTCCCATCATATAGATCTCCTATTTTCCACTGTCCCTGTTTCGGATCAATTCGGAGTCCCGAATACTTTGTTGACAGCGGCCAAGGATTCCCATCTACGGCGTAGTTCTCCGGGAACGATGTCGGAAGTTTTCCGGGCGCCGGAAACCGGAAAAAACTGATATCCCCACCCCAGGAAACAGTTGGTGAAAGCTGGGAAAAAGCCGATGAAAGCGTATAGTCAAGGCTATAGTCGCCGGGATCCAACTCATTGAAAACAACAGGGAATGTTTTTCCGGTCATATTGATCGATTGATCCGTACTTCCTGCATGCTTCAAGGTCAGCGTCGCTCCGTTTGTTTCCGGATGATAGTTCATGGTCTGATATGATCTGTCATAGTAGTCATATTTATGCCATTTATTTGTATTCTGACTTACAGTAGCTTCCTCATCCTGCTCGCTTCCGATGATCAGGTTTTGTGAAGATGTATTGTCAAACACAACCGAATTCCCGGGACTGCAGGCACTGTAATTGATCTTCTTTTCCATGATCTCAAGGTCTGCAACGACCGTACCGGAAGATAAACTCATCCCGCCGATATCGCCGTAAGCAAGGCTATCATCACCTGTCATCCATGCAACGGCCGAAGCCTTTGTGCCCGTCCACTCTCCGGTACACGGCCAGCCCCAGGGACCCTGATAGCCGTCTGAGTTGCCCTCATGATAGATCAGTTTTCCGCCAAAGTATCCGTCATACGTGCTCTCCATTTCCACGCCGTACAGCCCCGGCGCCATGGTGATCGCATAATGTCCGCCATCGTCCGTTGTGATCTCGTATCCTTCCGTATTGGCACCGCTCTGCGGATAGTAGGCAGAGGGTTTGATGATCAGCTTTGCATTTTTCAGCGGTTCACTTGAGATCTCGCCCTTCTCATCCATGTCCGTTTTATAGAGGATACCGGAAAAGCTGACCGGAGCGGGATCCATCTCGATAGTTGCGTTTGCACGCATGCCAAGAGCCACGGACCCGGTTCCCGTTCCATGAAAATCAACATCAAAGTGCTTCCTGCCAAAGCGGCTGAAACTACCGTCATTGGGGTCACCGAAGATTTCCTTCTGATCGGCTCCCGATTTTATATCAACCACTCGCATGACTCTGCCGTTCGCGCTCAGATTGTAATTACCGGGGAACAGCCCTGTAAACAGAACCTTTCCGGCAGCGTCCGGTTTGGCGCTTCTGACGATCCCTTCTGTCATGGTTCCGGTAACACCGGCCAGGGAAACATCGGGCAGCGTGTCTTTATTCTCTTCCGTTCGTTTGAAAAGATCGGGATCGTTATAAACGGATGTCAGATTCACCGACAGGGAGGATTCTATAAACGGAAGCGTCAGCGTTACTTCCTTCTCGGAAAGCTTTCCGGCGCCGTCCGAAATGACAATGACTTCATCCTCTTCATAAGCAAAATCAGAACTTGAGATTTTCCATGTGATCGGAACCAGTTTCTCAACCGTTACAGATCCGTCCGCCCCGGTATGGGCAGGAATATGGATCAGTTCATTATCCTCATCTGCCGGATCCACGCCGATCAGGGTGACTTCTTTGCCGGAAAGCGGCACATTTGCCTTGTTGGTCTTCGGATCGAATGTCCCGATGACATTGATCTTGAGCGACTGGTAATTCGGCTTCAGGGCGCAGTTCAGCTGATGATCGCCTGCAATTTGCTTCTTCGCCGATACATAGCTTTCCCAGCCGGGGCGGCCGGCTTCATTGATGTGGAAAGTGTACCAGCCGGCGGGTAGCCCCGTAAAGGTAGCCTGGCCGCCGTTTGCCGTATAGGTACTGTAGGTGCCCAGGTCCCCGTCACCGACAGCCTTGATCTCCACACCGTCCAGCATGATCCCGGAATATACGCAGCTGATGGTCGCATAGATGTTAGCGGTGTCCACTCCGCCTCCTCCACCGCCTCCTATGCGTGTAAGCGCCGCATCATAGCCCGTGGATACCGTACCCACGGTAAAATCCGCTCTGGATTTATCGTTATAACCAAACGCGGAAGCAGTGATCGTATAGGTTCCGGCAGGCACGCCCTGGATCCGGTAATAGCCGAATTCATCCGTGATGGCGTTCCGTCCGCCGGACAGTTTTACAGTGGCGTTCCTGATTCCGTCTCCGGACTCCTCATCCGTGATCCGCCCGGATACGGATACATCCGAAACCGGAAGATCCCACTTCGCATAAAGCGTCATTCCGGAAGTTACTTCATCGTTGAAATCCCATGATTCCGTGCAGGCACTGTCCGTGAACCAGCCGGCGAAAGAATACCCCTTTCTGACCGTTACGGGCTCACTCAGTGTCTCGCCGCCCTCCACCGTCTGCGGGTATACATAGGAGCCGCCGTTTGTGTTAAAACGGACTGTAAACTCCTGTCCTTTCCATTTCGCGGTAAGCGTGGTATTTGCCGTGATCGGTGTGTTAAAATCATAGGCTACCGACGGATCGTCCTTATACCAGTAGAGGAAAGTTGCATCCTCAGATGGGGCGGGAGGATTCGAAGGCTTTGTGACCTTCTGCCCGCTCTCGATACTGACACTCTGATACACCGTTCCGTGGGACTTAAAGGTAACCAGATAATAGGTGGCCTGTGCCTCTGCAACCCCGGCATCTGCAAGGTTCGGGAAACCGTCGTTTTCATTCTCGTTGATGCTCCAGGTAAGCGGATTGCTGAGTCCGACCGTACTCGCTGCCTTCGAATTGAGAATAGTGGCAAAAGAAGCTTCTTTCATCTGCTCTTCCGTCATCTCAACCGGCGCATCCGTAAGGGTTCCGTAATAAGTGTATTTAGGAGCCTGCAGTACATAATTGCCATCCTCTTCCGCTTTAAAATTCGTTTCGATCCAGCAGGTACACCTGCGGCTTGATATAGCACCGGAAAAGCCGAGTGCTCCGCCAAGATCTGCCCTTACGATGGAGTTTTTGAGGGCGCACTGTTTGCCTGTGGCAAAGGGGGCACCTGCCCCCACCCTTCCAAGATCCATGCCCTCCGGAAGACTCAGCGTCATATTGCTGACACAGTTTACGATGGTAGAATCGCTGGTCTGGGCTATGGTGCCGGCAATACCGCCAAATGAGTAATAATGATCACTGGGAGATTCCAGTGCCACAAGGGATACATTCACGCGGCAGGCTTCCGCCGTCCCCTGCTGGATGTCGCCCACGAGCCCGCCGGAGCTTGCATTTCTCTTCTTTGTGGCTATCTCACCTGTTTGTCCGACAGTACCGGCATTACCGACCGTGCCTGAAACGTCACAGTTTTTTACAATGGCATTTGCTCCGCTGACACGACCGGCAACAAGCCCTGCATCTGCCAGATAATTCCCACTGGGCGGTTGTGCGTAAACTGCCGAATCCGTGATCCTTACGTTTCTGACGGAACCTGCCACATAACCGAACAGACCGGCATCGGTGCCTTCGTACGGACTGGCCTGCGTTCCCACATACATGCCTCTGATGGTATGTCCGTTTCCGTCAAATACCGCGCAAAACTTATTGGCGAACAATTTACCGATGGGAGTCCAGTAATGCGCAGAAAGATCGATATCATCCCCCAGTTTGAAAGTGATCCCGCCCTGGTTGACCGGATTGTCTGCCGCAGCTGTTCCATTGATAACATTTGCAAGCCACGCGAGCTCTGCGGCCGTGGAGATCGTGTAGACATCCCCCTCCGGTTCCACAGCATCCGCCGCATAGTTTGTCCAGTCTCCGCTCGTCTCTACAGGATCTGCATATACCTGCAGGGCACTCAGGGCGGATTCCGGGATGAGTCCCGTTACCATCACAATGCTGAGCAGAATGCTCACAATTGCTTTTGCCATCTGTCTGATCTTTGTCATCATACTTGAGTCCTTTCTCTGTTTCTGACCTGATATGTTTTCTGATCTTTTCTGATCTTTTCTGATCTGATAGTGATCCCGATTTTCTGACAGTCACATTCGATACATAAAATCACATTTTGAAAGTGTGAATTAGAATAATTATCGAAAAAAAACATGCAATGAACAAGAGGAAATGCGTAAGCTGTCGGATATGATGACTAAGTGGTCAGCGCGCATGAAAACGGCCCCGGAAAGTCCTTTTTGAAGACCTTCCGGGGCCTGTGAAAATTGTATCTTTTCGTTATTATTCCGGCAATATTCCGTATTATCCTTTTTCTACAGATGCCTGCAATTCACCTGATGCCGCATCAACCAGGATCACGTCGCCTTCGTCAACCTTGTCCTCCAGGATCAGTCTGGCAGACAGCGTTTCCACGTGCTTCTGCAGGTAACGCTTCAGCGGACGCGCACCGTATACCGGATCGTAGGCGTGCTCCACTACATAATCGGTTGCCGTATCCGTTAAACGGATCGTAATCTTCCGGTCATCGAGTCGCTTGTTCAGATCATTCATCAGCAGGGTAACGATGCCCTTGATATTCTCTTTCGTGAGTGGCTTGAACATGATGGACTCATCCAGTCGATTCAGGAATTCCGGACGGAAATGCGCACGCAGTTCCGCGTTTACCTCTTCTTCCGCTTCCGGTTTGATGTTGCCGTTTTCATCGATCCCGTCGAGCAGATACTGGGAGCCGATGTTACTGGTCATGATCAGGATCGTATTCTTAAAGTCCACGGTCCTGCCCTGGGAATCCGTCACACGGCCGTCATCGAGAACCTGCAGCAGCACGTTAAAGACATCCGGATGCGCTTTTTCGATCTCATCAAACAGGATCACGGCATAGGGTTTTCTTCTGACGGCTTCGGTCAACTGTCCGCCTTCCTCATAGCCGACATATCCCGGAGGCGCTCCGATCAGTCTGGATACGGAGAATTTCTCCATGTATTCACTCATGTCGATACGCACCATATTGTTTTCATCATCAAAGAGCGCCTGTGCCAGCGCCTTGGCAAGCTCGGTCTTGCCGACACCGGTCGGTCCGAGGAAAAGGAATGAACCGATGGGTTTGGTCGGATCCTTGATCCCGGCTTTGGAACGAAGGATCGCTTCCGTGACTTTGGTCACGCCTTCATCCTGCCCGATCACTCTCTTGTGCAGTTCCTCGTCCAGATGCAGTGTCTTGCTGCGCTCGGATTCCGTCAGCTTTGCAACCGGGATCCCGGTCCATCTGGAAATGATCTTGGCGATCTCTTCATCGGAGACATTTTCATGTACCAGAGAAAGGTCCGCGCCTTTGACCGCTTCCTCCTCTTTTGCCAGTTCCGCTTTCAGTTTCGGCAGTGTTCCGTACTGCAGTTCGCCGACTTTGCTCAAGTCGCCCTGTCTCGTTAAGATCTCGATCTGATCGTTCACGGATTCGATCTCCTCACGCAGCTTCTGCAGTTTGCTTAAGGAAGCTTTTTCATTCTCCCACTGCGCCATCATTGCGTTCTTTTTATCATTCAGTTCGGCCAGTTCTTTCTGCAATTCTTCCAGTCTGGATCTGCTCAGCGAATCGTCCTCTTTTTTCAGAGCCTCCACTTCGATCGCCATCTGCATGCTCTTACGGTTCAATTCATCGAGTTCCGTAGGCATACTGTCCTGCTCGGTCTTAATGAGCGCGCAGGCTTCATCGACCAGATCGATCGCTTTATCGGGCAGGAACCTGTCGGAAATATAGCGGTGCGAAAGCGTGGCTGCGCTGACAAGTGCCGCGTCCGTGATTTTTACATGATGATAGTTCTCGTAACGTTCCTTCAGACCCCTTAAGATCGAGATCGTATCCTCAACGCTCGGCTCATCGACCATGACAGGCTGGAACCTTCGCTCGAGAGCCGCATCCTTTTCAATATACTGGCGGTACTCATCCAGCGTCGTTGCACCGATGCAGTGCAGCTCGCCCCTTGCAAGCATGGGCTTTAACATGTTCCCGGCATCGAGCGCCCCGTCCGTCTTGCCTGCGCCCACGATCGTGTGCAGCTCATCAATGAACAGGATGATCTGGCCGTCGGAATTCTTCACATCTTCCAAAACCGCTTTCAGACGTTCCTCAAACTCCCCGCGGTACTTGGCGCCTGCAACGAGCGCGCCCATATCGAGCGCAAAGATCTTCTTGTCCTTCAGGCCTTCCGGCACATCACCGCGTACGATCCGCTGCGCAAGCCCTTCCACGACGGCCGTTTTACCGACACCGGGTTCCCCGATCAGCACCGGATTGTTCTTGGTCTTGCGGCTTAGGATCCGGATCACGTTGCGGATCTCGGAATCCCTGCCGATCACGGGATCAAGTTTCTGATTCCTTGCCCGCTCCACGAGT
This sequence comes from uncultured Lachnospiraceae bacterium, assembly GCA_902779305.1. Taxonomy (GTDB): domain Bacteria; phylum Bacillota; class Clostridia; order Lachnospirales; family Lachnospiraceae; genus UBA2868. Next base: position 62,125 of record CACZBD010000012.1, on the reverse strand, counting down.
TCCTGTCCGTATTTTTCAAGTGTGTCGTAAGTCGCTTCGGGATTGTCGCTGGTGACTCTCTGATTTCCCCTGACCGTGGAAAGCGCCTGCAGAAAGCGCTCCCTGGTGATCCCGTACTCACGGAACAACTCTTTGATGGCCGGATTCGGGTACTTGAGCATCGACAGAAACAGATGCTCGACGCTGACATATTCGTCGCCCATGGCTTTGGCTTCGTCTTCCGCAGAGATCAGGACCTTATTGAGATTCTGCCCGACATAAACCTGGCCGCCCTGCACCTTGGTGCGCGCTTTCAGCTTGCTTTCCGCATTATCAAGAAAATGCTCTTTCTGAATATCCATCTTCTCGATGAGCTTTAAGATCAAGCTGTCTTCCTGCGTCAGCAGCGCATACATCAGATGCTCCTGCTCAATCTCCTGGTTACCGTATTCATATGCGAGTTTTTCGCAGTCGTTGACTGCTTCGATAGATTTCTGTGTGAATTTATTGATGTTCATAGGATCACCTCCCCTGATCATTTCCTTTTGAACATATCCTAGCACATGTTGTTAGCACTCGCAAGTGGTGAGTGCTAATTTCCTTGTGAAGAATTTATGAAATAAAAATAAAGAGGTCTTATTCATTTTTATCTATTTCACGGTCATCAGTCATCGGTATATTTGCCAATTCCTGAAGCTTTTTTCGCAACACTTCTTTATCCGGCAGTTTCAACTGATATTGCGACACCATCATCGGGGACATGGTTCTGCTCATCGCGTATTCCACAACTTCATCACTTTTTGAGGAGCACAAGATCAGACCGACACTTGGGTTTTCGTTGGGCTTTTTCGCCTGGCGGTCAAGGCCCTCCAAATAAAAGTCCATCTTGGATATGTACTCCGGCTTGAACTTTCCCGTCTTCAATTCCAAAGCCACAAGGCAACGTAGTGTTCTGTGATAGAACAGAAGATCCACATGATAGTCTTCCCCGCCGACGATTATGGTATATTCTTCATCAACATAGGTAAAGTCTTTTCCCATCTCAAGGATAAATTTTTTCATTCCTTCGATGAGTCCTTTTTTTAGTTGTTTTTCAGTATAATTCAGAGGCAGATCCAAAAACTCGATCACATAAGCATCCAGAAAAGGATTTGATCCTGACTTTATCTTCTCAGGCACCGCTCTTTCTTCGGAAAGCATGTACCGTTCATAGTATCCACTATCCATCTGACGCTCCAGTTCCCTTTTGCTGTATCGCTCTCGAATGGCCAAACACATATAAAATTCACGTTCTTCATCAGATTTACACCCGGACATGATCAACAGATGATTCGTCCAACTTAATTGTGTCACCAGTGGTGACACTTTTTCATTTCCGTTATACAGTTCGAAGAACTGCTTCATTCTATATAACCCTCGTCGGTTAAATCCCTTGATTCCCGGAAATTTATCCCGGATATAAGAAGCAAGAGAATCTATATATCCGTCACCATAAGAAGCCATTTTTGATCGTTCTGAAAGGAGCCTTCCAATGCCCTGATACATGAGGATCAATTCTTCATTTACCTTTCGATAGGCATTGTTTCTGGCATTCTCTATGATTTCCACTATCTGATCAAAGCTTTTATCGATCTCGTTCATAAGGTACATCCTCGTATATGTCTTAACGATCTCTGCATTATGAATATAAAATGTGTTGGGTAAGCATAGATTCCTGAAAAGTATCAACAGAAATGTTGTCTATATGTTCTGAATGTGAACCGCGCATCAAAGGATGATCCGCAGAATGTGAATTTATGCTTAAAGATACTGTAGCAAATAGAGGAGAAATATGCAAGCGCTGAATGCAGGTACACTCAGCGCACCTCCCAAAACGCTACGGCGGAGGATGCGGCAACGTTCAGGGAATCGACCCCGTGACTCATCGGGATCTTGACCGTATGATCGCATGATGCGATCGTTGCTGGAAGCAGGCCTTCCCCTTCCGCGCCAAAGACCAGCGCGAGCTTATCGCACTGTTTCAGCACAGGGGCATCGATCGGCAGCGTATCATCAAGAAGCGCCATGGCTGCCACCGTGAAACCGAGGTCTTTTAAGAGAGGGATCCCGCCGTCTGCAAGGGGCGGAATGTAGGTCCATGGAATCTGAAAGACACAGCCCATCCCGACGCGGATTGCCCTACGGTAGAGCGGATCGGCGCAGTCTTTTGTCACCAGAACGGCGTCCGCGTTTAATGCTGCCGCGCTCCTGATGATCGCGCCGACATTTGCCGGGTTGACGATACCTTCCATTACGGCAATGCGAAGCCGGCCGGAACCGTTCCTCTTCCTGTCAGTGACCGTATCAAGCAGCTCTGAGACCGTCGGCTTCTCCTGTCTGTACATCGCGACCAGGATCCCGCCGGTCAGATTGTAGCCGGTGATCGTCGTGATATCATCATGCTTTGCGACATAGACCGGCACATCCGGATAATCTTCAAACAGCGGGCGCGCGCGTTCCAGTTTCTTATCCTCGATCAGATAGGAATGCGGCCTGAAGCCTGCTTCGAGCGCGCGTTTTGCCACCTTGTCGGATTCCGCAATGAAAAGGCCCGTCTTCGGTTCATAAAAACGGGCCAATTGCACTTCATTTAATTCCACAAAGACCTGCAGCTCTTCCATGGCAAGGTCTCTGACCTCTATCAGCATATGTGTTCTCCCGGAGTGCGTCTGATTTATGGACCACTAACCCCGTCCCCAAGGGACCATCAGCTTCTCCTTCTGCCTCCGCCGCCAAAGATCAGCACCAGGCGGAGTACCTGTAAGATCGCGGCGGCTGCGCTTGCCACATAAGTTAAAGCCGCGCTTTTCAAAACCTTTCTTGCACCGGCCACTTCATCCGGCGCCATCAGCTGCATTTCATCCAGCGTTGCAAGCGCTCTTCTGCTCGCATCAAACTCCACGGGGAGTGTGGCAAGCTGGAAGAGCATCCCGAACGCAAACAGGATGATCCCGAACGGGATCAGCGGTCTGAAGAACGAGATAAAGAGCCCGAGCAGAATGATCGGGAAGCCGAATTTCGATCCGAAGTTTGCAACAGGCAGGATCGCAGCTCTGACTTTGAGCGGAAAATAACCTTCATTGTACTGCATCGCGTGACCGCACTCATGCGCGGCAACACCGAGCGCCGCAACGGAAGTGGAATTGTAAACGACTTCCGAGAGGCTCACGATCTTGGTCCTGGGATTGAAATTATCCGTCAGCTCTCCTCTGATCGGCTGAACGGTCACATCATAGACACCTTTTGCTTTTAAGATCCTTGCCGCCGTCTCAGCGCCGGTCAGTCCCGCGCGGTTGGCAACTCTCGCAAACTTTTTGAAAGAGGATTTCACACCCGCGCTTGCGATCATGGAAAATACCATGCCGATCAGCACCAGGATATAGGTCCAGTCAAGGCCGCGAAAGCCGTAGCGCATCAGTCCGTTAATACCGCTGTAATATGCGCCCATCGATTCCGTCATTGTCTGCGTCATCATCAGTATCATATGATCATCCTCACCTGTTTTTCTTCCTGTTCCACAACAACCTCCGAATGGATCCCTGCAGACTCTCCGTCCACATGAACCGCCATCGGATCGTGTGTCTTGACCGTGACTTTCTTCGCTCTGTATACATTCAGTCCGTCAAATCTGACATGATTTCCTTTTAACGCCGTCGGCAGGACCCTGAGGACCTTCATCTTGGTCAGATTCCCGACCACGAGCACATCCAGAATGCCGTCCGAATAATCCGCATCCGGACAGAACTTGAATCCGCCGCCTTCATAGCGGTGCACCATCGAAGTCACAAACAGCAGCCTGTCCACAAAGATCTGCTGCCCGTCATCCAAAGTCACGATCGCGGCATTCTTCTTCGCGCTCGCAAGCTGCTTGAGCGCGATGCCCAGATAGGTCAGTTTGCCGATCCGCAATTTGTTCAGAACATCCTTGATCTTCGAGTGCAGTGCCTCATGACAGATCGCAGCATCAAATCCAATCCCCATGCTGACCGCGAAACGTGTTGTTTTCCCTCCGCAGGTCAGTTTCCCGATATCCATCGGAACGATCCGGTTCGGATTCAAAATGACTTCCAGCATTTTGCCGGGGTCTTTCGGAAAACCCAGATCCCTGATCAGATCGTTGCTCGAACCGATGGGAATGCAGCCGAGTGTAACAAGACTGAGATCACGGATCCCGTTGATCACCTCGTTCATCGTGCCGTCACCGCCGCAAACGACGATCGTCACTTCGTCCTCCGACTTCGTGATATCGGCCGCAAATCTTCTGGCATCTCCGTCCCCTCCCGTCATGTAAAGCAGGTATAGGATCTTTCCGGAAATCAGTTTCTTTTCGATCTCTTTCCAAAGGATCGCGCCTCTTCCGCTTGAAGAAGCAGGGTTCACAATAAAATGATACATAGTCTATACCTCTCCAATGACCATTTTAACACAGTTCCTTCGCACAAGGAAGAGATGGGGGCAAGGTAAAATCTAAAGATTTCATAACTTTTTTGTAATGATCAGAGATATCCGAGCGAACGCAGTTTCCTGTAGATCTCATGTCCGATCATCGTATAACCGGCCTCGTTGAAATGTCCCGCCATATCGCTCCGGATGCTCATGGGCATCCGGCGTTCCTTCAGCATTTCTTTATCTTCCTCGGTCGGTGTCAAGCCCGCCTCATCCATCGCATCATTGAGCAGATACGAATAAATATCCAGACAGTGTTCGCCGAATTCCTTGGCAAACAGCTCGTTGATCTCGTCGATCTGCGGCATTTCCTCGATCTTTTGCATGTTGATGACGATATACCGGTCCGTTCCGGTAAAATCAATGATCGAGTGGATATATTTAAACGTTTCCGGACATTTTTCCGGCGTCAGTTCGTCATTCGTCCCGCTCCAGATCACGAGGATGTCATCCTTGCGCTTATCCCGCATCGCCCAGAAGCGGATCTGTTCGCCCTCTCTGGCAACGACTTCCTCGCCCGGTTTCAGTCTCGTAAAGTAGCGTTTATTCTCCTTAGCATCCATGCTGAGATTGCCTTCCACACCCGCGATCACGCACGGATTGATGGAATTGTCCCTGTTAAATTCCGCTCTTGCAGACCGCTCCGGATCGCCGCCGAATACCAGCAGCATTTCCCAGCCGAACATATCGCTGACCGGTTCCACCTCAACAGGCGTCAGGTCCGCAGGGATCGTAACGGTCTTGTTGAGCCGCATCGGATTTCCGCCGGCCCTCGCCGCGATCAGGCTGCTCTTTTCCGCATAGACACCGTAGTTCTTCACATCGATCGTGATGCCGTCTTCCGCGGCCAGTTCCTTCACGACATTCGGGAAAGTCACATCGCCCCCGTTCGTGCACTCGGTGATCGAATCTCCCCAGAAGACGACACGCGGATTATGCGCAATATCCTGTCTGTAATCTTCATGCAGCGGCAGGTAGCCCAAAAACATCAGCTTTCTGAAAACCTGTTCCGCCAGAAGCTTATAGTATTCTTCCGTCCCGTGCACATGGTCTGCAAGAAGCGAGGACGGGATCCGCTGCTCTTCCATGTCTTTTTTATCTTCATCCGTCGGCTCGATCCCGGCATCTTCCAGGCCGTAACGGATCATATAGTCGTAAAAATCAAGAAAATGCTCTCCGTAAGCCGCCTTCATTTTGGCGTTGATCGCAGGCACGTCTTCCATCACATCCGCATAAGTCAGACTGATGACGATATACTGCGAAGAACCCAGATGATCAAGGATCATCTGCTGCTGCTCGATCAGGCCTTCCGCCTTTTCCTTATCCAGTCCGTCATTTGCACCGGAGAAGAGAATGACGACATCCTCTTTATTTTTATTTAAAGCGCCCTGCGTAATGACGGGCGTTCCGTCCGCGATCGAAACCGGAAGTCCCGGATCGCTTCTGAAAAAAGTAAGTCCGCCGTCACCAAGAGCCAGATATCCGCGTACCCCGCCGATCATACAGGGGTTCACGCCGACCGACCCGTTGGAAAGGATCTGGGATTGCTTGCCGCCGGATAAGGTAACCGTCAGCGGAACGGGCGTCTGATCCTCCGGGATCACGAAAGCACCGGCTTTTAACGAAACCGCGCCGGCACGGACTGCGATGGCACGCGTACTGTCATTGTGCAGGCCGTAGTTGATGACCTTGGCATCCGTCAGGCTCTTCAGCACCTCCGGATAGGAATAGCCGCTTTCTTCCGTCAGAGAATCTCCCCAGCAGACGATCCTGGGCAGTTCCTGTCTGTCATAGACGCAAAGCGGCGCGACCGGTCCGTGATAAGGATCCGCTTCCGAGGTCTGCATGCTCGCGTTTTCAAGCCCTGCCTTCTGCTCCTCTTCCTCATCCTTTACCTCAATGATGAGTTCCTTATCTTCTTCCGGGTGCACCTTCGGCTCCCTGTTATTCAGTTTCCAGATACATACGGTTCCGAGAATTGCCAAAACGGCGCCGATGCCGATCGCCCACTTCCAGAACACTTTTTTCGGTTTGTTTTCCATATCTTACAATTTATATGCTCATTAACGTGTATCACTGCCGTACAGTAGATCATATAACGAGTGAACGCTCGCGGAAAACAAAGATCATATGTCAACTGATGGCGTTCACGAGTATACCCGATTTTGACGGACTGTGCAAGTTGACGGACCATACAATGTAGGATCACTGCATCCCGGTCCGTTTCGGACTCACCTGACCTTGTACAGCGCGTATCCGTTCTCATCACAAAAGACCACATCACAAAGGTCTTCAAACCCGCTTAAATCCACCGCGTACTGTCCGTATTCCTGCGGGCCTGCGAAGATGTAATCGATCTCATGGTCCTTGACAAAATTCTCGCAGAACCGCTTGTCTCCGCCCTGATAGAACCGTGAAGTTTCATCCATCCTGGGCCCGATGATGTTATAAGACGAACGCCACATCCACTCATGAACGCTCCAGCCCACATAGGTACAGGCGCCGGAAAATACCGACAACTTGTCATCCGGCGTATAGCTCTCGCCACCGGCTTCGAGGATGTGCACAACCCTTCTCGGATCTTCCCTGAGCAGATGGATCGCGGTCATCTCCGCTGACAGGTCTGCATCTTTTAAGAGAAAATCACAGACATTGGCGCCTTCTCTGTTGGAAGGGATCAGCACGTTCCCCATGAACTGATGGATCGCCGTAAACAGATAGGTCGATAAAAGCGCCGTGACAACGATCGCAGGAAGCGCGAACGAAAGTTTCCTGCGCTGCAGCCAGATGCCGACGGCGATCCCTGTGATGATCGAAAACAGCAGAAACGCCTGATAGGTCAGCTTGAACATCGTATTGAAACGGGCAAATTCGTCCCCGTAGATATCCCTGATAAAGATCGCTTCCGGAACCAGCGTCAGACCGGTCGCGCAAAGGATCAGACAGATGATCGCAAGTCTGCCGAGCGGAAACTGCTTTTTCAGGTCTCCCCGCATCAGTTGTATAAAAAGCGCTGCAGAGATCGTGATCGGAATGCCCCATAATACCACGAATTTATAGAACTGCGTATGAGCGTGGGCCAGGCAGATCTCCGAAGCCATCTTGACAAACTGCCGCTCAAACGGCTGGATCAGCAATTTGGCAACGCCAAAGATCAGGACACCCTTTCCAAGCACTTCCGCAACGATCCGCCAGAGCGGCAGAACGATATTTTCTTTGTCTCCGGATCCGTTTGCCGGCTCTTCCTTTTTCAGACGCTTCACCGCAATGCTGGCGCTGTGTACGGTTTCTTCCGACTTGCAGGTGACTTTCCCGGGAGAATAAAGCGCAATGTCATGGAACAGGATCAGCGCGCCGCACACCACATAGTAGATCGGAAAATCCCAGTAGTTTGCGCCCATGAAGATGGCGAGCAGCGTGGCGATCAGAAAATAGCGGACATCCAGAAGTCTTGCCGCAAAGGTTTTTTTCTCCGGATCCAGCGCATAGTCAAGCGCAAAGACCAGGAGCGGGAGAACAAACAATTGGTTTACATAATGCGCATGCAGGTCGCCCAGGATCACGGAATACGCCAGGAACTCATTTTTCCCTTTATCCGCAAGATCCGGCCAGTTGCCGACATAGACCGTGGAATCCGGGAAGAAATACCCCTCCGGCCTGTAGCGCAGATCCTGCCCGGTGATCTTTCCCACAAACGGCAGGATGATCCCATGCAAAAGGTAGTGTCCGTTCCCGGAAAAAGCTGCCGCAAGGGATGCTGTGACCGATCCGGTCAACACGGATCTCGTTGTTCTGCCAAGGATCGCGGAAAGGAATCCCTGCACGATCGAAAAGACCATGCCGATGCAGGAAGCATAGACCGTTGCGAGCATAAAGGTGTACCCAAAGTCCGGAAGGACCCGGCTGAGTCTGCAAAGGTATGCCGTGCAGGCCTGTCCGAGATAGTAATAATTGAGCGGATTACCGCTGAACCAGATGTCTTCCGGAACCGCGCTCTTCTGTCTGAAGATCGCCTGCACGAAACCGAAGTCCATGTACTGCTCCGTCGTGCATTCGACTCCGATCTTATAACCCCTGACCCATACGGTCAATATAAACAGCAGCGCAAAAACGCCGAACCCGGTCAGGAAGTTTTTCCACTGCGGGCTGTAAAAGGCGCCAATGATCTGTTTCAGCGGATTGTTCTTATGCCCTGCTTCTTCTTTTTTCAGAAGTCCTGCGCGCCATTGTTTAAAATCGTCGTCCGTCTGCCCCCGTTTTCTCTTTTCAAAGCCGGCCCTGTAATGATCCCTGAGCTTTCCATACAAAGGAACCAGTCCAAGAAAGATCGGTACCGCCTGAAAACGTTCATCAAACGGAAGGTTCAGCGTTGCGGAAAAGATCCAGGATAAGAAAAAGGACAGCGCGAGACCAAGCCCGAGACTTAGGAAAAACCCGCCGTCTAAGAACTTCAGATTCTTCACGCGAAGATAAGGCCGCATCAGAAGCGCGATAAAAAAGCAGGTCAAAAGCCATTTGATCAGTTGGGTGAATTCGTTGAGCGTCATGAACGGTTCCTCTGTAAAATGGTTAAATGTAACTGTTCGGTGGCAGTTCGGTCGTCAAATGCTGCCATTCTGTAAGCACTTCGTGCTTACCGGGCACGGTTCCTGATCCTCAGGAACCGCACAAATGTTAATAAGGTAACGCCTCCGAACTTCGTTCGGTGGCAGTTCGGTCGTCACAATTTTAATCGGCTTCGCCGATGGTGACGACCTCCCAAAAACCCCGTACCTGGTCGTCGACAGTTTGCAGGTTGACGGTTTCGTAGTTCTTCCATTCGCGCGGAAAAAGCAGGCGGTAGGAGCCCGTCAGGAACCTCTCGTCCAGAAGCGCGACGATCCCGATGTCGGAAACGGTACGGATCACACGGCCCGCCGCCTGCATGACCTTGTTCATGCCGGGATAACGATATGCGTAATCGAAGCCGTCCCAGTCCCTAAGATCATAGCGTTCCCTGAGAAGCTGCCGCTCGTTGGTCACCATCGGAAGCCCGGTGCCAACAATGATCGCGCCGATCAGGCTGTCGTGCTTCAGATCGATCCCTTCCGCAAAGATCCCGCCGATCGCGCAGAATCCGATCAGCGTTTTGTCACTGTTTTCCACCGTGAACCGGTCAAGAAACGCTTCCCGCTCCTCCTCGCTCATGGTGTTCTTCTGCATCAGGACTTCCTGCGTCTCCTCATCATAGTAGTCCGCCATAAAAGCCGTATACACCTCATTCAGAAAGGCGTGCGAAGGGAAAAAAACCATGTAGTTTCCCTTTTTGGCGGAAGTGATCCTTAAGATATATTTGGCAATGCTGTCATATTCCTGTTTCGTGCGGCGGCTGTATTTGCTGCTGACATCATTTGCGATGAACAGCCCCCGCTTTTTCGGATCAAAGACCGACTGCGCATAGATCGTATAATCGTTGACATCCCCGGAAAGCATGTTTTGGTAATATTGGATCGGTAAGAGCGTTGCCGAAAAGAACACCGTCGAGCGTCCCTTGTCCAGGCACTTTCGAAGCGAAGCAGAAGGATCGATGCACAGAAGTTTTACCATGAACCGCCCGTCGCGCAGATGCTCGCAATAGGTCACGTAATCGTCTTCGCCCATATTTTCATACATATTCATAAAATGCCTGACCTGAAAATAAAGGTCCAGCACTTTTTCCCTGTCCCGGTTCTTCTCTCCCGCCGTAACCGGCAGCGCAAGTTGCGTTGTCTTTGTCTTTCTGACCGGTTCCTCGTCCTCGAGATAACTCTCCAGCAGCCCCTGCAGACGCGTCAGGGAAACAAGCAGCGCGGAAATGAAATCCGGCACCAGAAATTCCTCACAGTCCCGCTTTAACGCGAGCAGCTGCTTGTTGGTGTTGTTCAGGCCTCTTGCGAGTTTCTTGTCCTGTTCCTTTACAATGCCAAGCACCTCAAGGACCTGTTCCTTGATGAGCACGGCCGAATACATCTCCATACCGCGTTCGACCAGGTTATGCGCCTCGTCGATCAGGAACGCATACTGTCTGTCGACTCCCTCCGCAAAGAACCTGCGCAGATAGACATTGGGATCGAAAACATAGTTGTAATCACAGATCACGCCATCTGAAAAAAGCGACATGTCCAGGCTCATCTCGAACGGGCAGACCTCATGTTTTGCGGCATACTCTTCCACGGTCTCCCTGTCAAAAGAGTCCGTGGAACTTAACAGGTCATACATCGCATCATTGATCCTGTCAAAATGGCCTTTCGCCCTTGGACAGGCGTCCGGATTACAGGTACATTCGCTTAAGGGGCAGATCTTTTCCTTGGCTGTGATCACGACGGTCTTGATCTTTAATCCGCCGTCTCTTAAGGTGTTAAAACAGTCCAGTGCAACGGTTCTGGTAATGGTCTTGGCCGTCAGATAAAAGATCTTGTCGACGAGCCCCTCCCCCATGGCTTTGACCGTCGGAAACACCGTGGATACCGTCTTGCCGACACCCGTTGGAGCCTCCACGAACAGCCGCTTTCCAAGATAGATCGTCCGGTAAACACCCGCCGCAAGTTCCTTCTGTCCCACTCTGTATTCAAACGGAAATTCCAGCGCTTTGATCGACCGGTTCCGTTCCTGTTCCCATGAAAAAACAAAGTCCGACCAGCGGACATAATCCTGCATCAGTTTCAGAAACCATTTCTCGATCTCTTTAAACGTGTAGGTTTCGTGAAAATATTTCAGTTCCCGCGTATCCACATTGGCATAGGTAATGCGCACGCCGATCTCTTTGCGATCTGTCTGCTGCGCGAAAATATAGGCATACACCTTGGCCTGCGCCAGATGCACCTCATCGGGCTTTCCGATCTTTTCCGGTTCCCTGTGCGTCGACTTGATCTCATCGATCACGGCAGGCGTCAGGGACTCTGCTTCCGTAAAGATCACCCCGTCCGCGCGTCCTTCGATCAGGATGTCATAGTCACTCTGCGGGTAGCAAAAGCGCATGAGCATTTCCGGATGATAGTCCGGCCCCATCTGCTTCTGGATCATCCGGTGCAGCTTGGCGCCTTCAAGCATCGCCGATAGCGGATCGCTGCTCCCCCTGTGGCGGTTGTCGATATCTCCGGTCCTAAGGATGAATTCCACAAGTTCCCTGACAGAGATCCTGATGACCGGTCTGATCTGATCCGTGACACCGGTCTGCTGCCGTGATTTTTGCACAAGTTCCTTTTTCATATGAAATTATGCGCCCTCCGGCACTTTGCTGATCACATTCTTGTAGATCCTAACCATACAGATCACGGAAACGATAAGGGAAGCGACCTCGGCGATCGGAAATGCCCACCAGACAAAGCGGACCTCACCGAGACGCGACAGAAGAAACGCAGCCGGCAGGAGCACGACAACCTGCCTGATCAGAGAAACGACCAGAGAATAGACGCCGTTCCCAAGCGCCTGAAACGTCGATCCGAACACGATGCAGACCGCTGCGATCGGAAAATGGATCGCGATGATCCTAAGCGCAAGATCCCCCATTTCAAGCATATGATCCGATGCGTCAAACAGAGCAAACAAAGCAGACGGGAATACTTCAAACACGAACAGGCCGACCAGCATGATCGAAACCGCGATCACGGTCGCGACACGGATCGTATCGATCATGCGTTTGCGGTTTCTTGCCCCGTAGTTGTATGCGATGATCGGGATCATCCCGCTGTTCATTCCGAAAAGCGGCATGAACACAAAACTCTGCAGTTTAAAATACACGCCGAAGACCGCCGTTGCCGTTGTGGAAAAGACGATCAGGATCTGGTTCATCGTATAGGTCATCAGGGAACCGACGCCCTGCATGATGATGGAAGGCAGGCCGACACGGTAGATCTCCCCGATGATCGGGATGCTTGGCCTGAAGCCTTTGATCCGGAAACGGATATCGGGATTTCTGAAAATATTGAGAAGCAGTCCTACAGTCGCTCCCATAAACTGGCCGGCAACCGTTGCGATGGCTGCGCCTTTGACGCCGAGTTTCGGGAACCCTAAGAGGCCGAAGATCAGGATCGGATCAAAGATCAGATTAGTCACGGCACCGACAAGCTGGGAAAACATGGACTCTAAGGTCCTTCCGGTAGACTGCAGCAGCTTTTCGAAGATCACCTGGAAAAAGATGCCTGTCGAAAAGCAGCAGACGATCGTCAGATAATCCACGCCGAAACCCACGATCTCGGCATTGTCCGTCTGGCTTAAGTAGAACGGCCTGATCGCAAAGAATCCGATCAACAGAAAGATCGCGATGTTGACAAGCGTCATGAACAGCGCGTTCATGGCAGAGGCCGTGACTTTTTCCGCATCCTTTTCACCCAAAGATCTGGAAAGGACCGCATTCATGCCGACGCCAAGCCCGACCCCGAGTCCGATCATCAGTGTCTGGATCGGAAAGGCAAGAGATACTGCCGTCAGCGCGTTTTCACAGATCCTGGCGACAAAAATGCTGTCCACGATATTGTAAAGGGCCTGCACCAGCATCGATGCCATCATCGGCAGGGACATGGTGACAAGCAGTTTCCCCACCGGCATGGTGCCCATCTTGTTTTCACTTCTTTTGATATCCGTGTTCATCGTATCTGTAAGTATACCTTCCGGCCTGTCTGTTGTAAAGAAACTCAGTTGTTGTAAAGGAGCACCGCGTCGCCTTCGCGGACCGTCGTGGAAGCGTCCGGCACCAGATTTTTATCATTCCTTCTGATCAGCACGACATGCTCATCGGACTGCAGATCCAGTTCCCGGACAGGTCTTCCGATCCATTCGTTGTTGTATTCCACACGGACTTCCCGCAGATTCTCTCCGGATTCTTCCCTGCGGTTCAGCGTTGCAAGCATCAGCGTGTCCGCAGCACAGAGGATGAGATCGTCCCTGACCGGCATGTTTTCACGGCCGCGGACCACATTGGACACAAAGAGCGACGGCGGCAGCGTGATCTGATCCAGCCGCATGCCTTCCCAGGGATGTCCGCCCGGAATGCTCACGGTCACAAATTCCAGTTCGTGTTCTCTGCCGTAATTCAGCATCGACTTGCGCTTCGTATACTGCTGCACGAATCCGGCGGAAATGATACCTGTCGGGATCGCCACCATGCCGACGCCGAGGAACGAGATGATGATCGCCATGATCCTTCCTGCGATCGTGATCGGGTAAATATCCCCGTAGCCGACCGTCAGCAGCGTCGAAACCGACCACCAGATCCCCGAGAATGCGTTCTCAAAGGCTTCCGGCTGCGCCTCATGTTCCAGGTCATACATGCAGAGGGAAGCAGCGACCATAAAGATCAGGATCAGCACGATCGAAAACAGCAGCTGGTTCCTTTTTTCATACAAAACATCGACGATCACGGAAAACGCATCATTCTGCGCATTGATCCTGAACAGTCTGAAGATCCTGATCACGCGCAGCATCCGGAAGGCCACCGCGCCCGCTGGAAACAGAAACGGCAGGAAATACGGCAGAAACGTCAGCAGGTCGATGAGACCGCTTAGGGAAAAGACAAAAGCGATTACGGCAAGTGCCCTTTTCTTGTCCGGATACAGATAGTCCGCCGTCCACAGGCGCAGGACATATTCGATCAGAAACAACACGATCGTGACCAGTTCGATGCTGTTTAAGATGTTGTCATATCTGTCCCAGTAATCAAATGTCGAGAGCAGTGTGACCGTAAGGTTGCATACGATCACGACCACCAGCGCAATATCAAAGATCCTCGACGGCAGATCCGACTTGTTGCCGATCGAAATGATCTGAAAGACCTTTCTGCGAATGCTTTTCTTCTCCATACCGCTTATCTCCGCCTTTCCCGTTATCTTACAAAGAGCAGGTGTTCCCCTCACCTGCTCTTATTATATACGCAATATCCCCACTCATAAATCTAAAGATCACACACTGCGCTTCCCTTCAAAACGCGGTGTACTTTTCCAAAACGTCCTGATATTCCTCAAGTTTTATAAAAAAAAACAAAACAAAGAATGCCAGGGCCGAAACCGTTCTCAGGACCGTCAGCAGTCCGCTCGGATTCAGCATGCTGCAGATCAGGAGGACCACAAAGACGAGTCCGATGATCTCACAGGCTTTTACGGCAGTAAGAACCACCTGTTCACTCACATGAGGCAACCGTGACGGGAACAGCAGAACACTCCTCATGGTGCGCCGCATCTGTTTCCTGCGCCTCTTTTTACGCCGAATACGCTCTCTTTCTTCAAATGTCACGGATTGACCCCCTGTTATCTCCTCATATTCCGGTACTGTCCCTGCCTTCAGGCAAGGGCGAACGTCACATCGGCTTCCCTTCTAGCCTCCGTGATCGTATGATCCCAAAAAGCCTTCGTACGCCTTCATCAAAAGCTTTTTGATCTCGTTTTCCGTCATGTTGACCCGCTTTGCCGTCACCAGCGTGGCCACCCCGTGGGTGAACATCCAGATCATGCGGAACAGTTCCCTCTTCTGTTTGCCGTCCATTTCCCCTGTGTCCGGCAGTTTGTCCGGTAATTCACTGTTTTCCCCCTGCAGGAATTCCCGGATCTCATCTGTTCCGTAATCATCGATGGAAGCGATCAGCTTAAACAAGTGGCGTTCCCTCTGCGCCAGATCGATATAAGCCATGGCCATCGACAGATACTGCGGCTGCGATCCCGATTTCTTCGAAAGCATGTAATCCGAGAAGAACTCGGTGCTCTTAAAGAAAAGATCCTTCTTCAGCATGTCCATATTTGCATACGCACGAAAGATCGGCTGTGTGGAACTGTTCAACTGCTCCGCTAACTTTCTGGCGGTCAGTTCTTCGAAACCGTTTTCTCTTGTCATGCGAAATGCCGTATTCAGAACCTGTTCTTTCGAAACCCTCTCACGCGGCGGCATGATCCACTCCATTTGTGCAACGCACGGATCAACATTGAATAACAATGTTATGTATTTCTGTTATGTAACGAAGTTGCATATCTAAGTTACGCATCTAAGTTATATAACACCGTTATTGTAATATGTTATGGAAACCATGTCAACCACTTTTTGTATAAAAATCACCCAAAAGCCACAAAATGTTGTGGAAGCCACAAAATACGCCTGTCCGCCGTATCATGGCAGGCCTGCTCTTTCCGGAGGCTTTTTCGTCGCCTTTTTCGGCGGTTTTCAGACAGTCTTTAAGTTTTCTTTCTTCGGATCGGGAAATGGAAATGAAAATAAAAAGCTTCCGGACACAAAAAAACTGCCGGGTTTCCGACAGTTTTTCATAATGATATAACAACTTGTTTATGTTAACCTTTTGCCACCGCTTTACCGGTCTTCGCGGAAATAGTTTGTCCCGCAGGCCGCCGGCTGGGCTTTGTCTTTGACCTGTCTGACGGATACGACGACCAGGATGATGGCCGTGACCAGGAACGGCAGCATGTCATAGAACGCATCCGGAATGTGGATGATCTCCTTATTGACATAGTATTTTAAGATGCGCATCGCGCCAAACACAAATGCGCCCCAGATCGCGTTCATCGGTTTCCAGGTCGCAAAGATCACGAGCGCCACGGCGATCCAGCCGAGTCCCCCGACACAGTCCGAGATCCAGACACCACCGTTCGTGATCATGATCGTAAATGCGCCGCCGATCCCGCAGATCCCGCCGCCGATCACGATGTTCACATACTTCCATGCGGTCACATGCACGCCCGCCGCATCCGCTGCGGCCGGGTTCTCGCCGATGGCAATGACGTTCAGGCCGGCTTTGGTCCTGTTGTAAAAGAGCGCTAAGAGGATCGCAAAGACGATCCCTAAGTATACGAACGGATTGTATTGGAACAGCAGGTCCCCGATCACGGGGATGTCGCTTAAGCCTTCGATATGGATCGAGCGCATCTGCTGCGTGATCTGTTCCGGAAGCTTTAAGGTCCCGCTTTCCGACATTCCGAGATAATGGAAGCCGATCACGTTTGTCAGTCCGATCCCAAAGATCGTAAGCGTCAGACCGGCTACGGTATGATTGGCCATAAAAGTCACGGTCACCACCGCATAGACCAGAGCTCCCGCAGCACCTGAAAGAAATGCGGCGATCATGGCCAGCGCAAAATTATCCGTTTTATATCCGACCATGAAGCCCGCGATCGCGCCAAGCGACATCATGCCTTCCACACCCAAGTTCAGATGGCCGACACGCTCATTCATGATCTCCCCGAGCGTTCCGAATAAAAGCGGTGTTCCGGCCACAACAGCAGCCACAATAAAATTCACCCAGAAATTCATGCGTTCTCACCGCCCTTCTCTTCTTTGCGCTTCCTTGGCACAAATCTGTATCTGACAAAAAATCCGCCGGCGATCACAAAGAATAAAATGATCCCTTCAAGCACATCCGAACAGTCCGTGGACAGTCCGTATGCGGACTGGATGACACTTGAACCCTTGTCCAGCACGGCAAAGAGGAACGAGACCACCAGGATCCCCAAAGGTTCCAGATCCGCAAGCCAGGCCACGATGATCGCGGTGAAACCGACGCCGCCCGCAACCCCGGTCGCAAGCGTTAAGTCAGAACCTGCCGCATTGGAAAAGCCTGCGATCCCGCAGATCGCGCCGGATAAAAAAATCGTCCGGATGATGATCTTCTTCACATGCATCCCGGCATAGTTCGCGGTCGCTTTCGAACCGCCGATCACGCTGATCTCATACCCCTGCTTTGTATATTTCAGATAAATGTATACCAGCACAAACAGAATGAGCGCGATGAGCCATCCGATATGCACGCCGAACAGTTTCGGCAGTGTCGCGTTTTCTTCAAACGTCGCGATCTTGGCAAATCCGGGGTTCGCCGGATCCCGCCACGGGCCGTCCCGCAAAAAGGAAATGATGTGCAGCGCGATATAGTTCAGCATCAGCGTAAACAGTGTTTCATTCGTGTTCCATTTGTTCTTGAAAAATGCCGGGATCAGACCCCAGATGCCGCCGCCGATCATGGCTGCAAGCAGCATGACGATCAGCAGAACGGGACGCGGCCAGTTACTGTGGAACAGCGCAAAATAGGAAGCAAAGACTGCGCCCATGATGATCTGTCCTTCCGCGCCGATGTTCCAGAACTGCATCTTATAGGCCAGCGTGACACCGAGCGCAGAAATGAGAAGCGGGATCATCAGTTTGACGGTGCCCTGCACGGCAAGCTTGCTCCTGAAGGCGCCGGACACGATCGTCCCGTAGATCACAAACGGATTGAAGCCGAGTACGGCAAGAAAGATGCCGCCGGCGATCAAAGCCAAAAGCAGGGAGATCATCTTGACACCGAAGGCCTGCCGTTTTGTCAGTTCCCTGCGTTTGCTCACACGCAGGAGCGGTTCTTTATGCGTGGTATGATCAGACATGGGCCGCCTCCTTCTCCTGCTTGATCCCTGTCATCAGCAGTCCAAGCTGTTCTTTGGTCGTATTTTTCGCATCAACGATCCCGGTCACTTCTCCGTGACAGAGCACCAGGATCCTGTCGCAAAGCGCCAGCAGCACATCGAGATCTTCACCGATGTTCAAGACCGCAACGCCTTTTTCCTTCTGTTCGTTCAAAAGATCATAGATCGCGTAGGAAGAATTGATATCAAGGCCCCGTACCGCATAGGCAGTGATCAGGACTCTCGGCGCGGATTCGATCTCGCGCCCGAGCAAAACTTTCTGCACGTTTCCGCCGGAAAGCAGTCTGACCGGTGTCTCGGTTCCGGGTGTTAAGATCTGAAGCCTGTCGATCAGTTTGTCCGCCATTTCCTTGGCGGGCTTCCTGTCGATAAATAAGCCGGGCGTCTTGTAATAGGTCCGAAGAAGCATGTTGTCGGTGATCCCCATGGAACTGACCAGTCCCATGCCGAGACGGTCTTCCGGCACAAAACTGATCGATACGCCGAGGTTTAAGATCTCAAAGGGTGATTTTCCCTTCAATTCGGTATCTTCAAGCTTGACGGAGCCCTGCTCAAAGGGGATGAGGCCGGTGATCGCTTCACAGAGTTCCTTCTGTCCGCTGCCGGCGACGCCCGCAACACCGAGGATCTCGCCGCCTTTTACTTCAAAGGAAACATCTTTGAGCATCTTCATGCCTTCCGCGCCGGTCACACTGAGGCCCGACACCTTCAGGACGCCGTCTTTCTTGTCCGTTTCCGGCCTTCTGATCGAAAGATCCACGGAATGCCCCACCATGAGTTCCGTCAGTTTCAGTTCGTCCGTTTCCGCAGTGTTCACGCTTGCAACGGACTTGCCTTTTCTTAAGACCGAAACCCTGTCACTGATCTCCATGACCTCGTTCAGTTTATGGGTAATGATGATGATCGCCTTACCTTCATCGCGCATCTTCTTGAGGATCGCAAAGAGTTTTTCGGTCTCCTGCGGCGTCAGCACGGCGGTCGGCTCGTCTAAGATCAGGATGTCGGAGCCGCGGTACAAAACCTTTAAGATCTCGACCGTCTGCTTTTCGGATACCGACATGTCGTAGATCTTCTTGTCCGGATCCACTTCCAGCCCGAAACGCGAGGAGATCTCCCGGATCTTCTCCCGCATCTTGGCTGTAGAGAGCCGCCGGCCCTTCGTTCCGATCGCGATATTGTCCATCGCGCTGAAGACGTTGACCAGTTTGAAATGCTGATGGATCATCCCGATCCCCAGGTTCATGGCATCGACCGGGGAATTGATGAACACTTCCTCTCCTCTTACAAAGATCGTGCCGCCATCCGGGCGGTAAATGCCGGAAAGCATGTTCATCAGCGTTGTCTTGCCCGATCCGTTTTCGCCAAGCAGCGCCAAGATCTCGCCGAATTTCAACTGCAGGTCGACATGGTCATTGGCGGTTACTTTTCCGCCGAATATTTTCGTGATGCCCCTGCATTCGATCGCATACTGTTCACTCATACCGTATTTCTTCCTTATCATGGGGACGGCTTTCCAAAGCACACCGGAAAACCACAAGATACGGCGGTCATGATGCGATTTGACCACCAAACATAGTATATAACAGAAGAGGGAAAACGTGCAATAAAAAAGAGCGGCATTGCCGCTCTTTTTTTGACTTTTTATCCGGCGCTTTTACAAACGTCCGGGTTTTATTTTTCAACCACGTTTCTGTAGTACCAGTCGATGCCGCCCTGGATCGTTGCATCATCGAGTGTGCCGCCTTCCGTACCTACGGTCGTGCCTTCGTTGGTCTCGATCACGCCGTCAAATACATTGAAGGAACCATCCAGCATCTTCTTCTTAGCCTCTTCGATCTTGGCTGCAGCTTCGGGATCGTTGAAGTCTGCAAGGTCGGAAAGTTTTACCAGGCCTTCGGTCATGCCGCCGTAGTAATTCTCGCCGGTCCATGTACCGTTGATCACCTGCTCAACTGCCCATGTATAGTACGCGCTCCAATCCCACATAACGGAACACAGAACCGCCTTCGGCGCGTCCTTGCTCATATCGGAGTTGTAGCCGACACCGTAAACGCCTGCTTCTTCAGCAGCCAACTGCGGGTTCGGGGTATCACAGTGCTGTGCGATGACATCACAGCCGTCGCTGATGAGTGCCTGCGCTGCCTGCGCCTCGCCTTCGGGATCGAACCAGCTGTTGGTGACTTTGACATAAACGGTCGCATCCGGATTGACGGACTCAACGCCCATTGCGAATGCATCGATACCGCCGCCTGTCTCGGAAAGGGTCTTACCGAATGCAGACACGTAACCGATCTTGTTGCTCTCGGTCTTTAAACCTGCAGCGATACCGGATAAATATCTTGCCTGATAAATACGGCCGAAATAGTTGTTGAAGTTCTTGCCGTTTGATTTGTAGCCGGTGCCGTGGGAAATGATGACGTCCGGATACTCGTTTGCGATCTTCTCGCAGGTATCCATGTAACCGTAACTGGTTGCAAAGATGATCTGGCAGCCTTCCTCGATACACTCAAGGATCGCGTTCTCAATGGCT
This sequence comes from uncultured Lachnospiraceae bacterium, assembly GCA_902779305.1. Lineage (GTDB taxonomy): Bacteria > Bacillota > Clostridia > Lachnospirales > Lachnospiraceae > UBA2868. The sequence continues at coordinate 41,725 of CACZBD010000012.1, read as the reverse complement.
GTCGGATCTCCGTCGTTCGTGTTGTTCTTGCGGATGATCTGGTTGTCCGCAAGGCCTAAGTTCTTCTGCATGCCCTGGATGCCAAGGTCATGTGTGTAGGTGTAGCCGGAACCCTCTGCAGGATCGGTGATGTGGATCACGCCGACTTTGATCTGATCCTTGGGAACCGCCGGGAACAATCCGGTGGATGCGCTCTGTGCGCCCGCATCTGCAGCAGCGCCGGTTGTTGCTGTGCCGCCGCATCCTGCAAACAGTGTCGCAACAAGTGCTACGGCCAGAACCATGCTTAAAATCTTCTTCTTCATAAATAACTGCCCTCCGTTTGTGATGATGATCCTACATGATATTGTGCATTTCGCGCTCCCTCAAACGCCTTCGCAACAACATATAGTATCTGTGAAGAATACATTACCTAGTATAAGATAGGAAAAAAGCCGCGTCAAGAACAGACGCGGCTAAATGAATTTTAGTACTCAAAAAATTTTTTTGCAAGAGGTTTCACACAAACGGCTTATCGATCTGGATGACGGCAAAATAGTTCCCGTCCATCTTTCTGACTTCTTCCGTGATCTTCTCTCTTACGGTATCGTCAGACAGGCTGCAGTCGTACGGGACGACCACGTCAAAGATCAGGTTCGTGTGTGTGGGGCCTTCCACCATGCGAAAATCATGCATGGTCAGACTGTCGTCGATCCCCTTTACGATCAGGAGCACGATGGCTTTCACGCGGTTTGTGGTCTCGTCATCGGTGACAACAGGGTCCATATGGATCACGGCTTCGCAGCCGAGAACATCCCGCAGCTTCTGCTCGATCCGGTCGATCACATCATGCATGGTGAGGATATCGCCGTTTGCGGGGACCTCCGCATGAAAAGAGATCATCATCCGGCCGGGGCCGTAATCATGCACGATCAGATCATGGATGCCGATCACTTCCGGGTAGGACTTTGCGAACGCCTCGATCTTGTCCACGAAATCCTTATCGGGCGCGCTGCCAAGTAGCGGCGAGATCGTATCCTTGGCGGAAGAGATCCCGGTATAGAGGATGAACAGGGACACCAGAAGCGCCGCCCAGCCGTCGATCATCGCGCCGGTAAACTCCCCGATCATCATGGAAAGCAATACGGCGCAGGTCGCAACGGAATCCGAGAACGAATCCATCGCCGTCGCTTTCATGACCGTGGAAGAAAGTTTCTCACCGGTCTTCCGGTTGTAAAAATACATATACAGTTTGGTCAGGATCGAAACGATCAAAATCACCACCGTCAACGGCTCGAAACTGACCGGCTGCGGGTTGATGATATGAGAAACCGCAGTCTTCAAAAGTTCCGCGCCCATCAGGATGATCAGCATCGACACGATCATGCCGGTCACATACTCGATCCGCCCGTGCCCGAAGGGGTGCTCCGGATCAGGCTTCTGTCCGGACATCTTAAATCCGACCATCATGATCAGGGAACTTAAAGCATCGGACAGGTTGTTGAACGCATCTGCAACGATCGCAACGGATGCGCTGAACAGGCCTGCAAGTATCTTGATCCCAAACAGAAGGATGTTCAGGACGATCCCCAGAATGCCGCAAAGCACACCGTATTTCCGTCTGACACCCGGGTCATCCGTTTGCTCATGATTTTTAATGAAAAGTTTGGACAAAAGCGTGATCATGTTATTTCTTCTTTTCCCAGAATTTTCTTTTTTTGCCGGTTTTCGGGGCGTTATCTTCCTGCCCTGCCACCTCACGCGGCGTCTGTTTCTCTGTATCTTCCGGATTTCCGGTTCCATCCGCGTTGCCGGTCTCTTCCTTCTTAACTTCCGCTTCCGGTTTTTCCGCTTCTTCCTTCAGGATCCCTTCTTTGATCAGATCCTGTTTATCGAATACACGAAGCGACATAAAATCTTTGAACAGCAACTGCAGGCTGTAAACAAAATTCCTAAATACACCGGCTCTGTAGAGATTGATCAGGATCATGGCGATCGGGACAGACAGGATCATGCCGATCGCGCTGCCGACACGGAATCCGATGTAGAGTGCAAACAGTGTCGGGATCGGTTCGAGTCCCACCGAATCGCCGACCATTTTCGGCTGGATCAATTGTCTGACAAGCTGGCTTAAGCCCCAGACGATCATCAGGCCGATGGCATTTTTATAATCCGCCTGGATCAGGCAGACCAGCGCCCAGGGCCACATGGCTGCGCCTGTTCCGAAGAACGGCAGAAAATCAAGGATCGCGATCAGCAGCGCGATCAGGAGCGCATATTCCACACCCAGGATCACGAAGCCCAGCAGCAGGACCGCGTACACGAAGACCATGATCTTCAGCTGCGCCTTAAAATAGCCGCCAACAGCGTCCTTCATGGTGGACATGACCAGTCCGAGCCGGTTCCTGACCCTGCCGGGAACGACCTTTCTGTAAAGGTTTTCCAGATATTCCCTCTGTGCCACAAACACATAGGATCCAAGGACCGACATGATGATCCCGACGATGATCAGCGGCAGGTTGGATGCCACATTGGTCGCCATCTCACTGACCGGCTCCCCGAGCCCTGACAGCCAGCGGGTGATGTTGTCGGCAGAAGTCTCACCGAAGCTGGTCAGCCATTCCTGCATGCCTTTCGGCATTCTCCGGAACAGGATCATCCATTCGTCCTGCAGGCCCGAAAGCGTTTTGGTGATTTTTGCCCAGATCTGCGGCGCATTCGAGAAAAAGCCGATGGTCTCCGTAATCAGTCTCGCGATCACCACATAGCAGAGCAAAACGACAATGCCGAGTACCAGTACGATCACAACGGCCGATCCTGCTTTTCTGACGATCTTTAATTTCTGTTCCAGAAAACGCACCATCGGATTTGCGATCATAGCGATGATGCCGGCGATCACAAACGGCATGAAATAAAGGATGATCTTCGGTAATACCCAGACGCAGAACACAAAGATCAAAGCCATGGAAAGGATATTAATCGTGATCTTTAAGTATTTCGTCGATGGTTTCATAGAGTTCCTCTCTGCCCTGTTTAGTCTGGGCGGAAAAAGCGATCAAAAGATGATCCGGTTTCAGGTTCAGCTTCGTCCGGATGGTCTTTAAGCATTTTTCTTTCTGGGAACGGTTGATCTTGTCCAGTTTCGTGGCAATGATGATCGGATCGTACCCGTTCCCGACGATCCAGTCATACATGTTTTTATCGTTTTCGGAAGGCTCATGACGGATGTCGATCAAAAGGAACACCGCCTTCAGCATTTTGGAAGCATGCAGGTAACGCTCGACCATCCTGCCCCATTTTTCTTTCTCGGTTTTGGAAACCTTTGCGTATCCGTATCCCGGCAGATCGACAAAATAGAGTTCGCCGTTGATATTGTAGTAGTTGATCGTCTGCGTTTTGCCGGGTTGGGAAGAGGTCCTTGCCAAAGACTTGCGGTTCATCAGCGCATTGATCAGGGATGATTTTCCCACATTGCTTTTTCCCGCGAAGGCGATCTCCGGCAAAGTCGTTTGCGGCAGTTTGCTCGTGACGCCGCAGACGGTTTCCAGTGCCACATTTTTGATGACCATTTATACCAGAGCCTCCTTCAGCACTTCTTCCATGGTGGACACATAGACGATCTTCAGTCCCTTTTTGATCTCATCGGAGATCTCTCCCACATCTCTTTCATTCTTCAGCGGCACCAGCACCGTTTTGATCCCGGCCGTTTTGGCTGCCAGGATCTTCTCCTTCAGGCCGCCGATCGGCAGGACTCTTCCACGCAGCGTGATCTCACCGGTCATCGCAACACTCGCTTTTACCGGATGCCTTGTGATCGCCGAATACAGAGCCGTCGCCATCGTGATCCCGGCGCTCGGGCCGTCTTTGGGCACGGAGCCCTGCGGGATATGGATATGAAAATCATGCTTTTTAAAGAAATCCGCCGAAATCTTTTTTGATTCCCCGATCGAACGGATGTAACTCAAGCCCGCCTGCGCGCTTTCCTTCATGACATCACCGAGCTGTCCGGTCAGCGTGATCTCACCTTTTCCGGGCATCACGTTGACTTCGATCTGCAAGGTGTCACCACCGACGCTGGTCCAGGCCAGACCGCGGACGATGCCGATATCATCCTGTTCATTTGCCATGTCAAAGGAATACCGTTCGACGCCTAGAAACTGTTCGAGGTTCTCCGGAGTGACGCGGACCGATCTCTTGTGCTCCTGCAGGATCATGCGGGCCGCTTTTCTGCAGATCTGTCCGATCTTTCTCTCTAAGTTCCGGACGCCTGCTTCTTTGGTATAGGAACGGATGATCAGCTCAAGCGCCTTGTCTGTGATCTTTAACTGTTTCTCCGTCAGACCGTGGCGGCTGATCTGCTTCCTGATCAGATGCTCTTTGGCGATATGCACCTTTTCATTTTCGGTATAACTTGTAACCTCGATGATCTCCATGCGGTCAAGCAAAGGTCTCGGGATATCCGACATGGAATTTGCCGTCGCAATGAAAAGCACGCCCGAAAGATCGATCGGGATCTCAATGTAATGGTCGATAAAGCGGTTGTTCTGCTCTCCGTCAAGCACTTCGAGCAGCGCGGAAGCCGTATCGCCTTTATAATCGGAACTCATCTTGTCGATCTCGTCGAGCAGCATCAGCGGGTTTCTGACACCCGCATTCTTTAAGCCTGTCGCGATCCGTCCCGGAAGCGCGCCGACATAGGTACGCCTGTGGCCGCGGATCTCCGCTTCATCCCTGACACCGCCGAGACTGATCCGGATATATTTCCGGTTCAGAGCTCTGGCAACGGATTTGGCAATACTGGTCTTACCGGTTCCCGGAGGTCCGACAAGACAGATGATCGGACTGATCCGGTCTGCCTTCTTGCTGATCAGAAATTCCACCGCAAGGAATTCAAGCATCCTTTCCTTGACTTTTTCCAGACCGTAATGATCCTCTTCCAGGATCTGCTCGGCATGATCGAGGTCCGTATTGTCTTTGCTCGTTTTGTTCCAGGGCATTTCCAAAAGCGTTTCGATATAGCCTCTGGCCACACCGCTTTCGGAAGAATAGGAGCTCATTCGACCGAACCGGTCAATCTCTTTTCGGATCTTCTGTTTCACTTCTGCAGGAGCCTTGAGTTTCTCACAGGCTTTTCTGAACTGTTCGAGATCCGATTCCTCATCCTCTCCCAGTTCTTCCTGTATATATTTCATCTGCTCCCTGAGCACGTATTCCTTCTGGTTCTTCTCGACACGCTCTTTCGTCTCGTCCTGGAGCTGTTTCTTGATCGCAAGGACCTGTGTCTCTCTGGCAAAGAAAGCCGCCAGGATCGCAAAGCGCTCCGACATCTTCTCCGCTTCGAGCATGGCCTGTTTTTCTTCCTGCGCGAGCGGGAAGTTTGCTGCCACACAGTCTAAAAGCCCTTCGACCGTTTCCATCTTCTGGAACTGTCCTTCGAGTGATTTTCCGATATGCGGACTGTAAACGACATAAGCGGCAATCTGGTCTCTTAACTCTCTGACCATAGCGGTCAATTTGAAATGATCCTCTTCCACGACCATCTCAAATGCTTTGGTTACCGCCGTGTAGAGTTCCGTTACCGTCAGCTCGAGCAAACGGGCGCGGTGTTCCCCTTCGATCAGCACCCGGACGAACCCGTTCGGCAGTTTGATGACCTGCTTGATCGAGGCCACACAGCCGACCGTATACAGTTCTTCTTCCTTAGGCTCTTCCACCGAGTCATTCCGCTGCGACAGCAGAAAGATCCGCTGGTCTTTGAGCATGGCCCGTTCCACCGCCTGGATTGAGAACGCGCGGTTCAGATCAAAATGCACGATCATTCCGGGCAGGACGCTCAAGCCCCGCAGCGGAACACACGGATAGGTTTTTTTGGTAATTCTTGGCATATCTTACTCCAAATTCCGGTTTATCCCGGTATCATTTCCTGTTTATTACGGATCGATCCCATGGTTATCCCGGCAGTTACAGATGTCCGGAATACGGTTCTCCATGACCGCTTTGCTGGCGGCTGAAAAAGCGTTTTCCGGACATAGTATGAAACATATGTAACAGTCGGTCAAAAAGATTACAAAATGATTACTCCGCTTTTTTCAGCGGTTTTTCCCGGTGCACGATCAGCGGCGCGGATGTTCCTTCCACAGCTTCCTTCGTGATCACACATTTCTCGATCGTCTCATCCGAAGGGATCGTAAACATCAGATCGTTCATCAGCTGCTCGAGGATCGAGCGAAGGCCTCTGGCCCCTGTCTTTCTCTCATGCGCTTTGTGCGCGATCGCTTCGATCGCCTCGGGTTCAAAATCAAGTTTGACGCCGTCGAGATCGAACAGTTTCTTATACTGCTTGACGATGGCATTTCTGGGTTCGGTCAGCACTCTGATCAGCGCTTCCTCATCCAGCGGCTCTAACGATACATTGATCGGAACACGTCCCACAAATTCCGGGATCAGTCCGAACTTGGTCAGATCTTCCGGCTGCACCTGTTTTAAAAGCACACCGATCTCGGTTTCGTTCTTGTCCTTGATCTGTGCCATAAAGCCGATGGACTTCTGGTCCAGACGGCTCTCCACGATCTTGTCGAGTCCTTCGAAAGCGCCGCCGCAGATGAACAGGATATTGGTCGTGTCGATCTGGATCAGTTCCTGATGCGGATGCTTTCTCCCACCCTGCGGCGGAACGGAAGCAACGGTTCCTTCGATGATCTTTAACAGTGCCTGCTGCACGCCTTCGCCGGAAACGTCTCTCGTGATCGAGACATTCTCGCTCTTGCGGGTGATCTTGTCGATCTCGTCGATATAAATGATCCCGTACTGCGCTCTTTCAATGTCATAGTCCGCTGCCTGGATCAGTTTCAGCAGGATATTTTCCACATCCTCACCGACATAACCGGCCTCGGTCAGCGCCGTGGCATCGGCGATCGCAAACGGAACATTAATGATCTTTGCAAGCGTCTGCGCCAGAAGCGTTTTGCCGCAGCCCGTGGGGCCGAGCATGATGATGTTACTCTTCTGCAGTTCCACATCATCCGAGCTTTGGTTCGACATCACGCGCTTATAGTGATTGTATACCGCGACCGAAAGGACTTTCTTGGCGTCCTCCTGTCCGATCACGTTCTCATCCAGAAATTCCTTGATCTCTCTGGGCTTGAGCAGATTGATGTCCGGACCTTTTTCTTCTTCCTGATCCGGCTCTGCTTCCAGTTCTTCTTCCAGGATATCCATGCAGATCTCGATGCACTCGTCACAGATGAATGCGCCGTCAGGACCTGCGATCAGTTTGCGTACCATGTTCTGCGGTTTGTTGCAGAAGGAGCATCTGATCTTGTCATCTCCCATATTCTTAGCCATTATGATGTCCTCGATGTAATGATCTGGTCGATCAGGCCGTATTCCAAAGCTTCCTCGGCCGTCTTCCAGTTGTCGCGCTCCGTATCGGCAGCAACGACTTCATAGGGCTGTCCGGTATTCTCCGAAAGGATCCGGTTCAGCCGTTCTTTCGTTCTTAATATCTGTTTTGCAGCGATCTCGATCTCGGTCGCCTGTCCCTTGGCGCCGCCCAGAGGCTGATGGATCATGACTTCCGCGTTCGGCAGGGCATAACGCTTGCCTTTCGCGCCGCCTGCAAGCAGAAATGCGCCCATGGATGCCGCCATACCCATACAATAGGTGGCCACATCGCATTTCACGTAATGCATCGTGTCATAGATCGCAAATCCGTCCGTCACGGATCCGCCGGGACTGTTGATGTAGAAATGGATATCCTTGTCCGGATCTTCCGCTTCCAGAAACATCATCTGCGCAACGATCAGGCTGGAGGTGGTCTCATTGACCTCTTCGCTCAAGATGATGATCCTTTCCTTCAGGAGTCTTGAAAAGATATCATACGAACGCTCGCCTCTGCTGGTCTGCTCGATCACGTAAGGTACTAAACTCATATCTGTGATTCCTTCCTGTTTTCTGTTCCCTGCCGGGATTTATTTTTCCTTCGCTTCCGAAACGATCAGATCGACTGCCTTCTGGATCGCAACATCTTCCGTCAGGGTTTCTTTCTCCGTATCGCCGAAAGCTTCTTTGAGCTTGTCGATCTCCATCTTGTAGGCGTCGGCCATCTTCTGTAATTCTGCCTCGTATTCCTCGTCGCTGACTTCGATCTTCTCGGCCTTTACGATCTCTTCAAGCACCAGTCTGCTCTGGATCCGCTTCAGCGCGGTCGGCTTCATCTGCTCTAAGAATTTCGGCATGTCAAGACCGGTAAACTGGAAGTACTGTTCCAAAGACAGCCCCTGCTGCATGAGCCTTCCGGCATAATCGTTGGCAAGCTGCTCCGCCTGCGTTTCGATCATCGCGTCGGGGATCTCCATCTTCGCATCCGCGATGACTGCTTCCATCACGGCATCTTCCTTCTTCGCCTTGGCTTCTTTTTCCTTCTGTTCGCTCAGTTTCTTGCGGATATCTTCTTTGTATTCTTCAAGTGTATCGAATTCGGAAACCTCGGAAGCAAATTCGTCATCCACCTCCGGAAGTTCTTTTTCCTTGATCTCCTTGACCGTGACTTTGAATAAGGCGTCTTTTCCCTTTAAGTTCTCTGCATGATAATCTTCGGGGAAAGTCACCTTGACTTCCGTTTCCTCGTTCAGCTTCGCACCGATCAGCTGGTCCTCAAATCCCGGAATGAACGCGCCGGAGCCGATCGTCAACGGATAATTCTCGCCCTTACCGCCTTCAAACGGCACATCATCCACGAATCCTTCAAAATCAATGACGGTCATGTCCTGATCCTTGACGGGACGGTCCTCGATGCTGATGGTCCTTGCGTTGTTCTCTCTTTCCTTGTCGATCTCCTTCTGTACGTCCTCATCGGAAACCGCATCGTCGATCTTATCGATTTTCACACCTTTGTATTTCCCGAGCTCCACGGAAGGCTTTAAGGCAACTTCAGCGGTGAAAATGAACGGTTTTCCTTTTTCGATCTGCACCACATCCACCTTCGGACGAGAAACGACCTCGAGTTCTTTATGTTCTTCCAGTTCCTTATCATAAGCTTCCGGGATCAGAATATTCGCCGCATCTTCATAAAAAACACCCGCGCCGTACATCCGCTCGATCATCTGGTAGGGCACTTTGCCTTTTCTGAAGCCGGGAACACTCATCTTATTCTTGTTCTTCTGATAAGCAGCCTGGATCGCTTTGTCAAACTCTTCCGCGCTCACCTCGATCGTCAGCACTGCCATATTTTTCTCTTTGTTCTCGACCTGTAAACTCATTCTGTTTTGTTCCTCCTGTCATTTTGTCTGAACACACGGCAAATATTATACCATAAATGCCGTAAAAATACCAGTTTTATGTTTCTGCCAGACGCCAGTTGTTTCTGCCGCACTCTTTCACATGATAGAGTGCTTCATCGGCCCTCGAAAGCGTTGCTTTATAGTCCGCATCCGCTTCTGCGAAATAGGCAAAGCCCATGGATGCCGTGATCTTATGATCCTGCTCCAGTTCCGGCAGTTCAATGGCTCTGACGGCATTTAAGATCTTGTTGGCAACATCCGGCAAAACCGACGGTGTTACGTTCTGCAGGATCACGATGAATTCGTCTCCGCCCCAGCGGACCACGGAATCCGTTGTACGGACACAGCTGCGGATCGCCTGCACGAAGGATCGTAACACCTGATCGCCGACATCATGTCCGTATTTATCGTTAAAGGATTTGAAATAATCCACATCCATCATTAAGATCAAAGTATTGCGTTTGCCGCCCTTGTATTCCAGGTATTCCTTTTCCAGGTGCCGTTCTCCGAACGCTCTGGAATTGGCGTTGGTCATCGCATCCCAATTGAGTTTGTCTTTCAGTTCCTTATTCTTCTTCTCAAAGAGCCTGCGTCTGGTCTTCCCGTATACGAAGAACATCAGGAACAAAAGGACCAGCCAGGTGATGGAGATCGCCGCGAGCACGATGATCTGATAGGTGCGCATATGTTCCTGTGCCTGGATACGGTAATGATCCAGATCGTCAATGTTGACGCCCATGCAGATGATCCAGTCATAGGGTTTGTAGAGTGCGGCGTAGGTGACTTTTTCCGTAACCTCATCGGAATTGATCTTCTTGAACGCATAATTCTGGAAGATCTCTCCGTTCTCCCGGATGCCGGCAAGTTCGATCTCGTACGCCTTCATCCCCATCTGATTGACTTCATTCGTGGACAGATAGCAGCCTTCGGTATCCGAAAGGTTCGGATGGATCAGGCGGATCGCGTAATTGTCCCCGCCGTTGTAATCCAGGACCTTCTGGATCCACATATAAGCGCCGTCCTCGTGCTTTTCCCCGTAGATCCGCTTACGGGCAAGCAAAAGCATTTCCGCCTCGATCTCTTCTTCCGTTGCACCCGGATGTGCCTGCAGGTATTCCTCCCGCTCCTCATCCAGATAGAGCATCATGTTATTGACATACTCCTGCAGCATGTTCTTCTTGACGGCCATGGTCGTGTCATAGGTCATCGTTGCGCTGATCTGCGTGATCACACGCGAAAAGACCACGATCAGCATCAGGGAGATCAGAAGACCGATCAGGATAAACAAAAGGGATTGTCTGAATTCGCTGGTTCTCAGTTCAACTTTTTTACCTTCGCCCGTTTTCTTCTCTTTCATATAACCCCCGTCATAATCATGAAAAGCCGCTGTCAGCTTGCAGTTTTTGCAGGCATTCACCGGCTTTTTCAGAAAATACCCAATATATTATACATTCTCGTGCTTTCATATGCAACTAACTTCAGGCTTTGGCAGGCCCCGGGGGATTTGGTTAGGGGTCATTTTAAAAAGAAAGCTCCCGGCAATTTCTCGCCGGGAGCAGATTCATTTGTTTAATTCAACAGGTTTCTCCACCACCAGAGAACGTCTTTGGCGCCGATGGTGAAGGTAATGGTCTTTGTGCCGCCCCAGTCACCGGTCCCGCGCACAACAACAGTTGCTTTTCCTTTGTTGAGATTGTTCTTGTAAGTCGAATCGTCAATCTCAAATTCCACACCATCTACATCATTCTTTCCCGATTTCCAGATGATATCGTCTTTGGACAGCCTTATTTCGCTTCCCGTATAGGTCTTGGGATCAAGCGAAGCCGTCAACTTACTGATATCATGGCCTGCACTGAGGATCCGGTAGGTTCCCGTTGCAGATCCGGTATAGGCGCCTGCTCCTTTTACTTTGATCCTGATCTGTGTACCGGCAGGGACCGTCTTGTCTTTGGTGATCAGTTCATTTGTCAGTGCATTTGAGATTTCAACATTCTTTTCATAATCCGTCCCTGCCTTCAAAGCCTTTCCGTCCGGGCCGGTCACCGTGTATTTTGTGACCCACTTACCGGGTTTGTTCTGGAAAACAACATCATTTGCGATCACCCTGATGCCGGTTGTTTCCATATCCGCCTGAATGATCTTAAAAGTCGTTGTTACATCAGTTCCCTTGAAGTTCCCCTTGCCTGTTACCTTCACAGTGGGCAGGTTTCTTCCTGTTCCGTTGTTTAGTGCCGAATTCCCTGAATATGCAAGAGTATAATCCTCACCTTCGGTAAGTTCTTCTCCCTTATAGGTAACTAGCGGTACCGGTTTCGTACCGCCCTTAGCATATGGATAAGATTCCTCAGACAATTCCACCTTGAACAGATCATCCGGATCATTGGTCACAACGAACGGCATGATCTTAAAGATCTTGTTTACCGTTCCGCTGCACTTATGAATACCGGTCAGCGAAACGGTTGCGGTTCCTGCATCGGTATTGTTCTTGTATGACACGATACAGTTGATGTCCTTCTTTGCGTCATCCGTCAGATCTTCATAGTCTGTGTCTATTGCGTACAATATCGGTTCCACACTTGCCTTTGCGTTCGCTTTATAGGTAAGCGTCAATTCCGGTTTTTGCCCGGTCTTATCATATACAAGGGTTTTCGGTATCCCTGTGATCGTTACCCTGTTCATCGGTATACCTGTAATCTTAAATGTAACGGTGCGAGAGCCGACATAATTGCCCCTGCCGGTGATCATTACCGTTCCAATACCAATCTCAGCATTTGCACCATAGGAAAGTACATAGTCCCCATCCGTTCCCATCGGGTCACCGGCTTTAAGCTTAGTCCCTCCATCTTTTACAACGGGAAGCGGTCTGATCTGTTCGCCGTTGCTATACAACTGATCCGGAATCTTATCGATCTTAAGCTTGCTGACCGGAATCTCGTTGGTATCGGCTATCGTAAATGACTCGATGAGCGTTCCGGTAAAGTTCTTCACCCCATCAATCCTGACATAATAGGGCCCTGCCATTTTGGGAGTGACCGGATCTTTCTGTTCTTTGGCGTCCTCCAAAGTCTGATAATATGCAACCTCAAAATCGCTTCCATTTTTCAGTTTCTTCTTGTTATATGTAATCGCAGGTACCGGTTTCTGTTCCTTGTTAGAGACCTTTGCTGATGGAATATCCGTTACGGTAACGTCATCATCTTCAATGCTTTTTGCCACGATCTCAAAAAGTCCGCTTTCACTGCCCGAATAATTCCCTTTACCGGTAATGGTAAATGTTGCGAGTCCGGCATTTGTATTGTTATTATACTTGATCGTATAATCCTTCTTGGCTTCCAGCGGCCTGCCCCCATAGAAAACATCCATCGGCGGAGTTATCGCAGAGCCGGTATAAGTCTGTGACGGAATGGAAGGATGTGTAAATGTTTCATCTTTGGCAGTCGGAATGTTCTCGTCAGGAGTCCCTATGGCCCATGCGGATACGGCAATGTCGCTTTGTGCATATCCCTCCGCCACGGCTATAGCCTTTATTATCACCTTGTTGTCAACGGCTATACTCCCCGCCTCGACCGGTCCGTTGTATGTCAGGGAAGAGGATGTCGGAACAGATCCATCGGTTGTATAATACACCGTGGCATTTTCAGTTTCGCTTGCCAGTGTAATAAGATCAGAGTTTTCTATCACTTTTCCTGTCACAGGCGTAATGACCGGTGCTGAAGCCTGGCTCAATTCCTCGGGATCACCCTGCACTTCGCCTTCTTCTTCCCAATCTGCATTAACAGAAGAGGTGTTGTTGTAGGTGTACAGCTCATTCTCAATTCCTGTGAGTTCTGCTGTGACCGATCCGATAAACCGGTCACTGTCCTGTTCAGTTATCCATACGGTAACGGTTTCAATGTCATCCGCATTCAGGATGCCTGTTTTCTTTTTGCTGAAAACTTTTCCGTCTTTATCATATATGACCAGTGTCCCTTCTGCCGGTCTTTTTCCTTCATTTCGGACAACCAGGGACAATCCTTTCTGATCGTCTTTTACGATCAGACGCATATCCAAAGACAGATCCGGTGAGCCTAATGTCAGCGATGTGATATTGTCACTGCATCTTCCTTCACTGTCACTGATCCCGGTTTCGGAAACGGAAATAGTATAGGTTGTCATTTCTTCCGGACTGACAACATCAAACGAAACATCCGCTGTCTCACCAGGCTGTATGTTCACGGATTTCGTATCTGATAATACATTATCCAATGAAATATCTACGGAAGATACCGTTTCCTCGCCCCGGTTTTCAATCGATAAAGTTACCGGCACCGCCTCTCCTGCAGTAGTGATCTCATCGTCAAATTCCATGCCTGTGATCGAAAGATCATGAACCTTCTCAAGTCTTGTCCACACAAGATCCTTGACAAGATCCAGATCATCCCGCGATATACTTGCCGATGTGTTCATACCGGCAAGATAAACGGATCCGTTCAGCTTAAACGCATTCAGGTCCTCAAAGTATCTTGCATCAAAGCACTTAATAACTGTTGCCTCATTGGTAACACCGTTCAAAACCATAGTCTGTTTTAATACCGACTTATGCTCGTCATCTCCCGATGCCGCACTGAAGAACAATGTTCCATCCTCAACATCATAATAGTTTGTGATTCCCGCAGCCGCAATCTCATCGCCGGAAAGCAGACATAAAGCATCTGCGCCGTTCCACATAATACTCATACTTGTTGTTCCGGGAACAGTATTGTAACTAACCCTTCCGTTCACATCACTTGCCAGAAGATCCGAGGAGCCATCCCGGCCGGCATACAGTTCATTGTCCGATGTCACATAGGCAACGCAGAGAGAATCATTATATTTTGCAGCAATAAACTGATCGACGGGTGTATTGCTTTGCGCATATTTCACGGCATTCTTCTCCACCGTTGACAGATCGACCAGATATATTTTTGTTTCAGGTGATGCAAAGATGCTGTCAACGTCAATCAGTTTCCCGTCACTATAGGAAAGAATGGGTTTTCCGTCTATCAACGCCAGGCTCTGACCGGACAGAAAACCGGTTCCGGTATATGTTTTGCTCTCTTCTATGGCAAGTGTTTCTTTGTTGATCTTCAGTACTCTGATCTGCCGGTTTCTTGCATAATCCAGAATATCATTGCCTACATTGTGATAAGATGTCTTGGCTTCAGAACAGGTCAGCCACAGATCGTTCCCTGCACAGATCAGATCCGGCTTGTCATCAAGAATGGCATCATTGTTCACTCTTACCGGTTCTGTCCACGTCTGACTGTTACTGTCATAACGGCTGAGTACAGTATAAACATTACCGCTTGCCGCATCCGCCCGCAAAAAGGCCATCCATGCATTCGTACCATCCGAAACGACCACCGGGCTTGCATTCTGATAAGTGTTTATAAGGAGTTCCTCAAAAGGAGAACTCAACTCCGGAGACTGCAGAAGCCCTTCGCCCATAAGGGAATCCGATCCATATAATTCGTTTTCCGGCTCCTTCCCATTTCCGGTTCGGCCAGTTCCATACCACGCTGATTCATTTACCATATACGAAAGATCCGCCCGGTAAAAATCATCGATCTCCTTATAATCAAACACACTGCCCATACCATTATTGGCAAGTAAGCGGTCTTCACCTGTCTCTCCGGCCGAACCCACTGCGTCATAAACTCCACTTTGTCGCACACCGTTCGTGGCAGTATACAGATTCCATGTCTGATACGCCCACGTCTTCTTTTGTTCAAACGGCCCAAGATATGCTTTTCCTCCAAACTCACCTGTCAGGTCAGCTTTTCGCAATCCGGTATTGTGATTGGCATCTACCAGATTGATCTGTAGATCGAGTTGTCCGCTTCCGTAGACGCCGACCCCGACAGCTTTGCCTACACCCACGCCGCCAAATAATTCAATTTTAGCCGTGGGATCAAGAAAGATACGACCGCTGAAATTGTCGGTCAACCAGTTATAAGTAAGTTCTCCTCCCACTTTTGCACCGACTGACAGTTCAAGATCAACAACCACCGGGACAGCAACCACCACGAAAGTCCAATTGGGATTAGCTTTAGCTGAAAGTTCAAAATACAGCATCCCTTTTGCAACATGATCGTTAAGTCCCGCCTCCAAATATCCGACCACATTCCATTTGACCGGTTTATTTTTATTGTCAAATCCCGGAAGATTGCCGTTTTTATACTCCTTTACAAGATCTTCCAGGCTACTCTTGTCCCTTGGAGTATTGTCCGCCCTGATGGCGCTATAGAGTTTTTCTTCTATCTTTCTGAATTCTTCATCATCATGATATTTCTCAAAGCCTTTTAAATTGATCCCAATGTGGAACTTTTCATCGGAAATCAAAACATCTACGGGAAGCTTCGGAAAATCAAAAGTCATCTCCTGTCCGCCAAAAATAGGGACATCCTGTCCGATCCTAAACCTCGTATCTTTTCCAACAGAAAGCTCAATTTTCTCATTATCTTTTTTTGCAAATTTCAAATTGATCCGGGTTTTTACTCCTGCGCTTCCATCTCTTGGTTCTGCGAGAATCTCGCACTTTCCGCCTTTTTCAAACATTCCCGTATTCAGCTCGAAAATACCCGTATTGCTGGACGCTATCTCTTTTGTTCCCTGATACAGTTTATATGATCTCACCAAGCCAGCATCCCACGCACTGCACCACAACTCAAAATCAAAGTTAGTAGGTAAAGTAGACAGATTACTTAAATATAGCGTTTTGGTCTCTCTTAACAGATCTGCACCGTCTTCATATCTTGCGATTCTAAGCTTATACTTGTATTCTAAATCATCCGGATACATGGATATCTCTTCATACCGATTCGAATTAAAGTTCCAGTTCATGTCTTCATTGGTCCAGGTCATGTAACCTTCTTTAGTAGCTTCCACAAGAGGAAGTCCCCAGGCCGGATTCAGATCAAAATCCGCACATCCGTTTATATCTGTTGTCTGTTTCTGTGCTTCCTGACCCGGATATTTGAAACTGATCGCCACGCCTTCCAAAGAATCGTTATTCTCATCTTTGACACGGAATCTGTATTTCCCATAACTTACTTTGTTATAACGGACCTCACTGCCATCGTCCTTATGATCTGATCTTATTGCGGTTCCTTCTTTTATGGTAGAGATCAGCTCTCCGGTTTCTTCATTTCTCCATTTCACAAAAATCGATGGCGACAAAAGAGATAAATCAGTCATTGAGTTGTTTATTATTTTTGTGTAGCCTGTAGTATGACTTATATACGGATCCAATGTTGTGACACTATCAGGAATCGTCAGCGTCCCGCTGAAGCCACAGCCCCTAAAAGAATAGTTTCCTATCGTTGTGACGCCGTCCGGAATCGTCAAACTCCCGATCAGGCCACTGCAGCCTTCAAATGCACTGTACCCGATCTTCTTAATGTTGTCCCCAAACTTCAGACCTCCATTAATGCCATTGCAACTATAAAAAGCAAGGTCTTCAATTGTCTCTACATTACTTCCAAGTGTCAGAATACCGTTAAAACCGGTACATTGGAAAAATGCTGATTTTCCGATCGTCATGACACTGTCCGGAATTATCAAATTTCCCGTGAAGCCGGAGCATTCTGTGAATGCATTCATACCGATTGTCTCTACGCCATTTCCGAGTCTAAGGTCCCCAGTAAAGCCACTGCAGTAACCAAATGCACCGGTGCCTATCGTTTTAACGCTATCCGGTATCATCAGCCCCCCCGTAAAGTTTCCGCACTTATAAAATGCGCCGGCGCCTATCGTCTCTACACCGCTTCCGATTATCAGGTTCCCTTTAAAGCCCGTGCAATTGCAGAATGCATTGTCGCCTATCGCCATGACACTGTCCGGAATCGTCAGATCACCCTTGAAGCCTTTACACTCATAAAATGCCAGGTCTCCAATCGTCTTCACGCTGTTACCAAATATCAGAGTCCCATTAAAACTGCCATAACAAAATGCCCTGTCTCCGATCGTTGTGATGCTATTCGGGATTGTCAGATTACCCGTGAAATAGTAAACAGTATCGAAAGCATAATTGCTTATCGTTGTAACACTTTTGCCATCAATTTCGCTTGGAAGGATAAGTTCTTCTTGATATGGGGTGCCTAAGTTCTTAGATCCATCAATACCGATCGTTCCGTCATCCAAAACATGATATCTAAGTTCATAATTCGCCTCGGGATAAGGCTTGTAATAAAGATAATCGTCTGTTAATAATTCTTCAGAATCTTCCTCCGTTTCTTCGATGGTATTCTCATCTGTGCCGTTGAAAATATTCTGAACATTATCGTCAGAGGTCTCATCGTTATACTCTATTTTCAAAAGCCCTGTGGTGTCTGCCGAATTCGGTTTTTCTACTTCAGCTGCAAAAGAACTGACCACCGGGCCGTCAAAAACCATTGTCAGACAGATTAGGATAGCGATCATTGATTTCAATATTTTTTTCATTCTTCTTACCCCATATGCCATTTGTAATATGACGGAAAAACCAATGTATCATATCACTTTATTTTACAAAATAGTCATAGATATTATAAGACGGAATAAAGAAACATCACAACCTTTTTCCGTGAAGATCATACAATAAATGCTATGCGGGTTTATAGAAATTTCATTTGAAAAATCGAGAAATATACATCATGATGAATAGTACATAGGAAAGCACCAAAACGGGAGGTTGCAGCATGAATGAAAATATCACCAAAAGAAACGAACTGCTAGCGCAGAAAGTGATCAAAGGTCTTCAGTCCCGCAATATGACGGGATATTATGCCAAGGACAAAGAAGAGGCTTTAAAGATCGCCCTGGATCTGATCCCGAAAGGAAGCAGCGTCACCATGGGCGGCGCCATGAGCGCACATGAGATCGGACTGGTGGACGCAGTGAAGACCGCGGATTATCAATTCCTCGACAGGGATCAGGAAGAAGACAAATACGCCGCAATGGTCAAAGCCTACGGCGCCGATGTCTTTCTCTCAAGCGTAAATGCCATGACAGAAGACGGCGTCCTGGTCAATATCGACGGCAATTCCAACCGTGTTTCCTTTATCGCGCAGGGTCCCAAGAAAGTCGTGATGGTCGTCGGCATGAATAAGGTCTGCAATGATATCGACGGTGCCATGAAACGCGCCAGAAATGTCGCGGCTCCGATCAATGCGCAGCGCTTCGGACTCGATACGCCCTGCAGCAAAACAGGCGCCTGCATGAACTGCAAATCCGCGGATACCATCTGCTGCCAGTTTCTGATCACCAGATATTCCCGCCACGAAGGACGCATCCATGTGATCCTGGTAAACGACAATCTGGGATTCTAAGCGGCAAAACGGTCAACAAAGCGCTACAACCTGCATGCCCTGCAGCCTGCCGCGTCGGCAAAGGAAAAATAGATAACATCGTTATATATTGTTGTTATGTATCTATGTTATATATCATTGTTGCGTATCATTGTTATATATTATCGTTATGTAACGCTGTTATTTTATCAACATTGATGTTTCATACATCCATACGCCATCCCGGCGGACCGGTCAAGCAGCCCTAAGCACATGTATGACCCTAGGCATATGTATAAATATAAAAGTATATAAGCGCGTAAAAACCCCGGCTTCACGTATCTGTGAGGCCGGGGTTCTTCTCTATTCATTCAGTCGCGATCTCAATCGTTCGTGTAGTTATCGAAATATCCCTGTACCAGGACGATCGGTGTTCCCTTGTCGCCCGAGCCGCTGGTCAGGTCGCAGAGCGAACCGATCAGGTCGGTGAGCTGTCTGGGTGTGGTACCCTGGGAAGCCATGTTGCCGACAAGGTTGGCATCCTTTTCCTTGATGCTCTTCTCGATCGCTTCCTTAAGTTCCTTGCCGCTTAAGTTCTTGAAATCGTTATCTGCAAGATATTTCAGTTTCAGTTCGCTGGGTGTGCCGACAAGTCCCGAGGTAAATGCCGGAGAAACGACCGGATCGGCCAGTTCCCAGATCTTGCCCTGCGGATCCTTGAATGCGCCGTCGCCGTATACCATGACTTCCACATGCTTGCCGGTTACGGACAGGATCTGCTTCTGGATGTCTTCCACCAGTCCCTGACAGTCGCGCGGGAAGAGTTTGATCTTGCCTTCCGTGGACTTGTTGGAACCGAGCAGACCGTATTTTTCATTGTAGCCGCTGCCGTTGACCGGTGCGGTCAGGATGTCGTCCAGCCCGCATACAGCCTTCGCGCCGGCTGCTTTTAACAGACGTTTGCTGCGCGCTCTGGTGTGAATGTCGCAGGTCAGCACGTGATCCGCATAGTCGAGGATCGCCGTCGCCTGGTTCGCGAAAATGATCTCCACTTCCGCGCCCGCTTCTTTGATCAGGTCGGAATAATAATCAATGTAGTCGATCCCGGTGAACTCATGCTTTCTGTAGCCGAACAGTTCACGGTATTTCTCAAGTGTCAGGATATCGCTGTACGGGTTGATCCCCTTTTCATCCAGATCGTCGTAGGTCAGAAGCGCATTGCCGACCTCATCGGACGGATAGCTGAGCATCAGAACGATCTTCTTGGCACCCTGCGCGATACCTTTTAAGCAGATCGCGAAACGGTTTCTCGAAAGGATCGGAAAGATCACACCGATCGTGCCGCCGCCAAGCTTGGCCCTGACATCATCGGCGATATCGTCAACCGTCGCATAATTGCCCTGCGATCTTGCAACGATGGATTCCGTCACGGAAATGACATCCCTGTCTCGTAAGGAAAAGCCCTCGCTCTGCGCCGCCTCCAGTACACTTGTTACGGCAATGTCAGCCAGATTGTCGCCTTCCCGGATGATCGGGCAACGAATGCCTCTTGATACGGTTCCTACTCTTCTCTCCATAAAAATCATTCTCCTTCTCAGTCGGTCTTTTCGGCCGCTCTTTTCACAAAACGGCTTAAGCCTTGATCTTCACGTTATGCGGTCTGATATTGCGCAAAAGAGATCGCATCTCTCTCGCAATTTCGACCGAAAAATATTATAATGAATGCGCGCATGGTTGTAAAGGAGAAAATCGACCGGCGCCTTCCTGATAAAAATCAAAACGAGGTGCTTTATGGGATACGAGATCGAAAGAAAATTTTTGGTAAGAACACTTCCCGAACGTCTGGAACAATATCCGTTCCATCTGATCGAACAGGCTTATCTGACAACGGCCCCGACGATCCGCGTGCGCAGGGAAGACGATGTTTACTACATGACCTACAAGGGAAAGGGGCTCATCAAACACGAGGAATACAACCTTCCGCTGACAAAGGACGCCTACGAGACGCTGAAAGGCAAGGCGGACGGAAACGTGATCATCAAAAAGCGTTATCTGATCCCCTGTGATCCTTATACCATCGAGCTGGATGTGTTTGATGCGCCGTTTGCGCCGCTCATTCTCGCGGAAGTCGAGTTTCCGTCCGAAGAAGAAGCCGTGGAGTTTCAGGTCCCGGACTGGTTCGGCAAAGACGTGACCGACGACGAGCACTACTACAATTCCTACCTGAGCAGGCAGACATTCTGAACATTCCCGGTTCTGCTTAAGCTGCCGATGCTCCGAAACAGAAAGGGCCGCTGTATTTCTACAGCAGCCCTTTTATTTGTTACAACCCGTATTTTGTAAAAATCACACGGTTCAGCCTTTTTCCAGAGCGAGCGTTCTCGTGGTCAGATCGCAGACCTCGGAAGGTCCGTAATACTGGATCGCGCCCGGATAGGTAAATGCGGTCTCCACGGCCCACTTGTCTCTGTTTGCCGCAAAGTACTTGAACGGCGCGCCGTCCAGTTCCACCAGAGCTTTTCTGATGACCGGCTTGTCCTCACCGTTTCTTCTTTCGATGTTCATCATCTTGGTGATCGGCATGCCGCCTGCAACCCACTCTTCTGCCGGTTTGGAAAGATTGGAAACCTTGGAAAGGTATCCGGTATAACCGTACTGGATCAGCATGAATGCGTTATATCCGAGAGAGTAGCAGTAATCCGCATCAAAGTTTGAAGGGAATGCGCATCTGCCTTCGTAACCGAAGAAGTGATGCAGGGTGCCGAATTTTCCTTTGTAGGTGCCGGCTGCTTTTCTCTTGTCCAGTTCGTCCTTAACAAGCGCGGACAGCAGTTTCTCGGATTCGATCAGGGAAACCTGCACATTGCCGTGCGGGTCACGCTCCAAGAACAGCTGCTGCTGGATGAGCGTTGGCAGGATCGCGAATACTGCCATGGATTCTTTCGTCAGGCCGTTTTCGATGAATGCGTATTTCGCGTCCCAGTCGGGAAGCGCGTTGAACTTCGCGGTATTCTCACCTGCGAGAAGTTCGTTGATCTCGGCGATCAGTTTGGAGAACTCGGGAACGAATTCCACGATCCCTTCCGGAATGATCGCAACACCGAAGTTGTTGCCGGCATTTCCTCTCTTCTCCACAGAATCAGCGATCTGGGAAGCGATCTGGGAAAGGGACATCTTCTTGACTGCAACTTCCTCACCGATCAGGCAGATGTTGGGCTGCGTCTGCAGTGCGCACTCGAGAGCAACATGGCTTGCGCTTCTTCCCATGACTTTGATGAAATGCCAGTACTTCTTGGCAGAGTTGGCATCTCTTTCGATGTTGCCGATCAGTTCCGAATATGTCTTGGTTGCCGTATCAAAACCGAAGGATGCTTCGATGTCTTCATTCTTCAGATCACCGTCGATGGTCTTGGGGCATCCGATCACCTGCACGCCGGTGTTGTTGGCTGCCATGTACTCCGCAAGCACTGCGGCATTCGTGTTGGAATCGTCGCCGCCGATGATCACGATCGCGGTAAGGCCGTGCTTTTTGGCAACTTCCGTAACGATCTTGAACTGCTCTTCCGTTTCCAGTTTCGTTCTGCCGGAACCGATGATGTCGAACCCGCCCGTGTTTCTGTAAGCGTTGATGAATGCATCATCGAATTCGACAAAATCATCCTCGATCAGTCCGCTCGGGCCGCCCTTGAAACCGAGCAGCACATTGTTTTTGTCCGTAGCCTTGAGGGCATCGTAAAGGCCGCTGATCACGTTATGTCCGCCCGGAGCCTGTCCGCCGGAAAGGATCACGCCGACAACCTGCTTTTTGGCAGGAGAGGTGTTGCTGCCTTTTGTAAAGGTAATTTCATTCTTACCGTATGTATTGGGGAAAAGCGCTTTGATCTTGTCCTGATCCGCCACGCTGGACGTTGCTTCACCGTTTTTGACGCTGATCTCAGCGATCCCGTTCCTGAGCATGCCGGGAAGCTTCGGAACATACTCATACCTTGCTTTTTGAAGAGGTGAAAGATTCATAACTGGTCTCCTTTTCTTGATTCTTACTTTTGCCGGTAGCCGACACTTTTCGTATTATAACACATTCTCGGCAGGATAACATACCTGATTTATGAAGAGGAATGCAAAAAATGATTTTGATTTTTCCTGTCTATGAGATACAATGAAAACAGATCATGAAATAAAGGAGAACATCCATGGGCGGACTCGGTATTGCAGGCATTCTATTTATCGTTTTGGGGATCGTCGTACTCGCGCTTGTCTTAAGCATTGTGGCGAAAGTTTCCCAGATCTTTCACACCGCGTCTCCGCTGATCGATGCGATCTCCGATACGGATTTCAAGGCGATCGAAGAGGAATTTGAGACCACGCCGAAATCCGTCAGCGGCATGACTTCCCTTTGCATCCCCAGGATCAAGGCGGATTTCCCGGAATTTGACTGGGCCGAATTTAAACAGCGTTCCGAAAATATGTTAAAATCAGCTTTCCGCGCGATCTCTGAACAGGACCTCTCTCTTGTCGTGAACGCTTCCGACCAGCTGAAGAATCAGATCTTGCTGATCATTGATGCCAATAAGGATGCCGGCACCAAAGAGATCTTCCGTGATGTGAAGATCCACCAGACGGAGATCCGGGATTACCGGAAAACGAACGGCAGCTGCGTGATCCTACTGCAGTCCGCCGTCGGATATTATCATTATATAACAAAGGCAGGTGCCGTCGTAAAAGGAAGCGACTCGCACCTGTCTCAGAAACGCTATGAAATAGAACTTCTCTATGTGCAGGATACCACGAAGGTCGCATCGGGCGAAAAAGCACTCGGCAGTACCTGTCCGCAGTGCGGCGCGCCGATCAAAGACCTCGGCAGCAAGACCTGCAGTTACTGCGGCTGCGCGCTGACCGAGATCAACATCCGCGCCTGGAGCATCAACCGCTATACGGAAGTATCCTGAATCCCGCAGTCTGACGCCCGATGTCAGATCCTTGCAACGCCGGTCTTTTTGGCCGCTTCAGCCACGGCTTTTGCAACGGCTGATTTTACCTCGGGATGAAAACTGTCCGGAATGATGTAATCCGCGCTTCGTTCTTCATCCTTTACGACACCCGCGATGGCATGCGCCGCCGCAAGTTTCATTTCCTCATTGATATCGGACGCTCTCACATCAAGCGCCCCGCGGAAGATCCCCGGAAACGCCAGAACATTGTTAACCTGATTGGGAAAATCACTTCTTCCGGTTGCAACCACTGCAGCCCCGGCTGCTTTTGCCTCATCCGGCAGGATCTCCGGAACGGGATTGGCCATCGCAAAGATCATCGGATCCTTCGCCATCGTCCCGATCATTTCTTTTGTCAATACGCCCGGTGCGGAAACGCCGATGAACACATCCGCGCCCTTGATCACATCCGCAAGGCTTCCGCTCTTATGTTCGCGGTTCGTGATCTTCGCCATCTCCTCTTTCACCGGATTCAGGCCGTCTCTTCCTTCATAGATCGCGCCCTTTCTGTCGCAGAGGACAACGTCTTTCAGTCCTGCCGTCATTAAGAGTTTGGTGATCGCGATCCCTGCAGCGCCGGCGCCGTTGACCACGGCACTGATCTCACTCATCTGTTTGCCGACGACTTTTAAGGCATTGATCAGACCCGACAGAACGACGACCGCCGTACCGTGCTGGTCATCATGGAAGATCGGGATGTCGCATCTTTCCTTCAGCTTCCGCTCGATCTCAAAACAGCGCGGTGCCGAGATATCCTCTAAATTGATCCCGCCGAAAGACCCCGCAAGGAGCGCCACGGTATTGACGATCTCATCCACATCCTTCGAGCGGATGCAGAGCGGGAACGCATCGATATCCCCAAAGCGTTTGAACAGGCAGCACTTTCCTTCCATCACGGGCATTCCGGCTTCCGGGCCGATATCCCCGAGTCCGAGCACCGCGGTCCCGTCCGTGACGACCGCCACCAGGTTGTGGCGTCTGGTATATGTATAGGAAAGATCCGTGTTCTCACTGATCTTTAAGCAGGGCTCCGCTACCCCCGGCGTATAGGCGACCGCCAGATCGGCCATCGTCTCAAGCTCCGGCCGAAGCGTCACTTCGATCTTTCCGTTCCATTCTTCATGTTTTTTCAGCGCATACGCTTTCGCATCCATTGATCTTTCCTCCGAAAACTGTGATATGGGTGATTTTTACATCAAAATTAATCCTAAAACAGTATAAAACTACAAAATGTTGTTGTCAAAAAATTCCTTACCACTAGTTTTCAAAACCGCTTGTTTTTTTGTTTTTTTCGGGTTATAATTGTCAATGTAAGCGAGGGTCTACCCTTCAAAGGATCCTCATTTACGACCCCTTATTAATTATTTATACTCCCCTCATCGTAGCCCGTTGGTTCCCCCATCGGGCTACAATACTGTTAACGCATGAACTATGAACTGATCGCGCCCTGCCACTTCGGCATGGAGGCGGTATTAAAAAAAGAGATCACCGATCTTGGCTACAGCATCAGCGCCGTGGAGAACGGAAAAGTCTACTTTACGGGTGACGAAGCGGCGATCGCAAGAGCCAACATCTTCTTAAGAACGGCGGAGCGGATCCTTGTGAAAACCGCCTGCTTCAAGGCGACCACCTATGACGAGCTGTTCGAGGGCGTCAAAAAAGTCCGTTGGGAAGACTACATCCCGGAAGACGGAAAGTTCTGGGTAGCCAAGGCGGCCAGCATCAAGAGCAAGCTCTTCTCGCCTTCCGACATCCAGTCCATCATCAAAAAAGCAATGGTCGAGGAACTGAAGACGGTCTACCATGTGTCGTGGTTCAAAGAGGACGGCGCTTCCTACCCGTTCCGTGTCTTTCTGATGAACGATCAGGTAACGATCGGACTCGACACGACGGGCGAATCCCTGCACAAGCGGGGATACCGGAAACTTGTCAGCAAAGCGCCCATCGCGGAGAACCTGGCAGCCGCCATGATCCTCTTAACGCCCTGGAAAGGGGACCGCATTCTTGTGGATCCTTTCTGCGGCAGCGGAACCATCCCGATCGAAGCCGCGATGATCGCCGCGAATATGGCACCCGGCATGAACCGTGATTTTCTCTCACAGGAGTGGGAAAATCTGATCGACAAAAAGATCTGGTACCGCGCGGGCGACGAAGCTTCGGATCTTCTGAACTTAAACATCGAAACCGACATCCAGGGTTATGACATTGACGCTTCGATCGTTGCATCCGCAAGGGAAAACGCGAAGCGCGCCGGTGTCGACAAGCTGATCCATTTCCAACAGCGCCCGGTGGCCGAACTCTCGCATCCGAAGAAATACGGTTTCCTCATCACGAACCCGCCCTACGGAGAGCGTATCGGAGAAAAGGAAGAGGTGCAGGCCCTTTATACGGAGCTGGCAGAGCGTTACAAAGCGCTGGATTCCTGGTCGTTATATGTGATCACGGGATACGGGGATGTGGAAAAACATATCGGCAGAAAAGCCGACAAGAACCGCAAGATCTACAACGGCATGATGAAGACCTACTACTACCAGTTCTCGGGGCCAAAGCCGCCGAGAAAAAATCACAATGCTGCAGGTCCTGTGCCGGAACCGGCGAACGGGTCGATAGAATAATGACAAAGGGTAACTTACGGATAATATGAACACAAAGATCATTTTCGCAACGGGAAACAAAGATAAATTAAGAGAGTTCCGCCAGATCCTCCAGGATGAGGATGTTACGATCCTGTCCATGAAGGAAGCGGGATTTGAAGGCGACATCGAGGAAAACGGGACGACCTTTGAGGAAAATGCGCTGATCAAAGCGCGCACCATCGCAGGAAAGTGTCATCTGCTGACCTTAGCGGATGATTCCGGACTCGAGGTCGACTACCTGAACAAAGAACCCGGGGTCTACTCTGCAAGGTACCTCGGGGAAGACACGCCGCATTCTGTCAAAAACGCAAGCCTGATCGAACGTCTGACAGGCGTTGAAGGAGAAGCGCGCTCCGCAAGATTTGTCTGCGCCGTGGCGGCCGTATTTCCCGACGGACATGAGGAAGTTCTGCGCCGCACCATGGAAGGACAGATCGCTCATGCGCCTGCGGGCGAAAACGGTTTCGGGTACGATCCGATCTTCTATCTGCCGGACCGCGGCTGCACCAACGCCGAGCTTACACCGGAAGAAAAAAATAAGATCAGCCACCGCGGCAAAGCCCTTCGCGCGATGTGCGATCTTCTGAAAGAAGCCGGCGCGTTTTCCGGTTCATGAGCCTGCTGCAACCGGCTGATGCCGGATGGGGTCTTCCCGCTAAACGATCATAAAAACGGAAACGGCGGTTCCGTAAAAACCGCCGGCACTCATAATATTTTAGATCAGGAACAGTCACATGAGCGAACCTAAAAAGATCCTGCTCGTCAGCGATTCCCACGGACAAAACAATAATCTCTGGTACATTCTCAAGAAAGAAAAACCGTATCACATGCTTGTGCATTGTGGGGACTTTGAGTATCCGGAATCGGAACTTGTAAACAGAGCCTGCTGTGAAGTGCACCTTGTCAGAGGCAACAACGATCACAGAGATTTCTCCGAGAAACAGATCATCCGCTTCGGCTCCCATACGGCATTGATCGTACATGGTCACCGCCACCGGCTCTATGCCGGTCTGACAGATCTGTACTACGCTGCCCTGGAAGCGGAAGCGGATTATGTATTTTTCGGTCATTTGCACAGACCTGTGCAGGAGACCTACAACGGTATTACGTTTTTAAATCCCGGCAGTGTGACTTATCCGAGACAGGAAGACCGGAAACCGACTTACATGACGCTCTGCTACGATGATAAAGGAAATGTAAGCGTTACCCTGCATTCCATCTGAAGATCACAGCCTGCCAAAATCACTGCTAATGTCAGTTCATTTCAAAAACTTTCGTGATCAGATCCACACGGTCGTTCTCGTTAGCGGTCTTTAATGCATCGGCACGGATATCTTCTTCCACCTTACCGCCGCTTAATCTGGACATTTCCTGTGTGAACGCATTGTTCTCGTTCTGTTCCTGACGGACCCGTTCCGTATTCAGCTCGTTTTCTTCGTCTTCTTCCTCTTCCTGCTGCCCGACGGGTTCTTCTTCTTTTTCCATCAGGGTATCTCTTCTGCCGATCTCCTGATCATACTGGTAACGGGAGATCTTGCCCTGCAGATACATGGTCTCTAACTGGTCCGCGGAAACGCCCGTCAGGGACTGTGCCTGCGCTTTGTCCTCATCACGTTCCTTCTCGGCTTCTTCTTCCTCCAGCTTCTCCGCAGCCGACTTCTCTTCCTGTCCGGGAAGCGCTACACTCTCCTGCTGCTGACGGACTGCTGCCGTCTTCTCATCCTGACCTTCCTTGGCAAATACGAGACCGTCTTCCAGTGCTTCAAGAGACTGCTGCTGCGCTGCAACCGTATCGCCGTCATCATCTTCGGAAAGAACATTCCCGTAAACGGATGCATTTACGGCTGCTGCTTCTTCCTGCCGCTCCTGTTTGGCTTCGTCCGCTTTCTTCTGTTCTTCTGCTGCGGCAGCTTCGCGTTCTTTAACTTTCATTTCATCCGTACGCGCCACATCATAATTCGGCTGTACGATGTTTGTATTCAGTGCATCGATTCTCATGGTCTCCTCCTTTCGGCAACCTACCCCAGTAACATTGCACTCTATGTTTTGACTTTGTTTCTGAAATTATCTGACAAATCAATCCAATAGTACACTATATTATAACACTTTATGTAAAGCAAGGAAAGTATTTTCTTTAAAAATCAAGAGCCGCGTACATCTCATCAAGGATCTGTGCGTTAAAGTAGGCTCTGCGGTTGTACACGGCAAGGCCATGCACGAAAACTTCATCGGTGATCTTTCCGTTTGACCGTTCCCACAACACATCAAAAAGGAACTTCATGTTGACATGAATGAAACCGGTGCGCACGTTGCGGATGAAACTGTAATCCTCGTAGCACCTTAAGAAATGCTGGTAGAGATAGAATGCATACAACGATGCATAATACGGAACATAGCGTTCGTTCCTCTTAAGAAAATCAAGGGCTGACCGTGTCCACTCCCGTTCAAACCGCCTGCTACCGTAATCGTAGTAAAGTTTACATAATGTATGCAAGTTCGGATTTGCCGTTTTGAGCCGCTCACTGAACAGATGCGTTTTCATGATCTTTCCGATCGTTTCCGCATCCAGCGGGAAAATCTTTATGTCAGAAGTAGGTTGACATAATTCATTGCTCTTTGTAAATCCCTGCAGCACACTCTCCCGCGTCTGTCCAAACGTAGCGAGCGCCTTTAGCAGTTCTTTCTCCCCGTTCGCTCTTAAGCCCGTCTCCTGCAGCTTCTTTGCATGCAGATCGATGGCAGAAAATACTGCAAGAAGATCTTCCGCCGTCTTCACGCCAAACAGCGCGCTGATCATCTCTTCCCGGCAATGGTCCAGTGCCAGCAGATATTCTTCGTCCTCGTTCGTAGAGTCCTTGCCGCTGACAGGGTCCCCTTCTCTTTTTATGATCTTCAGATCGTTATAATGATCAAACCACAGCCTGGCGCCCGCAATGCAGGACAGATCGATGTACTGCTCCTCCCACAGTCCGTAATTCCTGTAAAACCGCGGATATTCCCTGCAGGCTTCCGGCAGGATGTCATGCCCCTTTTTCAGCTGCATCGAGCATAGGCCTTCCCTGTTTAGGAACGGGCAGACTTCGGAAGAGGGATTGAAGTTGTTGGCAAGCCAC
Source organism: uncultured Lachnospiraceae bacterium (assembly GCA_902779305.1). Lineage (GTDB taxonomy): Bacteria > Bacillota > Clostridia > Lachnospirales > Lachnospiraceae > UBA2868. Next base: position 12,444 of record CACZBD010000012.1, on the reverse strand, counting down.
CCTCTTGTCGCCAGAAAAAGTTTGAGGCCCAGAATTCCTTTCTGCGCCTTAAGTCTTCTCTCGTCTTCCTCATCCAGCGGAATGATCCAGCCCCTGCAACAGGTCTCCGGACATTCCGATGCCAGACAGGTAAATTGTTGAAAATATGAAAGTTCCCGAATTTCCATGCGTTCCGTTCAGCCGGTCTGCAAGCTGATCTATGCTCTGAATGCCGTCGGATCCGGACATTCTCTGCCTTATGAATCCACTTCCTCGAAGAAATACATCCGCGACGCAAAATCCTGGAAGAGCCTGGTCTGTCCTTCATAGCCGGTCCCGCCGAACTCCTGCGACAGCACGATCCCGGCACCGTTCAGCAGCGCGCCGCTTGCCGTATAGTCTTCCACTTCGCCGTCCATCTTTACGAATTTTGCGATCGCATGGTGCAGCAGGGAGTCCTGCTTCACATGCACCGGCGCCACCATGTTCACGAGATTTCCGAAATCCTTAAGGTCGTGCTTTAACTGCAGGTTATAGACATGATAGGTTTTCTTTTCGTCAAGCCCCCTGCACTTCAGCACCAGCGTACCGCCGTTCGGCACATTCAGTTCGTTCCAGATCATCGCGACGGCTCTCTTTCGATCCTTGGAGACCACCATCCATTCGTGTTCCGTGATCCTGTAAAAATCACCCGCAAAGAACACTTCCTGCCAGTCCCTGTACAGTGCCGTCTGCGCCGCGATCTCCTGCAGTTCCTCTTTCTTTAGATCGCAGAGGTTGATCTCATAGCCGAGCACCCCGAAAGCAGCCACGTTGAATCTGGTATATAACGGCACATTCCGAAGCGTCTGGTGATTGGGGCTCGCCGAAACATGCGCGCTCACCGTCGAAAGCGGATAGCCGTAACTGTAGCCGGTCTGGATCATGGTGCGCATGATCGCATCCGTATCGTCGCTTCCCCAGATCTGCGGGAAATAGCAAAGCATGCCGAGATCAAACCGGTTCCCGCCGGAAGAACAGCCTTCAAAGAGGATCTCGGGAAATTCGCCCATCAGGGTATCCAGAATATCATAAAGTCCGAGCACCCACCGGTGCGCTGCCTCTCCCTGTCTGTCTGCTGCAAGGATCCCGGAATACGCATCGGAAAACAGGCGGTTCATGTCCCATTTGACATAGTCGATCCCGTTGTCTTTAAAGACCGACCGCATCGCGTTTTTCACATAGTCTCTGACCGCAGGATTGGTCAGGTCCAAAAGCATCTGATTCCTGCCAAGGCTCTGCTCTCTGCCGGGGATCTGCATCGCGTATTCCGGATGTTCCCTGAAAAGATCCGAATCCTCACTGATCATCTCAGGCTCGACCCAGATCCCGAACTGCAGCCCGAGCTCGTGCACTTTTTTGGAAAGCCGTTTGATCCCGCCGGGCAGTTTCTTTTTGTCGGCAACCCAGTCTCCGAGTGCCGTGGTGTCATCATTGCGGTTTTTAAACCACCCGTCGTCCATCACGAGCAGCTCGATGCCGGCTTCTTTTGCCTTCTTGGCAAGCCGCAGCAGTTTGAATTCATTGATATGAAAATAGGACGCTTCCCAGGAATTCAGCAGGATCGGACGCGGTCTGTCACGGAACGTTCCGCGAACGATATGCTTCCTGACAAACGCATGCATATTCCGGCTGATCCCAGAAAACCCGTCTGGCGAATAGGTCAGGACTGCTTCCGGTGTGGAAAAAGACGTGCCCTTTTCCACTGTCCGGTCAAGATCCGTCGGATCGATCCCGCTTACAAAACGCAGATCGCCGAACCCACTGACCTCACAGGCCTCATAATGATTTCCCGAATAGACCAGATTGAAAGCATAGCAGTCTCCCGCAAGTTCCGTGCAATCCTTCTCTGCAAGCATGACAAACGGGTTATTTTTATTGGAGGACGTGCCGGTCATGGTATGGTTGACATGCACACCATGATTAAGGAACGTTTCATGACGCTCCATTTCCCTTGCCCAGTGTCCGCCGAACGTGACCATCCTGTAGGTGCCCGGATGAAGATCCAGCTGCATGCTCATGAGCCTTTTTACATGCGCTTCCTCTTCCCCGTCATTAAAGATCACGGCACGCCTGGTGATCACATCGCACTTCGGAAAAACCGTATAGATCAGATCAAGACGGACGCCCTTGCAGCGCTCGAGCAGATGGACGATCAGCTGTCCTGCTTCATCGCCTTCCTTAGCATAAGCACAGGGCATGCCGTCAGGAGGCAGGATCGAATCCCTGATCTCATAAGAATCATACACAAAATCCGATGTCCTACTGCCGTCTGCATAGACGATCAGCGCCGCCGGTTCCCTGAAATCCCCTTTTCCCACGGAGGAATATTCCAAAGGCATATCCTCCAACGTAAGCGGAGATCCCTTTTCGTAGTTGATCGTTGTCCCCTTACCGTGGCTCACCTTATGGGCAAGAGGTAACACAAACGCATCTGCTTCCCGTGGAACGGGAAGAGACGCGCCGTAGTGTAAATGTTCCAATATGTGATTTTGACTGACCCGAAAAGCGTAGGTCGTATGATCCGTGTTCAGCAGGAACAGATCACCGCACACTTTGATCATTTATCTCTGACCTCTTAAGTAGCAAACCTGATCCCAGTTGACCGGCATCGTGTTCTCGGGATCATTGCCCCACATTGATCTTACATAATTCTGTGCATCCGTGATGTTGGTGAATCTGCCGAGCACATTGCCGTTGTGGTTATCCAGTACTTCCCACGGATGTGTCGGATCTGCACCGTAAATATTCGAAGCATCAAAGATCAGACCGCCCGCTACGCCTTCAAGTTCCTCATCTGTAAGTGCCATTTTCTTTTCATTCAGTTCTGCCATGTTCGTCACCCTTTCTGTGTTTTCCGGAATCTTCCGGGTTGCTGTTGTTTATCTTCCTTCCACCTATATATACGATAGTATCGGAAAATGGTCTACTCTTTTTTCAGTGCCTGCAGTTTTTTGACAAATTCCGCTTCCGAAGTGGCGCTGACAATGGAACGCTTTCCGTTCAGATCTTCGAGTTCTGCCGAGAATCCGACGGTGCCGTCCGATGATACGGAAAAAGCAAGGCTTCTTAAGTAACCGCCGTCCTGCGTTGCGGGCTTGTCCCCGTGTTCGAGCACGAAGCCGTTTTCCTCGCAGATCCTTGTAGACATCGCCACGATCGACTGCAGCCTGTTCAGTTTCCCGTCAGCGTAGGTTGGATCTTCCGCCATCTTTTCCAGTTCCTCGCTGGAAAACAGCACGGCAAATTCCTTGTCGCTCTCATACAGCAGGCCCTCGCGGTCATCGTCATCATCCGCAACGATGATATCGTAGTCTGCGAATTTCCCCCGGAGCTTGTCCAGATAATCCTGTCCCTTAGCGCTGAGGCGCTTCTCTCCGACCGTGGAACGTCCCCTTTTACGCCCGGTTTCCCGGATCCCCGTATTCTGCGTATAGGGAAACGCCGGTGAAATACCTGATGTGAACATACCCTCTCCTCCTTATTGCTGCACTGCAATTCACGCGCCTGCTATCATTATAGCAAACTGCGGAAGCGTTTACAATTCCGCACTTGCAGGTTCGTCTTCAGTAACACAGGCTCTTTACGAATTCCCGTCTCATCGTATCGTACACAAAAATCTGGTCTCTTAATTCCGTCTGATATTCCGTATCGTTAACGAAGATCTTGGCGATCCGGCCTTCTTTGCCCATGCCTTCGGTAAACAGGAAGGAATCCGGTCCGCTTTTGTATGCGATCTTGAACGGCTCGTCCCCGCTTTCCGTGATCATCTGAAAATCAACCGTACTGTTGTCTTCGTAGAGGATCGCCTGATCGCCGCTGATCTCAAAGACAAGATAGGAGCCGAACGTTAAGTTCCAGATCTCATTTACGTCCTCACAGTTGACGATCGCGAGATCGTTCCTCTCCTGCCGCTGCAGCGCGGCATCCCACTCCCACGAAACATAGCGTTTATCGCCGCGTCTGTCGGGAAGGTCATATTGTTCCTTTAAGACGGATCCGAAATAGGACGTGAACTTCCGGTTTCCGCTGTAATTTAAATGGTCCGAATCCGCCATATCGGTGGCATAGTCCATGCCGAACGCGTGATAGGATTTATTAAAATCCATAAACGGAACGCCCTCGGCTTCCGCGATCGTGCCGATATAGTTGATGATCATCTGCGACTCGGCAGGCATGCTCTCGGGAGAAGCAAACAGCACAAGCGGGATGTTTTCTTCTCTTGCAAGTGCAATGATCTTACGGATATATTCCTCATCCTTTTCGGGACAGGGACTGCAGTCCTCTACCGGCACAGGTTCTTCCTGCGGCACGACGCTTTCCCTCGGATCGAAGCCTTTATAATTTGCGGTGTTCCTGACATTTGTGAAATCGTTTTCGCTTAAACTGTTGTATCTGCCGTGCATGACGTTGAACGGATTCAGGCGCAGATAGAAACTGTCCCCTTCGGAATTGACACGAAGCTGCTCAATGCGGTTTTCGTTCCACTTCATCCCGTAAGCGTTGTCGCTCGCCCAACTGTCCTTCTGATAGGAAAAATCATACATCGCGGCTACCGAGACCTCATAGCAGATCACTTTCGGCCGCTGGTTTCTGAGCGCTTCTTTCAGCTGATAATAGGACACCCAGGCCGGCGCTTCGGCGCCGCCGAGGTCAAACGCAGCGATCCCGTGATCGTCCCAAAGGACTCCCGTTGCAATATCGCAGTATACCTTGGAGCTTCCGACAAAGAGCACATCGATCGAGTTCTTCGGCTGCTTGTAGAGCGCATCGAACTGATTGATCCCATCCTCACTCTTTAACACCAGCAGTTTTGACAGTCCCAAAACGATCAGGATCGCAAGCGCAGCGATCAGAACCGCCTTTATGAAATTGTAAAGCTTTGTTTTCTTTTCCATCGATCAGAATCTTCCGTATATGAAATCCGCGGCACTGAAAGCAGAGCCGTAATAGCCGAATACAACGATCATGACAAAGAGAGCAGCAAAGATCAGAAGCCTGGCCGCAAAATTCTGCTCCTTGAGATAATCCCTGACATCGCGTTTTCCGGAGATAAACGATACCACGAACAACAGCAGCAGTCCGAATATAAGGATGCCCCATTCCCTGCGGTCCAAGCCCATGTTGAAAAAGCTCTCGTCGAAAAAGATCCAGGGATTAAACTTCGTAAAAGCGCCCTTCCACATCAAAAAGCCGTCCTTTAAGGTTTTCGCTCTGAAAAACGACAGGCCGAAGGAAAAGAGCACGAAAGTCCGAAGCCGCAAAAAGATCCGGTAGCTTAAGCATGCCGTATTGATCTTAAGGACTTTTACGAGCCACGCAAAGACCGGCGACAGCAGTTCGCCCAAAACGATCACTGCCCACATATAAAGACCGACGCCGAAGATATAGTTCCAGCCGCCGCCGTGCCAGAGTCCGATCAGGAACCAGGAAATGAGCAGGGAAAAATACAGCGGAAGGTTATACTTTTTCTCATAACCCTTCCCGAGGTGATTTTTACAGAATCTGCGCATCTTCTTAAGAAGAGAGGAACGCTCGAGCGGATAGAGCACATAGTCCCTTAAGAAACCGCCCAGCGTGATGTGCCACCTTCTCCAGAATTCGGAGAGGCTCACGGAGACAAACGGATTGTCGAAGTTCTCGGGAAGTTTGATCCCAAGCACCTCGGAGCAGCCCAGAACGATATCCATCAGTCCCGAAAAATCACAGTACAGCTGCAGCGCAAACATCGCGGCCGCCGCAAAAATATACAGGCCGTCATAAGCCTCGTAATAATCATAGATCCTGCTCACGATCACCGCAAGCCGCTCGGACAGGACCATCTTCTTGAACATGCCCCAGAGGACGCGTTCCATGCCGCGCACAAAACGGTCATAGGAAAAACGGTGCTTCCCGCCAAAGAGCTGCCCTTCCATCTCATCGAGCGTGACAATGGGACCGGAGGTCATGAGCGGAAAATAAGACGTAAACAAAAGTGCCTTGCCGGGGTTCTTTAAAGCTTTGCTTTTGCCCCAGTATACATCCGTGATATAGGCGATCAGGATCAGCGCAAAGTAAGAGATCCGCTCGGGGCAGTGTTCCCTGGTATAAAACGTGATGATGTTGCATACGGCGTTGGAAAAATCACGGCCGAACAGACGGCCGATCGCAAGAAGGATGTCATAGAAAAACTGTGAATACTTGAAGATGCAAAGCGAAGCGACATCAAAGAGCAGCACAAGCCGGTAGACAAGTTTACTTTTGGAACAGTCTTCGCCCATAAAAAGGGCTCCTGCCCAGTTGATGAGCACGATCGCAAGGAACCACAGGTACACGTGTGGGGAATAGTAGCTGTGGCTGTAGTAAAACACCGCGCTTGCGATCAAAAGCCACACCCACTGTGCTTTTGCCGGGAGCAGGAAATAGATCAGACAGACCAATATGAAAAACAGAAAAAACTGTAATGAGATCAGTGACATTTTACGGTTCCAAATTCCTTCGGTTTCATTTCAATTCTCTGCCTTTTATCTTATCATTATCCCTGCCCCGGAAGCAAGAAACTTTATCGGGCGATAAAAATCACGAGAGCAGGCAGCTTCCCGTCAAAAGCAGGTTCCCGCGGGAAAGATCTGCACAGGTTTTTCGGGTATGAGTGTATCGCTTCCGTCACCGGGCACCTCTCCGTATCCGCTTGCATACCGGATATCCTCCTCGTCTTTCGGAAGAAAGCAGGTCCAGACACTCCCATCTTCGAGCACGGAAACAAAGAAATTCCTCGCGCAACTCATCTGCACGGTATGACTCAAAACAAAATGACTGTTCTGTGTGGTGGTAAAGTATTGTGATATGTCCTCCACCTCATCCGCAGGTGTCGGATTTTCGATCTCATCATCCAGAAGATCGTAGACGTAGCGGGACCGGTACAGATCGTTATCCATCGTGATGTAATCGATCTCTCTCCAGCCTGCCCTGCAGTCGCTGACATTTCTGTTGATCAGCACAGGCTTTAAGAAAGAGATCCTTTCACCGTCCGGCGTGTTGCTGTTCCCAAGGACGTCCACATCCTGGATCGTATAATAGAATGTTTCCCCGCATGCATACAGATCGCCGTCTTTTGTCAGGATCACCGCAACCGGCGCGGTACAGCCAAGGGTATCCGAATCATCCCCTATGGAAAACTTCTGTACATTGCGCATGATCAGGACGGGCGCAGCACTCTCGGTCCCGAAATAATACAGCTCCCCTTTTTTGTTCAGCACCAGCGTCTCAGCACCGGAGGTATCCGCATAGATTTTTCCGTCAACAGGATCCCACCGGTACTCATAATCATGAATGTCCACGATAAGCTCCGGCGGTGTTGATACGGAGACATTGAGACTGCAGCCCTGCAACAACAGGGCGGATAACGCCGTTGTTAATATACAGATCCGGATAAAAATGTGTTTCATGGTTTCGGAAAAAGCCGTTGTGATCTCACCCATGCACCCATTTTATCATACGCGGCTTTTCGTGTAACTATGTAATTCTACATAAAAGCGTGTACCAAAAACGTGCCACCCATAGCGGATCGCGCGCTTTGTACGGAACCATGATCAGATGCTTCCACTCATCTGCCTTCAATAAATCATTCTATTGCACACAAACTTTGTCCAGTTTTGCATTGATCTCACGAATTTGCTGCGAATGCGTACCGACTTTTTCCATCGTCTCATTCAACATGATCTTCAGATTCGGAACATCCCAATCTTTCCTGATAACAGATTCTAATTTTCCAACCCGGTCATCTAATTTTTCTATCTTTTGGCCGACTTTATCCATGCTTACCTGCATTTCTATCCGAACTGCCCAGAATTCCTGATTAACTTCTTCGCGAAAGCTCTGCAACGTCTGATCCATTGCACCGAGCCTTTGATCCATTGCATCGAACCTTTGATCCATTGCATCGAACCTTTGATCCATTGCATCGAGCCTTTGATCCATTGCATCGAGTTTCGACAAAACCTTCTCTTCAAATTCTCCTGACATCTTCATTGCCTCCTTTTCCTAATTAATGCAGCGTTTTCTGGAATGTTTGGCGAAATGAAACGCCAGATGTGTACCCAGAAATGTTACCTACGATTTGTATCCATAATCATAAATCCAAAGGTAGGAAGTGTCAATATAAAATCAGATTTTGCAACTTTGAACCCATTCAGTGTATAATCACACCATGATCAAATATCTGAAAAACATCTGGAAAGAACTCGGACGCAGTATTTTTGAAGGGGAACGGTATAAAGCCAATCTTCGCGGACTCGCGTTTGGCAGCGTGCTCATCGTTGTCCTCAGTGTCGTCACGGGTTACATGAATCTCAATAAAGGGTATGTGCGTGAAGCAGCCACAGCCATTTTCGGCATCATCTCGGGGCTGTTTGCCCTCTACTTTACGGTCGTGAAGAAAGACCGCCGTCTTACCATTATTGCGGCGATGCTGTACTTCATGGTCAATTATACCTATGACACTTTTTTCTCCACGAACGGATTTGCAATCCTCTGGACACTCCTGCTTCCCCTTGCGCTCGGTTATTTCGGAGATGTTAAATCCGGGATTTCGCTCTCGGCTTATTTTGTCGTGCTCTATTTTGCCGTATTCTATACACCGCTGCGACGTCTTGTTGAAAACAATTATTCGGAAACGATGCTGCAGCGGTTTCCCATTCTCTACTTTGCAGAAGCGCTGGTCACCGCTTATATCATGGTGCAGTACCATCTGAACACGCTCCATCAGATGGATTATTCCAAACAGCTCCTGTCCGCGAAAGACATAGCGGATCAGGGAAACCTTGCCAAAAGCAATTTTCTCGCCAACATGTCTCATGAGATCCGCACCCCGATGAATGCGATCATCGGAATGGATGAGATGATCCTGCGCGAGACCAATGAGCCAAAGACGCGCAAATACGCCGGAGACATCAGAAACGCGAGCCGGACCCTGCTGTCCATCATCAACGACATTCTGGACCTTTCCAAGATCGAATCCGGCAAAATGGAACTCGTTCCGATCAGATACGATTTTGCCTCCGTATTGAACGACATTGTCAACATGACAAAGAAGAAAGCCGAAGAAAAAGGCCTCTCCTATGATCTGGATGTCGACCCTGACATCCCGTGCTCCTTTATGGGAGATGAGATCCGGATCCGGCAGATCATCTTAAACATTACCAACAATGCGATCAAATATACCGAACAGGGTGGCATCAGTCTGCAGTTTTCTTTTGACAGGCAAAACAGCATTCTGTGTTTTACAGCCACGGACACGGGAATGGGGATCAAAGAAGAAGATATGGATAAACTCTTCTCTCCGTTTCAGCGGCTTGATGAAACCAAAAACCGGAACATTGAAGGAACCGGTCTGGGGCTTAACATCACGAAACAGCTGGTGAAACTGATGGGCGGCGGAATCTCCGTAAAAAGCGAATACACAAAGGGATCGACTTTTACCGTAAAAGTCATTCAGGAAGTGATCGACCCCACACCGATAGGCGATTACGCAAAACTTCTCGAAAAGGCGCAGATCACCGCCAAAGAATATGTGCCCGTCCTTATAGCGCCGAATGCCAGAGTTCTGATCGTTGATGACAACGAAATGAACCTGGAAGTGATCACAGAGCTCATGAAAGAAACGAGAATAAAAGTGACCGCCGCGCTGAGTGGGCAGAAATGTATCGACATCCTCAGAGCGGAGCATTTTGACATCATTCTCCTTGACCAGATGATGCCGGGAATGTCCGGTACGCAAACGCTCAAGATCATACGCAGCGAAAAACTGGCCGAAGGCACGCCTGTGATCGCGCTTACAGCCGATGCGATCGTCGGCGCAAAAGATGCGTATATCAAAGAAGGTTTTACCGACTATCTCTCAAAACCCGTCATGTATCCCGAACTGGAAGAGATCCTGATGAAGAACCTTGACAGCTCTCTGATCCTTACAAAAGAGCAGATAGATGAACAAGGAGATCCGGACGGTTCCGATAAGCCGACCGTTCTCGTGATCAGCGATTCAGCCGAAAATCTGAAAGTTTTTAAAGAGATCATGAGCGATCGCTGCAAAGGGGTATTTGTCAAAGACGAGGAAAGCGCGCGCAGGTATCTTAAAAAGCACACGGTTGCCTATATATTAAAAGACGGCAGGGAAATCAGCGAAAATTCCTTATCCGAAATGTAAATTGCAAACGCTTTTTTGCGATCAGCGCCCCAGAAGTTCTCCCGTCACGGCAAGCAGCTGCTCCTGTTCGACGGGCTTGCTGATATACTCGGCAAAGCCTTCCTTGAGATAGGACGTACGCATCCCGACGAGCGCATTTGCCGTAAGCACCACGACCGGCGTGTCGCGGTTGATATTCTCTTCGTCTTCACGGATCCTGTGGAATGTCTCAATCCCGTCCATTTCCGGCATCAGATGATCCATGAAAATAATGTCATATTTTATTTTTTCCGTCATTTCGATCGCTTCAGCCCCGGAATATGCGCTGTCGATCGTCATCTCACTGCCGCGCAAAAGTCCCTTGAATACGAGCACATTCATCTTCACGTCATCAACGATAAGAACCCGTTTGCCGGCAGCTTTAAACGTTTCGGTCGCGCCTGCGGCAACACTTGTATGTTCCTTAAGCCTTACGGCAAAATCACCCATGGGCTTTGTGCCGGTAACCTTCTGCGGAATTTTGACCGTAAAGACTGTGCCTTTTCCGTATTCGCTTTCCACGTCGATCGTGCCCTGCATCATCAGCACAAGCTGCTGCGTGATATGCAGTCCGAGTCCCGTTCCCTCGATATGCCTGTTCCGGCTCTCTTCGAGTCTGCTGAAAGTCTTGAAGAGGTTGCCCAGATCCTCCTGTTTGATCCCGATCCCGGTGTCTTTGACTGTGATAGTCAATGTACCGTCGGCTTCACTGTCAGAGGCCTCATGATTTTTTACAAATCCGATCTTTAACAGGACGGAGCCTTCCTGCGTATATTTGATCCCGTTGGAAAGCAGGTTGTTGATGATCTGGCGGATCCGCACTTCATCGCCAAAGTATTCGGAAGGCATGTCCGGATCATTTTCAAAGGTAAACGCAAGGCCCTTTTCACTCGCGCGCATCCGGTTCATCTGGTAGCATTCATTCATGACGTTGAACAGCTCATAACGGTCCGAAATGAGTTCCATCCTGCCGGATTCGATTTTGGTAAGATCCAGGATATCATTGATGATCGATAAAAGCGCGTTTCCGGCGATCCGGATGTTCTCGGCATACTCCACGACCTGGGGGTCTTTAGCATCCCTTAAGATCATCGCGTTCATGCCGAGGATCCCGTTGATCGGTGTGCGGATCTCATGGGACATGCTTGCGAGAAAATCCCTCTTCGTGCGGTTTGCAACGTTGGCTTCCTCTCTTGCGATCTCAAGTTCCTTCATGGTCTTCATGAGTTTGCGGTAGTCAGGCGTTTCGAGCGCAAAAAGCATGATGAGCGCGGAGAACGCTTCACCGAACGCGATGAGCAGAACATCGACGAAGATCATCTGGATCACGGTAAAGATTGTCGGCAGAAACAGGAAGAAAAGAATGATCCTGGAAATGGCGCGCGGTTTGTCGGTGCGGTTGACCACCACGACATACAGCATGTGAAGCACGATTGCCAAAGGGATGGCATATCCGGCATAATAGAGACTGCCGTGATAATACTCGCCGTTTTCAAACCGGAAAAGACAGCCGGTGAACAGATTGACTGTTATCAGCGCGACCAGAAGATACAGCAGAATCCGGTTGATCATCACGGATGTTTTGGAAGCGCTCGGGTAGTAATTGAGAATCGTCCGCATGGCAGTCGCGACGCTGAGTGCGGATGCGTAGTGATACAGACTGTTCAATATGAGGTTCACGGGATCCGGAACAACGGACCCGTAACAGATCGTGTATGCGGTGATCACATCGATCACGGCGAATGCGATCACGGAATACACATATATGCGCACAAGTTTATGCCCCCGCGTATCCGTGTAGAGAACGGTTTTCATCCCGACCGCGAGAACGATAAGAACAAGTATGGCTGCTATGTCAAAAGATATATTGTAATGCATGGCTACAGTATATCACAACGTGGCTGATACTTCATTGAAAATCTGCAAGACTCGCTCTAAGGGCGCTTTTCAAATTTTCATATCTGATCCGTTTTTCTTCTTTCGAAAAATGTTCCTCCCGAAACTGCTCCGGGTTGTTTTCATAGCTTAGATCTCTGTCTCCAAACTGCTCGCACGTCAGATCAAAGACACAACTGCCGATCATGTTATAGCAGTGGACTCCACCTTCGGGAAGCGGAATGCCCTGCGCCTTTGCTTATGTGTGATAAAGAAGCAATAGAAGTGCAAAAAATTTTGCCGTTCCTATCCGACACTTGGCCATTGTGTCGGATAGGTCGGGCGGTTAT